>JAGCYU010000011.1 GCA_017960645.1 Alphaproteobacteria bacterium | reverse complement strand
TCTTTGGGGGCGATTAAAGTCCCGGCTCAAAACTTGGAATTTTATAAAGATAGTGAAAATAAGTTACGCATTAAAATTCGGGACAATGATGGAGAAAAGTATGATTTACGGGTAACGTGTCGTTATTTAAGAGATGTTTTGGACAAGATGAATGGCTTAAAGAAATTGAACGAGCAACTAAAAGAGATGACTTTTGCTCATGTACGAGTTGGATTAGCAAAACCTTATTACAAACAAAACAATCATTGCTTTTTAATGTGTAATGGTGTATTCTTATATTAGGAAAGGAAATAAATGCGTCTTTATACAATTGGTTTTACAGGAAAATCGGCCAGAGAGTTTTTTACTATTTTAAAACACTCTGATGTTAAGAAAGTGATTGATGTTCGCTTGTGGCCCAATACTCAATTGTCTGGATTTTCAAAATCAGAAGATTTAGCTTTCTTTTTAAAAGTCCTGTGCCATATTGATTACGAAAACAGAAAAGAGTTTGCTCCAACGGCTACACTTCTACGGGATTATAAAGACGGACGCCTGAGTTGGAATGACTATGTCACTCAGTATGATAGCATTTGTCATGCACGCCGCTTTACCTTAACACCGGATATGGATAAGTGTTGTTTTTTATGTGCAGAACCGACAACTGAAAAATGCCATCGGCGATTGCTGGTGGAATATTTGGCAAAGCAAGATAAAAATGTAGAAATTATCCATTTGTAATTATGATGACCTTAAAAATTTTCTGGGATAATTAAAAAAGTGTGTACGATTTAGGTGTGATGCGATATAGTAAAAACTGCGATGCAAAAATAGTGTTGCTTATCATCAAAAATACGCCCTTTAAAAACATACAATGGTATGTAAAGGAGATTTTTTCATTTTCTACGGAAACCAGCATAAATTCATTTACTTTTTGGCGTTTTTGTAAATGACTTGTATGCAAAAATAGTGTTGCTTATCGTCAAAAATGCACGTTTTGAAAATATAAGTTGATAAATCTGTCAACAAGAGCATATATGGTGATGTCCTCAATTGAAAGGATAACACATGGAAAAACAACTTAAACTTCTGGCACAAATCATCCTGCCAACGCTCTTAACCGTATTGAAAAATAAGAAAATCAAAAAGCGCCGTCCAAGTTGAACTTTTAGGGCTAATTTATAGATTTTGCATATTTCACTGGACTTTCTTGTTTTTCCAAGCATTCATTGTGTTGCAACGAAAGGAAAACTGATGAAAATGCGCAAGTATGAGGATATTACCCCCAGCAACCGGACAAACTTTACAATGCTTTATTATCACGCCGGCCGGATTTTGACACATATTGAAACTCAGCTGAAGCAGGCTTACGGTACTCCTCTTCCCATTAAACAGGCGCGAAATTTGACCCGCATGCAACACAAATTGGAACAAATGGTTGCGCGGTACAAGCAAGTGAAATCAGACCTTGCCAAGGAGTACCGGCTCAAAAAAAATAAAATAGGTCTTGTTTTTTGATTGTTCTTCATATATAATAGACCTCGTTAGGACAGCCCAAGTTCTAACGAGGGATTGTTAGCCCTGTTTCTCGTGGGCAAGGGACTTTTGTATTATTGAAAGTTTCTTTGTTTGTGGGCATCTCACCGTTTGGTGGGTGCCGGCAAAATAAGGCATGCACGAATAGTCCGGTCTACTTTTCACGAGATTCGTAGTTAACAACACCCACCGCCTTTTGGCGGTGTTTTGTTTGGGCTGACAGGTATTCAGTTTGAGCATTTGCGCTTTTTTCGGCCACCGCGATACCCCTATGTCCAACAACATAGAGCGACATTTAGAGGAAGTTGTCAGGGATTTAATAGCCCAAGGGGTAGATGAATTTTGGCTGTGCGAACAAGGCTCATTTGATTGTATGGCGCGCCTTACCTTGAAAGAATTAAAAAAGGAGTTTAAAGGGATTTCTTTGTGCCTGCTTCCGGCGTATCATCCCAGTGATGCCAAAATGGAGTGGGTTGATGCGCAAGATTATGACCTGATATACCCCAATGAAGTGGCCAACGCCCCGCCTCAAGTTGCTATTTTAAGACGAAATGACTACATCGCCAAAAATGCGGATTATATTGTTTGCTATATCACCCACAATTCCGGTGGCGCTTATAAGGCTGTCGAAAAAGCCCGAAAACACAAAAAGAAAATCATTAATTTGGCAGATTAAAATACTTTCATCTTGCAATTTTTCGAACGAGTACCTAGATTAAATATGTATGTAAAAAAAAGGGTAACAACATGGATATATTACAACAAGTGCATTGGTTTTTGGATAATTTAGCGCAATTACCGCCCAGTGATGATGTAAAGATAGCAATTAAAACCATACAATCTTCTATCAAAAGGTACCTAGGACAATCCTATGAGCCATATACCATTGAAGATGCCAAAACTACAATGGATGTAGCAGGAAAAGTTTTAAAGCAATCTGCCAAATCACAAAGAGATATAGATTTAATAGATTTTACAGTTAATCTCTCTAAAATGCTCATGGATACATGGGAAAAGTGAAAAGGATTAAGATGGGCAATTTGGAAAAAATAGGAAAGAATGGTGCATTGGCTATACTAAGCCAAATACCTGTTGTTTCTGGATTTAGCAAATTTTTTGAAGATTTTGTTCAAGATAATTGGCAAGAGCGTATAGACTTATGGAAGGAAGAGGTTGTAAAACGCCTAGCACAATTAGACACAGAGATGGAACGAAAAATAAGAGATACTTCTAACTTTGCTAGTATATTAGCATCAGCTCAAAGAGGTGCACTAGAAGATATAGAGAAAAATAAAGTTGCACTGTATGCAAATGCCGTTATAAATGCTATTAAAAATGAGAATATTAATGATGCAAAGAAACACATATTTTTAAATATGTTAAGAGATTTTACTTCACTACATATTTGTGTTCTAACAGATGTTTCTCATTCCAAAGGGCCACGTATTATTATGAATACAAAAGGTATTTATGCAGAAAACGATTTGGTTCCAGAATTAAGAAAAAACTATAAGGATAAGGAACTTTTAGAGGCGATTCTAAAGAGTTTGTCAGAACATCACTTGGTGTATACAGTTTCTGGTAAAATGGGCTCAACGGAACCTACAACTATAACAGATTTAGGCAAAGAATTCCTTGCCTTCATTGAAGATCAAGAACACAATAGTGAACAATAAACCCAGTGTTAAATCTTTAATTTAGTGAATCCAAAAACGCCTGACAGCCCTCATAGATATCCCAATAAGCCTCATCAAAATTGCCGGTGTACCACGGGTCTTTAACCGGACGAGGATTTTTTGTAAAGTCCAACAGACGATGAACTTTGTGGTCTTTATCCTCGCCCACGATATCCAAAATATCCCGCACATTATTATCGTCCATCGCCAAAATATAGTCAAATTTATCGTAGTCGGATTTACGAATTTGGCGCGAATAATGCTGGGTAAAAGGGACTTTCATTTGTTTCAGCATATCTGCCGCCCGATAATCCAGCGCCTCATGCGCCATTTCATTATAACCTTCCGTTGCGGCAGAGGCAATTTCAAACTTGTCCGCCAGACCTTTTTCGGCGACCATTTGTTTCATCACAAACTCCGCCATCGGCGACCGACAAATATTCCCTAAACACACGAATAGAACTTTAATCATGGTGTGATATTACTACAACAAATCATTTAATACAAGGGATAAGTAAGCACAAAAAAACTATCTGTTACGGAATCGTTTGGATAGTGTAAATGCGTGGCTTTCGTCCAGAAGGGTAAGCAAGACTTTGTTCGGTACCGTATCGTTCAGTAAAATACTGATCCAGTTCTTTTTGTTCATGTGATAGGCGGGATAGAATCCTTTTTCTTTATGAAGTTCCTTGATTTTTTCAGGGTTCAGTTTGATATTCATAACTTCCACTTCACCGGACAATTTCTTATCTACCTTTTGCACATTGAGGGCCATTACAATCGCGTACCATTTGCCGTTGCTCGGATTTTTAAACACTCCACCCGAAAAATCATCCCATGGGAAAACAGGTTTATCCCCGTATTTTTTGTAAATTTCATCAGCCAAACGATTGGTCTGAGGAAATATAAACACATTTTCATGACAGCATTTTTCTTTGATGTCTTTAAGGGGTTCTATGTACGCATTTCTGACCTCAGCCGCAAAGCCGTCCATGCTTTCCACACGCAGGGGCAAGTATTCATCCTGGGTGGCAATTTCATAAACAGTCCCCGAAACGTGCCCAGCGCTATCAATGCGAATGACCGCCTTAAAATCCCCGTTCATAAAGGGGCGTTCTAAAATCCAAAATCCCTTTGCTTGCCGGAAGCCATACCCAGCCAACGCATTTTGGTTTATTTCCGCACGTTTAAAAATATTTTCTTCAATGGTCACTATTATATTCCTATTTCGTGGGGGAACTTTTCCTTAACGCCATCAATTTAAATTTCAGGCAATTTTTGGGACAAGCACACACGCATTTCATACAGTTGATGCAGTTCGGATGGCGCACAAAGTTTGTGCCCTCTACTGGCACGTTCATGGGGCATACTTTATCGCACAGATGACAATGAATACACGCCTTTGGGGCACGTCTAATGCTTACGGGTCGAATAACACTCATCAACCCATCAACGGCACCTTTCATGCAAAAATAATTACAAAAGGGTCTGTCCAAAAACAGGCTGGCAATCAAAAAGACAGCCAACGTGATACCGCTTATCCATGAAAGGTTGTTGTGAATCAAGTTATCTTGAAAATAAAACCGCGCGCTTAAAAAGGCATAATGAACACCCGCGAAGGTGATAAGTCCCGCCCAAATATATCGGGATAGTTGTAAAAACCTTTGGT
>JAGCYU010000010.1 GCA_017960645.1 Alphaproteobacteria bacterium | reverse complement strand
GGGAAAGAAAATGAAAAAGTATTTATTATTAACAGCATTGGTTTTGGCAACAACGGCTCAAGCCGATTTTTGGTCGAACTGTACAGCCTATGGTGGAACGATTGTCACAGCAAACAAATACGGTACAGATGAACACGGCAATAACCTGGACAAAGGTGGCTTGTGCAACGATCCAACCGACACCACCAAAATCAACAACTGCAATGGCAAGAAGTTTTGTGTGGGTGGAAACAAAATGAATTGGTGGTCTGCCTTTACTTGGTGTGAAGCTATTGGCGGACAATTAGCCAGCTTTGAACACATGTGCCCTGGTATATCCAAAATTCCAAACCAAACGACAGGGGCGTGTCCAAACGCGAAAAATATTGGTAATAGTGATTGGGGATGGACAAGCACAGGCTATGGCACACGGCAGGCTTTTATTGTAGA
Source organism: Alphaproteobacteria bacterium (assembly GCA_017960645.1). GTDB lineage: Bacteria > Pseudomonadota > Alphaproteobacteria > CAAHEQ01 > UBA3637 > UBA3637. The sequence continues at coordinate 58,319 of JAGCYU010000010.1, read as the reverse complement.
GCCTGCCCACGGCTATGTACAAGTCATAGACCGAAACGAGTTCAAGTACCGTGTCCCCCTTTGTGAAGAATAAGTACGGTAATTGGCTTGCCTCTAAAAAAGTCGTTTATTAAAACTAACAAAATTCACTTGACAAGTGGACTTTTTTTTGCTACAATAACTTCAACTTTCCAAAGGAAGATATTTTGAATCTCCAAGGAGATACCCCGTTCGGCGATGGTTCGCTCACCGGGGAGCGACGTTATATGTAAAGGATTGACAAGTGTTTAACGGTTTGGCGGACAGATTGGCAAAGGTTTTTGATAAGCTGGCAGGGCGTGGCGTTATCAGCGAAGCTGTCATGGATGAAACGGCGCGTGAAATCAAAATTGCTTTATTGGAAGCTGATGTAGCATTGCCCGTCGTGAAAGATTTTATTGCGTCTGTCAAGGAAAAAGCTGTTGGCGCAGAAGTGATGCGTTCTATTCAACCTTCCCAAATGGTGGTGAAAATTGTGCATGATGAATTGGTGCGTGTGTTGGGTGAATCTCAAGCCTTAAATTTTATTCCAAATAAGCAAAATGTGTTGTTGATGGTTGGGTTGCAAGGATCCGGAAAAACAACGTCATCCGCCAAAATAGCTTTAAAGCTTAAGAAAGAAGGCAGAAAAGTTTTATTGGCCAGTTTGGATGTGTATCGGCCTGCCGCTCGTGAACAGTTGCAAGAGATGGCAACAAAATATGAATTGGATTGTTTGCCGATTGTTGCGGATGAAAAGGTCTTAGATATTACTAAGCGGGCTTTGAATGAAGCAAAACTGGGTTTATATGATGTATTAGTTTTGGATACAGCAGGGCGATTGCATATAGATGATGAAATGATGCAAGAAATTGTTGCTGTACGTAATTTATCTCAACCACAAGAAACATTATTAGTTGTTGATTCTTTGATGGGACAAGATGCGGTAAATGTTGCGCGTGAATTCAAAGAAAAAGTCGGTATTACAGGAACTGTGTTAACACGTGTTGATGGAGATGCACGTGGTGGGGCCGCTTTGTCTATGCGCATGATTACAGGAGTTCCTATTCAATTCTTGGGTGTTGGCGAAAAAGCAGATGCTTTGGAAGCTTTTGATGCGAAACGTGTGGCGGACAGAATCTTAGGTATGGGCGATGTGGTTGGCTTGGTTGAAACCGCTATGGAAAAGGTTAATCAAGAGGATATACAAGCTCAAGCCATGAAAATGATGTCGGGTCAGTTTGATATGAATGACCTGTTAAAACAATTGGAACAAGTTGATAAATTGGGTGATATCAAGGGTGTGATGAAAATGATCCCTGGTATTTCCAAGTTTGCTAAACAGATTGATCAGGCAAATATAGATAACCACCTGATTAAAAGGCAGGCAGCCATTATCCTGTCTATGACGCCTAAGGAAAGAAAAAATCCTGAGGTAATAAAGGCTTCGCGTAAGATTCGCATTGCAGCTGGCGCAGGGGTCAAAGTGGAAGATGTTAATCGTCTTTTGAAACAATATGAACAGATGGCAGATGCAATGAAAAAAATTAAAAAAATGGGACCTTTGGGCATGATGTCTATGATGAAACGCATGGGCAATATGTTTGGTGGTTCTGGTATGAATGGCGGGGGATTTCCTCCGTTTGGAAACTAACTAACAACGAAAGGATGAAAAAATATGTCAGTTAGAATTCGTTTGGCCCGTGGGGGTACAAAAAAACGGCCTGTCCACAAAATCGTTGTGGCAGACAAACATTGTCGCCGTGATGGTCGGTTTATTGAGGAATTAGGATTTTACAATCCTTTGTTGCCTAAAGATAAACCAGATGCTTTGCGTGTGAACACAGAAGCAGCAAAAAAATGGATCGCTCAAGGGGCAGAGCTTAGCGAACGTGTTCAAAAATTGTTTGCTTTGGTTGGTTTGTGTGAAAAACCTGCTGTGCGTGAAACTCCTAAAAAATCCGCACCTAAGGAAAAAGCTCAACAACGCATGAAGGAAGCAGAAGAAGCAAGATTAGCTGCTGAAGAAGCCGCTCGTCAAGCTGAAGAAGAAGCAAAAGCTGCCGCCGAAGCCGCTAAGGCTGAAGCTGAAGCAAAAGCTGCCGAACAAGCTGCTGCTCCCGCTGAAGAAGCAAAGTCAGCAGAAGCTTCTGCAGAAGAACCTGCCGCTGAAGCTACACCTGCGGAAGAACCAAAGGCTGAATAAGGAATCTGATGATGTCATTTATCGCTGTCGGAAAAATTGTGAATGTTCATGGCATCAAAGGCTTGGTGAAAATCAAACCATATTTGACGCATGCCACGGATTTGCCACAATTTAATCCTTTGACCGATAAATTAGGCAAAAAAAGTTTTGAGGTTTCTGTTCAAGGACAACAAGGCGATATGTTGCTTGTAGCTATTAAAGGAATTGCCAACAGAAATGTGGCCGAACAATTTAAAGGAGTGGAATTGTTTGCAGAACGTAGTAAGTTACCCAACACACAAAATGGTGAATTTTATTATTGTGATTTGATGGGGATGAATGTGTTTGAAAATAATTCTTTGTTTGGGCAAGTGGTGAAAGTGAATGATTTTGGCGCTGGAACTATTTTGGAAATCAAAACAGTCGGTGGCAAAGTGTTGGACTTTTCATTTTCTAAACAAACTTTTCCTGTGGTTGACACAGAAAACAGGCGTTTGGAAATTGTTGTGCCCTCTGGAATGGAAAAGGTAGTCAAATGAAAGCAAACATTTTAACACTTTATCCTGAAATGTTCCCTGGTTGTTTGGGATATTCTTTAATTGGCAAAGCGCTGGCTGAAAAAAAATGGGATATGGTTGTGACAAATATTCGGGACTATTCTGATAATGCATATAAATCTGTAGACGACACGCCGTTTGGTGGAGGTGCGGGGATGGTTATGTGTGCAGAAGTTTTGGATAAAGCTTTAACAGCTGTTCATCATAATGGACCTATTTTTTACTTATCTCCGCGTGGTAAAGTGTTTAATCAAGCAATGGCTGCCGAATGGGCAAAAATGGATGAAATTACTTTTATCTGTGGTCGCTTTGAAGGCGTTGATCAACGTGTTTTGGATAAGTGGAATGTCCAAGAAATTAGCATTGGAGACTATGTGCTTTCGGGTGGAGAGCCCGCACTCATTACCATGTTGGATGCAACCGTGCGTTTAATAGACGGCGTGTTGGGAAATGCTGAATCCATTATGGAAGAAAGTTTTTCCAATGGCTTGTTGGAATATCCACAATATACAAAGCCTCAAAATTGGCAAGGTCGGGAAGTGCCCGAAGTGTTGCTGAGCGGTCATCACGAAAAAATTCGTGCATGGCGGTTAAATGAATCAGAGCAATTAACGAAAACAAGACGGCCGGACTTGTATGAAAAATATCTGGCAACAAAGAAAGGAAACTAAAATGACAACAAAAATTATTCGTGATTTGAAGGCCGAGCAAGTTGCAAAGCTGAATAAGCAAATCCCTGATTTTAAGGCGGGCGATACCGTTCGTGTTGTGTGCCGAATCGTGGAAGAAAAAAATACACGTAATCAAGCCTATGAAGGTGTGTGTATTGCACGTTATAATGACGGTGCCAATTCCACCTTTACAGTGCGTAAAATTTCATTTGGTGAAGGTGTGGAACGTATTTTCCCACTCTATTCTCCAAATATTGTTAGTATTACTGTTGTTCGCAAAGGCGTTGTGAATCGTGGTAAGTTGTACTATTTGCGCAAATTGTTTGGTAAAAAAGCTCGTATTGCTGAAGAATCAAATAAAACAGCCGAATAAGATAATAGGCACAACAAAATCCCCACAACGTTCATTGTGGGGATTTTTTAACTCCAGAGGAGTTTTGTGGTTAAAGTTTGACCACTACAAGAGACATTGAGTTGGACAGGCCTCACATTTGCCTTTGTTCATCCACTGGCCTTTAGCACAAGTGTTTTTTACACATTCATTACCTGAAGCCGTAAAACCGTTCTTGCAGACAAAGGTCTTGCCGTCGCAGATGGCATTGGCAGGACAGGCTTCGCATTTGTTGCCATTCATCCACTTAGAGGCTGGACAAATACATTTTTTCCTATTGAAATAAAATTCGGGTCACATTTAAAAGTCTTTCCATCGCATGTTGCATTGACAGGGCAAGCTGCACACTTGTTCACGTTGAGCCATTGTTTTTTTGCACAAGAGGCAGCAAAAGTAGGCGTTGCACATAAAATGGATCCACAAATTAATGTTGCAAATGCTATTTTGATATTCATACTTACTCCTTTGTTATAGGTTAATCTGTACAGAAGGGCTATATCCGAGAAAAAATCTAAGTCAAGTCGAAAAAATATGTATCCAAAATAATACATAAAACAAAATCCTCACGGTGTAAGCCCCAGGGATTTTTAAATTTTTGTATCTATTAAAGTGGGGCGGAAGATGAGACTCGAACTCACGACATCTGGTACCACAAACCAGCGCTCTAACCAACTGAGCTACATCCGCCATCAAGTTGTTAGGCTTATATTTTGACCGATTTTTACAAAAATGTCAAGTGAAAAAATATCCCCGACAGGTTTGCCGGGGTTTTACTTATTTCGATAGTTTTTGTAATTTGTTTTTCAGACATCCAGCACCACAATTACAATAATAATGCTTATGTGCTTTCTTATTTTTCTTACACTGACCCGCCTTTACATCTTCTGACCAACATTTGTTACAATTTTTATAATGATCTCTGATATAGCTCGCACTAATGTGTGAACCTTGTTTTGAGCAAGAGCTAGTATTTGTATTAGAACTTGAATTTGTTCCAACAGAGTTTGCTACATTCAATATTTTTTTAGAGCTTGTACTTGTTTCAGTAGAGTTTGCTACATTCGATATTTTATTAGAGACTGATGAAGCAACATTTCCTGAGTTTTTACAACCATCACCACAATAGCAATAATACACTGTCTTATTTCCATTTTTTTGGGTCCCGCAATTGACACAGTTTTTATATTTGCTTTGAATTGTTGCAATGCTCACAGACGAGCCCTGTTTTGTGCAAGAACCTGCAAGAGTAGAAGTTGCATACAAAATGGTTCCAATCATTAAAGTGGTAAATGCTATTTTTTTTGTATTCATAGTTGCTCCTTTATCGTTAATTATTGTTATGATAATCCCAATAGACACATTGTAATGTGTAAAAATAGCAATGTCAAGGAAAAATACACAGTAAAGTATTATAGCAATTTACACATTAAAATGTGAAAATGAAATGGTACAGAGGAGATTATATGGAAAACACAACCCTTAAGTTGCTAGGCCGGCGGATTGCCTTTTTACGCAAACAATGAGGGCTTTCTCAGGAAGAGTTTGCAGAAGTTTCTGGTAAAATGATCAATACGATATCCAATGTAGAGCGTGGACTTGCAGACCCTAGAATTACAACCGTGGTGTCCTTTGCGAATGCTTTAAATATTCCTGTTCAAGATTTATTGACAGATATATCTGCAAAAAATACACCACATTCCAACATTCTGCAAAAAATCATCAGATTACTTGAGGAACAGAGTGAACGGACGCAAAAAATCGTCCTCAAACAAATTGAAGCCCTTTTAGAGATGAAATAGATAGATATGTGTTTATTCTTTAGCGACAAATAAATTGCAATGGCAATGTCCCATTTCTTGAACTTCTTTCACATGCTCAGAACATGGGCAATAACCTCTGGATGTATCACAAGGGCATTTGCCTTCACACATTAAACAACGTTTAATAATTTTATCTGCAAAGGGAGATAACTGCCAACCTTTTGCTTCGGCATATAATTCTGCAATATGTTTATAATGTTCGGTATCCATAGGAACTCCTTTTTTTAAGTTAAAATCCATAAAATTTGCAGCAGGACTAGGATGAAGGCGGTTTGTAATCCTGCCATTACATCATCCATCATCACACCCCATGCTGTTTTTTGTTTGTCAAAATATTTGACCAAACCAAACTTACAAATATCAAAAAAGCGGAACAAAATGAATCCAAGTAACAGCCATGGCCAATGTAATAAACCAGGCGCAACCAAAGCAAATGGAATGGATTGACCAACGACTTCATCAATAATGACAGAAGAAGGATCTTTTTCTACTTTGTTTTCTGTAAAGCGTTTAATGGCCCAGACGCCAACCCACATGGTTAAAAAAATTGCTAACCACAACGCGATTAAACTTGCTTGGTTTAAGGCATATGCAATGGGCAATGCGATCAAAGACCCGATGGTCCCAGATGCAATTGGAAAATATCCCGCATGAGCAACAGTCGCAATATTCGCAGCTAATTTTTGAGTTTGTTTTTGTGTTAAAAAGCGTATGCGTGAAGCACGTGTAGATTTTGGTTGTACAGAAGATACATGACCTGCATCATCCCACGTTTCATCTATATGTGTTGAAGAGATAAGTGGGGAAAAATTGTCATGTAATAACCGCGATAAAGACGGTAAATCCGAAGTGCGCAAAGTGTTTGATCTGATAAGTTGAATGCCGTTTCTTTTCAGATACGTTTGCACTTTGCGTTGGTTTTGAACAGCGCCCCGCATCAGCAAAACAACAGGAATAATTTTAGCGTTGGCTTCAATTTTATACAGAGTCGCTAATTGTTTTTTTAAAAGAGTCACTGGGTTAGGCAGCAACTTTTTCTTGTTGACAAAGAAATTGCCGGCCGCATCAATACTATAGGTGCCCTCTTGACTTAAAACATAAACAATGACCGTACAATTTTCTGAAGAATATGTTAAATCTATTTTTATATCTTTGTAACTTACGTGTGTAAAGCAGACTAAATTTAAATTGCCCCACCAACCGTTACTTAAATTTTTTAAATCTTTTTGGTACAATTCTGTTTGCGCAGAAATTGATTTTACAGCCTTAACAGGTGGAAGCTTGTGGCGCGCAGACTTTTGTTGCACTTTTTTAGGGGCCGCTTTGATCTTATTTGCAACGGCTTTTGTTTTAGCAGATTTTACCGTTTTCTTAACTGATTTTGTCATTTTTTTAACCTTCAGGTTGGTCTGTTTTTTCTTTGTCTTGCGCATCATTAGCCTCCTGTTTTTCGTTGACCATTTGTTGCTCTTGTTGTTCATCTAATTCCTCCCATGCGTCATCTAAATTCGCAGAAATTATTTGAGGTTCAAAATGTTGTTGTAAAACGCTGATCAATGTGGGGGCAGAGCTGTTCACGTTATTATCATATTTTGCTAAAGTAATATCGTTTTGTTTTAAATAAGAAAGCACTTTATCTTCATCTTGAATTGTGCCACGCATCAATAAAATCACAGGGATGATTTGAGCTTCTTCTTCCACTTGGCGCAACACGGCGACTTGTTGTTTTAAAATTGCCACAGGGGCAGGCAACACCTTTGAAGTATTGATAAAGTTTCCAGTAGCAGGTTCCACCTGCCATATCCCGTCTTGGCCTAACACATAAACTATTGCTGTACATTTATCAGATGTATATGCTAAATCTATTTTTATATTTTGATAGGTAATATGGGTATAACATTCCAGCTTTAAATTACCCCAAAAACCGTTGGATAACAGTTTTAAATCTTCTTCTGCAAGAGGGTCCGGAGCGGGTTTATATTTTGGATCATGAGGATCCACTGTTAAAACAGCTCCTGTGACTATTTTCATTTTTTGCGGAACAAAAGAGCGTGGTTTCATATCAACCTGAACAGGAACGGATGAAGGATCTATTTGTTTCTTTTTGAATTTAATATATAACACTGCATTCCAAAAACACATCCAAAGACAAAATAGTCCCACTACAGCGCGAAAGTTTAATCCAGATGGCGATCCTTCTGGCTGAGGGACATTATGAACAGATCTGAAATAAAAAATTCCGACTCCTGTCGCAAAAATCAATCCCCCAATACATTGTTTGACAATGAACTTCATCAATGGCCACCTCTACCATCACTATCGTGAGTGTAACGTTCTGCTGTTTTACGTCTTTCGATTTCTGATGTGACGGTTGCAGCATTTGTACCCATTTCGGCCTCTTTTTTATCCATAAATGCATCTCGTTCTGCCTTTTGTTCAGCAGTGAGAGTGGAGTGTCCTGGAGGTGGAGGTATCTCTGCTCCACTAGACAGATTATCACGAACGTTGAGAACTCTTTGAAAAACTGATAAACTTCCAGAAAAATCATGAGATTTCATTGCTTCAGGATCCTTTCCCAATTCGGTGATTGTGGCGCGTATATCGGCTTCTGTCAGGGTACAGGGAACGTCTGCCGGTAAACTGAAAAGCTCTATCTTGTGACCATCACGTTCCCCTTTCGTATATTTTAAACATTCTGTAATTAATCCTTCCTTTATTGTAAATTGATAATGAACGCCATTTTGTACAACAAGCACCGTGCCATCCATTTCGCTGGTTGCACTGCTGGGATTATGCTTATGGCATTGAAGTTGCAAAAATTGGTTGTTTTGGTGTTTTGCTGTTGCATCATCTGCTAACTTGTTGATTAATAATTGATAGGAACCATCCTGATATTCTTTAATGACGGCTTGGGTGCGTTCATTTGGTTTTAATCTTGTCGTTAATTTAAATCGTAATCCCCACGAGCCATCACTCATCAGATCAGCCCCTTCAGCCTCTTGAAACCCACTCCAATTTTCTGTTTTTTCCCCTGAAACGAGTGTATATCTTTCTCCACCGTGGGAGTCCAATACAACGTAATCGCCAGTTCTTTTTACGACAGGATCTAACAGATTTTTCCGTGCCTCATCAGCTTTGGTTCTAAGGTGCTCCCAAGCGTCGCTATCTGTTGGATTAATGTTGATACCTAATTCGTGCAATTTTTTTTGGATGTCTTTTAGTTCTGCCCGTGTCGGTGGTGGTGAAGTTCTCGTCGCTGTTGTTTCCCACCCTCTAAGTTTTGCCGGTAAATCCAAAGTTTTTAAATCTTTTGCGAATGCCTGGTCTTGTTGCTTCAGGTCTTCTATATAAGGAGCAATTGCTCTAAATTCTTTTTCTGCATCTGCCGCTGGAAGAGTAGTAGGAATTCCCCCACTACCAGTAGTCTTGGTAACAGTTTTTGTATTGGGGTTAAAAGTCATTGTATCGGTCCCACGTTTATATTTATATGTTTTCTCGGTTGGATTATAGGAAAATTCAACTTGTTCACCATCCTTTAAAAATTCTATTTTGTATGTGTAGTGGTAAGCTCCAGGAGTTCCTGTTCTTTCCAAGGTAAATTTGCGCCCGGAAGTACCATATATCGTTACCTCTTTCTTATAGGAGTCTCCTGCGGTATTTGTGGTAATTTCTACATGGGGTGGTACTTGTTTGAGTTGAGCCCCTCGTATAAGACGTTGAATGTCCGGATTTTCTAAGGCCTTTTTTAACATAAGATTATTTCGTATGAGTTCCGGATGGGTTTGCAGATTACTTGCAAATTCGGCACGCGTTTTTTCATCCATAGACAATAAATTTGCCAAAACGAGTGCTTCAAAAGATTTTTGATCACCACCTTTGGCATCATTTGCACTTTTGCGCAACTTGTCCAGCCGTGCCTTTCGCATCTCATCAACTTTCTTTTGTCCTTCGGCCGCCCATTTATCAATCATATTGGATAGTAGTTTTAGTTCATCATCAATCGCATTTAGGGGTAAGAACAATATGGCAAACATGACATTTTGGGCCAGTTCATCAAATGTTTCGGCTTGGGCAATTTTTGCCAATAAATCTTCCCAGCGGGTCAAACCTACCCCAAAAGTTGCATCACGGGCAAGGCCACTTCCTTTGGCAAGGACATTTAGGAGTTTATGATCTTTCTTTTTATTGGAATCAGGGTGTTCAGCATGTAATTTTGCTCTAAAAGTTTCTTTGTTTTTAGCCCTCGCACCAAAATATGAGTACCAATGCTTTTTGTCTCTGGTTGTGTTAAAGCCAATAAAACTGACGCTATCTAAAGCTTCTGGATGGCTTTCCAAATATTGAACCCACGTTTCACCAACAGCTGGCCCATCTATTTTCGATCGCCAGAGTCCTCCCCTTCTTTTGAAAAGAGAAATTTGTGGTTTTCCGTCGATATCTGGAAATTGTTCTTGCAATTCAAGAAAAACAGCTTTTTTTTCTTCTCTGGACATGTGTGAAAGGTTAAAGTGCAAGGAATTACCAATCCACAAACGTCTATTCCAGTTGTCTGGATTCCATGGATCTTTTGGGTCAAATTTGTCTGTGATGTCTACCATGTTTGTACTCCTTGATATTGCTGTTAATGACTATTCATACTTATTGTACCATGATTTTTTATGGGGTCAATATTTTTTTTGAAATCTGCATAAAAAAATGTTGTGTTTTACAAAAAAATCTTTCATACTTTAACGAAGAGTGTATGCTCATAAAGGGGGCTGGGATGAAAAAAATTATCGTTTATGTATGTTTGATTGCACTGGCATCAATTGTATTTCCAGTATTTGCAGAAGGAAAGGAAATAAATCAGTCTTTAGCTAAAACATTGCAGTGGGTTGCCGCATCCCCAGGGCCAGGTTTGCCTGCAGCTTGTTGGTTTTGTCCATTGTATAAACAAATTTTTATCATTTTAAACAGAGTGGCGGTGGATACAGCTAATGAATTGCAACAACTTTTTCAAATTATGTTGTGGATAGGAGGGTTTGCCTTTGTTGTTTTTTATGTGGGCAAACAGATTGTTTCTTTGAAAGAAATTCCTTTGGGTGATTTTTGGCGAGGATTAGCTATTCCTTTGGGAAAAATTATAATTGCTTCTGTGTTGCTTGTGAATGTGCATGCAATTTATTATTTTATTATTAATCCAGCTTTAACAACTTCAATAAATTTAGGTACAGTTCTGGTACGTCGCGAGAACAGTATAAGATTGATTAACGGCCTTGCTTCAGTAGGGGTGGAAATGGAGACTGAACGGGAAGGTACAGAAAAAGACTCAGCAGAAAAAACTAGTGCACGAGAAAATACAAAAGCTTGGCAACAGGTTCGTTTGGCTACACAAAACTTGGAATTTTGTGAAGGGATCACAGATTTGCCAGAATTAGCAACAGGGAACAGCAATAAAACCCAATTTTTTGAAAATAGTACTTATAAATCTGTGCAGTGCATGATGGGAAGAGCAAATGCCACATTTGCAACGGGGTTTGCGGTGGGATTGTCAATTTCGGAATGGGCGTGGCCCAGTTGGATTAGCCGTTTCAGGGCTATGTGGTTGGGATTATTAGTGGCGGGTTCTTATTTCTTTTTAATGGTATTTTTAGGTATGAAGATTATTGATCCGTTGATGCGGCTGACGATTGTGTGTGCTTTGATGCCGTTATGGATTGTTTTATGGGCAATTCCTGCTACTGCAGGTTATACTAAAAAGGCGTGGGAAACTTTAATCAATGTGATGGCTATTTTTGTTATGTTGTCCATTGTAGTGGCAATTATAGGTCCTCTTATGTCAAACGCGTTAGGACCAGAAGAAGAAGTAAGGAAACTTTTTGCAAAGATGCTTCGAGGAACAGTATCAAATGCGACTTTTGAGTATTTTGATTGGAAACAGGCGTTGTGGTGTTTGGGATATACGTTAATTAGCTTTCAAATGATCAATTCAGTTGAACAGCTGGCTCAGATGTTTGCATCTGGCGGTGGAGATATGGGGCTTAGCAAAGCTTTAGAGGGTTTGACACTTAAGATAACTGCGCTTGGGTCAAATCTGCTTAAAAGTGGTACGGGCGTTGCAAAAAGTGTTGGGCATGGTATGCTGGTTGGGGGTAAATATGCTTGGGAATCTCGTCAAGCTACTAAAGCTGCTCGAGAGCAAGCTGCTGCAGATGCCGAAGCGAGAAGAAGAGATGAGGAGGCCAGAAGGAGAAGAGAATCTGCGGATTCTGCCGGTACGCATACCTATGGTTCTGGCCGCGGTTCAGGTTCTGGTGGTGGTTCTGCCCCATAGTAATTAAAGAAAGAATATAGGTTTTATGATAACAGGGTTAATAGAGAAATTAGCTGTTTTAAGAGAACAAAAGTATTGGAGTTTGCTCTTTCGAGGGTGTGTTGTTGTATTGATTTGTTGTTTATTGTGTTCGTGTTCAATTGAAACAGCCATGTCGCAGATTAAAACCCCTTCTTTTTGGAAGCCGCAATTAACGGATTGCTGGCCATGCGCTGTATATGGTTCGGTCTTTACCAAGTTATCCGAAATAATAAGCGAGGGAGTTAAGCTGGTTTCAGCAGTGTGCATAACTTTTCTACCTATCTTTTTAGGCTTATTTTTGGTCAGTAAAATAGGGGGTGTGGTTTTGAACCCTGCAGAAACATATCCCAAAGCGATGAGAGCTTTAGCGTATGCGTTAATCAAAGCTATGCTAATTGCTCTGTTATTAAGTAATTATGCTATGTTCTCTGAATTATTTATGGGGTACATTTTGCAACCTGTTAGTAATATGTTTTTGGGCATTGCAAATATTTTGCTTGATAGTGGTCCGATAACAGCGACAACTTTAAATTTACAGGCGTTTGATTCGTCCATTGATACAACTGCAATATGGGATGGTTCTAAAAATATACAAATCTCCAGTGATATTTTTGGCACATTGCCGTTTCAATTACAAGAATTAGTATTCCGTATTTATCGTTCTTTGCGGGCAGGTGTAGCCATAGGTGTGTATATTTGGGATTCTGTATCCCAAGTATCGCAAACTTTTGCTTTGATTGTCTCTCTTTTTATTATTTTTTATTCGTTTGAATTAAGTGTGGTTTTACCCTATACTTTTATAGAGGCTTTATTGCGTTTGGGAATAGCATTTTTATTATTGCCTATTTTATTAGTGTGTTGGGTTTTCGAAGGGTCTTCCAAATTAATTCCGCAATTAAAATCCGTTGTCCCATTGGCTTTGGCTGCATTTATAGATATCGTTTTTGCTTGTGCTTTTGTTGTGGTTATGACAACAACGTTGCAGGTTTATACAGATGCGGCGTTGGATCAATTTTGGTCAAAAGGAACATCAGATGAGAATCTGGCAGTTGTGGCACAAAGTGAATATGTGTATATCAATATGTTAATCTTGGTCGTTCTAATGTTGGCTTTTACAAAATTAGCTGAAAAAATACAAGAAATTTCAAAAATTTATACAGGAGGGGTAGCGTCTTCTGCTTGGACAATGCGAAACAAAGTAAAAAAGACACTTCAGGGAGTGGGTAAAACATTTTTGGGGCTGGTCACAGGAAAATGGGGTTTGTTATGGGAAGGTTTGAAACAAGGATCAACAGAAATATTTAGAAATAATTAACATGAAACAAAAACTGATTGGTGTTATGGATACATTTTTGATGATAGCCTTATTATGGGGGATGTCCTTTTTGAATGGTAGATGGGTTTATTGGGCGCAAACCATCAGCTTTGTTTTATTAGGTCTTTTGGGAATATTTTTACTTGTTTTATTCATTCAATGTAAACGCCGTCATTTATTGATGATTTTATGGCTATTGTTGATGGGAAATGCCGTACAAGCAGCGGATTTTACAGCTTGTGTTGGTTTAAAAAAGGAACTTTTAAATGCATGTATATATCGGGAATTAGCTACCCCGGAGGTGACGACAGCGCTTTGTTCTGCAGCAGAAGCTTTCAAGCCTGCAAAGGTCAATTATTCGCAACTAGAAAGAAAAAAAAGAGGTCAAATAACGGGGCGTGCTAATCAAATAATGAATGCGTACGAATCATTAGATGTGGCTTCAAGAAATAGTGTTTCATCTGAGGCGTACAAGTGTGCACAAACTTATAGTAAAAAGTATTTGGAATGGTTGCAAAAAAATGCAGGAGATGCCACGGATCAAGTTAAAACAGTTCCCATGATTTTGGCTGATTCAAATATTCATTGTTGGACGTGCGATATTATTCTAGTTTTTTTTGTTATCATAGAACATATGGTGGTCAATTCTTTAGTATCTTTAAGCTCTATTGCCTTGATGATGCTAGAGATTATGTTGGGTTTTTGGATAGTATTTCGGGTGATGCGCTTGGTGTTGAATTTATCCACAGCAGCTACATTTTTTCAAGATTTACTGAAACAAATACTGATTGCATTGCTTGCAGGCATAGTTTTAGTTAATTTGAGCGGTCGTGATGCTCAGAAACAGGAAGATTATCAAGGTTCGATGTTGCAAGGGGTATTTCAACTTACGGTGATGCCTATTATGGATATAGTTTTATATTTAGGAGAAGGTTGGCAAGATTTGATGATGCTGTCCCCTATTGAACCTCCTGAATCACCACATAACTTTTCATTTTTTGATATCATACGTGCAGGAATAAATTCTGCCGATATGCCCGAGGCTTTTCAACAAACGTATTGTGGCGATTTAAATGGCAATACCGAAGAAGTCAGGCAATCAATCAATGGTCGTATAGCGTACTTTTTTGGGGTCGGGGATGGTGGATTGGATCCAGGTTTAGAAAGGGATGGATACTATGTGTCAAGTAATCGTTTGGCGCTGGCTAATCGTATTTTCCCTGGAGAGGTGATTCAAGGTTTTTTATGTATGACTCAGCGTGTTTATAACCAGCTGATGCCGTTAACAGCAGTAGGACAGGTCATTGTAGCAGATCAAGTGCACAAATTGGCAAATTTATTTAATTTGAAAAAATGGTGGCCAAGGGTCTTTAAAGGAGAATTATTGTCAGAGTTACCATCTATTAAACAGTTGATTGTGGGATCAATGATCTATTTGCCCACTTTATTTTTTATGTGGATAATCGCCTTTGAAATATTAGATATTTTCTTGCGATTGATGTTTGTTTTTGTCTTGGTTCCAATTTGGATTACCTGTGCTGTTTTTTCCGTAACACGCTTTTATGCAAAACAAACGATTAAGCTGTTTTTTTCTTTGATGGTAGACTTTTTAGCTATAATTTTTGCCACAGGAATCGTGATAGGTTTAACACAAAGATTTTTACCAGAAAAAGTACTAAAAAATTTGGTTTGCTGGATCTTTGATGTGACAGGAGAGTTATCTAAAGCCTATGGGGGAAGTCAATGTGTTATCAATTCTGTCCAGCAATTGCACGCACTGGGAAAAGAACTTATTGAAGGAAAAATGAATCCGAGCTATGTAGAACATTTATATCAAGCTGTTACAGGAGAATATGGAATAAAATATATTTTAGTATTATGGGGAATGTATTATTTTGGGAAAAGAATTTTTTCTTCTTGTCGAGAAACCTTTAGAAGTTTATTGGGCGCAACCACAGGGGTTTCCATTGGAGGTCAGATGTTTGGTCGTGCAGTGATGGCCGCACAAGAAACCACTAGGCGTGGGTTTGGCTATGTTTTGACCTCTATTCCGTTTGGCGATAAAATTCTGGGAAGAACAAGGGCATTCTTTGGAAAAGTGACAGATTCCATAGGTTCCGTGGCTTTTCGCCCCTTTTCTGCTACCGCAGATTTGGTTGGTAAATCAGGGGATGTTATCTCCAAGGGTGGATATAAACTTGGCGGAGCTAGCAAATCTTTGTTGCGGGGAAGCAGGAATATGTTCACAAGAAGCTTTAGTACAATGATCAGTGGATTCTCTGGTGGAATTGTTTCTGGATTGTTGGGTGTGGGATTGGGTGTTGTACAGTTTGTAGGGGGAGTTGCAGGGATGGCCGTGGGGGCTTTAAGCTTTTTGCTTGGCTATGTTGGTGGGGCATTGGTCAAAGCCTCTTCATGGCTTTCCAAATGGTCTATTAAAATAGGAGCAGCTTTAGGTTTAAAAACGATCGGTGCAAGTGTCAGACAGTTAGGAAATTCTTTGCTTTCTTCTTTGAAACAATTCTTTTATTATCAAGGAAATATTGCGGACAAAAAACGGAAAGCTAGAGATGCTAAAGCCAGAAGAAATAAGATTAGAAAATATTATGGACATTAGATTGTATAATTATTTTTTGACAAAAAATGAAAAAAATGATTTTGTCTAATTGTCAAATGATTTTTTTTGATGTATAATCGGACACACTAGGGTAGGAGGTGACATGGAAGAAATTGTTTTTCCCAACCAACTTCGGATGATGCGACGTGTTTCTGGCAAGTCGATGCAACAGGTTGCTGATTTGTTGAATTTAAGCATTTCTGCGGTCAGCAAGATTGAAAAAGGGTATCGGCGTTTAAATGAAAAACAATTGGAAGCGGTGGCTGCTTTCTTGGATTGTCCTGTGGCTTCTTTATTCGTTGACGAAGATGCTGCTGGTCCCGAGGTTATACAAGCTTGGAAAGATGAGCAAAAAAGACGCCGGCAGATGAATGTTGGTGGTGGGCTCAAGGTTTTAGGGGCAGCTTTACGTTATTTACGCGGACAGAAGAAAATCACACTGGTTGCTTTGGCAGAAGGGGCTCATTTAACATTGTCCGTGTATCACCGTATTGAGATGGGGCAGCGCGAAGTAGATGAAGCAACTTTTGCAGCCATTGCACATGCTTTAGGCATGAGCGCTGAGGATTTACAGCTTAAAATTTATGAACTGGATATGTCTGGTGTTTTAGAAGATTTAAAAAATAGCGAAAGCCAGACCGGTGTTAATTTGTTTAAAGGTGGGTATAATGATTTGCCAATCAGTCGTTTGATGTTGCGGCGGGCTGAGGATCATGAAATAACGGTTCCTATTGAGGCTGTTCCAGGCATTGATGGTAAAATTTACCATGATAAAGAGCACTCTATCGGTGCCGTTGTATGCCCTTCTACTTTGGCAAATGATGTTGGATTATATGCCGTACGTTTAGGGTCTAAAGAAAATTTTGCAGGCGTTTTGCCTGCAAGTGCTGTTTTGGTTATTTCTCCTACAATGGCCCTGCGTTCAGGTGATTTGGCTGCATGGCATGTTGTTGATAGTGAGATTAAAATTATTTCAGTTAAAAAAGATGAGTTAAATCGTTGGTATGGGTTTGATTTTGATACACATGAGTGGTTTGATATTCAAAATAATCTTGACCATATTCAACGGGTTGTGTGGATAGCTTTGTTGTAGGAAATGGTGATGGAACAAACAAAAAATTCTGCGGCAGTTAAGTTAAAATCCTTCTTGGAAAATAAAAATACCAAGGCAAATACGGCTATGCAACAAGCACAAAAGTTTGTTAATTTATATCGGGCATTGGATGATTTTGGGGAAGACTATGTTAACACATTTAACTCGGAGTTATTAGATATTTCAGAGAACGCTGAATTGATGTTGAATGCGCTTATTGGGGGCAGTGAAGTACGTCAATACTTGGATTATTTGCGTCATACGCATACCTCAGGTGATGAAACAGAACAGGATGATACCTCGGCGGCTATGCCAAAACAAGGATATTTACCAGGGCCAGAGCAAGATTTTGGGGAAGATACAAATGAGAATGTAAATTATGTTACAACAGTGGATTTTGAAAAATTTAAAACTTCACAGGCAGAGTTGATGCGGCAATTATCTGAACAATTGTTAACACATCAAGCACAGGCATTAGCCCAAGCAATTAAACAATTGTATTCCAATGCTGAGTCGGCACAGCACATAAAATCTCGTGCAACGGGAAGTCCTTATACTGAACGTTATACATCTTCTGATTATTCAGAAATTATAGAAGATAAAGTTCCTGGTTCTGATGCAATTGCGGGATTCAAACGTAAAGATAAAATTCCGGGGTCTGATGCCTTTGTGGGTTTTAAAGGTGGAGATAAAAAATGAATCGGGAACATATATTAGACGTTTTGGCCGCTTATACGGGTTCCCCCGAGACAATGAAGCAAGTTGTTGCTACGTTGGAGGAAGCCTTTGGGGATAATTGGACAGATAAAGTTTTTGTAGAATTAGCTGATGTTCCAGAGGACCTGCATCGTAAATTAAAACATGCATTTAGCTATTATGCTGCAACGATGGCTTGGAATGAAGTTCAAGAATATTTGACTCAAACAGCCCCATTGGATTTGGCAGAAATGGATGCCAGGTGGCCCATCTTTGGCCGGTGGTTAGAGTTTTTTGGTGATGCCGGAGCAGAGGTTTTAGAAGAATTAAAACAAAAAATTTTGGCTCAGCAACAAGGTGTTCCTGCAGAAGAAAAAAAGAAAGCCGATAAAACGGCTCAGAAAACAGAACAGACACAAAAAGAAGCGGATGTGCCAGAAGAAGCATGGCAGCCATCGGAAATGCGTGTTTTTGAGGATGGAAAGGTCCTAAAAACACGTGAAATTGAGCAAGAATTAAAATCGCAATCAAAAAATAAGGAAAAATCTAAAACAGTTGAATCGATTCCCGATTCACCGGAAGCGTTTACTGTGCGTAAAGTGATGACCCAAGTTGAATTGTTGAAATCGGTTCAAAATTGGTTGGCTGCACGGTGTATCTCTTTGCATAATATTGAAGTTTATGCCTATCCGTTTTATGGGTTTGTAGTGGATTTATTACGCCAAACTTTAAAGGATATGGAAAGTTTGCAAGATAAGACAGAGTATGAAAAATTATTGGATCAGCTTTATCCGGATGGTAAGGCAGGTTTTGATAGGCAAAAAGAAGCCATCCAAAATGATATTTCTTTGGCAGAACAAAATTGTGAATCCGCGATGACGACTTTGATTTCTGCGGATATAGATATGGATCTTGTTCGTCAAACTTTAGGCTCAATTGATGATAGTGGAACTATAGAGTATTTAGGGCCAGCACCAGATGGTTTTGAGGCATTGGATACAGATGAAGTGTTGGACGAAACGGCTATTAAAGAACAGTATGCAAAAATCGAAGGGAAATCGATTCCTCTTGCCAGTATAGAGGCCGAGTCACAATCAGTAAAAGATCAAAAAGAGAAACAAAAAACTTCACATTCAGAGAAAAAGAGTGTACAAAAGAAGCTGTCTTTTTCATTAAAAAATAAAAAATCTACAGGAGGAGCATCATGAGATTGTTTCGATGGGGCAGAAATTTAGGTTTGATGCTATGTTGTGGCATATTCCCGGTTGTGGCAGTTGCAAGTGAAATGTCTTCTGGGCGCTTTATTGTGGATGCCGAGCTTCCTTTTCGCTGTGCTGGCCCTACTGAGGAAAAATCTGTGGCATCTACTGTTGCTTTACGGGATGATGACTTTGTCTTTTTGGCTGCAGATGGGGGAGATGCTTTGCCTAGGTATGAAGTAAATGTATATAATTTTCAAAATAAGACGGCTGATGTTGTTATTGCAAATTTATTAAAAGAATTGCAAATAACGGTTCGTGCAGAAATTGGCTCTTATCCAGAAATGACTGGGAAAAATTTGCATGGCGAATTGTCAAGTGTTATGCAGCAGTTAACGGAAAGGACTGGTTTGTTTTATAAATATCATGCGGATACAAAAACATTGTTTTTGAGCCGTCGGACCAATATGTTGGTTAATATTCCTCACGATAAAGTTGTTTTGTTGGCAGTGTTAGACGCCTTGCGTGGTGCAGAAATTAAACGCTTAGATGTGGATTGGGAAAAATATCAAATACGTGTCAATGTGTCTATGGATGAATTGGATAAAGCAAAATCTCTGTTGGCTCAGATTTTAAGGGATTCGTATTTGTTATCTGCAGAAACAAAAATGTATTATGTGGATACTCAAAAATATCCTCATTATTTGCCACAAGCATTAAATGAGTTTGGTATGCAAAAAATAGCTTCTTTTAACGCGGGCGTTGTGGGTCAATCGATTACATTAAATAAGAATGTATCTGTAGATTCTTTAATTGATAAAATGCGTGAAATTGCGGGGATGCAATTGTTGGCCAGAGGTTTGACCGTTGTGCCAAATGGTTGGAATATGCGTTTTAATTTAGGAGAATGTTCTGTATCTTCATTGCCGTATCAAAATTTTTCTCTTTTGATGAGGACAAGGATCCAACATCAAGATGAGATGCATACACAATTGACGCTTATGACCGAAAACGGTGAATTAGCTACATTCCCATTGACAACGGCTTTAAATCAAGAAGTGATTTTAGCAAATATTCCAGCAGGTCAGACAGGAGAGTTTGTTTTTTCTGTGCGATTAAACCTTATTCGTTTCGTGCATAAAGGCAGTAGTATTGGAAATTTAGTTAAAGGGGCTGTTGGCACATCAAAACAGACTCAAGTTGTTGGGAAAACAGAAGAAAGGAGAAATTGATGACAGAATTTCGTGCACCACCACCACCACCAGAATTAGATTGGAATCCAGATACAGATGAATCAATAGAAGAAAATGTTATAGGACCTCATCCTAATCCAAAAATGATTGGTGTAGCGGTAGGGTTGGTATTGATAGGTGTATGTGTGGGAGCCTTAATGTTTAGTTCTTCCCCTGAATCACTTCCTCCGCAAGGTTTGACAAATATTGTTGATAATCCGGAAATTATGGAGCCGTTGCCAGTATGTGGTCAACAAAGGTCTCAAACTTCTCCATGTATTTTATATGTCATAAATCATACGCGTTTTGATAAAAAAGCGGAAGATTTTTTTGAAACAGCAAGAATGTTAATGGATCGTAATAAATCTCATATAGAGATTGAAAACACAAGTTATGCAAAAAAATCAATACCACCAGGATTTTTTGCGGAAATTAAGATTCCTGCTCTCCGTTAAAGTGACAATGTCATGCAGATGGCATTTACTCGGATGTCTCCTTTTTTATAATAATCCAGGCGTTTCCCTGTTTGTGTAAAGCCTGTTTTGATGTACAGGTGTTTGGCTGGCTTATTATCTTCTGCGACTTCCAAAAAAATAGCTTTTTTCTTGTGTTTTAACGCCCAATCACACATTTCTTGAATCAATTGTGAGGCAAGTCCTTTTCTTCGGTGTTGTGGCAAGATTGCCAAGGTTAAAATTTCCATACTGTCGCCCAAGTCGCTTGCTAATAAAAATCCGAATTCATCGCCCCAGCCGATTGTAGTTGGTAAATTTAATAAAGAGGTAAAGGTATCCTCAGACCATGCTTCATTAAAAGCTTGGGAATGTATTTTTGCAAGTGCGGGAGCAAAATAGGATCCTTTAAACTGTGACATTGGCCTCTCGTAAGTAAAGCGGTGTTACAGGATGGTGTAGCTCTGGCCTGGTGAGTGCAAGATAGCCTATAGCAACAGCAGGGACAACAGTTGCAGATATACATGTACATCCAATATCTTTTGATAAAGACAATGCACCAGATCCTGTCGCGACAAAAGGTTTAGATTTTGCTAATTGTTCTGATGTTTGAATTATGGGCTGTGATGTGGCTTTTCCATTTTTATTAAACTTTTGCACAAAAAAGTCCCCGCGTTTTGTGTCTAATACGGCCGTAACGGGTTGTTTTGTATCATAGGCGGCTACATCAAAATTTGTAATTCCGATGATTGGTATATTAAGTGCAAGAACAAAGGCTCGTGCAGTGGCCAGACCAATGCGAACCCCGGTAAATGAGCCAGGACCAATTGCGACAGCAATACATGAAATATCGTTTGGCTTTAATTTCGTTTTTTTAAGAAGTTTCTGTAACATAGGGAACAAAGCTTCAGCTTGACCCGTTGTCATAGCTTGATGGTCGTATGCAAGTAATTTTAAATCATCAAATAAAGCCAGCGAAACATAATCGGATGAGGTGTCTAATGCCAGTAACATGTGATGCCTTCTATTAACATAATGTTACAAATGAAATGGTGCCGGTTGTCAGATTCGAACTAACGACCTGATGATTACAAATCAACTGCTCTACCAACTGAGCTAAACCGGCACGTGTTCTATTAAAACGAAAATAGTATACGCTATTTTTTTATGAAAAGCAACATTTTTTTGCAGTTTTATGTTAGAAATTGACAAAAAAAGGATTGTATGGTACAATATTGCCCATGGGTTGTAGCTTAAGGAGAAAGTAATGGCTAGTCGAAAAAAACACAAAAAAAGAATGACAAGACAAACGATGGCTGATTTGCCCCAGGAAGTTATAGAGGCTCGTGTAAAAGAACTTGCACAGCTGTTGCAAATAACGCTTCAAGAGGTAAGGCAATTATATGACAGTAATAATGAACTTGCAACTATGAAGCCTCAAACAATAAAGGATTATGCTGTTAAGAATTGTGCTGTAATGGGTTTGAAACTTGCAGAATGGATTAAGATGTGTATGAAATGGCCGCGGTTGTTTGAGGTTAAGGAGAAAACGCTTAAAAGACATAAAGAGGAGAATACTGTTTTTTTAGGCATCGGTGAAGAAGATTGGAGGCGTTTGTGTAAGCAAGAGCCAGTTTTAGCTGTTACAACATTAAAAAAGATGAAACGCTCCGCCAAATATAATGCGATGGCAATGAATGTTACTCCAGAAGAATGGAGAGAATGTTGTTTGCGACGAGGGGCATTGTTGATATATAAGCCAGGAACTCTGCGTAAAAAAATACGTTTGTTTGTAAAATATTTGGCGAATCCTAAGAAATTAGAAGGGGCATATGCAAAAATGCCGGAGTATGCTCGTCCTATAATAAGAAGGGCAGAAAGAAGGCGTGATTTAAGTTTAGCGTACATAAAAAAACAATTTGTTACACATCCAATTTTATTGATTTGTTCTCCAGAAAAATTGGCTTATACCTATCTTATTTTGTCGGAAGAAAAGAAAAATTATTGCAGTGATATCAAAGAAGAGGATCTTTTTTCCTATTTAAATACTTCAGCTGAAAGATTGGCATTAGGACATTTTTATGCTTGTTGGGCAAAACATCATGGATTGCCGGTGGATTTATATCATTTTGCAGGGGCTAAAGAATCTGAAATTAAGTCAGCCTTACGAATGCTTGCGGGAAGGGATGAAGTTGGTACCTCCAAAAAAGAAATGATAGATGCATATGTACAAAATTGGCCTCTCAAACAACTCCCTTTGAAAGGGGGCGCGGAAGCTTTTCAGAGGCATGCACTTTCCCAAAAGCTTATTTCAATTCTAGGTCAAAAAACTTCATCTAGATAACTATTACCTATAATCTTTCCGGCTAAAATGGGATTTCGTCATCAAAAGTTTGTTGTTCAGCCGTTGGTGCTGAGTCCCACCCTGCGTCTGGTGTTGGTTCAGTGCCATCTGTTTCATCTGATGTTGATCCATCTGGACGACCATCTAGTGCAACCAATTCTCCGCGGAAGTTACCTAAAACGATTTCAGTTGAAAACTTATCTTGACCGCTCGCATCTTGAAATTTACGTGTTTGCAATGCACCTTCAACATAAACTTTTGATCCTTTTTTCAAAGTGCGTTCGGCAAAATCGGCTAAGTTTGAATTAAAAATGACAACTCGGTGCCATTCTGTTTTCTTTTGCAATTCTCCGTTTTTATCCTTCCATGCATCGGACGTTGCAACAGATAAGTGTACAATCTTGGAACCTGAGGCCGTATGACGAATTTCGGGATCGCGTCCCAAATTGCCGACAAGAATAACTTTATTGATACTGATTGTCATTATAAATCCTTTCATTAAAAACTATACACTCTCATTCTAGCTATTTTTATTATAAAAATCAATCTTTTTTCATTTTTTTCTTAGAAAGGTCTTGAAAACAACCATCGGGTGTTTTATCTAAACTAAAAACAATTAATAGGGGGATTTATGTCGCGTGCGAAAGTACAAACGATTCGTCCAGAAGATAGCAGAGAATATATTTCCTATCAATTTAAAACGTTGCAAGATAGCTTAAAAGCGTTCGATTATATGGGGATGGCTCAAATTGTTGAAGCGGCTCACCATGTCTTTATGGATTCGGATGTGCCAAATAAACATTTACCAGACCCAATTTTGTTGGAATGCCAAAATCTGAAATAAAATATCTGCTTGCACTTTAGGGTAAAAATTGGCATAATTATCTGCATGAATAAGCGGTATTGGATTAGTCGTATTTGTTTGATTCCCATAACTTTATTGGGGATTTTGTTAATCAATTTTGTTATTATTCAAATGACGCCTGGAGGCCCTATTGAACGCATGATGTTGAAAATGCAATCGGCGCAAATAGCTGGTCACAATATGTTTGCTCAAGGGGCAACTGTGCATACAGCCCAATCCTCGCATGATCATGCTGTCACTGTCAATCAAGATATTAAGGATGAATTGGTCAAAGCTTTTGGTTTTGATAAACCAGCCTATGTGCGCTTTGGTCAAATGGTATGGAATTATATTCGGTTTGATTTTGGGAAGAGTTTTTATCAAGATAAATCAGTATTAACTTTAATCAAAGAAAAAATGCCAGTATCTATTTCCTTGGGTGTGTTTAGTACATTGTTTATTTATTTATTGGCTATTCCATTAGGAATTAAAAAAGCTGTAAAAAATGGGACAAAATTTGATAAGATAACGACATTTGGATTGACCGTGGGATATGCTGTTCCCCCGTTTTTATTAGCTATATTTTTTATTTTATTTTTTGCTGGAGGGAGTTATTTTTCATTGTTTCCTTTAAAAGGGTTGACTTCTGATAATTTTAATGAGTTGTCTTTTGGTTATCAGATTTTAGACTATTTATGGCATTTAGTTTTGCCAGTGTTAAGTTTGAGTATAGGTGGATTGGCAGGCTTGTGTTTTTTAACAAAAAATTCGTTTTTAGAGGAGTTTGGCAAAGCGTATGTACGGACAGCTAAAGCAAAAGGGGCAAGCACGACACGAATCTTATATGGTCATGTTTTCAGGAATGCTATGTTGTTAGTATTAGCGGGTTTTCCCGCATTGTTAATTGGGATGTTGTTTACAGGCTCTGTTTTAATAGAGATTGTGTTTTCTTTAGATGGTTTGGGATTATTAGGATATGAAGCTATTCAAAACAGGGATTATCCGGTCATTTTTGGTACACTTTATTTGTTTTCACTGCTTGGTCTAGTTTTAAATTTATTAAGTGATTTTATTTATACCTTAATTGATCCACGTATTCATATGAAAGGGCAAACATCATGAGTCCTTTGATGCAAAAGCGGTGGCAACTTTTTCGGCAAAATACCCTAGCGTTATGGGCTGGTTATATTTTTATTGGTATCTTGATTATAGCTTTATTAACGCCATTATTGGCAAATGATAAACCTTTGCTTGTATCTTATAAAAATAATTGGTATATGCCTTTTTTACAAACTGAGTTAACAGATATGGATTTTGGGGGAAATTTACCGACTTTTGCGGATTATCAAGATACGTTTACGCAAAATGAAATTAAAGCCCATGGATGGATGATATGGGCGCCTGTACCATATTCTTATGATACGGTGGATTATTTTAGTGTGGAACCATTTCCAGCGGCACCATCGGCACGTCATTGGTTGGGCACAGATGATCAAGGCCGGGATTTGCTTGCCAGATTGCTATATGGCTTAAGATTAAGTTTGGCCTTTGGTATTTTGCTGACTCTGTTTTCTTCTGTGATGGGGATAACAGTTGGTGCTATTCAAGGTTATTTTGGGGGTAAAGCGGATATTATTTTAGGGCGATTTTTGGAAATGTGGAGCAGCTTGCCACAACTGTTTATCCTGATTATTTTAGCCAGTTTTATTAAACCAACTTTTCTCTCCCTATTAATTATTTTGTTATTGTTCAGTTGGAGTAGTTTAAGTGGTGTGGTGCGTGCAGAATTTTTACGCGGCAGAAGTTTGGATTATGTTCGAGCAGCAAAATTATTGGGGGCAGGTCATGTGCGTATTATGTTCCATCATATTTTACCAAATGCCTTGATTGCAACATTTACGTATTTACCATTTATTTTATCTGGTTCTATTGTTGCCTTGTCTGCTTTGGATTTTTTGGGGCTCGGTTTGCCAAATGGTTCCCCAAGTTTGGGGGAAATTATACGGCAAGGAAAAGAAAATATTTTTGCTCCATGGATTGGTATTTCCATTTTTGTGACACTAGGCATATTATTGTCCTTGCTGTTGTTTATCGGTGATGGTGTGCGTGCTGCTTTTGATCCAAATACAAAAGAAAGGCAATCATAATGGCCTTATTAGAAATTAAAAATTTATCTGTGGCGTTTAAAGATGTACAGGCGGTACAGAAGGCTGATTTAATCGTTAATGCTGGAGAGTTTGTTGCTTTGTTGGGGCAATCCGGTTGTGGTAAAACGTCATTGGCTTTAAGCATATTGCAATTGCAGGATACAACAACAATTTCAGGTGAAATTTTATACAATGGGGTCAATTTATTATCGCTGTCTGAAAAGGAATTAAATCGCATTAGAGGGAAAGATATTTCCATGATTTTCCAAGAGCCTATGACAAGTTTAAATCCTGTACAAAAGATAGGTCAGCAGATTATGGAAAGTTTGCTTTTGCACACGCAAAAAAACAGTAAAAAAAAGGTGTTGGATCTCATGAAGCAAGTTGATTTACCTGCTCGGTTAATCCACAGCTATCCACATGAGCTATCTGGGGGGCAACGGCAACGAGTGATGATTGCGATGGCACTGGCTGGGGAACCCAAAGTTTTAATTGCTGATGAACCAACGACAGCCTTAGATAGTGTAACTCAAGTTCAAATCTTACAACTATTAAAGGAATTACAAAAAAAACTAGGCTTAGCTATCTTGTTTATTACACATGATGTAAAAATTATTCAAGATATAGCAGATCGTTTTTATGTGATGGAGCAGGGGCGCATTGTAGGACAACAAAAACCTATGGTTCCACAGTTATCGGGGCCTGTACCATTTTTAACCCCTGCCGAGAAGGTGTTGGATGTTAAGAATTTAAATGTGCATTATGGCGCATTACAGGTAATAAAGGACTTTTCTTTTTCTTTATATCGTGGGGAAACTTTAGGATTAGTTGGACAATCTGGATGTGGCAAAAGTTCTGTGGGCTTTGCTATTACACGGTTAATTGAGGCCTCGGGGCAAGTGATGCTTAATGATGTAGATTTCTTGCAATTGAAGGGCAAAAGGTTAAAGCAGTATCGTTCCAAGATTCAAATGGTTTTTCAAGATCCGTTTAATTCGTTAAATCCCAGAATGATGATTCGAGATATTATTGCAGAGGGGTTAAAAATCCTGCATCAAAAAGATATAGATGCGCAGGTGTTGTCTTTATTGCAAGCGGTGCATTTGCCTGAAAAAATCTTATGTCATTATCCGCATGAGTTATCGGGTGGACAAAGGGTACGTGTTGCTTTGGCACGGGCCTTGATTATAAAGCCGGATGTTTTGGTGTTGGATGAAATTACAACAGCCTTGGATGTGTATACGCAAAGTGTTATTTTGGATTTATTAAAGGAACTGCAACAAAAAAGGAAAATTGCCTATCTGTTTATTTCTCACGACCAGCGTATTTTAAAATCAATTGCTCATCGCATCATAGAAATGAAGCCTATAATTGATTAAGAATGTTTGAATTTTTTTCTAATGAATCAAACAGGTGCTGTATGCTTGCATCCATATTTTCTTTCTTTTGTTTTTGAAAATGCGAAGTAATGTTTTTTGTTAATTTATCTAATAATCCGGCTATCATCTTTTGTTGGTGTTGTGTTGCCACAAGCCGAATATGTATATTCGTTGCCTCATTTTGTTGTTGAATGGCCTCGACAGTTTTTTCATTGATTTCTTTTTTCATGAGCATCAATTCTTGATCGTTTTGCTGTTTTAAAATTTCTAATTGCTTTTTTTGTTCCAGCGCTTGTGATTGATATTGTTTTAACAGTAAAGAGGCATCCTCTTCTAATTTTGTAGCAGATTGTATGTCTTCTTGGATTTGAACGTTATTTTTGTGAATCCAATTTGTTATCCATATTCGAATACGATGGTTGCACAGTAATAAAACAGCACATATTAATCCCATGGCTTCCCAAGTTGTTGCAGAGGTTAAAATGGTCACTAATATTTGCATATTTATTTCCTTTTCCCCGGTGCTGTTTTTGCTATAAAATCCCCTTGTAATGTTTTGGTCCAATCATTCATCGCTTTTTCCAAGGTGTCTTCTGCGGTGTGCAATTGATCAAGGGCCTGTTTTAGCTTTTTATTGCATTTCTTTTTATTTTTATCCAAAGCCCCTTGCATTTCGTCTTGTGCTATTGTATGCGCTTTTGATAATAAGTGCGTAAATTTTTTTTCGGTCAACACATTCGTTTGTTGTAAATTTTGCGCCACTTTTTCCGCTTTTTTATTGATTTTTTCCGCTTGACTGAGATGCTTTTGTATGATTAACTCTCGTGCTTTAAAAATTGTATAATATAGCGGGAAAATAAAATATCTAATCCACATGAATAATATGCCAAAACTAATCAGCATCCAAAAAATTTGTCCCGTATAATTGGACAGATTAAATTGTGGCATTTAATTTTTCCTTTATAGATAAATTAAAATAATGGCTAATCCCAAGGCGTATAAAGCAATTGCTTCGGTAATAGCGGCGCCGCCCCATGCAAACAAGCTGACGTCGTTTTTGACTTCAGGATTGCGTCCGACTGAGGTAATAACAGTTGACCAAATTTCGGCAACCCCTTTGGCAACCCCCAACATAACTAAACTAATCAGCCCGATAGACAAGTATTTCATGCCTTCTGCAAAATATTTCATGGTTTCTGGTTCCATAATTTTCCTCCCCCTTTATTGTTTAGCTATGCAAGTGCACAGCCTCCCCTAAATAAATGCTTGTCAGTACAGTATAAATGTAGGCCTGCAAAAAAGCAATCCCTAATTCAAATAAAGTCATTAAAACAATAAAAGCAAAAGGAAATACGCCCGCCAGCCCTGAAATGGTTGTAAAGTAAGCCATAATCTGTAGCAAAATATGTCCCACAATCATGTTCATCACTAATCGAACGGTCAAGCTGAAAGGTTTTGCCATAAAGGAAATCATCTCAATAGGGATAACCAATGGTGCTAATAGGACCGGTATGCCGCTGGGCAAAAACGTGCGAAACCATTTCCAGCGATGTAAATATAAACCAATGCCAGAGGAAATAACCAAGCCCAGCAGTGCAAATGCTCCAATAGGCGCCAGCTGGCTGGTAAAGGTAAATCCCATCGGAATAAGCCCTAATAAATTTCCTGCTAAAATAAAAATAAAAACGCTGAATAAAAAGGGCAGATACGGTTGATACCCAGCGCCGATGGTATCTTTTGCCGTATTGTCAATGAATTTGTATAGGCTTTCGGCAATCGCTTGCGCCCCGGTTGGCACAAGTTGATGGCGGCATAAAGAAAGCCACAGCCCCAGCACGCTGACGAACACGGCAAGCAACATAAATAACGCCGAATTGGTGAAAGAGATATCAAATCCGCCGATGGACAAAGGCATAATGGTTTGAACGTCAAACTGGTGTAAAGGATTCATTTTTGCCCCCTATGCAGTCCCATTTGCACCACGGAAAAAAGCCCCGCGATACCGCCCAACAATCCAAAGCCGGCAATCACCACAGGCGATGTATTCCACATCTTTTGCACTAACAGCCCGATGCCCAAGCCGACCAGCAAACAACACACCATATCCATCATCATCGCCATAGCCACGCCAAACCCGCTGGCGCCAGGCGTAGGTGTGGGCTGGGGGTCTTTTCCCCGTTGTGCCCGAATTTTATCTTGTAAATCTTGCGTTTCCTTTGTCATTATTGAAAATCGTATTCCATTCCATTTAACACAGCCGCTTTGTCCGATCCTGTGTACGTTTTGACGATATTGCCTCTGCGCACAGCGACGGTTGGCAAATACTTGGCATCATACAGTTTAGACAGATTCACCCATTGATCTTGTATGGTTGTTTTTAGGTCAAAATTGGCCAAGCATTTTTGTGCTTCCCGCGTTGTCATGCCCGCGGCAACAGCATATTTGATCAGCTTGTCATCAGCTTTATCTTGCAAAAGCCACTCGGATTGATTTTGAAAGACTTGAGACATAAACTTTTCTGATTTATCCATAGGCAAACACCGCGCCAACATAGAAGCTGTAATTGCTAAATCAGACCCAGCGTCAACAAAAAACACTTGCGCGCGCCCGGATTTGGCATACTTTTTAATAATTTCCGGCAAGATATTTTTGTGAAAGTCCGCACAATGAGGGCAGGTGACAGACGTAAAAATATAGATCGCATCGCCGCCGGGCAAGCCCATAGACCGCAGTTGTGATAAATCGCGCTCAGCATCGTTCGGGGCGGCCATCACAGACCCCGCCATGAAAATAAGTGTTAATAATTTGATAAAAAACATGCTCCCTCGCTTTCTTTTAAGCTAATGTAAAACATTTTTTGCAAAAGGGCAAGCTTTTTTTAAGGCCGCTGTGTGGGGCAAGGGGATGAATGGGGCGGGGGCGAAGTGCATGGGCAAAATGAATTTCCAACTTGCCCCACAGCCCCACCACAAAAAAACACCCCACAAAAAGTGAGGTGTTTGATGGTTTTCGTAATTAAATTACGAGCCTGATCCGGCTACTGTTACGGTATAACCGCCCAATTTGCTAGTTGAACCAATTTTCTCGTTGATAGTATCTGCTAAGTCCTTATAGGCACCAGCTGAAGAGATATTTCCACCGAGTGTAATCGTCACTGATTGACCACTACGTGAAGCACTAATGCTACTTACAGTATTACCAGCTACTTTAGTTAAGTCACCGCCTAATGATGTTGAATATGTTGCAGGATCGTCATCACCTGTTTCTGCAATTACGACCACTTTATTGGCTGCATCAATAATTTCATTGGCTTTCCAATTGCGCATAGCACGTGTGTATCCAGCTATACCGCCAATGGACAAAACACCGATAATAGCCAAAACGCCAAGCATTTCAACCATTGAACGTCCAGATTCATTTACATTTTTCATTTTTCTTATCCTTTCTTTTTAGTTAAAATTTATTTTTATGTTTACGACGTTGGTACATAATGCATTGCTGTATCTGCAAAGTTTGAATCAGTCAAGTGAGCACCAGTTCCGTCACATTTCATCTTAGTGGTTCCTGCCGCATCAGTAGTAGCGCTTAATGCTTTACATACGGTCTGTGCCACATTGAGTGATGAAGAAACTTTAAACTTAACAGCACCAGTCCCCTTCACACAATCAACTGCAGTTCCAGTTTTTGTGAAAGTTAAGCCATGGGCACTAATATCAGTGTCTGAAAAAGTGCCTCTCGTCCGACATTCTACAGCTGCTTGCACAACTGCATTCACAATTTCGTTTGCGCGATATTTGTTCATGGCCATTGTATAGCCCGCGATACCGCCAACGGACAAAACACCGATAATGGCCAAAACGCCAAGCATTTCAACCATTGAACGGCCGGATTCATTTGTGTTTTTCATTTTCTATCCTTTCCTTATCTAAATCAACTAACCTTTACGATGTTGGCGCTGCTGCGGCAACATTTATAACAATCTTAATTGAATTGTTAAGATCGCACTTATGGCTACTACAGTTTGTTAATCTATCCTCAATAGCGGTTTGAAGATCTGTTTCACCAGATTTTAGAGTAACTTCAACCGTATTTGCTTTTGCTGTGGTAGCAAAACCCATGCCATAAGCCTCAATTTCGCTAACAACACCGCCTGCAATTTTACCTACAGCTCCTGTGCTACCAACCATGTCATTATAAGTCAAAGACTCTGTGGCTAGCTTGGTTTCAACCATGGCGGCGACTTTGCTGGCTGCGTCCAAAATTTCATTGACACGCCAGTTGCGCATAGCACGTGTGTACCCCGCGATACCGCCGATGGACAAAACACCGATAATAGCCAAAACGCCAAGCATTTCAACCATTGAACGGCCGGATTCATTTATATTTTTCATAGCCTATCTCCTTTTTTGAATCAATCACGCCTTACGATACAGGTGTGTATGTAGAGCATGAAGTATTAGTGTCTCCTAAACCTTTACATACAAGACCTAGAATATTAGAATTTAAGCTTGAATTCAACGTAAATGTAACAGTACCATCGTCTGGGGTTGTGCAGGCCAAGGTTGCAATGAGATCAGGGTCTGCCTCAACCGCAGATGTTATATCTGCAACAGCTGCTGTTTTTGTTCTGCAATAAACAGCACCTTGAACAATTGTGTTTACAATTTCATTAGCCTGGTATTTGTTCATCGCCATTGTGTATCCCGCGATACCACCGATGGACAAAACACCGATAATAGCCAAAACGCCAAGCATTTCAACCATTGAACGGCCGGATTCATTTGTATTTTTCATTTTCTATCCTTTCCTTTCGTTGTTAAAAAAATCATGAAACTGGAAAACTTTACTAACCGCGCGTTTATATAAAGCTTGCAATTTCAGTTCATTTCTTATCCTTTTTATAAAAAGTTAATCATTGTACCGGCTATCCCAACTATTCCCTGCCCGATAGAGCCTTTAGTGCGGTTAACAATCGGCGCCTATACCAAGCCCCAAGGGGCCGCAGACGGCATAGTTAAAATAACCAACAGTTCCATTATGCCCTGCCTTTTTTATAAAAATCAAGCCCCTTATGCAATTTTTTTCATAAAAAGCGCATTTTTTTGTATTTTGTTAATAAAAAATTAAGAATTTAACCTTAAAAGCGGTCAATATCGTCCTGCAAAATGGACATGTTCCAGTCATAGGAAATTTCTCCATCATCGTCATTTTTGTACACAACGCCGACGAATTCTTTCCCTATATATACTTCGGCAGGGGCATCGTTGCCTGCGCCAGCCTTTAACATTATTTCCGGATTCCAAAACAGTTGTTGCAGGTATGTTTGAATCTTTTCGCGTTCTTGTTGAGATAGAGTCATAAACGGCCTCCTTTGCTTGGGGTTTATTTTTTAACGCTTTTATGCTATTATATAACAATGATGGCAAAAACACAAGCTTTTTCACAAAAAATATCCGTTGCGCCTATGCTGGATTGGACAGATCGGCACTTTCGGTATTTTATGCGTTTCATTACGCGGCGGGCTGCTTTATATACGGAAATGGTGGCAGCTCCTGCCTTGGTTTTGGGCGCGCGGGACAAGCTGTTGCAATATAATAAGGCAGAACATCCGGTTATCTTGCAAGTCGGGGGAGCCGATCCAAAACAAATGGCTTTGTGTGCTCAAATGGCCGAAGAATATGGCTATGATGGCATTAACGTGAATGCTGGTTGTCCCAGCTCGCGCGTGCAAAGTGGGCAATTTGGCGCTGTGTTGATGGCTAAACCTGAGCTTGTGGCGGAGTGTGTGGCGGTGATGCGAGCGGCCTGCAAAATCCCTGTTTCTGTCAAAACGCGGATTGCTTTAGAATCTCAAACGCATGGGGATGGCTTTGATGAACTGCTGCATTTCGCCGATTTGGTGCGAAAGGCGGGGTGTGCCCATTTGATTGTCCATGCGCGTAAGGCCAAGCTGAATTGGTCCCCAAAGGATAATCGTGCGCGGTTGCCTTTGGATTACAATGTGGTCTATCGCCTGAAAGGGTCTTTCCCAGACATGCCCATTTCTATCAATGGCAATATCATGACTTTGGATGAAGCCCAGCACCATTTGCAGTATGTAGATGGGGCTATGTTGGGGCGGGTCGCCTACGGCAATCCGTATTTATTAGCAGAAGTGGATGGACGTTTTTATGCTGATCCTCATCCGATTTTATCACACGCCGAAGTGTTACAAAAAATGCTGCCTTATTTGCATGAACATCAAGAAGCGTTAACAGTGATTTTGCCGCACTTGATGGGGTTGTTTCACGGAACACCTGTTGCTAAAAAATATAAGCAAGTGCTGAATTCAAGGGATTTAGAAACTATTTCTGTTTTTGCCCTTTCTGCGGATGCGGAACAGGCATCACAATTCCCATTGAAATAACCATCTTTAAAGCATCATCTACGCGAATATCTAAGACTTGAATATCCTTTTTGGGAACGTAAATCATAAAACCTGAGGTCGGGTTAGGGGTTGTCGGTACATAAACAGTCACCATGTCCTTTGGCATCAGGTCTTGGAAGCCTTGGTAAACGGGGCCCGTTAAAAAAGCAATTGTCCATAGGCCTTTACGAGGATATTCAATCAAAACAGCTTTGCGAAAAGCTTCGGTAGAGCTGGATCCTAATAAGGTCTCAAATACTTTTTTCAGTGCGTTATAAACTCCTGAAATAATAGGCATTTTCCCGATAATTTTTTGGCCGATTCCCATGAGCCATCGGCCTAAAACGTTGGCGGTCATCATGCCAATTAAGATGAAAAAAGTTAACAGCAATAAAATCCCTAACCCTGGTAACCCGTATGGTAAATATGTTTCTGGGTTGTATTTGGCAGGAATAAAGTTTGTAACTAAATTATCCAGCCAATAAAACAGCTTGATTGCCACATAAAAAGTGATAGCAACGGGTGCTGTTACCAAAATGCCTGTGAATAAATAAGTTTTGAGAGTATGTTTTTTTTGTTGTGCCATGTCGCCTCCCTGTCTATGACGCCTGTTTAGACTCAGTTTAATAAAAATTACGCAAAAGTAAAGGAAAAAGTGATAAAAATAGTTTTTGTGCTTGACATTTGGTAAAAAATGGTGTATAAATACGCGCATTCGTTAATTAACAAAAGGGATGAATATGTTTGCAATTATTAAAACTGGCGGAAAACAGTACCGCGTCAAAAAAGATGATATCATCTTGGTTGAAAAATTAGAAGGAAAAGCTAAAGATAAAGTGACGTTTGATGAAGTTTTGGCCGTTTCTGATAAGGTTGGAACGCCTACCGTGAAGGGGGCTTCTGTTGCTGCGGAAATCATTAAACAAGCTCGTGGGGAAAAGGTGATTGTTTTCAAAAAGAAACGCCGTCACGGTTACAAGCGTAAAAATGGACACAAACAAGATCTGACTTTGGTTAAGATTGTTGATATTAAAGCTTAAGGAGAAAAACTATGGCACATAAAAAAGCAGGTGGTTCTGTTAGTAATAAGCAAGATTCTGCGGGTCGCCGGTTAGGTTTGAAAAAGTCCGGTGGGCAAGCAGTTGTTGCGGGAAATATTATTGTACGTCAACGTGGAACTGTGTACTATCCTGGGAAGAATGTTGGAATGGGAACTGATCATACTATTTTTGCTATGACAGATGGCGTCGTTTCCTTTACACATGGGGCCAAGGATCGTACAACGGTAAATGTTGTCCCGGCAAAATAGCGAAGCGGAGGCCACAGAAAATTAGAAAGTCGTTCTTTTTAGGACGGCTTTTTTATTACTTGTTTTTATAAAATTTTGAGTATATAATGATATCTATTGCAATAAGGGGAGAGGGATATGTTGCAGAATATTAAAACTTTTAAAGAAAACTATACTAGATGGCTAAATCTTATAGCTCAGCTCTCAGCTAAAAATAAGCGCTTACTTATGTTTTGTATTGCACTATGGGCGCTGAAAGCCACATTCCAATTTGGAACAGTATTCGTTTCCGCCGCTTTGCTGGGACATATTCAAGAAAATCTTGGAACAGCTAGCTTTTCTGTAGGTATTTTAGCTTTGTTAGCATGTGTTGCTTTGTTCCCAGCCATTTCCGCCCTATTAGATAGTTTTTCCTGGAATTTTGAAGGCCATTTGGAAAATCTTATTCAATCTGATATTTACTGTCAGCATTTGGGGAATTTATTCAAAGCCCCCAAAGTATTGGGTAATGGGAAATACTCTGCTGAATTAATTGCTTTGTTAAAAACGGCAAATGCCAATATAGAGCAAATAATTCTTCGTTCTGTTCAAGCTGTTTTTGCAATTTTTTCATTGCTTTTATCTGGGGCTATTTTAGTTCGTTATGATGTCAAATATGCTTTAATCGTTATTTTGTTTTTATTTTTGAATGGCTATATCAAGGCGAAAATTGAAAAGAGTGACCCAAAATGGGAAGCCCTTTGCGAAGAAGAAGCACATATTACAGCTGTCCAAACAGACCATTTGGATAATGCGGATAACATTTTAGCTTTGAATATAGTTCCCCAAGTTGTTAAAAAAATACATGAAAATGTACAAGATATTAAATACAGAGAATTAAAATACTCTTTTTCTAAAGATTTACAACGAGGATTGAATCAGATTATGGGTATTTTATCCACACTGACTATTGGTTTCTTAGCAATTCAAGAAACATTTAAATCGGGTGATATTGGTCGGTTTGCCTTAATTACAGGGATGGCTGCAACTTTTTCAAATGATGGTATGCCATTAAGCTTTTTCTATGGTTGGGTTGTTCGCCATTTGAATTTGTACCACAATCTTATGAAAAAATTAGAGTATGATACTACTTTAATCCCAAAAGAAGGGAAAGGTAAGTTGGGCACGATTAAAGAGATTGCTTTGGAAAAGGTATGTTTTACTTATCCTGAAGAAAAACGCCCTGTTTTGAACAATCTGTCTTTGAAAATCAAAGCGGGTTCACGGGTGGCTATTATAGGAAATTCTGGCATGGGTAAATCTACCCTCATCAATGTGATGCAACATGCTTATGAAATCCAAGGCGGCAAAGTGACTTTCAATGGAAAAGATGTGCGAGAGATTTCAAGGGATTCGCTACGGGATAGTTTAACCTATATAGATCAGCATCCAACTTTTTGGAATCAAAAAACAATCGAGGAAAATTTATTGATGTTTAATCCACAAGCCAGCACAGAAGAACTTTATCAAGCGTTGCAATCTGCTAACCTTTTGAAGGAAATTATCCAAAAAGAGAAAGGAATTGACAGCAAGGTGACAGCTTTATCGGCAGGTCAAAAGCAACGCCTTTCCCTGGCGAGAGCTTTGCTTCGTCATACGCCAATTATCATTATGGATGAGCCAACGGCCAATCTGGATACACATGCTCAAACGAAAGTGTTGGAAGGAATTAAGAACCTGTCCAAAATGAAAGGCCAAAAGACAACTGTTATTTTCGCATCCAATGTGCCAGCAGAAATCGCCAGTGCTAACCGCATTCTTTTGCTTGAAAATGGTCAGATTGTGGAAGATGGCAGTCCCAAAAAGCTGATGAACAATGAAAAATCAAAGACTTACAAACGCTTGAAGAAGTACAAAGCTTTGTTTGTTAACTAGAGGTTGACCTATATTTTGTTTGACTTTTAAGGCGATTTTTCGTAAAATAAAGCACATGAAATTTTTAGATGAAGCAAAGATTTATATTAAAGCCGGAGATGGAGGAAATGGTGCATGTTCTTTCCGCCATGAAAAGTTTATTGAATTCGGCGGCCCTGATGGTGGTTGCGGGGGTAAGGGTGCTGATGTTATCTTTGAAGCCAAAGAAAATTTGAATACCTTAATTGATTTTCGTTATCAACAACACTTTCGTGCTGAACGAGGACACAATGGAGCTGGGCGTAATAAAACAGGTGCCAGTGGTCAAGATATGATTATTTTTGTGCCTGTTGGAACAGAAATAGTGATGGATGATGCCAAGACAGTGTTATGCGATATGACAACACCTGGACAACGGTATGTGGTAGCTCATGGTGGCGTGGGTGGTCGTGGTAATGAGTTTTTTAAAAGCTCCACCAATCAAGCCCCAGAGTTTGCTGAGGAGGGAAAGCCCGGTGAAGAAATTTGGGTATGGTTGCGACTGAAGTTGATTGCGGATGTTGGGTTGGTGGGATTGCCTAATGCCGGGAAATCCACATTTTTGACAGCTTTGACGCGTGCTCGTCCTAAGATTGCAGATTATCCTTTTACGACGTTGCATCCTAATTTGGGTGTTTCTGTCGTTGATGGACAAGAAGTGTTAATCGCAGATATTCCTGGTTTGATTGAAGGGGCTAGTGAAGGCGCTGGTTTAGGTGATCGTTTTTTAAAGCATGTGGAACGGTGTGGTGCTTTAATCCATTTAGTGGATATTTCTGCGGAAAATCCTTTGGACTCATATCAGGTTATTCGTCGCGAGTTGGAAAAATACAGCCCCGCTTTAGCAAAAAAACCGGAAGTAGTTGCTTTAAATAAGTGTGATTGTCTGTCCCCTGATGAGGCAAAAAAAATTCAACAAAAACTAAGCAAAAAGATTGGTCAACACGTTTTTTTAATTTCTGGGGTTGCGCATCAAGGTTTGCAAGAGCTTATGCGTGCTGTGCTTCCATTTTTTCCTAAAAAATCTTTAAACGCATAATATTTTATGTTGACAGCTACTCTCACATGGTGTACAGTCAATCTGTCCCTAACGGGGTGTATTAACAATAAAAAAGGAGAATTCTATGAAAGTTTTAGCACTTTTGGCCGTTTTGGCCAGCAGTTTGGCACTGACAGCTTGTATGGGAGTACGTGGATATCATGGATCCCAACGTGTTTGTGAAAACCAAAGCTTTTTAGGTATTTCTATTATTGAAGTTTTGTCACCTTGCAAATAAGCTTGGCTTTCGAGGAAAATATCGCCCTTTGGTGTGTGGCATCAAGGGGTGATTTTTTGCTGTTCAAAATATAAAAAAAACTTGCTTTTTGCTATTTTAAGTTTTATACTGGGCTGAGAAGAAAGGGGTGTGCGATGAAAAAATGGTTGATTCTTTTCGTTTGTTTGGCAATGAATGGGGCAGTTCAGGCAGATTTTGCCTCCGCTGAAGAAGCCTTTAAAAATCAAAGGTATTCTGAAGCCTTTCAGCAATTTTTGCCGTTGGCGAATCAGCAGGGAAATTATCGTGAGCAGTATTATGTGGCATATTTGTATTTGCGTGGTTTAGGCGTTACTAAAAACGATACGAAAGGATTGGCTTATTTAAAGGAATCGTTAAAGGAAAATTATCATCCTGCTCAAGCTTTAATGGCTTTTTTATATAGTCAAGGCGAAAGCGTTCCTATGGATAAAAAGAAAGCAATTGAGTTGTATAAGAAAGCTGCGGATCAGGGCAATACTTCTGCAATGTTAAATTTAGGCGTTGCATATTATCAAGGTGATGGGGTCGTGCGTAATATTCCAAAAGCAATTGAATATTTAGAGAAGATTCCGATTGAATTACAGCCTGTTACAGGTCGTTATTTGGGCGAAATTTATTTAGCTTCTGGGGATGCCGATGCTGTCAGCCGCGCCCAAAGAGCCTATCGCGCTGCTGCTGAGGCAAATGATTTAGCATCATTTATGGCTTTGGGGGATATGTTCCTATCTGGACAGGGAGGGACGCAAGATGCACAAAAGGCTGTATTGTATTATACATATGCTGCTGCATATGGTTATATACCTGCGCAATATGCATTAGGAGTTTTGTATGCTAATGGGAAACAGGTACCGAGAAATATGGTGGATGCACATGCATGGTTAAGTTTGGCTGCTTCACAGAAATATGAGCCTGCAGAGAATGCATTGCAAAGATTAAAGGAAGAAATGACTCTATCGGATATTGATAGAGCTCGTCAAAAGTTGATTGATTTGCAAAAAAATGTTTTGGGTAAGTTAGAATCCCCATTTAAACAAGAACGAGTTGCTGTCCAAAAAGAGGCAGCGAGTGCTAGGATCATCAAAAGGCGTAGGAGATAAATATGACTTCGGAAAACTCTTTTTTTCGTAATTTATTCAGATTTCGTTTTATTAATGTTTGTGGCATTATCATCGCTTTGGTTGTTTGGGGTATGAGCTCTGAAAGGCAACCGTTGACGCATTTTTTATTTCATGCTAATTTGTACACAATTATTGCCTTAGTTGCATTGGCCTTTCATATTTTTATTTGGTTGGCAGTTCACAGGGGATCTTTTTACGATTTTGGACGCTTGGTATGGAATTTTATTCAAGATTGTATTATTCTAAATCTGATTGTGTTAAGTTGTCTGGGCTCGTTGTTTTTGATTCGCTTTTTTGTTTTGACATAGTTAATTGATCCATTGGAATAGGTTGATTTTTGCTCTTAGCATACTCTTGTAATTGCTTTATAATGTTTTCGTCATTAATTTTTACTTGGGCCTGTGTTATTTCGTATATATTGTTTTGCGTATTGATTGAAGCTGAAGTCGTCAATGTTATTTGATTTTTAGTTGAGAGTTGTAAAGTAATTTGATAGAGTTGTGCTTGAATTTTTTGCACATTGAAAGATAGTGCATTGTATGGTGAAATAAGGTTAAATAAAGCTATGGAAAGCGGCCACTCTTGAATAAATTGCGTGGCTGGTTGGTAATGCACTAATTTTTCTGGCAAAAAGCCGCCGTATTTTTTTAATGCAATGTGCGCTGTGTCTATATGTATATTTTGTATTTTCCCAGCAAAACCATTTGGTCTGGGGGTTAAACGTACTTTGTACACAAAGGCATTTTTCCATTTCGGAGACGTGACGTGATATAAAGTAATGGAACGACTGTCCAATGAAGCAAGTGCGAATTTATAATGAATATCTGATGTTAAGATGCCACGATTTTTTAAACTATATAACAATAGCGAAGTTGTTATCACAG
The DNA here is from genome assembly GCA_017960645.1 of Alphaproteobacteria bacterium. GTDB lineage: Bacteria > Pseudomonadota > Alphaproteobacteria > CAAHEQ01 > UBA3637 > UBA3637. The sequence goes on along the minus strand of JAGCYU010000010.1, from coordinate 18,120 downwards.
AATACACCACGCCAATAATGCTTATTCCTACAATGCCAACGATGGTTAAAAATGCTTTATTTTTCATGGCACCACTCCTGAGCACATGGTTGAATGGTTAATGGTTTTACAATCAATTCATTGTCTTGGATTGCAAAAGTCCCTTGAACGTTGGCCCACCCTGGTTTTAAATTTGGTGTGTGTAATAATAAAATAGGACAAGGTTGATCTACCAATCCTGTGCCGTCTAATGCTACAGATGTAATATGCATGACTGCTTTGCCTTGAATCGGTTGAGGTGTAATTTTTGCTAGTAATGCCAAATCCTGTGCAGAATAATTATAACCCGTGTAATCCCATAATTGTGTAGATGTTTCAGTGGCGGTATTAGTATTTTTGGTGACCAAAGATGCGTGTGGATTATAATCTGCGTGAATATGGGTTTTATCTGAAGAAGTGATTGTCACAATAGGTTCAGATTCTTCTGTACGTAGTTCGGATGGTTCTTCCTCTTTTATATTAGGGAGTGGTTGTCTGTATCGTAAATTAGCTTGCTCTGTCGTTAAGTCCATATCTGCATGAAATACCCAATTATCATAGGTTGATTGAATTGCAGTTTGCCCTAAAATAATAATGCGTTTAACATTTGGACATAGCGTATGTGCTTCTTGTCGGATTTTTTTGAAGATACGTCCTTGAAATGCTGGATTTTTAAAGTCTTCAGATTGAGGGTGGATAATAGCAAAATAGGCGTCTGGTTGACACATGGAAAAGGCAGGATAGGCACGATCTTTATTTTGGATAGATCGAAAAAGGGCTAGATATTGCGTGTTTGAAGCTGGGTCTGTGTCGAGCAAAAAACTTATTGCTTTTGTATGCTCGTCCAAAGGGCCGTAAGAGATGAGAGAATCTAAGGGCGTAAATTGATCAAGCCAATAGCCTTGTTTGAAAAATCCAGAAATGGCTAGGACTTCTGTATTAAATAAATCAAAAAGGTGTACATTTGCAAAGCCTTCAACCCATCCATTGGGACAATCGGCATCTGTTTTGATAGACCACATTTTTTTTGGCGTAGAAGCAAGATAATGAATTTTACATTTTTGCTCTTTGTCCGTAATAACATGATCCGTATTTTTTGCTTGTGCCTGAAAAGAAAAAATCAAAAAGCTGTAAAGTAATATGATGGTCCATTTTTTCATGTTTGCCCCCATGCAACAAAGCAATCCATGTTATGATTTTGTAAAAAATAACAAGCTGAGCGCGCTTCTTCTTTTGTGTGAAAACCAAAGAGTTGAGAACGATAAGTTGTCGGATTTTTTTGAGGTGTATGGATAACTAATTGTTTGCTTCCTAATAAGTTTTTAGCTTTTTGCGCCATGCTTCCAGCAGCATCTATACTTTGAAATGCCCCAACTTGTACTATCCAGTGTGATTTGATAACATTGTCATCAATGGGAGATTGTTGCTGTGCCAGCTGCGGTTTATTCTTTTGTGCTTCAACATATTTGTGACCTTGAGCCAAGCTGTTTTTGAGCGCCCATTTCATTTGTGGAGCAAAGACATTCATGTTAATGTTATTGATGATGACGCTTCTGTGCAAAGGATCAAATGCCGGTTTAACAAGTCCCCGTGCAACGGCTTGTTTTTGTTTTCTCGCTCTATTAAACGCACGATCCAGCAAAGATTTAACTTTTTCATCACGTTGGACACAACTGTCGCCTCCAATAACAATACCAACTAAACGCGTATCATTTTGTTTTGCCGTCGAGATGATGTTGTAGCCAACTGCGGAAATGTAACCTGTTTTTAGGCCTTCGGCACCGATGTAATCTTGCAATACATGATTATGTGTTTGGTATTCTCGATTATGATAAGTAAAAGACGGTGTTGCAAACAGCGGATAATATTCAGGATAATTTTTGATAAGGGCTAATGTTAAAATGGCTAAATCTTTAGCGCATGAATATTGTTCTGGATGGTGAAGGCCAGAAGCATTTTTAAAAGATGTATTATGCATGCCTAATTGTATAGCGGCTTGAGTCATCATTGTTGCAAATTTTTCTTCTGTACCACCAAGAGCTTCCCCTAAAACAACAGCAACATCATTGGCAGACTTGATAATAAGGGCTAAAATAGCTTCACGAACGGTGATTGTATCGCCAGGGACTAAATCTAAATTGGATGGTTCTTGGCTTGCTGCCCATTCTGATATTGGTAACGGATCTTCCATCTTAATCCATCCTTGTTTGAGTGCAGAAAAAGTCAAATATAACGTCATGACTTTTGTCAATGAAGCAGGGGGATACGGAGTGGTAGCATTTTCTTTTTCAAATATATAACCGCTGTCCACATCAGCAACCAAGCAAGATTGTTGTGCTTGTGCTGTGAGAGTGGTGAAAATAATTAACAAAATAACTAACCAATGCATGTGTTTTTGCCCTTTGTGTAGTTATACTCCATAGGAGTATGTTTTGTCCAGAACTATTTTAATGATTGCTTTTTTTTCATAAGTGTGTTACTTTTTTTATATGGCAAAATTAACAGGTGCACAGTTTTTAAAATCTAAGTTATCTCATATATCTCATCACCCGGGTGTTTATCGTATGCTGGATGAAAATGGTATTGTTTTATATGTTGGTAAGGCAAAAGATTTACGTAAACGTTTAACAAATTATACTCAAGAAAATCGTTTATCTTATCGGATTCAACAGATGGTTCATCGTGTGCATGATTTAATAACTATTGAAACAGCAGGGGAGGCCGAAGCTTTTTTGTTGGAAGCTGAATTGATAAAACAATTTCGCCCATATTATAATATCCTTTTGAAAGATGATAAAAGCTATCCCTATATTTTATTGACTAAAGAACAATTTCCTCGGCTGGTGAAATATCGTGGCCCCAGAAATAAAGAAGGTACGTATTTTGGTCCGTTTGATTCTGGTTTTGCTGTCAATAATACAATTAAAGAATTGCAAAAAATTTTTCAAATTCGATCTTGCACAAACACCTATTTTGCTCAACGAAAACGCCCTTGTTTGTTGTATCAAATCAAACGTTGCTCGGGCCCGTGTTGTGGGTGTATTAGTGTGGAACAATATGCCAAATCTGCCAAACAAGTATCTGAATTTATGCAAGGAAAATCCAGTACATTGCAAATGCAATTAACAAAAATGATGCAAGCATATTCGGCGCAGGAAGAGTTTGAAAAAGCTGCGGCAGTACGGGATAAAATTGTTGCATTAAACCATGTGCAAGGCACTTTACAAACGGAATTAAAACAAGAAACAGATGTGATTGCACTGGCTGAAAAAAATGGTGTTACATGTTTGCAAGTTTTCTTTCATAGAAATAAATTGTCCAGCAATATTTTTCAAATTATCTCAGATTTTCATGTTGAGGATTTAGATGCCTTTTTAATGCAAATATATGATAAAATTTCACCTCCGGAAGTGATATGTTTGTCGGAAAAAGTTTCAACTGTTTTAGCAAATGCTTTACATAAATTAACAGGAAAAAAAGTTCAAATTCAATGCACTCCTTTTCGGGGGGTAAAACGCCAACTCATGAAGCAGGCTTTGCGTAACGCTGAACAAACTTTAGATCAATCTTTACAAAAGGAAAAAATAAATATTGATGTTTGGGGCGAATTGCAAAAGTTGTTGGGAATACAAAAACTACAGAAAATAGAAGTGTATGATAACAGTCATATTCAAGGCACAAGCGCCGTGGGTGCTATGATTGCAGCAACAATTGCTGGTTTTGATAAAAATTTATATCGACGCTTTAACATTAACTTGGCTGAAACAAATAATGATTTTGGCATGATGCAAGAAGTTTTAACACGCCGTTTAAAGCGTGGCTTAAAAGAAAATGATTTGCCAGATGCAATTATTTTAGACGGTGGTAAAGGGCAATTAAGTGAAGTTTTAAAAGTCATGGACGAAATGGGTGTTGATTCTATAAAAGTGATGGCTATGGCAAAAGGGGCAGGACAACATGATAAAGGGTTAGAAACGTTATTTTTAAGTGATAATCCCACAACACCAATTGTTCCTGATCATAAAAGTCAGCTAATGTTTTTATTACAGCGTTTGCGTGATGAGGCACATCGTTATGCTATTGGATCTCACCGTCAAAAACGCGCCAAAGCTTTTTTGCATAGCTCGTTGGATGATATAGAAGGGATTGGTGCTAAACGTAAAAAATTATTGTTAGCTCATTTTGGATCAGTACGTGCTATCTCGGGGGCTTCACTGGAAGGATTAAAAAAGGTTGCAGGACTAGATGAAAAAATTGCAAAAAAAGTCTATACTTTTTTCCATGAATAGGATATACTCATGTAAAATAGAGGAGGTGGCTTATGGCACATCATAAAAAGCATCGTAGGAAAATCGTTGCACAAAAAGTGAAATCAACAGTTCAAGCTGTTCACAAACAAATCAACGTGCCAAACCTATTGACAATAGGACGTATTTGGGCAATTCCAATGGTTGTTTTGACATTCTTTTTTGATGGCTTTTGGGCCGCGTGGTTGGGGGTTATTTTATTTGCCTTGGCCGGAATAACAGATTATATGGATGGGTACTTGGCGCGCCATATGAATCAATTATCTCGCTTTGGTCGTATTTTAGATCCGATAGCAGATAAATTGTTGGTAGGGTCTATTTTAATTATGTTGGCGTGGAAAGGTCGGTTGGGAGGGATTATGGTTATTCCTGCTGTTGTGATTTTGTGTCGTGAAATTTTGGTTTCCGGTTTACGTGAATTTTTAGCAGAGATTAAAGTGGGGTGCCCTGTGACTCGTTTGGCTAAATGGAAAACTGCTTGCCAAATGGTTGCCTTGCCTGTGTTGATGGTTTGCCAACCAGAGTATACAGGTTCTTGGAGTGGTTTTTGGACGGTTGTGGGTTGTCTATCGTTATGGGGTGCTGCTATTTTAACTGTTATAACTGGTTGGGATTATTGGAAGTCTGGGCGTAAATATATGGATGATTAACCGTCTTCCAAATGCAATAACGCGGACAAGCATAAGGGGATGGCAATCAATACAGGGCCCCATGCGGCAAGCATAAATGGCAAATTGCCGGATAATCCTAAAACATTTGTGACGCGTGTAAAGAAATAAAGAATAAAGCCCATGCCAATGGCACCTAGCATGCGGAAAAAGATTTTGCCTTGCCTGTTGCCAGATGGCATAGCAAAAACAGCTGCAATCAACAGCATGGCAACCAATAAAGCTGGGAAGGCAATCAACTCATGAAAGTACATTTGATGTTGTATGGCGGAGAAGCCGGATTCTTGCAAAAATTGAATAAATCTGGGGAAGCGCCAAAAAGACATTGTTTGCGGATCATCAAATTTTTCCAAAATGCGCTCTAAGGTTAGGGATGTGTCAAACGATTGAATGGGAACCTCTTGCGCACTTTCATTCACAGGATCAATAATCATAGCCTTTTTTAAAATTAAACGTCCATTCTTTAATGTTGCTTTAACACTTTCAATTTGTCTTAAAAAAGTCGTGCTGTCTGGGGCTAATTCAAACAAAGACACATTTTTTAAAATCACACGATCTTTGATTTGGGAAACTTGAGAAGCATGGACAATAATTTCCCCTGTATCTGTTTGTTCCTTTAACCAAAAGCCTTCTTCGCTCCAAACCATAGGCGTGGAATGTGTCATCCCCATGCGTTCTTCCATGCGTTCATATCGACGTGCTGTCCAGGCTGCAATAGGGCTGAAAGCTAAAGTATCAAACAGACCGATCGCAAAAACTAAAATAGCCAAAGGCTTTAAAATATCCCATACAGACAAACCGACGGCGCGCATCACAATCAACTCGGAGGATTTATTGAACAGCGAGAAAAAAATAAGCCCGCTTAACAAAATCACAAAAGGCAAAATAATGTGAATCATTTGTGGGGATTTTAATACAGCCATCGTCAAAGCATCAAAAAAACCGGCTGTTTCGCCTTTGGCCGCTTGGCGCAATAACTCAATTAAATCAAATAAACCGACAACCGTTGTCAAGATAAATAGTGTGGCAAAAAAAATCCACGCGAACTGCTTTAAATTATATTTGACTAAAATCTGATTCATGGTTTTCAGTATAGCGAAAAAAAAAGAAAAGTCACGTGTTTTTTATTAAATACATATTTTTCATAAAAATAGATTGACTTTTGCGGTGAATTAGGTTAAAATTACATACCGTAATGATTTTGAGTGCGTAGCTCAGCTGGTAGAGCACCTGACTTTTAATCAGGTGGCCGAGGGTTCGAATCCCTCCGCGCTCACCATTTAGGAAGCCTTATTTTTCAAGCCTTCCGCAAAAAGACTCCTCGATCTGATCAGGGGTCTTTTAATTTTACAAAATCTAACGAAATCAATAACTTAAACAAACCAACACCCTCTCAAAACACCCCTGTGTCACACCCCCTTCAAAAGTGTGATACAAAGTGTGATACATTTTTTTGTGACGCGCACCATTTTTCTTCACCAATGCATTTATGGTTGCGAAAAAATATTTTTTATTGTAGAGTTGAACTGCCTAGGATTGATGGCAAAAGGCGGTGGAAAAGAATCTCTTTGCATACCAGTAATTACTATGAAGCGAGGGCAATGATGGATCAACAACAAGAATTATCTAACAATATCAAGCAAATGCGTTTGCTGTTTGCTCAAGTGTGTTTCGATGATTCTGATTTTCCATACAATCCATCAACAAAGCAACCCACTGGAGTTTATTGCATCAATGGTGTGCAAATTGTTCATAAAATATCTGGTTCTACACCAACAAACGTGTTAAAACAGCTGTGGACCTTGTTTAAAAAATTAGTTGGTCATGAAAAACAGTTGCCCAAAGATGTCCAAGAAATGGTGATTACAATTCGTGCTAGTAAAAAGTTGTTTGAACAAAAAATTAATATTACAGTTGAACCCAATGCGACAGTTTTAAACCAACTTGTGCAAACCGCTAAAGATGAGCCTGCCATTATTGATGAACGAACAGCACAAAGCCCCGTCAGACCTAATTTGTCTTGTACAATTGGCGAAATGTTTGATTCTATGCTACTTAAAGGCAATAATTGTCATTCCCATCAAGTTCGCAAAAGAAATGCTTTTGAACTCATGTTAAAAGGTGTTGGACTCAAATGGAACGATGATTATTCAAAATTCCACAATGTTAACACTATTGAAAATATAACTAAAAACGTTTTGGCAATAGATGGAATTAAGAATGAAGGAAAACGCACAAGATTAGGTTTTATTAGAGAAATAGTCACATGTGCTTGTAATAAAGAACCCGATGTTTATAAAGTAAATGTCATAGCCAATCTACCCAAAATACAGAAGAGCAAACGATCAGAGGAAAAACCACATCTTCCATACGATATGGATCAACTGCTTACTATGTTTGATCCAAAATACAACTTTTTTAAACAAAATCCAGATGCTTTTTGGTTGTGTATGGTTGGTCTGTTTACTGGTGCCAGAGCCAACGCAGCCATGACGTTGCAATACGATGACCTGATTAATGAGGATAATCTAGATTGTATCTATTTCAGATCCAATCACAATGTCAAACGTCTCAAAAATGATGCGAGCGAGCGTAAAGTTCCTATCCACAATCAACTATTAGACTTGGGTTTTGTGGATTATTTTAAACGCAAGCAAAAGAAGTTGAAAGCTAATGGCAACGATTTTATTTTTTCTCACGCCGTCACAAAAACAGGTCAATACAACAACAAATACATGGATCGGGTTTTGTTCCCCTTCTTCAAAAGCATTGGTGTTAAAAGCGAAGACGCACACGACGGACTTGATTACCACTCCTTTAGAAAGGTAATCAGCACCACATTACAAGATGCAGGTGTGCCACGTTCATATGTGGAGCAGATTGGTGGTTGGGAGGGCGTAGGTACTGTCGAAAAATCATATTCTAATCATAATTTAGCCCAAATTAAGGCCCAAATGGACAAGATGGAATACGACTTTTTAAAACCACATTTTGCTGAGTGGAAAAAAATTATGGCAAAAAAACCCTAAAAAAAAAGCCCCTCCTTTATAGAAAAATGCCTCTTGATTTTCTAGGTCGTTTTTAGTACAATTGAAACCTCGATTTTTTGAAAACAGAGGTTATATTTCACTTTTTGCACTTTCGGTTTTACTTTTGAGTCAAAACACAATATGATAAAGTCATGAATAGAAGAAAAGAACAATTTAAAAAGTGGTTGATAGCAAATACAGATGCCGAATCAAAACATAAGGCTAGTGTTAACAATTATCTTAAAAAAATTGATGAAATTTGCCAAGAGACATTTTCTAATATGCATGATTTACAGGATGCGTGGAATCGGTTGTCTGATTTGATTATCCCAGTCTTAGCAAAATATTATGAACGTGCTAACAAAGAGTATAAATTAGATAGGATAACAATTTGGGATGCGATAGGATATTACAAAAAAATAATATCTCCCATGTATCAAGAAAACTGGTTGCCTACCGATGATATAAATGAAGCAAAATTATATTTTTTTAATGGAAAAGATCACTATATCAACACCGTCCACGTAAAAGATTTATATAAATACACAAAACTTTTTAATGGTATTGTTTTTGAACATTCTCTGCCTACACAAAAAATAATAAGTCAAGATTGGGAAGCTGAATTTACAAACAAAATAATAAAAATCGTTGAAGATAATAAAATCAAGAATCCTGAAGATATGGCATTACATATTGTTTATAAAACAGAAGAGAAATATACTGGGAAATTTGTATTGGATAAGTTTTGTGATTATTTAAACCATCAGACAATTATACCCTGCTGCAATGTTCAACAAAATGAATTGCTACAAACAATCGCAAATTTGAATCCTGCATTAACGATCAATAAAAACTATGTAGAAACACGTCCTTTAACTGGCGAATACTCGGCTCAAGTTGCATTCCATTTTAGAAGTAAAGTTGCAGAGCGTCCTGATCAAAATTATGTTCTGACACAAGATGACTTAGCTGAAATATTTCATATAAATGAGGTGACTGCTGGTGATTTGATGTCTCGTTTTACTAGAGATCGAATGGTAGCTGGGAAAGCATATATACGAACAATTTTAACAGATTATTACGGGATTGATGCTGTAAATGCTTGTTTAGAAGAGTATCATCACTATAATGAAAACAAAAGAATTGATAAGGTTGACTATTCAAAGGTAGGTTTTAATGAATATTGGTGTACACGGGAAAAGGCATTAAAAATTATTGGGATCGGAAAGCAAGCATTTTATAATCGCGTTAAAGAAAAAGCTGTATATATTGATTACGCGAAACAGGCACCAAAATACTATATGCCGCATCTAGAAGAACTAAAAAAAGACATAAATATTGAACGAATCAGAAGATATTATAACAATAAAAAACAATAATATCAAATAATTATAATAAAACACGGACATTTTAAGTTGTTTGTTTTTATCTATCTTTAATATCTGGTAAAATGAAAGGCGTCCCGAAAGGGTGTTTTAATTTTAAAGAAAGGTAAAAAAAATGACAAAAGTCGAAAAAATTATGGCTTCGGCCAATGAAAATGAAATGAATGTTCAACAAGCTGCAAACGGTGACGTTTTCGTACCAGCAGAATCGCAATCTGACAATTCAGAGGCAGTTGCAAATGATAACGCGACAACTGAAACTGATTTTGTATTGCCTGAGGTTTTGCAGGATAAGACTTTGGACGAAATCTTTAAAAACGATTATCTATCCGAGGATGAATTGGCTTCACTGGTTAAAAAATGTGCGAATGATAATTTTGTCACTTTGCCTACCGATCCAATTGCCAATGATGCGGACTTGACTGCCCTCTTGGATCAAGTCTCAACAGCTGTAAAAGCTAAAGCTGTTTATTTAAAAGCTCAACCACTTTCGGACGAAGAATATGCAAAACAGCTGCGTAAAGTCCAAATTGAAGCCGCCTATCAGTTGCTTCTTGAGTACATGATTGGGCAAGACATTAAGGCAATCAAGGGGCAAAAAGGCTTGAAGAAAAAATCCGGTGCTCGCAAGACGAAAAAAGAGGTCATTCGAGAGCGTTATCCTCGCTTAGGTGCTCGTCAGATTCGTGACTTTCAAAAGTTGGAATTGGCAAACATTTACGCAGCTGTCCGTTATGCCATTGCTATTGGTGAAGTGCCAACACGTGCTTTGGCTTTAAGTGCCGATATGACCAAAAAGGCTCAAACCGACGATGGCCCAAAAAACGAGAGCCAAATGTTAAAAAATTGGCGTGCTACTGAAGATGACTTTGAAACGGTAGATAAGACGCTGACTCTGGATCAACCAATCGTGGCAACATCGCTGTACGCGAATATTGGTATTGGCACTTGCCTTGTAGAAAAGGTCACCGGCATTAAAATTGCGGTCGCGAATGAATATGACGATTGGCGTGCTAAAGCCCATTCCCGTTTATATCCAAACTGCAAAACGATCATCGGCTCTATCTCCGATCCGAAAATTTTTGAAGAGGTGAAGGCTGAAAGTGAAAAAGCTGGGGCTACGTTCGTTTTTGCATCCCCACCATGTCAAGACGCGAGTCCGTACAATACCGCGGACACAAAAGGGACAACCGAACGTGCGACTTTGTTTGTGGATACATTAAAAAATATTGAAGCGGTTGGTTATAAAGCCGGTCTTATTGAAAACGTGCCACAGTGGCTAACTAGCCGCCCCGAAAAGGCTTTGGAGGTCTTAGGCGACAAGACTATTGGTGAATATGTTGTGGATGAGCTACACAGAATGAAATATAAGACTCGGGTTGGCATTTTATCCGCAGCAGACTATGGAACCGCCGAAGACCGTAAGCGCTGTTTCATTTTGTTTTGGAAAGAAGAATTAGGTGATTGGAAATTCCCAAAGCCTTTCAAGTTCCGTCCAACAGTTTTTGAAACAATTGGAATGTTAAAAACATTGGAGGCCGGTGAAGTGGATCCCGATAACAGATGGCACTATGGCTTGCCTTTGACTGAGGATGAAATTAATTTTTTAAGACATACCCCTACTGGCATGTCGGCTTGGATGAATTCCATCCTCTATCAGCCCAAAAATAAAGATGGCTCAACATCGGGTGGAAGTTTTAAACAAGGCTACCGACGCATCGATCCAGCTTACCCCTGTCCGACCATCACAACAGGTAGTGGCAGTGTAGGTGACCTTTCATCCGTCCATTATGGTCGCCCATTAACTGAAAAAGGCTGTTTTTCGGATGCACGCGTCCTTTCAATCCATGAGTTGTTGCTGTTGATGGGAGCTCCTGCTGATTTCTTGGATCCATTATTGGCGCCAAAAGCTTTTGAGGGTGATTTTGAAGGCTTGCAGTGGGAAAATGGTATGCTGATTTCAAAGGACGAACACTTGGTTCGCGAAGCATTAGGCGAGCATGTCTGCCCTAAAATGATGTTAGCGCTGCTCAGTACGTTTCCCGGCGATAAGATTGCAACAGAAGAAAAAGAAGCCGACAAATAAGGTTAGATGCCACAAGACAAAAGAGGTGACTTCGGTTGCCTCTTTTTTTATATTTTTAATTAAGTGACCTCAATGTCACTTTTTCAAAAAATTAATTTTTTTGATATTTGGAAATTTATATGAGGCAGTTTCAAAATTTTTGGTGTTCTATAAAAAAATAAAAGGGATTGAATTTTGAAGGATCGCTTGAAAACAGTTGAAGGCTTCTTCCTGTCTAGGTTCGGAAAAAGGCGTAAAGATAATGTGAGGTTTCTCCTTTATCAATTCATAAATACACCTCTATCACGTTTCAAAATGGAGTCAAGAAAAATGAAAAATATAGTTGAAGTATCTAATGAAAAGCAAGAACAGACAATAAAAAGGTTATATGAAAATGGTTTTGTGCCTAATACATTCATGACCTTTAATCCCAGGCAACAAAATATCTCTGAACAGTACCTTGCATATCATTTTAAAGAAGCATTGGGAAAGTATTATGCAAAGACGTTAGGAAAAAGATACAATAAACATCCTGAACTTCAATATAAGATGATTGTGTTTTTAGAGCATGGTAAGAATAGAGATGTAGATGAAAACATGCCACATTTACACATTTTGATAGACCTACCTAAAGATAAAGTTCAAGATTTTTATGAATTCATGCTTGATCGGTTAAGAATATTTTATTACTACATGTCGGATGAAAGAGATAAGACTTTGATAAACATAACCGGCCAACCATTAGATATGCAAAGAATCTGGTGTTATGGTGACAAGGAGTTAGTGAAATCAGAAAAAGACAGACGATTTAGACCAAGTAGGATATTTACAACCAAGGATTTTCAGAAACCTATTCGCCATTTTAACCAGTATAATAAAAATGAATGCATCCGTGAGTGGTTTTTATCAGCCCCATGAATTTTATTTACTATACGAGAGAAATAGTAATCTATCCGCAAATGATAGCCAAGCACATTTAAAATATCTTCATAAAACGAGCAGAAACACAGACCAAATCGCCGCAGAACACAACGGATTAAAAAGGTGAGCCAACCTATACCAAAAATGAAATGCTCACCACGGATGATTTAAACTGATTTGGGATTTCAATGGTAAAATTGTATTATATAACAAGAGTTATAGAATGGTTATCAAATCTCTTTTTTCTCTGACTAATTATTTCCACAAGCTTCTCAAATGATTGTGTCGGTTGGTAAATCTTAGGTTCATTATCCTCAACACGATTTTTCAACTCTGCTGCCCCTTGTTCGTTAATATAAATAATTTTTCCTGTTTTATTGGCCTGGCATGCTAATTCTTTCCACTTATCTGGATATTTTTTACTAAATATTTCTCTTCTAGTATTTTGTTCCTCTTCTGATTTTGAAAAAGTATTTCTTGAAATAATAGAATCAGAAGCATACTGTATTTGTATATGTCTATCTTTAAGGGTTTTTAAATACGCATCAATTTTTTTCTTCTGTTGTCCATGATTGAACGACATAATTATTTTTAAATCAATTTCTTCTAAAATTTTTTTCATTACCGTATTGAAAAGACTTAAGATATTTTTAGCATATTTGGTTGTATCTTCTTCCGTGGGGTAAACGCTATCATGCATAACTTTGTTGCGTAGATTAGTTTCTATTTTGTTTAAATCTAAAAACTCGCCAAATCTATAAAAGAATAATGCAAAAAAAGCACCTAAGCGTCTTTCAGAAAGAGCCATGCCTTTGCTCCATATATTTTCTATATTAATGCTTGAATTTTTTTCATATAATAATAATTCAATGATGTATTTTATAAATGTTTCTCGTGATTTTGTAAGAAAAAAAACGGATTCTGCATAATTCTTATCTACAAATTGTTCAACAGCAGTTTGAAAATAAATTTCATATAGCATTTCTTGACTAATGGAAAGAATTATATCTTGACATTCAGGGCAAATTATTTGAGTAATACCATCCATACTAAAATTACGAACCTTATATAGGGGGAGTCCATTTAAATTACCCTCTTTCAGATACTTTTTCTGACACTTAAAACACGTAATATACAGATATGATCCTGGCATATAAAACACTTTCCAATTTATTTTATCTAATCATATCATAAAGTTTATATAAAATCAATATTCTTCACTAGTCAGGATGGTAAGAACACGATTTGTAATTGTTGGATCAGCAGGATTATCAGACAAGAATTCATAATTTTTATCGTAATAATCAATCTTCCATATAATCACATCACCTTTAAATGCGAAACTACCATAATCTTTCTCAGCGTATCGATTGTTAGATTTATTGAATTTATTAAAAGATCTGACCTTAGCTAAAATTCTTGATACATCTTCTACCGGTTTACTTCTGATACCTATTGTTGTTAAGACCTTGCCACCAGTAAAAGTAGTCCTGAGTATATCATTTAATTGTCTGATCTTATTTGTATCTGTCATGCTTACTCCACGTTAAACCATTCACAACAGGTCGCAAGCAAATGGTCATAATTGCTGCTTGTCGCTTCTTGTGTAAATGCTTCAATTTCAGATTCAGGCAGATGGGCGCGTTTCATGGCTCGTCTGCAAATACCAAGAATATTAAAGGCATTTCCATCTTTGCCAACCAATTCAACTGTTATATCAAGATATTTAGGCATTGGCACCACCGAACCGTTGCAACAATAAAAACTTTCTAAATTGGCGCAAAGCATTAATGTAGGACTCATGCGAACGTCTACCAATCGTCCATTTATCACCCAACCGATCATATTGTTCAAGATACTTATTAATATCTGCAGACAACTGTTCAATGGTAATGTTTTCTTTTTCTAGGATTTTAGCTATACGCCAGGGATAGTCAATGGCTGTACTCGGACTTAAATTCGCGCTGTATTCTTTATAACCTTTATTGATGAGATATTGTTTAAAATTTTCTAACATGGTTTGCTCCTTTCTTATTGTTAATGATTATCTTGAAAATTGGTAAGAACCTGTCGCATCATAGACAGAGATTAAATTCCCATCCTTGATCGCAACTGTACTTGATGTGAATCCAGCCAACTCGCCAGTTCTTGAAAACAGATAGCTTCCATTTTCATCATAAACTTCCACCATAGTTCCATTTTGTTTTGCCATTCCAATTTGTACCATTTTAAATTCCTTTCATGTTTTCAATGGGTTATTCATTTTTTTATAGGTATATTATATCGTGTTTTCGGGGTTTCGCGAGCCCCTAAAATGCTAGAAATTAGAAAAAAATGCACTTTTTTTGATTTTTCTCTCAAAAATTAGTGTTTTGCTAGTAAATCTGGTTCAAAATGGGTGTCATTTTGTGATATATTTCATAAAAAATTATTTACTTCTCTATAAAAATCAAGTATATTTCAGTCAAGGAAGAAATAAAAATGGCAAAATATGATAATTTTTCAAGAGAAGAATTGATAGAACTGTTGCAAAAACAGGATAAGGAATTGTCTTTAAAAAAGTATGGTTTGGTATGGGATTCAGAGAAAGAGCCAGAAAAAGTTGTTGTAGATTGTGCTAAAAAATTGCCCATTTTGAAGAGTGTACCAGAAAAGGATATCAAAACAACTAATGATGATTATAACATTATGATTGAAGGTGATAATTATCATGCATTACAGGTATTAAATTATACCCATAAAGAGACAATGGATGTCATTTACATTGATCCTCCATATAATTCCGGAAATAAAGATTTTGTATATAATGATAAATTTGTGGATAAAGAAGATGGGTATCGTCATTCAAAATGGCTCAATTTTATGGAGAAACGCCTTGAACTAGCAAAAGAACTATTAAAAGAAAAAGGAGTTATGTTTATATCCATAGACGATAACGAGTACGCCAACCTAAAATTACTATGTGACAAAATATTTGGTGAAAATAATGTAGAAACCTATATATGGTGCTTGCAAGATAAAACGGAAGGATCCTTCGTTAAAACGAGCAAAAACACCGTGAGGAAAGAACACGAATATATTGTTGCTTGTTTTAAAACTGAAATTATAAAATTTAATAAGTATAAAGCACAAAGAGAATTTTCAGAGGGTTCATTTTCCAATCCTGATAATGACCCACGAGGAGAGTGGTTTTCTGGTAATATGTCGAGAAATGGAATAAAATCAACCACTGGTTCAAAATATTTTACCATTACAACACCGACTGGGAAAACGTACACAAGAAACTGGACACTTACTAAAGAAGAATTTGAAGAAAAACTAAAAAATAATGAAATATTTTTTTCAAAAAATGGAGATGGTGTACCCAGATTGAAAATTTATAAGGATTCCAATAATTTTTCCATTCAAAGTAGTTTGTTTACAGACTGTCATACCTCAATAACTGGTAAAAATCAGTTAAAAAATATATTTAATGAATTAGTTTTTGATTTTCCAAAGCCAACAAATTTAATATATCGGCTTTTGGAAATAAGCTTAAAAAATACGAATAGTACGATTCTCGATTTTTTTGCAGGTACAGGAACAACAGGGGAAGCTGTGTTAAATTTAAATAAAAATGAGGGTTCTAGCCATTCCTTTATTCTTTGTACAAATAATGAGGGTGATATCGCTGAAAAAATATGCTATCCTCGGATCAAGAAAATAATAAAAGGATACAACAAAAAGGCTTCAGATGAATTTATTGAGGGTTTAGGAGGTAATCTGAAATATTACAAAACGGATTTTGTGGAAAATTCGAAAAACACAACCCAAACAAAAATTAATTTAGCAAAAGAATGTTCAGATATGATTTGTCTAAAAACTGGACGCTTTAATCAAATTTCCATAAAAAATTCAAGCTTTAAGATTTTTTCAAATAATAAAAACGACCAGTACACATGTATCTATTTTGATTGCTTTGATACAGATATGAAGGACTTTATTTCAGAAATCGGCAAATTAGATGGACGCAAGGATGTGTATGTTTTCTCATTAACAGATGCCGTCGATACGTCTGTATTTAAGGGAATTGCAGGCGTAAAATTAGAAGCTATCCCCCATAAAATATTAGACTTGTATAAACGGATTGCAAAAGCGCATATTAAAGGGGTCAACAATGACTAAAACTTTGAAAAATTTTCAACAAAAAGCTATTGAAGGCATTCTAGATCATGTTCGAACGATTCTGAGTGGAAATGCAGTTAAGACTGTCATTTTGCAGTCTCCGACAGGCTCTGGAAAAACATTTATGATGAGTCAAGTAATTAATAAACTAGCTACAGATCAGTCTTTTGATCATGTGGATATGTGTTTCTTATGGGTCAGTATTGGTAAAGGCGCCCTTCATGAGCAGAGTTACAGATCATTAAAGAAAACTTTTAATGGTTATCCGGATTGTCATTTAATTGAAAATGAATTTACCGGTGGACGCGACAAAATTAACAGAAACGAGGTCGTGGTGTTAAACTGGGAAAAATTAAGGACAAAAGACAACGCCACCGGAGATTGGAAAAACATTTTAATGAAAGATAAAGAAAGAAACAATTTCATTGATGTTATTCAAAACACGAAAGACGAAGGAAGAAAAATTGTATTAATAATTGATGAAAGCCACTCTTCAACAGATACAGAAAGGGCAAAAGAGTTAAGAGATGAGGTTATTTGTCCAGATTTAACGATTGAAATGAGTGCCACTCCAGTTTTATCAGGAGAAGCATCATTGTACAAGGTAGAACCCAATGATGTTATTAATGAGGGATTGATAAAAAAGGAAATTATCATCAATGAAAATATTGATAAAATTTCAAATGATGAACTTGATTCTGAAAAATTGATTTTAGAAGCAGCTTACCAAAAGCAAAAAGAACTTAAACAGGCTTATATTGACGAAGGTATTGATATTAATCCGCTTGTTTTAATTCAACTGCCAAATTCCGATGAAGGAGACAAGAAAAAGGATGTGGTCGAAAAATTTTTAGAAGCAAAAGGAGTTTCCCAGGACAAGGGAAATTTAGCTGTTTGGTTAAGTGAAGAAAAGGTCAACACAGAAACGCCATACTTAATTCCCAATAACAGTTCGGTTGATTTTTTGATATTTAAGCAAGCCATTGATACAGGTTGGGATTGCCCTAGAGCTTCCATTTTAATTCGTTTTAGAGAAACAAAAAGCTTGGTCTTTGAAATTCAAACGGTTGGCCGGATTTTGCGAATGCCAGAAGCTCAGCATTACAATAATGAGGCTTTAAATAAGGGATATATCTATACCAATATTCAATCCATTGAAATAAAGAAGGAAACATATAATCCAAACATAATTAAATCCCTGTATACCAAACGCAAAGATATTGGTGATTTCAAACTGAGATCATATTATAAAAACAGAATTTCATATAATGATATAACATCGTCATTTTATCCGATCTTTGAAGATGTTTTCTGTAAATATTTTGGATTTGAAAAAGGCAAATTTGAATTTTTTGGTAAGAACCGTGAACTTGCAAAAGAAAAATTGACATTGGACAGTTTGAACAATAATGATGAAATTATTTTAAACAAAACCATAGAAGCAAGTATTATTGATCAGATATCCAAAGTTACAAATATTGAAAAAACAAAAGTTTTATTATCTGAAAATGATAAAGAAGCTTATATCCAATCAATATTATCTAGTGAATTGAATGGATTTGG
>JAGCYU010000009.1 GCA_017960645.1 Alphaproteobacteria bacterium | reverse complement strand
TAATGTGACAGGTATTGGTACCAGTAAACGTTATTGGACTAGTGCAGGCTCTGGAATAGACGCAGCCTTTGATGTAAACCTTTCAAGTGGGACAATTATTCCAAGCGGCTATAACGTTCGTAATTATGGCGCTGATAACCTTACATCTCATTATGCTCTCTGCGAGGAAAAATAAGTTCTCTAGTGATAACTGGCGGAGAGGGAGGGATTCGAACCCTCGGTGGGGTTACCCCCACGCCGGTTTTCAAGACCGGAGCCTTAAACCACTCGACCACCTCTCCATATTTCACGATTTTCACGCAGTCCCTTGAAAACCGTCGTGCTTTGGGCTAATGCCCAAACGCCTTGTTTGTCCTCGGCTTTGCCTCATTCTGCTAGCGCATTCAAGACCGGAGCCTTAAACCATCACATATTTTATTCAAATTTTTATAAAAAGCAAGTGATTTTTTGTGGAAAATCTTGTATGATAATCAAGACGAATCGAGAGGAAAAATGAATTTTGTAATTAAATCAGTCGGTTGTTTGCTTTTGTGTTGCTGTGTCAAGCTGGCAGTGGCAAGTACAACGCCAGACTTTGAATCTTGGAAGCAACAGTTTCGCCAACAAGCATTGGCCGAAGGTGTATCAGAAGAAACATTAAATACTTTTATTCCCCAAATGGATTTATTGCCAGCTGTGGTTCAATCTGATCGCAAACAGCCAGAATTTATTTCAACATTTTGGGATTATGTGGATAAGCGCTTGACGCCTACTAGATTGGATAAAGGGCATACTATGATGAAGCGCTATCCAACTTGGCTCAAGCGTTTAGAAAATCAGTTTGGTGTGCCAGGGCAATATCTGGTCGCTTTTTGGGGGCTAGAGACAAATTATGGTGATACCAAAGGGAAAACAGATATATTGGATGCGTTGGCTACGTTGGCATACGATAAAAGACGGCGTTCCTTTTTTACGCGCGAATTGATTGCTTTTTTAAAGATTTTAGAATCCGAGCATTGGTCGCATGTGTCCGGTTCTTGGGCGGGAGCTTTCGGACATTTTCAATTTATGCCAACAACGTTTATGGCGTATGCTGTTGATGCGGATAATAATGGGGCTCGTAATATCATCAATAATATGCCAGATGCGTTTGCTTCTGCGGCTAATTATTTGCACAAAATGGGTTGGAAATACGATGAACCTTGGGGGCATGAGGTGGCGTTACCTAAGAATATAGACTGGGATATGGTTCATGATAAAAAAGGGTTTCCTGTACAAGACTGGAAAAGGTATGGCTATCAATTGGCGACAGGAAAGCCATTTCCTATGGAAGAACATAAAATCATAGCGCGTTTAGTGTTGCCTATGGGATTGCGCGGTCCAGCCTTTTTGGTATATCCAAACTTTTACCGCATCATGAAATGGAATAAATCTGAACTTTATGCCTTGACAGTTGCCTTTTTAGCTGATATTCTAAAAGGAGAGTGGCCTGGAATTCAAGCTCAAAGAAATGTTTTGAAATTTAGTTATATGGATGTCAAAAAGGTGCAAGAAAGCTTGAGCGAATTGGGGTACTATAGGGGGACTATTGATGGAAAAATGGGCCCAAAAATGAGACAGGCTGTGCAGGAGTATCAAAAGGCGCGGGGCTTGCCAGAGGACGGATATCTGTCTGATGAAGTAATTAGGTTGTTGGTGCAATAATTGAAAGAAAGGAGCGTACAATGTTGAAAAAAATCGGGTTAGTAACAGTGGGAATGATGGCTTTATCTGCTTGTTCTATGTTGGAACCGTGGGATGAAGAACAAGATGTCGTTGTTCAAGAAGAAATATCGGAAGATTCGTTAGTACAAGCTAATCCGCTTGCGGGCGCTATGTATAAAGTTGAACGTCCTTACTCTGTTAATAATGTATGGTATGTTCCGGCCGAAAATTATAGCTATTCTCAAACAGGTTTGGCTTCTTGGTATGTGCCAAAAGATGCAAACGGTATTACGGCAAATGGGGAACAATATATTCCTTCTGCTGTATCTGCGCGTCATAAGACGTTGCCTTTGCCAAGCATTGTACGTATTACCAATTTACAAAACGGAAAGAGTGTTGTCGCTCGGGTCAATGACCGTGGGCCTATGGTCAATAATCGGTTGATTGATGTGTCACAAAAAGGGGCTGAGTTGTTGGAAATGCCTGCTTCCGGGGCTGTTGAGGTAAAGGTTGAGGTTTTGCCTGCAGAAAGTAAAGCTGTTAAGGCCGAGTTGGTTGAAGCAGGGCGGGTGTGGTCTGATAATGCAACGCAAAATGAGTTGGATTTAGTTCCTCAAATGCCAGTTCCTCAAAAAGAAGTGGTTGCGACCGCGTCTACACAAGAGGTTGTTTATCAGCCACAGTCATCTAAACCTGTTGTGGGTGGCTCTGGCGTCTATGTGCGTTTAGGAGCGTTTGGAAATTCAGGAAATGCAGCCAAGGCTGAGCGTGCTGCAAATACGATATCTGAGGCAGTAACAGATACAACTGTGCGTAATGGTCGAACATTGACAATTGTAAAGGCTGGACCTTTTGCTACAAGAGCAGAAGCCAATGAGGCTGTTGCTAAATTGCGTAAAATGGGATATCGTGATGCATATATTGCAAAATAAAGGTTAAATATGCAATATGGATTTTGGTTAACGCTGTTGTTATGTGTATCAAAGGTTGTGTCTGCTGAAAGTATAGACACAGTGGCAAGTCATGCTTTTTTAATGGATGCGGATACAGGGTATGTTATGCTGAATAAAAATGCTGAAATTCCCATGCCGCCTGCATCTATGAGTAAGTTGATGACGGCTTATATGATTTTTGATGCATTGAAAAAAGGTGAATATACTTTGGATTCAGAGTTTGTTGTATCCGACAATGCATGGAAAAAAGGTGGGGCAAAAACGGGCAGTTCAACAATGTTTTTAAGTCCTAATCAAAGGGTAAAAGTGCGAGACCTATTACGTGGTATTATCGTCCAGTCTGGAAATGATGCGTGTATTGTTGCTGCGGAAAATATGGCTGGCACCGAAGAGGCTTTTGCAAATTTAATGACGAAAAAGGCAAAACAATTAGGCTTAACAAATGCGATGTTTAAAAATGCAACAGGTTTGCCGGATCCAGAGCATTTGATTTCTGCGCATGATTTGGCGCGTTTGGCAAATCGTATTATTCACGATTTTCCTGAGTACTATCCGATTTATTCTGAAAAAGAATTTACGTACAATAAAATTAAGCAAGGAAATAGAAATCCTTTATTGTACAGTATGCCTGGGGTGGATGGTTTAAAGACAGGGCACACATCGCAATCCGGTTTTGGATTAACTGGTTCAATGAAAACATATGATGGTCGGCGTTTAATTATGGTTGTGAATGGCCTAAAGTCTATGGATGAACGTGCTCAAGAATCCAAAAAAATAATGAGCTGGGGTATTTCTTCTTTTGAAAATTTAGAAGTTTTAAAGACTGAAAAAACTATTGTAGAAGTGCCCGTATGGTTGGGAGAGACTAAAACCGTTCCAGCTGTTCCTGAAAAGAAATTGATTGCAACTGCTGCACGGGGTGAAACGCCAAATATTAAGTCTATTGTTAAGTATGATGCGCCAATCGCCGCCCCGATCAGTAAAGGGCAAAAATTGGGAACTATTACAACTTATTTAGAAGATGGTAATAAAGTTGAAACAAACTTGATTGCAATGGATTCTGTTGGTAAAGTTGGGTTCTTAGGAAAGATTAAAGCATTATTGCATTTATAAAGGATAACTAAATGAAAAATAAAGGTTTGTTTATTACTTTTGAAGGCGGAGAAGGATCGGGAAAAACAACACAAATTGAGATGTTGGCCAAAATGTTCATAGGGCAAGGAAAGGATGTTTTGTTGACCCGAGAACCAGGGGGTAGTCCTGGGGCAGAAGAAATCCGCAAACTTTTGGTCACTGGAGATCCTGAACGATGGAATAGGATGGAGGAAATATTCTTATTTTTGGTTGCTCGCAGTAATCATCTTTCTCAAGTTATTTTGCCAGCTATTCAACAAGGTAAGGTTGTTATTTGTGATCGTTTCCATGATAGTACAATTGCTTATCAAGGTTTTGGTTATGGGAACAATCAAGCTATACAGGATCAAATCAGTCAATTATATACTATGATTGCAGGTAACTTTAAACCCGATTTAACAATTTTATTGGATATTCCGGTGGATGTAGGTTTAAAACGGAGCAAACGTCCTGAGAATAAAGAACAACGTTTTGAAAGTAAAAAATTGGCATTTCATGAAAACTTGCGTCAAGGATATTTAACACTTGCAAAGGCTGAGCCAAATCGTTTTTTAGTCGTGAATGCCAATCAACCTAAAGAAGCTGTATTTCAAGGTATTGTCAATGGAATGGCTGAAAGGCAATTTTTTTTGAAAGTCCAAAAAGCAGGTGTTGAGGAGGAATCGCTATGGATACCGCCCTCATACAGCAGATAGTAAAATCTTTGCATGGTGGTCAAGCAAGTGCTTCGTGGTTGATTGTGGGGCCGCGTGGTGTCGGTAAGCGTGATTTCACCGAAGCTCTTGCGCAACAGCTGACAGGTGTTAATGCTCCATATAATCCAAATGTTCAGTGGTTGGAATGCAATTTTACTGAAACAGCCAAAAAAGATATTCAAAAAGCAATTTTGGCGGGACAAAAAGTTGAAGATATAACGGATTTAGCTAGAAAAACGGAAATTACAGTAGATGATGTGCGTGATGGGTGTCAGTTCTTAGCTTTAAAATCTGATAAATTGAAAATTTTGGTGATAGATTTAGCGGATGAAATGAATGAAAATGCCCAAAATGCTTTATTGAAAACATTGGAAGAACCTTATCCCAACACGTTGATTTTATTGTTATGTGAAAATGTGGGAAAATTGTTGCCGACTATTTTATCGCGTTGTCAAATGGGGCGTTTGAAGGAATTATCCCAAGATGAAATGGTTCAGCAATTGCAAAAAAAACATCCAGAAAAACCTTTAGCAGAATTACAAAGTATTGCAGAATTGAGTTCCGGTTCAATGGGAATTGCCCAAGACCTTATTGCTAGTGATGGATTGAAATTATATTCGGAAATTAAAGCCTTATGTGTGCCTATAAAAAACTTTTCTATTTCCGCTTTATCTGTGTTTAATGACAAGGTTTCAAGTGGGGATGTAGACTTTGAAGTTGTGAAGTATTTAATTTCGGCTTATATAGCGCAACTAGCCAAAGACAATGCGTTGCAATCTTTAGAGAATGCTTATGATTTTGCTGAACTTTATCAAGCGATTAACGCCAAATGGCGTGATCAACAGATTTTAAATTTAGATAAAAAACAGACTCTATTTAGTGTCTTTTATGCAATAGGAGAAGCTCTTTCATGATTGATAGCCATTGTCATTTGAACGCAACGGATTATGATGAACCTGTTCAAGATATTTTGAAAACAGCGGGGCAGGTTGGTGTTAAAAAATGTTTGGCGATTGCTTGTGATGTCAATGATTTTGATGAGCTGAAAAATCAACTGAAACAGTTTCCTGAGTTATTCGGCGCCGTTGGTATTCATCCCGAATATGCGGATAAACCTTTTGATATTGATGTTCTACGTCAGTTTATAAGGAAAACACCTCGCATTATTGGTGTAGGAGAGTGTGGTTTGGATTATCATGAAATGGGTAAAAATACTAAGCTTAAACAAGAAACTTTGTTTAAAGAGCAAATAGATTTAGCGCATGAGCTTGGGTTGCCCTTGATTATCCATTCACGTGATGCAGAAGGGGATATGCGCACGATTTTAAAGGCGGCATATAAAGATGGAAAGTTGAAGAATGGTTTTGTATTGCATTGTTTTTCTGGTAGTATAGATATGGCAAAAGAAACTGTAAAAATGGGCGGGTATTTGTCTGCTTCTGGTGTGATTACTTTTAAGAATGCCACCAAGTTGCGCGAGGTTTTTTCAACTATTCCATTGGATCGATTATTGGTTGAAACAGATGCACCCTATTTGGCGCCAGAACCATATCGTGGCAAAAAAAATCAACCCGCCTTTGTGGTCAGAACTTTGGACAAATTGGCGGAAGTAAAAGGTATGACTGTAGATGAGATGGATTGTATAACAACACAAAATTTTAATCGTTTGTTTTTAGGGGAGAAGGCATGAAAATTACAATTTTAGGCTGTGGCCCATCCTATGGTGTTCCTTCGTTAACAAGGGGATTTTGCGAATGTGATGCTAAAAATGAAAAGAATATCCGTTTGCGTACGGCTATGTTATTGCAAGATAAAGAGGTGACAATTTTGTTTGATACAGGCCCAGAAATTCGTTTAGAGCTTTTACGTGTAGGAAGTCCGGATTTGACCGCTCTGTGCTATACGCATTCCCATTATGATCACATGGCTGGGGCCGAAGATGTACGCGCTATGATGCGTGAAAAGGATCAGATTTTGCCTGTTTATGGTACGGCAGGTGATTTAAGCGCTTTAAAGGATCAGCTGTCTTATGTGTTGCGTTCTGCTATTAACAAACCGGGTTTTCGTTTGCATCATATTACTCCATATCATTCTTTTAAAATTAAACATGTGAAGTTAACACCTATTTTACAGCAACATGGCAATGGGATTTCCATAGGATATCGTATCGGAGATTTTGCCTATTGTACAGATGTACATTCTATTGATGAAAAGGGGTGGCGTGCTTTGCAAGGTATTAAGGTTTGGGTTTTGGGGTGCGTTTCTTCCTCAAGTCATAATCAAAAGCATTTAAGTTTGGATACAGCAATTCAATGGGTGCATAGATTGAAGCCTGATATCACATACTTAACTCATATGGGGGGACGTATGGATTATGACACGCTTTGTCGGGAATTGCCAAGTTATATTCGGCCAGCCTATGACGGCATGGTGATTGATACCAATAAAAAAACTCCCCACAAATAAGCGGGGAGTTTTGTTATTGCTACACGATTAAAAACCTTCTGCGTGTAAGCGTTTTCTTTGTGTTTTACGGGCACGACGAATGCACTCTTCCTTTTTACGAACTTTACGTTCGGATGGTTTTTCGTAATAGCGACGCAACTTTAATTCACGGAAACTGCCATCACGTTGCATTTTCTTTTTTAAGACACGAATAGCTTGTTCCACGTTATTATCACGTACAACGATTGTTACCACTAGGACTCGCCTCCTTTCAACACGTTAATAGTTAATCTAGAAGGTATTATAATGGATTCTTACTTGTTTTGCAAGGATTTTTTTAAAATACGCTATTTTATTTCAACAGTGCGTTTCCATGCATCAATAGAATTAAAAGCTTTTTCAAGGCGATTTTGTAAGGTTTCTGCAATCAGTTTATGGCCTAGCTCATTTGGATGCATGCCATCCTCACAAAAATATGTTTCATAATCTTTTAGGGCAAAAAACGGACTAGTGATATCTAAAACAGGGATGCCTTGATGGGCGCCCACATAAAAGACTGCTAGGTTATACATTTCATGCCAGTTGTTGATATTATTAATATTTCCACCCAGGTATTGCAGAATATTTTCGGCGTTTCTGTTGCGGCAAATAAAATGATAAAACTTGTGTGCAGCAATCGGGGGAAGGGATAATAAAACCGGCGATTCACCTTGTGCCTGTACCTGATGAATTAAATCTGTATATTTTTGTTTAAATTCTTCCACAGGGCAGGCTGGTTGATGTGGTAGTGTTGGGTTTTGAGAGATAGCATCCCAATCAAAGTTACAATCATTTCCGCCAAAAATCATCAAAACATAGTTGGTTGTTTTAAGTTCATTGAAAAAGCGATTGAACGAGGTCATCCCATTCATAATGGTACTGCCAAAGCGTGAAAAGTTTTCTACTAAAATATCAAACTTTTCTTGGCACAAGTTGGCAAAGCTTTGTTGAGAAACAACATATTTGCCGTTGTTATTTTCTTGAACAACCCCACGACCTACTGAATCTCCAAGTAATCCAACTTTAATCATGATCTGTTTTTTCCTTTCCCTATTATATGATAAATCCTGTTTTTTATAAAAGCAAGAAAAATGTGACACTTTTGTGACATTAAATCATAACATTTTGAAAAATAAAGAAAATATTTTTAATATTCGCGCTTTTATGGATGGTTTGTATGACGAATACCTTTTTTCTTGCGTTTTTTGGATGGATTGAGTATAATAAGTGCAGTTTTTTAAAGGAGAATGCCATGAGTACACCTATCGTTAAGCCTGCTTCAATTACTGGTTTCCCGGAGTATTTGCCAGAGGAAAGATTATTAGAGCAGAAGATATTAGACACTATTCGTTCTGTGTTTGAAAGTCATGGCTTTTGTTCTATTGAAACGCCAGTGGTGGAAAAGTTGGATGTTTTGCTTTCTAAAAGTGCGGATACAAATAAAGAGATGTATGTTTTAGGGCGTTTGCAAGCCGAAGAAAAAGAAGAAGCAAAAATGGGTTTGCGCTATGATCTAACGGTTCCGTTTGCGCGTTATGTGGCTCAACATGAAAATGATTTGGTATTTCCATTTAAGCGTTATCAAATTCAGCCTTGTTGGCGTGGAGAACGTCCAAAATTAGGGCGCTATCGTCAATTTACACAGTGTGATATAGATATTATCGCTCGGGAAAAATTAGCGTTAGAATATGATGCGTTGGTGCCGGCTATTGTTTGCGAGGCATGGCAAAAAATTGGTCTTAACAACATTGTGTTACAAATTTCTAATCGTAAAATCTTAGTTGGTTTTGTTGAAGGTTTAGGTATTAAAAAAGTAGGCGAGACTTTACGTATTTTGGATAAGCTGCATAAAATTGGTCCAGATGCTGTGGCGGAAATGTTGCAAGAGCTGGGATTAAGTGATAAACAAATCAAATCTTGTTTAAGCATGGTGACCATTAATACTTCAGATTTAAGTTTTGCCGATAAAGTGCGCGCGTTAGGTATTAAAAATGAAACGTTGGAATTAGGCCTGAATGAATTAGCCGAGTGTGTGAAGTTGTATGCTTCATTTTGCTCAGTTCCTTATCGCGTGGATATGTCATTGGTACGCGGGTTTGATTATTACACAGGAACAATTTATGAAATTCAGTTGTTGGATACAGAGTTCCATGAATCTATTGGTGGTGGAGGGCGTTATGATAATTTAGCTTCAACGATGACGAAAACGCGCTTGCCAGGTGTTGGAATGTCTATGGGGATTTCCAGAACGCTGGGTGTCGCTTTGAAATTAGGCCTGTTAAAAACTGGTGCTAAATCTCCAGCAGATGTATTGGTGGTGAATGTAGATGCTGCTGATAAAACAAAGATGTTGGATGTTGCCGCAAAATTACGCGAACGTGGTATAAAAACTGAAGTATATTTAGAAGGCGGAAAGTTGGCAAAGCAACTCAAATACGCTAATGATAAAGGAATCTCGTATGTGTGGTTTGATATTGATAGTACCGTCAAGAATATGCAAAGCGGGGAACAACAAGTCGCTGATGTAAATACGTGGCTTCCTGAACAAAAATAACATTGTTTTACAAGATTTTTTTGCTTGCATTTTATGCCAATTTATGCTATATAATGTGCCATATAAAATTATTAACAAAAGGAAATAAAAATGACAAAACTTGCACAAACCTTGAAAATTAAAATTGCTGCTAAAACATTTGCAGAGAAAATAGATGCAAAACTGGCTGAAGTTCAAGCCAGTGCAAAGATTCAAGGTTTTCGCCCAGGCAAAGCGCCAATAGAATTTATTCGTAAAAAGTATGAAAATGCAGTTAAAGGGGATGTGTTGGATGAATTGATTAACGCTGAGGTTGCTAAAACTTTAAAAGAGAAAGATCTGCGTCCTGCGATGCGTCCGGAAGTAAAAGTTGACAAGTTTGAAGATGGTAAAGATATAGAAATTACAGTGGAGTTTGAGGCTTTACCAAAAGTTGCTGTTAAGCCTTTTGATAAAATTAAAGTTGAAAAAATGGTAGCTATGGCCGGCGATAAAGAAGTTGGTGATGCTTTGGAAAAAATGGCCGCAACTAAAAAGACAACTGAAGCTGTAGATGAAAAACGTAAAACAAAAAAAGGCGACGTTATCGTTATTGATTTCGTCGGTTCCATCGATGGAAAAGAATTCCCAGGAGGAAAAGGAAAAGATTATTATTTAGATTTGGGTTCCAATACATTTATCCCTGGTTTTGAAGATCAATTGACAGGGCAAGATGTTGGTGCCGATGTTGATGTCGATGTGACTTTCCCCGAAAATTATCATGTCAAGGATTTGGCTGGTAAAAAAGCTTTATTCAAAACAAAGATTAAAGAATTGCGCAGATGGAAAGGCCCAGAAATTAATGATGAATTTGCTAAACAATTCGGTGTGGAAACATTAGCCAAGTTGAAAGAAGCTATTAAGGCAGAGTTGGATAAAGAATATGCCCGTGTGGCACGTATGCATTCTAAACGTGCTTTGTTGGATGCCTTGGCGGAGCAATATGATTTTGAAGTCCCATCCAAGATGGTGGATGCTGAGTTCAACGCTATTTGGGCTCAATATGAACAAGCCAAGAAAGCTGGTCAATTGGACGATGAAGAAAAAGGTAAATCCGAAGATGCTTTAAAGAAAGAATATCGTGATATAGCCGATCGTCGTGTACGGTTAGGTTTGTTGTTGGCTGAAATTGCTGATCAAAATAAAATCAAGGTGGATAAAGAAGATATTTCTAATGCGATTATGATGGAAGCGCGTCGTTATCCTGGTCAAGAACAACAGGTTTTCGATTACTATGCGAAAAATCCTCAAGCTATGGAAGCAATTAAAGCACCTGTGTTTGAAGAAAAAATTGTTGACTTTTTGTTCACAAAAATTGCTATGTCTGATAAACCTGTGACGGTGGCTGATTTATATGCTTATGATCCAGATAAGAAATCTAAAAAATAGTATTTTGTATGAAAGGAGCCAACCATGACAACAAGTGAGACAATGAAGTACAAAGCAAAAAAAATTGCTGCATTCAAGGAATTGGTGCAAATAGCTAAAGAAGGTATTTTTGATGATGGCAGGTACCCGGGTGGCATGTTTGCTCGCTGTTTAGATCCCATAAGATCGGCAGAAAATTCTCCCGAAGATCGGCCTCGTAATTTAAATGCGGTATTGTATAACTTAACAGAAAGAAAAATACCAAATACTGTTGAACGTCCGTATATG
>JAGCYU010000008.1 GCA_017960645.1 Alphaproteobacteria bacterium | reverse complement strand
TCCCACTTTTTTATAAATTTTACCCACTAAAAAAGATAACAAAATGACCGATTTTTGGACCAAAAATAAAAATTTTATTTTTCAATAAATACAACGGGTTAAGCTCCAAAATCGAGTAGCAAAAAAAGGTACCTTTAATTGCAAGCGTTTTTTTCACATTTTTTGCACTTTTTTCAGATTTTTTAGGTTTTTAAAATTTCCTATATTTTTCAATTATTTCAATATGTTCGTCAAGTTTTTCCATTTTTCCCATTTTCTTGTCCAAAAGCGTTACAAAAAGGTACCTTTATGTAACATAGGGTTTAGGGACAGTCGGAGCCGGTAAAACTAATCACTCCTAAAAACTCGTGAAGTTTTGCCTCGTCCCGGCGGTTCGGAGAGGGGGTTCCACCAGTGCGTGGGGAACGGAGATCTCGTCCCGGCGGTCTGGGGGCTTGTTCACTCTAAGGGAAAATTTTAAAGAAAGGGGAAAGAAAATGAAAAAGTATTTATTATTAACAGCATTGTTTTTGACAACAACGGCTCAAGCCGATTTCTGGTCCAACTGTACAACCTATGGCGGTACAATCATCACTGCGAATAAATATGGAGATGATAAAGGTGGTCTGTGCAATGACCCTAACGACCCAAACCTCACCAATAACTGCAACGGGAAAAGATTTTGCCGTGGTGGCAATCCAATGAATTGGTGGAGTGCCTTTACATGGTGCGAGGCTATTGGTGGTAAGTTGGCATCTTTTGAATCCATGTGCCCGGGAACACAAGCACTTGGCAATGCAGTTTGCCCTAATTTAAAAGTCGTTTTAGATACAACCGCGTGGACTGCTCTAGGACGCGGAACAGACCAAGCTTGGTCTATAACATCTTCTGGATTAGTTCTTTGGTACGGTACCGGCCGAACAAGCAAACGCGACGATGATCCGACAAACAAAAAGGGAGGGTGGGCCCTTTGTGAAGAAAAATAAGGACTAAAATACTATAATTTTTCTAATCACTTGCATTTTTGTTGGAGGATGACTATATGTGTATGCATAGAAAAGGAGTACCCTATGACAAACAAATCAGAAACATTATCTTTCCAAGCCGAAGTTGCCAAAGTTTTAGACATTGTTATTCATTCACTTTATTCCAATAAAGAAATCTTTTTGCGTGAGTTGATCTCTAACGCTGCGGATGCGTGCGATAAGTTGCGTTATGCCATTTTAACTCATCCAGAATTAGCCGCCAAAACAGATGGATTTAAAGTCACTGTGGCGCCGGATAAAAAGACAAAGACTTTGACCGTGACAGATAATGGTATTGGTATGAACCGTGATGATTTAATCAATCATTTGGGAACAATTGCTCGGTCTGGTTCGGCCGAATTTATCAAGTCTTTATCGGGGGATAAGCAAAAAGATATGGCTTTGATTGGCCAATTTGGTGTTGGCTTTTATGCCAGCTTTATGGTCGCTGATAAAGTGCAAGTGCGCACCAAAAAAGCGGGGGATGATTCCGGTTGGCTATGGGAAAGCAAAGGCGCTGGCAACTTTACAATTACGCCAGATAAAGAGGCACCGCAAGGGACTTCCGTTATTTTGCATTTAACCAAAGAGAATGACGAGTTTTTGGATCCGTTCCGTTTGCGTCATTTAATCAAGCAATACAGCGATTTCATCAGCTTGCCCATTTTCTTAAAAAATGACAAACAAGAAGAAACAGTCAATGCTGGTAGTGCTTTGTGGATGAAAAATAAATCCGAAGTGACTGACACACAGTATAAAGATTTTTATCAGTCTATTTCACATGCGTTTGATACACCTTGGGATACATTACACTTTCATGCAGAAGGTGTGATAGATTATACCGCTTTGTTATTTATTCCTACAAAGCCACCTGTGAATTTATTTCAACCGGACAGAAAGTCTGGGCTGAACCTGTATGTGAATCAAGTCTTTATTGCAGATGATGTTGATTTAGTGCCGTTTTGGCTAAGGTTCTTGTCTGGCGTTATTGATACCAAGGACTTACCTTTGAACGTCAGCCGCGAGATGTTGCAACAAACACCTGTCTTGCAAAAAATTAAGCAAGGTTTGACCAAAAAAGTGTTGGCTGAGTTGAAAAAACGGGCCGAAAAACCGGAAGAGTATCAAACTTTTTGGGATAGCTTTGGAATTGTGTTAAAAGAAGGGCTGTATGAACCATCCGATGTGCGCGATGAAGTGGCCGAGCTGTGCCGTTTTTATTCAACAAATGGGGAAGAGCTGACGACTTTGGCCGACTATGTGTCCAGAATGAAAAAAAATCAAGAGGCAATTTATTACTTAACTGGCTCGGACTTGCCAACGTTGCGGCAAAATCCTCAGCTGGAAGGCTTTACAAGCAAGGGTATAGAGGTTTTGTTGCTGACAGATCCTATTGACGAGTTTTGGACAAATACTTTCCCCGACTATAAAGGCAAGAAGTTTTTGGCCGTTCAACAGGCGGGCGCTGAGTTGGAAAAGTTGTCCGATGAAAAACCAAAGGGAGAGGCTTTATCCAAAGAAGATGCTGATAAATTGATTGAAAAAATCAAAGCTACTTTGGGCGATGAGGTGAAGGATGTTCAAACAACAGATCGTTTGACCAAAAGCCCGATGTCTTTGGTGACCGGAGCAGGGCAAATGAGTTTGAATTTGGAGCGGTTAATGCGGGCACATGGCCAACAAACGGCCTTTAACAGCGACAGAATTTTACAGATTAACCCGTACCATCCGCTGATTCATAAAATGGCAGAAATGGAAGATCCTGCGGATTATGTGCGAGTTTTGTTTGACCAAACATTGGTGGTGGAAGGTGAGCCAGTCAAAGATCCGGCTCGTTGGATAGAAAAATTAACGGAACTTTTACTAAAATAAAATTGACACGGGGGTATATTTTGACTAGAATAAGCTCAACTGAAAAAGGAGCTTAATGTAATGGTCAAAATAGTAGAGTCTTTTGTTGAAATTTATCCGCTTAATTCCATAGAAAATATTAAAAAACATATTGAAAGATGTGGACGGACTTGTTATAAATCCGAAGACAAAATCACAGATACTTCTGCGGAACAGTTTGTGGAAGGCATCTTAAAATCTGGACATGAATCTGTGATTGAACATGCGAATTTGATTTTTAAAACAGGAAGTGAAAATCTGGAAAAAATCAAAGAATTGGCCTCTAAAGTAAAAGGTTTAAATTACTTGCAATTTGCAACAGAACTTTTGGTTTCCGGAAATATGCGGACATTTCGGGATATTTCAAGATTGGGCTATAATGACTTTGACACATGGTTTCGCCAAAATGGCTTAGAGGTCTTTGCCAACCAAGACAGTTCTGCGCTTTGTTTGGTGGGGGAGTTGAGCTTAAAAGGAATTCAGTATCTGGATAAAGTAAGTCAAGATGATGATTTAAATAACATAACAGTTCATATGATTACCAATTTGTCCTGTTATAAAGATATTACGCGTCACAGGTTGGCCAGCTTTTCCATTGAATCAACACGATTTTGTAATTATTCCAAAGGAAAATATGGATCAGAATTGACGATTTTAAAACCTGTCAATTTGGACGAGGGTACACCAGAGTATGCCGAGTGGTTGGCTTGTATGCAAGATACCGAAAAGCACTATATGAAGATGTGTGAGCTTGGATGTCGGGCAGATCAATCCAGATTGTGTTTGCCACACAGCATCAAGGCGGATGTGATTATGACCGCTAATGTGAAAGAATGGAAGCATATCTTTAATTTACGTTGTGATAAAGCGGCTCATCCGGATGTCAGAAAGGTAATGTTGAGCGCATTAGAGCTGTTCTATAATGAAGGCTATACTACCTTTAATGATTTATATGCCAAGTTTTTGCCGGACATAGAAGAATTTAGGAGAAAATAGAGAAAAATGGGAGCTACGGATAACGATTTACTTGCTGAAAAAAGTTATAGCAGTGTCATGAAATATATTCGGATTGCTGGTTCGAAAGATGAAGTTCATCAAATACGAAGCGTGTTGCGTATGATTTCTTCAGCCCCGATGGGACGAGAGATTTTAAAAGAGATTGCGGATCGAGGAGAAATTGTTAAAATTTCACTTGTTTCAAAATTTAGTAGAGGAGATTTTAATTTTTCAACAAAGGCACGTTATTATGCAGATGATAATTCTATTGAAATCCGAAAGGGCGCTGTAAATTTATCTGAAACAAATAAAGATAAACTTCTTCGCGCACAAATTCGGATGTCTAGGATACTAGCTCATGAATTGCAACATAGTGCGGATTCGGCAAAAAATACATGGTTGCTTTATCATGCTGCAAATATAGACGAATCTGTGCTGGTAAATGTTTTGGGAGAAGCGCATGCGTTTTTCAGTGACGAACAATTAGATAGAGAGTTGCGTGGCCAATATGGTATGTTGGGTAAAAGGTCTTTTCGAGGGAAAGAGGTGGAAGAAACTGTAGATCCACTTCCGCGAGTATGGCGCACAGATGCAGTGGAACGCGCTTTATCTGGGGAAAGTCCAATGTTTAAAGATTATATGAACAGAAGAAGAAGGATAAGCTGTCAGAAAAAATATCCAGTGAGTGGTTTTAAGACTACAATGGATTTTCGGAGAAATGTAGAATATTATTTGGAAAAGATGTTGTGTGCGGACATATCCTTTGATGAAGCAATATTGCATGTCAAGCATTCTATCAAGTTGTTGCCAGCTGTCAAAGCACAACAGCCAAATCATGATAGATAGGTTGATTTAATTCTTGACTTTCGGATAAAAAATGGTTACAATAATCTCACTTTCCTTACACGGATAGGTGGCCGAGTGGTTGAAGGCGCGCGCCTGGAAAGTGCGTTTAGGTCTAAAGCCTAACGGAGGTTCGAATCCTCTCCTATCCGCCATAATATGCAAGGCGTTCAAAGGAGCACTTTTCTTTATTTGAAGGGAAAAATACTATAATTTTGCGTATTTGATTGTGTGATCTAGTCCTGGGAGTAATTAGTTGTGGCTAATATACAAAGAAATATTCGCTTGTTTAAGATAGATGCTTTTTTTGGTGTATGGCCGTTAAGCACTTTGGCTATTATTTATTTTCAACAGATAACCCATTCTTATGCGGTGGCAATGCTTGTATGGTCGATGTCTAATTTAGCACAAACATTTAGCGAGATTCCTACGGGTATTTATTCGGATAAAATTGGGCGCAAAAAAACATTAATTATAGCGGCACTTACTAATGTATTTGGTTTTTTCCTGTGGGCATTAGCAGGACAATTACAACAAATAGGACTTTTGTTTGCTGGTGCTGCATTTTGTGGTCTTAGCGATTCTTTTTTATCTGGGACAAATGAGGCTTTAATGTATGAAACTGTTGAAGAGTTGAATCAAAAAGAAAATTTTTCATTATTTTATGCAAAGTATAAATTTTGGGTGCAAGTTGGATCAGTAGTTAGTGCATTGTCCGCTGCAGTATTGATGTATTTTTGCTCACTACAAACAGTTGCATGGATTTCAGTCGCTCCGATTTCAGGGCACTTGATTACAGCCCTTTTATTCGTGGAACCAAAACACACTAAAATACAAAAAAGAACGGCTTCGTGGCTTCATTTTTTAATTGCATTCAGACGGTTGTGGCGCAATAAAAAACTGCGTTTTTATGCTGGATTAACGGTTATGGATGATGCTGTTGGTTCTGCTTTTATACGGATTGAATCCGCGTATTATAACACCCTAATTAAAGCCTGGTTGATTAATATTGTAAAACTGGTAAAGCAAATTTCGGGGATGATTGGTTTTGCTTTGGTGCCTTTTTTTAAACGTTTTGGCAGTGTAAAATGTTTTTTTTCAGCCCTTACATTAGCTGAAATATTACGCTTGTTTGCCTTGTTACTTAATAATGTTTGTTCACCTTTTATTATTGCGTTCAGAAAATCTTTATGGGGTATATCACATACGGCGCGAACAGACATCTTACAACAAGAATTTTCGGCCAATCAACGAGCAACTATGCAGTCCATTATCGCTCTTTTAAAGGGGATTTTAGGAGCAGGGATATTATATCTGTTCGGTTTGATTGCAGATATATACAGCCCTAAAATGGCTATTTGGATGGCTTTGTATTTTAAAGTGATACTATTAGCCTTATCGTTCATTATTTTAAAACGATCACAAAAAATTGTCCTAGGTATAAATATATTTTGCAAAATTATCCAACGGTTTGCAAAAGGCGATTTTTAGAACAAAATGTTCATCAGTTTTAGATTTTAAGAGGTCTATTTTGAGGTCTTTCGGATTTTTTCCAATTGGGCAACGCACGCTTCAACATCTTCAAAAGGAAGCGTAGCAATTTGCTCGTCCGGCAAGTCCCACCATTTAAGTTTCAACAGCTTTTCTATAATTTCAGGGCTGAATCGATAGCGGATGACTTTGGCAGGAACACCCCCTACAATTGCATAGGGAGGCACATCCTTTGTAACAACTGCATTTGATCCTATAATGGCGCCATCCCCCACATGGACACCATCTTGGACAATAGCATAGCATCCAATCCAAACGTCGTTTCCAATAACGGCGGGGGTATGATTATGCATCCAATTGTCAAGTCGTTGGTGAGGAACTAATTGGTTTGACGTTGCATATTGGAAGGGTGAAGTGGAGAGCCAGTCAATAGGATGTTGCCCCGGTGCAATTGTGACATCAGCAGCAATAGAACAAAACTTTCCAATTGAGGTTTCAATGGAATCACAACGAAATCTTGGACCAATGTAGCTATGTTCTCCAACCGTCATAGATTTGCTTTTAATCTTAAATTTCATGCCACAAACACGAACAATCGTATTCCCGGCTTTTTGTTTTTTCGAATATATTTGTCGTATAAGCGTCATTTTATTTCTCCTGTGCGTCTATCCTAACGGATTATTCATTAAATTGCAAGAGACAATTTGCTACTATGAAAAGGGGAAAAGGTTGACAATCGCTGTTAAATAAAGACTATTTCTATCTAGAACTTCCACATAAAGCCTGTTTTAGCGATTGTTCGGTATTGTTTGTCGATGTAGGAGAGGAATGAACCATAAAGGCTATAATTGTCTTTTACATAATCAAAGCCAGCCCGCATGACGCCGCGGTTGTCCGAACGATTTTCATCACGAAGTGTAAAGTTCCCATTCATGCCTTCCATCCCGACACGCAATTTATATGGATCTGCAAATTCATGATAAGCAGAGATCCCAGCTGTCATTTTGAACATGGTATCTTTATCCAGTTCTTTCGTACGAGTGGCATACAGACCAATACCTCCTTCCACAGAATAGGTGTTTTGATTTCGGATGTTGAGGGCAAACTCTTTGGCTTCTTCATGACCTTTTTGTTGATACCCTAAGATGTTAAATTCAGCACTTGGTTCAAACTTCCATTTACCTAATGTAATTGGATATCGTGCTTCATTCATCAACCCAAAGACACGTTTTTCAATCGTCCCATCATAAGTTTTATTGTCAAAACCTGTCCGATCATAGCTCCCTCGTGCATATCCCATCCGAGGTGAGGTTATCAAGTTAAATCCATGCGTTTTATATCCTATCGGCAAAATTAATTGATAAGATGTCTCGCTGCGGTTATTATTCTCATTCTCATCATCCGATCGCACTTCTGTAAAAGCAACCCCTAAACCAATTGAAGTGTTCCCGTTGCGTTTGTTATAAAGGCTATATCTTGCATTAGAGCCTGTATCACCTTTAAATGCCATCGGGCTTACCGAGCCAGCCAGAGCAAAGTGTTGTTCTTTGTTATGAAACAGCTTTTCATTCATGTCAAAGTTGAGTTCCCTCATCATCGTCATATCTTCAAAGTTAAAGCGAGAAAGCATTTCTTTCCCCGTCAATTTATTCAAAGAGTCAGTCAGCCCGGACATGTTCCCAAAACTCTTCAGTTTGTTATAGAAGCCTTCATTGTTACCAAGAGCATAGTTTTTACTGAGGAATGCTGACAAGCTCTTATTCTTCGTCACTTCATCAAAGCTCTTCATTGTCATCACCACATCCTTACCATTTTCTGCCAATTTTGCGTCAAACAGAGCAGAGTCAGAAATGAGTTTTAAACCGCTGGCATCCCCCGCCTGGATCATATCTTTTTCTGTGTAAGTTGTATTAAACCCATTTTTGACAATATCTGAACTGATATTTAATTTCCCAGTCATTTCATTTTGCGAGATAAACTTTGCGTTTGATTTAGCAATTACATCTCCACCTGTTTTATCAAAATTAATTGATGAAGCAGACAATTTTCCCGCATTCACAAGGGATGCTCCATTTAGATAAATGAAATTTTCTAAGGCGCCATTTCCTTTATAGACATAGTCTCCAATCTGAATACTTCCCGTGTTATATACGGTTGCACCATTTTCGGCATAAATACCATATGCGTTTTCTGTTCCATTAACAATAATAGATCCAGTGTTAACAACATTTCCACCTTTTGCATAAATACCAACAGCTAAATTAGCATTTGATGTATTATTTAAGGTAATTGTACCAGAATTTAATACATTTGTATTATCACCAGCAGAGAAAATACCGATTGCACTACCTGTTCCTGTATTGTTAATTGTGATTATACCAGAGTTATAAATCGCTTCACCATTATTATACATACCGACTGCTGTTCCAGAACCTGTATTTGTCATATAAATGGCATTATTGGCGTATGGCATACTTGCCCCTTTGGCAATAAGCGTTTCATTAGAAACTAGATGTGCATTATTGCCAAACAGAGCGTATGAATTGCCACTTCCCGTATTGGTGATTTGTATAATTCCTTGAGAATTCAGATATTCCGTTATATCATCTGCATATACGGTATGCACATTTTTATCGCCGAATAAGCCATAAACATTTCCATTACCTTCATTATAAATGTCTAACATTCCACGTCCAGCCCATGCAACGTCAATAAATCCATCATCTTTTCCACCTTCAGAATGAACCCCATAAACGTCACCATCTCCTTTGTTTTTTATGGATACAAGACCTGTCCCATCGGTATACGCCCAAGAAATACACATATTATAAAAATAATCTTCACCAGTAGCCCACATACCATAGACATCACCATTTCCTTCATTATCAATTATGATTTGCCCTCCATCTCCAGCGGAAGCATTATCCATATAATCGATTCCATCACCCCACATACCGTAAACATTTTTATCACTTTTGTTTGTAATGGAAATTAGCCCATCACTTCCATTGCCATCACCGCTGTTCGTCATCTCTGCTGCAATTTCTCCACCATTCCAATAAAAGCCATACACATTTCTGTCTTGAGTATTATTTAAGGAAATAGTTGCTCCATTATGGATACTATAATCCCCATCATCTGTCCCAACTTTTCCGATTAAATCCCCAGATCCAGCCGCAGAGACAGTTTTAGATGAAACACCACCCAAATTCAATGAAAGTGTTGATATTTTGCTATTCAAAGAAGCCAAAGATGCTGAGGCAAGGGCTTTTGGAGCCACATTACATGTTGTTCCAGAATATCCGCCTTTACATTCGCACGCACCTGTTTTTATATTACAAACACCATGTTCCCCACAGCTTGTATTAGTACAGGCATTTGTTGTTGGGGGGATATTACAAGTTGAACCAGTATATCCTTCTGTACAAATACAGGTTTTTGTTAATTGGCTATACGCCCCATGTCGACCACAAATCGAATCATTCGGAAGTTCAGGACCAGGTTCCCCTGGGTCAATGAGATCTGTTATGTTCAAACAATATCCATAAAAACTTATTTGTCCATCTGGGCAACTTCCTTGTGAAAAACATAAACCAAAGAAATTTATCTCATCAGAGGAACAACTTCCAGCCTTCATACAATCTCCATTCATATCGATATAACCCGTTGGGCAACTTCCTTGGGAATAGCACTCATCTGCAACAGCAACTTGTCCAGAAGGACAATCAGAGTGTAATGATAGAGTACATACTTTACCTTCTTCACAAATACAACCTTCGGCTGTTCTTGTCCCTGCAACGGAATGCGAATTCGTTGGACATTCATGACAGGCTGGAGCCATGCCAAAATGATCTGCTGGACATGCTGTTGGATCTTTGACATATGTATCACCAATCAGTAAGTAACCATTGGTATCTTCTGGCTGTTCAATACATGTTGTGCCAGATAAAGCATATCCACTGCTACAGGTACAACTAGATGTCACGCCGTTTCCACTTAATTTACATGTGCCACAATCTGTTCCGGTCCAATTACCAGAGCATGAACACGCGCTTGCGTTTCCCCCTGTCGAAGTTCCACCATTCAAACATGCTTGACAGCTGATTCCATTATAGTATCGGGATGTAGTACAGGAAATTGGGGCCGTTTCACATAAGTCACCAGTATAACCATCAGTACAGGAACATTTACCTGCCCCTGTTTGTGTTCCATGCCCATTACAGTCTGTAATTGCAAAACACGCTGTGTTGGCATTTCCTAAATTTGTAAATCCTGAATTACAGTCGCAAGTTTCTGCACTTCCTCCTGCAGAAGCAGAATTGGCTGGACAAGAAGTACAACTGCTTCCATTCCAATACTGACTGGTTGTGCAAGAAATTGTTGTCGAATCAACACACGCACTTCCCGACCTTGTATATCCGCTGTCGCATGCACAATCCGTCACGTGTTCCCCTGAAATAGGGCAAGTGTCACACAGGCTCCCTGACCATAAATTTTTACAAGAACATTGGGTTGCACTAACTTGGCTACTTCCATTTTTACAGGCCAATTTTGTTACACATACTCCACCAATCAAAGTATGTGTGCTGTCACAACTGCTACAATTTGTGCTGGGGTCATATCCTTCATTGCAGGTACAAACATTATCCCCTGTTTGTGTCCCATTATTACAATTCATTTCAGCTACACAAACGCCGCCTATTTTTTTATAATTACTGGCGCATGTATCACATAAGTATAATGTACTGTCTCCAGATTTACACGTTTTGCTATGGGTATAACCTGTTGGACAGGAAGCAACATAATTTGTTCCACAAGTTGTGGCTGTATTACAGACCTCATCACCCGTCCAGCCTGTATTACATACGCAAGAATCCCCTTTTTGAGAACCATGTGAGGTATTGCAGCCCTTTGTTAAATGACAACTATTTGTTCCATATTTTCCATAGTTCGACGCGCAAGCACTACAATCCTCTTCTGTGTATCCTGTATCACATACGCAGTTTCCTTCGTCATTTTTTGAACCGTGGCCAGAACAGACAGCTGGTGCAGATGAACTACCCCCACCACCGCCACCAGCGGCTAAGGCGATGCCTCCGCCAATCAAGGCTGCAGCACCCACACCTATACCAACCCATGCGGCTGTTGATAAACCGGTTTCTGTGGCAACCTTTGTTGTCCCCGTTTCGGCCGCTGTACTTGCAACAGTAGTCGTTTGTGCAGGGGGCACTGTTGTCGCAGCGGCCTCTGGTGCTGCTTGTGCCGAAGCTCCCGCATAGGCTATTTTACCAGAATTAACCTCTTGTGCCCAACTGGCATATCCTTGATTAAACTGTTGAACCGTTTGTGGCGGAATTTTATTAACACAAGGATGCGTTGTGCTTGCACCTATCTGTTTTAATATTGCAAAAGCTGAATAATCTGAGCGATAGACGGATTCACATAAGGCAGAGTTTCCATACTCATCTGATATATCAATGGAATGTCCCATGGACTTGAGCTTTTGTAATGCAAACAAATTGCCTTTATTGGCGTGATAATAAATGGCCTGCCTAGGACTCATAAAACCTGCAAAAGCTTGTGTCACCATCCCTAAAGCAACCAAACTTGCACATATTTTTTTTAACATAGACCCCCCCCGCATAAAATGGTATCTAGTAACACTATACACAAGTCAATAATAAAGTCAAATATTTTTTTTCATACCTGGGGATTTTTCACTATCCTGTCCGCCCTTAGAACC
Source organism: Alphaproteobacteria bacterium (assembly GCA_017960645.1). GTDB lineage: Bacteria > Pseudomonadota > Alphaproteobacteria > CAAHEQ01 > UBA3637 > UBA3637. The sequence goes on along the minus strand of JAGCYU010000008.1, from coordinate 44,000 downwards.
TTGAAAAGGAGATTTTCTGTTAAAATGGTAAAAAAATGTAAAAGGAAAAAGGACTTCAAAGGTCAGAAAAAACACCTGTCAAAAAAAGAGTGCTGTGTATCACAGATGAGGGGGATATTTTCCTCCTAAATTTTGTACGAAAACTCGGGCATTTTCGGGGGTGTTTTTGATGTCTTGGTGTCCCAGTTTGGTGTCCCATAGTGGTGTCCCACTAAAAATTCGCTATTTGGGCACTAAAAAAGTCCCATTTAACAGGGACTTATTGTTAATTTGGTAGCGGAGGAGGGGCTGCGGGGGGACCAAAAAATAAGCGACAGACAGAATTGAAGAATTTAGAGGCGATTTTGGGGACTTTTTAAAAAGCGTATCGCCCCTGATAGAGGGAGATGAATAACCAGATTTCTTGCTGTCTTTTTGTGGTAATTTTCCAAGTGGAAAAATGTCTTGTTTTACTCGTGTCAAGGAGTGTCAAAATGAGTGAATTACTATCTGTCAAAGATATTTCAAAATTCTCTTGGTGATAATATCTTGACCTTCTTCATAAAGTCGGTCAAGGTAAAGTTTTTTACTAACTCTGTCATTTAATATGTTGATATATATATGAATATATTTTTATATGTTGTATATTCGATGAGGATTTTATTGATAAGTTAATCCTGTAAAATGTTTGTCTATTGAGCTGGCGTCTGTGTCAGCTCGGTACGGATGAATTGCTTGATATCTATATTTGATTCTTTTAGAACTGAAAAGATCTCATTGTCCTCCCAACGCCTACAATGTTTACAGATATCTGGAATATATTGTTTTTGAGTAAGCTTTTTATGGTTTTGTTTTTTGAATAAAGGTGTAAAATATGTATTTCATGATAAGTTGCCAAATATGGTAACTCCCGAGAGAGGCGAGAAACGTCACTCGCCCCACTATCTATTGCTGAAAAGGTTATAAAGAAAAGCTTCAATCTTTAATCGCCTCTATTTTCTCAACATCGCCAATTTGTTTTATGATATTAAAATTATTATCTAGAATCAGTCCTCCATCTTCTGGTAAAGCATAGATGGTTGTTTGAAGACTATTTGCAATTTGTTGAAGTTTCCCCTTTTCTTCTTTTTGGTAATGACATTTCATTGAAAAGTTGCAAAATTTCAATCCAGCATAATTTGGATAATCCAGTTTTTCTTCTATAACAGTTGCTATTTCTTTGCCAAAAATAATGGCTCCAGCACTTCCGCCATAGATAGGCTTGCCTGAGGCTAAGAAATCCTTTAATGGATTAATAAGAGAATGTTTTTCAATGCTATCTCTGAGCTTGTAAGTATTGCCACCCCCTATATAAATAGCATCAAAAGTATTTAAATCGTAGGGTATAGTTCCATCATACATAGAAATATTTTCCTTCGGGATGGATAGGTATCTTCCGACTAAGCCACAGAACCATTCATAACAATCTGGCAATTGTATGTTTGGATGATTCCAGGCAAGTGGAATGTACAGAATACGACTCTTATTGTTTAGTAGGGAAAAAAACTCTTTATCAAAGTTTTCGCTAACCTCTGGATCTCCACCGCCACCTAAAAATAAAGCTTTATTCATATTGTCCTCCTTGTTGGATAAATTCTATAAGTGTTTGCCTTTGATTTTTTGGAACGGAGCGCTGAATCTTTGTAATAAAAACTTCAGGTTCCTCATTGATATCTAATTTTGTTTTAATATTCAATTTTTCTTGCAATTTTTTTCTTAACAAATCATTACTGTTGCGGCTATTTTCTTTGGAGATAATATCCTGTACAGTTTCTAAAGAAAATTCCGGTATGACACCTTGTTCTTTCCACCAAAGATAGGATTTTTGGACAATTTCTTTGTCATTAATGGGAGTATTAGCCGTGCGCATAACGAATCTTTTTGATAGAAGTCTGCTTCTGTAACCATGATTTTTTAAAGCAGGTGTAATTCCAACCATCGTAATAAGTGCCATCGTTCTAAGGGGATCAATAATGGCTGCAATTTCATCTAAAGATAATTTTTGTGATACATTTTGGTACACCTCGTCAAAAGCAGCAACAAACTTTATGTCATTAATAGTATATTGCCCAAAAGTTTTGTGCATTAAGCCAATAGGATGTAATTCTTTTCTCCTTTTGTAATAATGAATTCCTTGGACTAATGTAGATGCACAATTACCGATTCCAACAAGTGCCACGTTTATCATATAAAACCGTCCTATGAAGTATTGTTCGTTTGCAACTATACGCTATATTATATAACGTATTGAATAACTTGTCAATAAAATACATTTAGGAAAAATTCCTTGACTTTTGATGGGATTTATGCTATACTTCCAAGCAGTTAACAGGGCAAATTGTGCCCTGTTTTTTGTTGCCCATAGGGAATAAACTCTATGGGCTTTTTTTATTAACTGAAAGGAAAAAAATGACAGAACACGATAAATCCGGACATTGTAGTGCAACTATCCATGTAGATGGTTATACGCGTAATGGGCACTCGGTAGCATCATATGAACGTCAATGCGGCCGAGATCATAATAATGATAAAAGAGAAGCGAACAATGTAAAGGCATCTCTTGAACAAAACGAGGCTACAGCCTTGCCTGAATCACATATACAAACAAGCAATGTCCCTATGACGACAAAATATAGTGACTTAATTTTAAGTTATTGGTCAGATTTGAAACAAAATGAAGATTTTCAAAAAGAAGGGTATTTGGATACTTTGGGCAACATTACTATTGGCCCGGGGCGCAAGATAGACAATGAAGACGATTTTATTGCGCTTCCGTTGGAAGTGAACGGACGACCGGCCACAATAGCTGAAAAACAATCCGAATGGGTTCGTTTATCTGGTTTTAAAAAACGAGGAGAGTATGGAAAAGATTATGGATTTTGGAAATTTCAACAAAAAGATGAATCAAAAAAATTAAAATTGCCAGAAACAGCAATAGTAGATATGGCAATGGAACATTTGGAATGGGATTTAGGACAGTTAGAAACAAAATTTCCGGAATTTGAATCTTACTCACGTCCATTGCAGACCGTTTTATTAGATATGCAGTATAATATGGGGTATAATTTTAATGATAAAAAATGGCATTATTTTCACGAAGGGTTAAACAACAAAGATATTTCTCAAATGATTGAACATGTCAATCGGCCGCAGGTTGCTCCAGATCGCAATGATTGGGCAAGAAGAAGTTTAAAAGAAATTCCCACAGTAGATGGTTGGCATTTTAAAGATTAAATCTCATCCTTGTGAATACAAAAAGATGTGGGAAAAGAAGGCCATTTGCTGCTGTCAGGATGACGAACATACTGCTTGATCAATTGACAATCCTTGGTATAAAAATCATTGGATATGACGTATTTAAACAACAGGCTATAATGCGCCTCAATAATACATGATAGAATAACCTCTGTTTGGTCATTTTTTAATAGCTTGCAATCTAACTCTGGATCAACAGATTTAGAATAGATTTTGGTAGGCGTTAGCCTTTTTTCTGTATCTGTATTTGGAATTGGATATAACGTTTCATAGAAGAGCGGATTCACAAAACGCTCTTCCTTTTCTTGAAACAAAGAACAGGCGGTTAAAAAGAATATACATAATAAAAATAGTTTCTTCATAGTACCAAGGTTACCTCTTTTTTCTTTGTTTGTCAATCGGCTGCAGGTTGCATCAGGTCGTAATGATTGGGCGCGTGATATGCTACATGGGATTCCCCCAGTAGATGGCTGGCATTTAAAGGTCAATGTGAATGAAGACAAAAGCCCCTATAATTAATCCATTTTGATTCTGATGGGAAACGAGTATATTGTCCCACAATACGACACCCTTTATAATGATAAGAGTCAGTTAATATATATCTAAACAACTGTGTATAAGGCTCTTTTCCTAAAATTGAACACGACAAAACAATTTCTGTACTTTCATTTTTCAAAAGGGAACAAGTCATTTCATCAAATGGCGCATGAGCTGTAGAAGTGATTTTTTTGGGGGAAAGATGTATCTCGTAATCTTGTGAAATGCAAGATAATGTTTCATAGAAGAGCGGATTTACAAACCGCTCTTCTTTTTCATGAAATAAAGAGCAAGAGGACAATCCTAACAGCATAATCAAATATAATTTCTTCATGAAGTGGAGTGTAACTCTTTTTTCCTTGTTTGTCAATCGTCCCCAAATTGCACTAAATCGTAATGATTGGGCGCGAGATACGTTGCGCGAAATCCCTACAGTAGATGGGTGGCATTAAATTTCATCCTTGTGAATACAAAAAAATGTGGGGAAAGAAGGCCATTTGCTACTGTCAGGATGACGAGTATACTGTTCAATTAACTGACAATCCTTGGTATAAAAATTATTGGATATGACATATTTATACAGTACAGAAACACGGTGACCATGGGGATGATTGTATTCGCAAGAAAAAATCAATTCTCGTTCAGTATTGTTTAATAACTTACATTCTTCTTCAGGAATAACAGATTTAGAATAGATTTTTGTAGGGGTTAATCTTTTTTCTGTATCAGTATTTGGAATTGGGTACAATGTCTTATAGAAGAGCGGATTTACAAACCGCTCTTCCTTTTCTTGAAACAAAGAACACGCCGCTAATAGTGTGCCCAAAACAATCAAAATCTTTTTCATACTGTGATGATAATGTATTTACTTTAGCCTGTCAATTGATTTGTGTGAGACTATTTAGTAAGTCAACTGATTCAAAAATGTAATTTTTACAAAATAAGATCTTGACTCTATAACAAAATTGTGTTGATCGATCTGGTATCAAACGAAAGGATACCATATGGATAAAGAACAAATTAAGGAAGCCATATTAGGTAAGCCAGATTGTAAGAAGGAAGAAACACCCCTCTGTCAGTTTGCTACATTTCAACCCGATATGAAAATGGTTGAGATACTGCTCAAAGGGGCTGATATACAGAAAGCATTCAACAATCAACCTTTGGCATGGGTATTTCAATTCTGTGAACCAAACTGGGATGATATGCTGAAACTGCTTTTTAAATACAAATACCATGCCCTGAAATTGACCCCTAGAGAACTGGAGTATTTGTTCCGGATGTGGGATAGACTGAAACCAGAAACAACTTCATACATATTAAAGAGGATGAATAGACATGGATTAAATCTCATGCCTGATTACATAAATAAATCAAAAAGGAGATTTGATGGAACATAGAATTGGAGAGATGGTTAAAGGGCTTATTCGAGCCATTGACATGAAAGATTGGAAAGAAATAAAGAGATTAGTTCATATGGGTGGCAACCTTAATGCCCCTTATGATTTTCATAGATCTACGCCTTTTATGTATGCCATGACGGTATTTCATAAGGCAAAAGAGATCGAAGCACTTATCAACTTGGGAGGTGATGTTAAATACAAAAACAGGAAGGGAGAAACAGCGTTAATGATTGCTGTGGAAAATGGATGTGAAGCAGTTGTGCCATGGGTCATGGTAGATTATGGAGCAGATTTAGACATTCAAGACGCTTGGGGAAATACCCCGATCATGAGATGTATTAAGTCGAAGCACTTTAAGAAAAGTAAGAAACTACTTTACGCCCTAATAGACTATGGGGCAGACATAACTAACAAGAAGGATCAAAATGGTTCAACTGGTTGGGATTTGTTATGGGAGAGAATGAAATGATTACAAAAGTGAATCAGCAATGTATGTTGGTTTGGTTCGCTTGAAGTCCTGTCTTTCCTTCTCACCAAAACCATATTCTTTTCTACACTCGGCTAATTTGTTCCAATCCTGAACACGGAACGCATAGAGTGCTGATTTTGGATAGAAAATAGTTTTGCGATGTCCAACAAATGGTATAGATGTTTGGGTTCTCATCTCTCGGTCTGCTCTTCTTTTTTTTGCCAACCAACTGATGCTCTTTCCCACATAGTCAGCCGCAATTTTAGGCGGCATCCATCCACTTAGCATTCCTTCCGAAAATCTTGGAGTTACTTTTCTTTCATCCTTTACATCAAGTCCCAATGCTACTGCGGTAGATTGGTGACCGTGTTGTAAGAGAATCTTTTTGAATATCTCTTTTTCTCTGGCTCGCTCTGGTGTGGGATCATTAACAAAGGCAATGTTGCGTATGATTGTTTCCCTGCCAAATGCCGTTTCCTCAAAATCAAATTGTTTTAAAAAAGAAAGATTTTCCAGTCGCAACGAGCATCCTAGGAAAGAGGCTCTTCTAAACGAAATGTCTCCATTAAACATCGTGTTCATTATAGAAAAATGATACCTTTTGCCTAGATCATTAACTTTTATTTCAGAGTTATCAAACAGTAGTTTGCTGTTTTCATTAAAAATACAATTGCGTATTAGAAATGTCCTATGAAATAAGGTTTTCCTAAAATCAAATATTCCATTTACAATACAACTCTCAAAGAGCATTCTATGGCAGATGTTTTCTGGTGGAGAAAATTCTTTTTCAAATAGGCAGTGCTCAAAATTAACACGTGTCCGAATGGCTTTATGAGGACATACATAATTAGCAGAAAATCTACAATCCTTAAAGAGTACTCCTTCCATTGGATTAAATGCTCCATTGAAACAGAGAATATCCCAAAAGAACTCTTGCTCTTTCCGTCCAAAATCAATATTTTCTATAATAACAACGGAACGAGCATAGGAATCCGAAACAATTCTATACTTAGATGGTTTCTTTATGCTCTTTGTCGCTTCAGGGTGTTCAAGGAATACTACCTTGTCAATTTCTTCTTTGATTTCTGGCGATTTTATAAGTTCTGCCAACATATAGAAAGGTGTTCGTATTTCCTTTAAGAAATCCTTATAAAGAGGTTTGGGTAGATACTTTGTTAGTTTAATAGGATTATTCCCAAACTTTTTAAAAAGGTGTATTAAAGACCGTAGGAAATATCTGCCATTGACACCAACCTTTGTCTTTATCCTAGCTAATGCTCCTACCATTCCTTTAGCTTCCATGAGTGCTATAATGTCCTCATTTGTAATCATTCCTCTTTTATAATCTTCTGTGTCTATTTCAAAGCATGAAGAAAATATACTTGTGAAAGGACGAAGGCATAATCTTAATGTTTGGTCTATTCCTATTGGATAATAATCCTTTGGAACAAAAGCGTCAGGATATCCTTTATCAGGTTGATGTGTATCTATATGTGCTTTAAGAATGTTTGGATATACATCTTTCCAAAAATCTAAATCTAACGGCTTAAATCTTCCTTCATCACCAAAGACAATGTCTTCTTGGTAATCCTCATCATTAAAAAAGTTTGGGTGTTCAGGCCTCATAGGTTATCCTAAATAGTTAAAATTATATCATAAAATTCTCTAAATGTCCAGAGTGTATAAAAATGTTAAAAAATCCACATTTTTTAACATTATTGCCAAACCCCTTATAAAACCTATAAATTTAAAAAGGTTCTCGTCAAGGGTATTTGTAAAATGTTTAATTTAATTCACTAAAATCACTTTTTTTAACATTTTTTGTAAAAACGATCTTGACCTTTTGGGAAGAATGTGTTGATCAGATCGTGTCAGGCAAAAATGTTCAATTTTAACGAAAGGATAAAAAATGGTTAATCAAGTGTTCATAGATGATAAAAAGATTAAAGATATCCTGACCTACATTCAGGGGATGCGTCATGCTGAAATGATTAGGATGATGTTCCTCTGTTCTCTAAATGGGATGAGGTCTATAAATTTTGCTTACTTACAGGTGGCTGATGTTTATACACCAGATTTGAAGGTAAAAGATGTCATTTGCTTAGATTCGAACAAGAATAAAGGAAAGTTCGGGTGTTCATACTATCTCAACTCTCAAATGAAGAAGGAATTCAAGGAGTATTTGGAGTATTTGAAGGGCAGGGGAGATGAGCTTTTGCCAGCAACATACCTCTTTACCTCGCAAAAGTTGGGAAAACCGTTTAATCGAGTAAGTATTAGCAGATTGTTCTCGTCCATTTATAAGAAGTTCAATATTGAAGGAGGAAGCCACCTTGGCCGACATTTGTTCGTGAGTCGGTTGATAAATGCCGGCACAAATATCTGTATAGTTCAAAAATTAGCGAACCACCGTAATGTGGCTACAACTCAACGATACTTCAATTATAATGAGAAAATGCTCTCAAATGCTGTGGAGAATGTAACGATTTAATGGTATGCTTCTTTGGGGGGATTGATAAGGTTTGTTATGTTTATAAAGACAATCCTGCACATATAATAGGTGATATATCATAAACCTTTACAAAATCACTCTGATATTTGATGGCGTTAACGTGTGAGTTTGTACATAGAACTTGTTTTATAAAACCACATGATTCCATTTTGTTGACAGCATCATTAACAAATACTCCGTGTACTACGACCACATAAATATCATTTGCACCAGCTTTCTTATAAGCCTCTGCAGCTTTTATTATGGAAGAGCCAGAACGAATCATATCATCAAATATTATTACATCCTTACCTTGAACTTCAGCATTAAGGGCCTCTACTTCTGTCTCTGAACCCGAGATACGTTTTTTCATAATATAAGCGGTATCAATTCCTAATTGATTGCCCATTTTTTCTATCCACTTAGCCCGTCCCATATCTGCTGAAGCCAATATTACATCATTCCCACAATCTGATATCATCTGTTTTATTACACTCCATGAAGTTAAATGGATAGGATGTAATGATTTTTCAAAGTAGTATTGTGTCCCTAATGAATGTAAATCCATCATATAAATGAAATTTCCTTGTGGCGAAATAGGTATAGAACTTAGCAGGCAGGCGATATTTTTTGCCGTAACTACTTCTCCGTCCTTTACTGCCCTTTCCATAGTAGAATACCCGAAATAGGGGAGTATCAAATGTAGAGAAGAACACTGTTCTCTAACCAAGGTAGACGCTACATTGTAAAGTTCAAAGATCGCCTCATCATTTATGGTTCCACAAATGTAAATCGCAGGATTTCCTTTGATTTTTTCGCAATTTTCTATTTTCCAATAATGTTCCCCATCAGGGAACTTTTGTGTTTCAATATTAATATCAACGAAATTGTGGTTTTGCTCTAACAAATTCTGTTTGATATATTTGTAATTATTTGAAGATAGAATATTAATCATGGTAGATCTCAATCGTTAAAGACAATTCAATAAAGGGGAGAAAGCATATTCTCCCCTTGAGCATTCATTTTATTTGCGTTTAGATCTATTCTTAAACAATAAACCTAATAATATAAATCCTACAAAGAATGATAATGTCCCAATTAGACCTATCTTTTGTTTGTTTATAAAATTTCCTTCATTTAAATTGAATGGTTGCAGATAGACCATATACGGATCTCTCTTATTGGAAATAATGGTAATCTTGTTATTTTCAATAATCTTATCTTCAACATCTGGACTATATCTAAATTCGTTAAAGTCATCCAGTTCAATCTCCTTATCTCCAAGTAATTTCAAATTGCTGATGGTAACTTGACCCGGAGCTGTTCCCGGATCCAATCTGAATTTAGAGATATGTGTTTCAGGTATGTGAATCTTGACTTCAGAATCCATAGCTTCCGCTTGAGAACGTACAGAGTGAGATTCATTGAAATTTTCTTCTTCACTCAGGGTATAAAATACCTGATACTTAACATCAGTATCAGTCCCTTGGTTAAATGAAACATAGATATTTTTTTCCATCCATAATGATGTGGTTCCAGCAACAACAGCGGCAGCTAAGATAATGGAACCGGTTGTTTTTAATAAAATTTTTTTCATTTTTTTCCTTTCAGTTTAAGTTGTTTAATATTTTTTATAGTTAAAATCTAAAGTAAATAAACGGATTATAGGTTGATGCAGCAATGCTAGCGGATGACAGGATGAACAATACCATCAACCAAATATTGACCAGTGTCCGCAATACTTTGTGCTCATACTTGATCTGTAACATCTTCGTAAAGATAGGCATAGAGCAGATAATAGCCGCTATGAAAGCTAAGATTTCAATGTTATCCACATAATAACCTAATGTGTACATGATTTTATGTTCACTGACTAACCCGAACATGTTTTGGATATATTGTCCGGCATAGGAGATATTGTCGGCTCGGAATAAAATCCAACCAAAGACAAACACAAAGATGGTATAAAGGTGTTGGGTGAAAGCAAGGGCTTTGTTGCCTTCTTTTTTGTGCCAACTGGTTAGCTTTTCCAAGATGATAAAGAATCCATTCCAAAGCCCCCAAACAAGGAAGGTCCATTCGGCCCCATGCCAGATACCCGTAGCCAAAAACACGATAAACAGGTTCATATACATCCGCCACTTGGCAACACGGTTTCCGCCCAATGGGATGTACAGGTATTCTTTGAACCAAGTGGACAAAGAAATATGCCACCGACGCCAAAACTCTGTAATAGACTTGGAAATATATGGATAATTGAAGTTTTCTAAGAACTTAAAGCCAAAGATAGAGCCCAAACCGATCGCCATATCTGAATAACCAGAGAAGTCATAGAAGATTTGGAAGGTATAGGCAAAGGCCCCAACCCAAGCGGTCAAAGGATCAAACTCAGTCACTGGCAAAACGAAGATTTTATCTGCAATAGCCCCCATTGTGTTGGCAATCAGCATTTTCTTGGCCAAACCAATAATAAAACGTTTGACACCATAGGCAACCTTGTCAAAAGTCACAGTTCTGTTAGTGATTTGGTCGGCTACGTCATGGTATTTGACGATAGGTCCAGCAATCAGTTGTGGGAATAAGCAGATATAAAGAGCAAGCTTATAAATGTCTTTTTGGACTTCTGTTTCTCCACGATAGACATCCACGACATAGGAAAGTGCTTGGAAAGTATAAAACGAAATACCAATTGGCATAATGACATCCAAAAAAGGAATATCTGCCCCAAAGGCTGCATTGATATTTGTCATCACAAAATTAAAGTATTTGAAATAGAATAAAAATCCTAAATCAACTAAGATCGTGGCAAGTAATGACAATTTCTTGAATTTTGGGAATTGATGAATCAATCTTGCGCCAAAATAGTTGACAATAATGGTGGTGAGCATAATAGCCAAATACCGTGGCTCGCCCCAGGCATAGAACAAAATACTTGCGAGTAGCAGGATATAGTTCCTAAGTTCTTTGCGTGCTAACAAATATAATGTGCACACAATCGGTAAAAACATAAATACAAAAGTCATAGATGAAAATAACATGGTTTAATTCTCCTTTGGTAAGTTTGGAAATTTCTGTCTCAGTATCTTTGGAATGAATCTTTCCACGTTTTCAAGAATTATAATATCATAATTACTATCAATATCGTCTAAATCCTGACGTTCTAAATTATACTTCCATACTATCTTTGTTTTATTAAAAGTGTCAGAAATATAAGGTGTGAGCCAATTAAAAAATGAATCACGTAGGACAAAAACACTGTACTTGTTTTGCTTGTTCCGACAGGTTACTTCACCTAAATCTTTATGGCCATATTTTGTTAAACGTTGACACTCCGCCTTTGTTTTATATACAGGACGTTTATAAATTTTAGGCTCTGTTGATATTTTATTTTGTGGGACAAGCATTGTAATAAGATCAGAGATAGTTCCAGTACTACTGTGCCATTCTGGTATTCTGACAATATCAAAATTATAGTCTTTTTTGAGCTCATCCATTATAATGTTATAGCCATGGTATGCTCCTAAATCAGACCAATGTGAATCCTTCTTGTAATATAGAAGCCCTTCATTCTTATATTTCAACAGTTCATCTCTTAGATACATCACCTTTATATCAGAATTTTTTTGAATGTAGTCTATAAATTGTTCTGCAATTCCAAATTTATCTGGCTTCAGTTTTCTGACCAACCGATAGTATTCACCATAAATACGATGTTTGTCTGGAATTATCACATAATAGAATTTTTTATGGTGCTTTTTACACCAATTATTAATATGTTCTAAATAACTTAATCCCTGTCTCATCTCTTCTTCGGATAAAACAACTTTATTTGCAAAATTTTCTAAACTTTTATCTGGTCTATAAAAAAACCATCCATCCTTCCCCACAAGGATATTTTCATTTCCTGCATCAGGTGCGATGAAATACTTTAAATATTGGTATAAAGATGTAAATAAACAGCGTCCAAAAAACCTATCACTAAACCAATTGTTAAACTTATTGCCGAAGTCACTGTCTATCGTTCCATTATATATTAAGCGTGGTTTCACTGTTAACATACGATTTTCTTGTTCTGACTTCTCAGCATCAGAAATGTTAAGCATCGGGATAAATAATATCACAAAAAATACAGTTAGAAACACTATATCTATTCGCGAATTTTTTTCAAAGATTTTGAATTTTGTCAGATAGGCAATTCCTTTGGAAAATATAAACCAATAAGTACATAATAAGATCAAGAAAATGCACCAGTCAATGTTACCTTTAGGATTTATGTCTAATATCTGGTCAAACACTATAAAAGGGTCGTTTTGATTTGATATTAGTTTTATTGCGTTTGCTGAAATTTCGTAAGTGCCTATTTGGTTGAATTTTAACTTTTTAAGGTTTAATACCTTATCTTTACTACCTAAAATAGTTGGATTACTTAAAATTACTTCACCAGGATTAGTGCCGAAATCAAACCTAAACTTTGAAACATGTTGAATTGGTAAAGTCATCTTCAGATGATTCAATCCGCTTTTTATATTCTTCTTTATGGATTGATTCTCATTAAAATGTTCTATGTCATTTTCCGTATAAAAGACTTGAATCTCAACGTTCTTTTTTGTTATAATATCAGCAGAAAAACTGATGTTATAGCTGGTAAATAGTGCCATGCTAATCCATAATGCGATTCCAACACATACTGTGGTTAATATAAGATACTTATTAAGTTTCATGTCTTAGTTCCTTAAGTCTTTCAATTGTACTTTTAATATCATCGTATGGAAGTGTTTTGATGAGCTCGTCTGGCAATTCCCACCATTTCAAACGCAATAAGTCTTTTATAATATCTGGCAAAAAGCGATACTTAAGTATTTTTGCAGGATTCCCCACAACAATTGCATAAGGTGGAACATCTCGGGTCACAACGGAATGAGCCCCAACAATAGCCCCATCTCCAACAGTGATCCCATTTTTAATCCAGGCGTAATCACCTATCCACACATCATTTCCAATATGAACCGGGGGCAAAAGTTCCCATTCATTATGTGAAAGTGTATCATTTGTTTTATACTCTAACCTATCTAAATATAAATACGGTGATGTGCTTACATAGCTTAATGGGTGCGTTCCATGACCTATCCTTACTCCGCATCCAATTGATACAAATGATCCAATAACTGTTTCTTGTGGATTGGCAACATATAAATCATTACCAGAATAACTCTGTTTACCAATATGTGATATAGCTGGTGTAAACAATTTTAGTGTCATGCCTTATCCTGCAATACTGGGGTTACTTTTCTACCTTCTTTTTTTCCATATAGCACATAGTGTTCTAGAGGATTCATTCCCGCTTTTTTAACATCTGGATTGTCTTTTAAATACTGGTTTCCGTCAAAATCGGGGGAAGGATTATGACCAATCAACCATCCTTGTGTCATATAATGAACTATGGGGGATTCTTTACAATCCTGATAGGTTCTCTTATACCACTCTGTATTGATAGCTTCTCTGATTTCTTTTTGAAAAATATCTTCTGAAACTCTTATTTTTATATCGTCTTTATAGATAGGTTTAGTCACTTCAAAAGAAAAGTATTTATCTAATAAGGGTTTGTTTTTTTGTTCAGCAATAGTGATTCCTTTGCTTGCTTTTTGTTTAAGGGGGTGATTCAATTCATACTCTGCTTTATAATCCTTTAGTTCAAAATGCCGTATGAGATAATTGTTCTCATGCGGTAGTAAATTTGCTCTCCAAATTACTGCCGATTTATCTATTTCATGTGAAGAAATTACATCTCTATCAACGAAGTAATATCCATCTTTATTAACAATAATATTGTTAAGGTGTGAATCTAGTAATTCTCCACTTACTTTATCGCGATAATCGGATGATTGATATTTTTTAAATAGCTCTGAAAACATATCCTTTAATATAGTCAGTCGTTCATAACGACTTTTATCAATTAAAAAATCAGCAACAGTTATTCCTTCTCTAACCTCTTCTATAAAATTATTCCATGTCAATTCTTCGCTTTTAGGATAATTCTCGGTACCTAAGTACTCATTTTCAAGATATAGCTTTTCATTTCTATATAGCAACTTTACCCTATTTACCATACCTAGTTTCCTACTATATTTTAAGGCAACGATATCTTTCTTTAAGAGGGATTTATGTTCTTTATAAAGTGTAGAAGAAACATCTAAAATTCCATACTCAAATCTTTCATTTAAGACATTCATTTTTGTGAAGAAGTTATTCAAAAAACTTACATATTTTTGAGGAATATCTCGTAATTTTTTAGCGTTGATGATAAACAAAACTCGAGAGTTTCTGAAGTAAATTAAGGAATCTATGGATGAACTGTTTAGTAAAAACGATTGGACAATGTTAGAATTTTGTATAAAAGTTGTATTATCAGTATTTTTTCGAATAGCTTCCTTTAATGTATCAATTTGCCTTTGTAAGTTTTGCTTGTCTTTTTGCAAATTGTCTAATTCAAATTTTAGGTTATTAATTAGAGAAGAAATTTCATTCGACATCTGCGTAGATGAATTTTGCATTTTTTGTTCTCCTGTTCTTTCGTAGTGTAGTAATGGGTTAGTATTAGAGGCACGTAATTCCGGAAATTTTTCCAAGTATACGATAGTATTAAATTGTTTAGAGGGATTACGTCCTTCTTTCCACCCACTATGTAAGTAGTGAGTGATTGGATCCACATTTGCTGCAGCAACATCAGGATACTTTTTTAAATACCAATCTTTATCAAAATATACTGACTTTTTTATTTGCTGGTAATCATCGTAAATTACTATGTCCTCCTTAGGGCTCGGAATACCAGAAAATATTTTTTCAGGCGCGGTCCTTTCATAATGTAGCAAAGGATTAATATTTTGTGTCACAAGATCAGGATATTTTGTTATATATTCCATAGTATTAAATTCCTTGCTTGGGTTACGACCCTCTGTCCAGCCAAAATTCAAATAGTGTGCCACAGGATCTGCTTTAGCCGCGGCAACATCTACATAAGTCTTTAAGTACCATTTTTTATTAAAATATTTCGATTTTTCTATTTGCTGGTAATCATCGTAAATAGTAGTCTTTTCCTTTGGCCTTGGTATATTAATGGCAATATTAGTCAATGACAATCTGTTCCCATAATACGATAAGTTAGGATTCAAGTATGGATCTTTTGCACACAGTTGCGGAAACAACTCATCTAACTTCAGCTTCTCTCTTTTCAAACGTTCCTGTTTTTCGGCAGAAACGCTATCTAATCCACGACTTAAGGATTCATGATGATAGGCAATAACATCATTTCGGATAACGTTATAATATCCTTTTTCATGAAGAGCAAAACACAAAGCGACATCATTATATGCAACAGCAAGATCTTCGTTAAATCCGCCGATGCTAATGAAATTTTTCTTGCTGACCAACAAACATGCAGCTGTTACGGCAATGCAGTTACAATCTACTTTATTAAAACAAAAATAATATAATGCAGAATCTTCTAGTTTATTAAACGAATGACTTGGGCCATTATGTAAATTTGAGATTCCAGCATGCTGCAGTAGAGTCGTCTGGGGATAATATAGCTTAGCACCGACAGCTCCAGTATGCGATTGTTGCGCCTGTCCTAGAAGACGAGACAACCAATCCTTTTGTATAATTTCGATATCATCATTCAAAAATAATAAATATTCACCATTAGAATGTTCAACACCTATATTATTCATCTTGGAAAAATTGAAGTCATACTGTCCATATAGATACTGAATCTTTCGCTCTTTTACGTATTTCTGTATTATTTTCTTATGCTCCTTAGAACTTCCATTATCCACAATAATAATTTCATAGTTAGGGTAGCTTGTTTTTTCTGCAATTGAATCGATACATCTAAAAAGAATATCGGGGTGATCTTTAGAAGGGATTATGATACTAACTAGTGGATTCCCAACAACGTGGTAGATCGGCCTATATTGTGATGTACCATCAATGTACTCCATCGTGGCAGGAATATGCTGCCGTTCTAAAGCAGATTCTTTAGCCAATTTTGCTTTTTCAAAAGCGTAATTTTTTGATGATGCCGCGAAAGCAACGGATTCCTTACGCTCACGCCAATGATATAGAACTTTCGAAACGTGTCCAACACGGGAGTTATCAGACTTTTCTAGGAAGCGAAGAGTAAGATCATAGTCCTGAGCCCCATTATATTCACTTCTTAGGCCCCCTATTGCTTTGACAATTGAGGCGCGATATACGCCTAAATGATTGGTATACATCATAGACATAAACAAATCTGGTGACCAATCAGGCTTAAAAAATGGCATATGATATATCTTACCATCTTCTGTGACTTTATCCTCATCGGTATAGATAAAATCCAGCTTTGGATTTTCATTTAATTTTTTTACAACTTCATATAAGGCATTTCTATCTATCGTATCATCACAGTCCATAAAGGCAATAAATTCACCACTAGAAAGATTAATGCCGTCATTTGTTGCGGCGGATATATGACCGTTTACAGGACGGTAAACAGGGATGACATTTTCATATATTTCATATTTTTGAAGCGTTGGAACAACAGAAGCCATTGTAGAATGATCATCAACTAAAATTAGTTCGAAATTGTTATATGTTTGCTCCAAAACAGAATTTATACACTCTTTTAGCTGATCTGTTTTTACATTGTATACAGGAATGATTACAGAGATTTTTGGTCTATAATTTAATTGTACAGGCATAGATTCTTTCAAATTCTTTAGATACTTATCATAAATCTTTATGCTAGTTTTATCCTCTAAATGATACTTAGATTGACGAATATCAGGGAACTTTATTCCTAGACGTCTTGCAACTTTCTTTTTGACAAAAAATGATACATCATTCCTTTTAAGTAAACCTTGTGGCCAATATATTTCTATATTTTTAACTTGCCTTAGCTGCTTCATGGTTACATGAGCGATTTTCTTCTCAAATCCCTTAACATTTGCAAATCCGTCGACATTACTTAAATTACCAATAGTAATTGCCTCAGTATTTGTTGGTAATTGTATTAATCGCCTTAAATGTCCTGTGGCTTCAGAAGGATCATATGAAATTTGATATTTTGTAGCAAATTCAGAACCCAATGTTATGTAATCGAGAATTCCTGATAAAATGTCATTTTTCTCTGGACATCCCCTACCTTCATCTAAAACTACATCGCTCTTATCATAATACTTAACCGATTCATGCGGTGCTGAAAAGAATAACTCATACATGACAGGGGCAGCTTTTGCTGATTGCTGAAGTACTTGATTTTTGTAAAAATCAAATAGGTAAGCCTGATAATCCTTTCCATATAATTGCCTGCGGCTTCTATCAGAATTAAAAATGCCACAGTATAAAAAAGAGTTTTTATTATTATATCCAGCAATTTTTAGAAATCTTTCCAAAAGTAATTGTGAACTTCCATTCCAACCACAATCAAACACAAAATTATCCTGAGAGAAGAACCCTAACTTATTGAAATAATTGATCGCGTTCTGTCTTTCTATTGCGCATCTTTTCAGTACAAGTTCTTTATTTAACTGGTATATTTTTTTAAACTTCACAATGTCCGTTGATTTTGAAATAACATCATTTAAGCTATGAAATCCAGCATCTTCTAAGTGCTTAACTTTTTGTTTGTTAATGCATAAATAATCGAAAATTTCACCAATAGTTTGTCCTGTTGTATATGGTGGTAGCAGTTGTAATTCCTCTTCGGTTAATTCATTCATTCCCGCAAGTAATAAAGCTCTTCGGGATGTGTAGAGGTATTCAATATTTTTTATTTCAAGCCTTTGAAAAATATAAAACAAGTTATACCCATCTCTGGCTAAGAAGTATACTTTTCTTTCTTGTGACCTTAAATGTGATAACAACCACAAGTATAACCCCATGTATAACGGTCCGCCAACTTCAACGCCTAGGTTGTACCAAAATCCCTTACTTTTATCATAGAGTAACTTGTACAAGCCTTTATCAATTTCAGAATCGTCAGTATTCGCAAATTTAGAGGCTTCAGAATTTTTAGAATATAGGAATGTTGTTATTCCTAATTTTTCTGGAATTTTGACATCTCCATTTTCATTATCGCCTATATGAAGGATTTGGCTTGGTTTAACTTTTTCCTGTTTAATTACGTATTTAAATAATTCTCCGTTAAATTTTGCCTTTCTTTCATCAGCAGAGCAATAGATACAATTAAATCCAGTAACCCCATTTGACTTTAAAATACTTCTTAAAACTTTTTGAGGAATATACATATCAGTCGTAATAATAACACGTTTTTTCTTCTGTTTTGCATACAACAGGATATCTATCATCTCCTGGTTTGCTGATAAAGCATCTCTTTCTATCTGAATTTCAAATTTTTTAACGTTGTCCCAATTAACCTTATATTGTTTATTTTTCTTAAGTTCTTCATATATTTCATCCAGATTTGCATGAGGATATTTGTACTTTTCGTACAGTAATTGGGAAGCGTTATTTTGAGCATTCATTCTGATTGTTCTAAATTCATGAATACCGAAATGTCTGCCTATTAAATCGAATATGATTTCAGGTGTATTTGTTTTTCGAAACAGTAAGGTATCAAACAGGTCAAATGAGACTACTGTTACATTATCAATTAGATTTTTACATTTTTTTAGATTGCATTTTGGGGTGGAAATTTTTTTAAAGTAGTCCGTAGCACGCTTCTTGTAACGATTTATACAATCATTATATAAATCGTTAATAACACTCTTAATCTTTTGTTTTTGTTTAGGTAATTTTATACTTTTCTTGTGTAATTCATAGTATAAAAGAGGATTGATATCTTTAGATTTTGCTAATCGATACAGTTCAGGGTAATTTTCAGCATTAAAGTATTGACTTGGGGTTCTACCTTCTATCCATCCAAACTCTAGATAATGCTTAAGCGGATCAATTTTTGCTATCTTAATATCTGGATATTGTCGCAAATACCACTTTGAATCAAAATACTCCGATTTCGCTACTAATTCATATTCGTTAGCTTGTGTCTTTTGTTCAAGGTTATTTAAGTAATATTCAAAGAGTAACGGACAAACTTGACATTGAGGATGATTTTTAATATATTCCGTAGTAGAAAATTTTGGCCCCGGATTTCTGCCTTCTGTCCAACCATGTTTCAGATAGTGTTCTGCGGGATCTTTGTGTAAAGCCATGACATCTGGGTTGGTATCCAAATACCAATCACGGTCAAAGTATGGGGATTCTGAAACAATCCGAATTTGCTCTTGTAGTTTCTTCCTATTCCTAACAGTCCTAAACATTTTGATACCCTCTGTTCATATTGGCGAGTTTTTGCAGGCGGTAGAACACGGTGTTTGATTTCACCCCGAAGTAATCGCCAATTTGCTTCAAAGTCATACCTTTTTGTCTCATGCTCAAGAGTTCTTGGTCATGCCCATTAAAAGTTGAGCAGTATTTGACCTGTCTTTGGGAAGCATCAAACTGCTTTCTGTGGATAAAATCATAGACGCTTTGATACGAAACGCCCAATTGTCTGGCTATTTCTGGGCCAGATACCCCTTGGTTATACAAATTTTTAATCTTATCTTCTTGATTATTCAGTAAACTTTTGCGTTTGATAATATCTTGGGAACGTTCTAGCTTCATATCTTTGAGCTTGCGGTAAATAGTCCCTGCATGACAATTGAGCTTTTGGGAGATATCTTCTAGGCTTTCCCCTGAATCAAAGGCTTCTGTTATCAATTGTTCTTTGTGGTCACAAATCTTACGAACTGGAGCTGTTATCCCATACAGATGAATGAAATTATAGACAGTTGAGATACATACCCCGTACTTTTTAGCAATCTCTGTCTTAGGAGTTCCATTTTCCAACATCGGAATGACAGTGTCTTGGTATTGTTCCAAAATGTTAGTAATTGTAGGGCATTCTGGGCGGATGCCAGTTTGTTTATAATAAGTCCGGCAAGCTGCTCCTTTTTTACCATAGGATATTCGTTCCGGATCTTGGATAGCAAGGCCATACTCTTTTTTCAACTTGATAACAGTACTGGGGGCCAGATGGAACTTTCTGGCAATCTTAACATTAGGCATCCCCATCTTAACTGATTTCTTGAACGAAGCCACATTGATTGCTTTTTTCCGGTATCTTGGTTGTCTTGTAAGGCCTAATTCCTTGATTTTAGACTTCAATGTCGATAAAGAGACATGTAATTTCTTGGCAATCTCCGCCAAAGACATGTCTGTGTTATACAGCGATATCAACTTCGCAATATTCTTATCCAATAAATGTGGGCTATACATCCTGCCGGCCTTGTAATAAATCCTAGGTTTTTACTTGGCAAATATTGTATCAAAACCTTGGTTAAAAGTCAACCATTTTTTTACATTATGAAAAAAAATCATTAAATTTGGCTAGAATGCTATAAATACTGATAAAATATACCCATATATTCCCTCTGGTCCCGCGACCGGTCTAAAAACCAAGGTTTAAACTGTACCAATAAATATGTATGTCAAATAATACCAAAGGAGTAAACATGATCTACGGATACTGTCGTGTCTCAACCACGCATCAAAATGAAGAAAATCAAAGATTTGCTATTGAACAGTTTGTTAAAGCTAATGGCTTATATATAGATACTTGGGTGGAGGAAAAGATATCCAGTAGTAAGAAGTTAAAAGACCGTCGCTTGGGGCGTCTTTTGAATCAATTAAGGGCAGGGGACATACTTATTACAACAGAAATCAGCCGTCTTGGCCGTAGTTTGTTGGAAGTTATGGGGATTTTGCAGACCTGTTTGGAAAAGGAATGCCAGATTTGGACTTTGAAAGAGAATTTCCGCCTTGGGGCAGATATTCAAAGCAAAGTGTTAGCTTTTGCCTTCGGTTTGTCGGCAGAGCTATCAAAGTCCTTATTGCAGGCGAGGGTAAAGGAAAGTCTTGCCAGATTAAAGGCAAATGGCAAGAAACTAGGGCGACCTGTTGGAGCTCGTTCCAGAGCATTAAAATTGTCTAAAAACCGTAATAAAATCCAAAATCTGCTTGCCAAAGGCATCAGTAAGAACCAAATTGCCAAGATTATGAAAGTGAGTAAATGTACACTGTATAAGTTTTTGGAGGGAGAAGAAATAGCTTGATTTGTATAATAATACTTATTCCCAATAACATGGATGGCGTTTACTAATATCAGATTTTTTTATCACCACATTTTTAAGTCCATACGAATTTAATAGAGTATATAGTTCTTTAACAAAATTGTCATTAGAAAAGGGAGAAACTATTATTTCATCAATAAAATCATCTAAAACAATCGGTATTTCTAATGCGGTTGTCTTGGGTTCTGCGCCATAATCAAAATTCCCCGTTCCTAACACTGTTATTACTGCTTTTCTATACCACTGTGTGGTTCCATTCATTAAATCATCAGTAATTAATCTGATTTCCCTGTCATCTTCAAATGGCTTGTTTTTAAATTTTAACATACAACAAGCTACTGACCACATTCCACAAGCTAAAAAATCAAAATTTGTAATCTTATAAGTTTCCAAATTAACGTATTTTGCACGAGTAATAGCAAATAGTCTTTGATTCTTTCGCAATGCTTGCTTTAGTTTTTTAACCGTTGTTTTTATCGCCACCGCTGTTTTTAACTTTTCTTCTTGACTACAAAAGGCATCACCAGCAATATACGCTTTCCACATGTTATCTTGATCAATATCTCGTTCCGTCCAACAGGACACATAAAATCTTTTAAGGTTATGTTTATATATCTTTAAACACCTATCTCTCATTATTTGTCTATCTATTGTTTCAATTCCTGTAAAATTAATACCCGATATATTAACCCTTTTAGCAACAATATCCTCATGGAACTTTTTATACATATGAGTTACTGTACTGTCTATAAATATTCCCGCGTCAGGGATAAGATAACCCTCATTTGGATCTTGAGTAAAACGCTTAGGATTTGGCATATATAAAGAGGCGTTCTTGAGCAAATATTGAAATTTATCATAGTCCATATATCGCATTATTGTAACGTTATCATCTGGAATGTCGTATATATTCTTTGCGGTGCTAAATCTTAAATTGTCTTGTGGAAGATACTTACTCAAATCAACTGACATATTTTTAACATCTTGAGTTAATTCTGGATGATCTGGTAATAAGGATTGAATGGTTTCTATTATTTCTGTTTCAATATGTTTTTTATTGTACACGTTATCTATTTTCTGTTACAAGTTTTGCAAGATATTTTACGACTCTAAATTATATCTAAAATTTGATTATAAATCAAGCAAAAGCACGCACCAATCAATCCCGCTCGCCAAAAGGCGGCTACCAACTTTGTTTTGGATCTGTATAAGGGGGTGTAATACCCCTAAAATTCATTTTAAGGGGGTATACAGGTGATCCAATCTAATTTTGGTATCAACTACCCATCTGATTTCCAATCGCGTTTAGATCACATTAATTTTCACAAAGTCATTTTGGGGCCTTGTATAATAGGTAAAAAGGAGCTTGTTTAATTTCCTGACTTATATAAGTTCTTTGTTTAGATCTTATATAAGTATTTGTATAGGAGTTAAAAACAGCCCCAGAAGCCCTATCAATCCTAACAAATCTAAAAAATGGCTGACAATACCCAGTATCAATAAGGGAAAATACGTGCAACAATACCCGATAATAACAGAGGTCACCCCGGAAAATATCATCATCCAAAATTAAAAATCTTGGCAATAACAGTGTTTTGGGGGGGAATATACATTTTTTCCTTAAAAATTGAATTTTTGAATTTTCACAAAATAAATATCCCTGTTCATGAAAAAATAGGAGAAAGAATATGAATACACAAAATGATAAAATTACAATCACAGAAAGGGCTATATTAGAATTAATCCGCTATAAAACCAGAAATAACTATATCTTTTTTGGAGGTAATGATTACATTGCCTCGGCAATAGATATTACCAAAAACAGTGCTAAAACACTTATTAATGCCCTTATTCGGAAAGGATATTTGAACAAAGCCTATGATAAACATAAGAGACGTGTCCTTTCCCTAAGTGGAAAGCCATATTTACGATTGTTTGATGACTACACAGGCCTTGACAAGAAAATTATCAGCTTGGAAAGGGATGATGCATTAAGGGACAGCTTGTATTATCAAGGACGACTTGAAGCTTCAGAAGCAGCTGTGGAACGATTACAAAAAGAAAACTTGACCTTGCAAGAGAGAGTAGGGAACTTGGAAGCATTTTTTTACAAAAATGGAATTTCAAAAGAACAATTGGAAGTAATGATTAACAATAAATAGTATTGTGAGGTCAAACATCTCACCAATAATAGAATATCTCACTATTTTGTTTGAATAAAACCCTCAGCTCTTGCTGGGGGTTTTGTTAAAAATATTTTTTAAACCCCCTTGCACAAAGAACAGAATAAAACCATATGTTAAGTGTTGATTGGGAAACTGTGAATCCCAACAATGAAAGGAGAAAGATTATGTCACATTATATTGTAAAAAGAACTGAACTCGAACCAAGAACAAATGATGTTTGGGGATTACAATCCGACATAAATCGCCTGTTCGACGCATTTATGAGTCCATTGGAAACCACAGAAACACATGCAGTCATGGTTCCAAAGTTGGATGTTGCTGAATTAAAAGATAAATTTGAAATTAAGGCAGAATTGCCAGGAATGGATGAGAAAGATATTGAATTGTCCATTGAAGACGGCTTGCTGACCATCAGTGGCGAAAAGAAAGCCGAAACAGAAGAAAAGGACAAAGGATATTATTTGAAAGAATGTTCTTATGGCACTTTCAGCCGTTCGGTAAGATTGCCAGATAACATTGCTGATGATAAGATTGAAGCAAAGTTTAAGAAAGGTGTTCTAACAATTGACTTGCCAAAGAAAGCAATTGCTCCGCCTAAATCTCGCAAGATTGCGATTAAGTAAAAACAAAGCCCTCGCTATTCGGCGGGGGTTTTATTCCAATATTCCTTTAAGACCTGATTTATCAGTACATCCATATAGGGGGCAGACTTATTAAACCAAGCATGAGCAAAGGCATTTCGGCCATAATGGTCTGCATGGTGGATATTAGCCCCTTGTTCTAAAAGATACCTGACAACCTCTACATCTGTGGTAAAGGCACATACCAGTTCCAATAGGGTAGCTCCTTCTTTGCCTATCTCATAATCTATATCAGGCAGTTCTTTGAGCATTGTTTTAACACCATCCATTGTGTCAATCAGAATAGGTTTATCCTCTTCAGTTTTGATTTCTTCCATTTTCAATCTCCTTATTCTCCATGCTATTCAAGGTGCTCAATAAGTCCTTATCCCAATTTTCTACGGGTTTGTGCTCCTCATGAATGCTCAATAAGATTTGAACCATCTGGTGTAACTGGGACTCATTCAGCTTTTCAAAGCATAATTTCAATATATCTAACAGTTTTTCAGCAATCATCTCGTATCCTTTGTTTTTGCAAAAGGTATTTATTCAGAGATGATTCAAAAATGTAATCTTGAAAAAGAAAAACCACCCTGCGGTGGTTATTATTACTGATTAGCAGCTGTGGCTGGATTAAAGTCTTTCCACCATTTTGGCGGATTCATGGAAACTTTTCCATCATATTCATAGACGATGATGCCATTGACAGAATAAACATTGGGAATCCCCAACTTACGATGTCGTTCTTGAGCTTTACGGAAAGCATTATTTGCAATCTTATTAAACTTTTCAACAAAAGCTTTTGTTTCTTTCGTCATTTTTTCAGCCCTTTCCTAAAACTATTATATAGTGTTTCATCTTGAATGTCAATTTTTTGGGATTCTCCTGTGGCCACTAAAACATTTTTTTCGGGACCATTGTAATAGAGAACCCAATTGTCCACAATCCCCTTATAAACATTCCAAAAGTTATTAAAGCTGCGCTTGTAGCGTCTTTTGACATCTTCATCAGGAATATAATGTCCGCCTTCTTTGACACGGGTCTTAATACGTTCAATACACATATCTGGATTATCCAAAAAAACATAAACCAAATGAGTTTTATAGCCTTTTTTCTTTAGGTTTTCTATTACTTTTACATACAGATTACCTGATAAAGTGGTTTCTAGTGCAAAAGATTTTCCCTTTTGAATGCAGGAATCTAGTTGTTTAAAAAGTTCTTTTCCTGCACTAATTCGAACACTTTCAAGATTTTCAGGAGCCAGTTTTATAGCAATTTCATCTGCATTCAAAAATGTGAGTTTCTCATCAGCCAATAACTCTTTGGCTAATGTGGTTTTCCCGGAACCGTTTGCCCCCGCAATTAAATATGCTGTTTTGCTCATTTTATCCCCTTTGTTCCTAGAATAACCTCTTTTATTTTGAAATGCAAGCACAAAAAACGAATCGTTTTGCCCCGATTCGCATCATTTTTGAATCAGATTTTTACCAATCTGAACAAAATTTGGGAAAAAATAAACACCTGATTTTCACTTTTTTTCCATCAAATTACATCAATAATGGCACTTTTTACATCTATATTGATGTAGTCTTCAAAAAAGTTGTTGCTGCCAATTTGCGTTTAAGTAATATCTTGCTTGCCGATGCGGAAGACCCGATAAGGCACAAACTAACAAATTAACAGAAAGGAATATAAAATGTTAGAAAATACAGAAACAATGGAATCCTTTATGGGTTCTTTTGGAATTGTCCCAATGACAACTTTGAAGGATGAGGGATTGCTCTCGTTTGATAATTGTAAGGATAGAATCCTGAAGATGATTGAACTGAACATCCATAATTTCAAAAACAATGCATGGGATATGAATAATCGCATGATGAAGATGTTGGTGGACACAGATGAAAAGAAAAATAATAAGTCCATCTGTACGGTTCGTTTGGGTGGCAAAAGAGTCTATAAGTGCAATTGCCCCTCTTTGACAGCCCCACAGAAGATTGAATTCTTGAG
This sequence comes from Alphaproteobacteria bacterium, assembly GCA_017960645.1. Classification (GTDB taxonomy): domain Bacteria; phylum Pseudomonadota; class Alphaproteobacteria; order CAAHEQ01; family UBA3637; genus UBA3637. Next base: position 17,842 of record JAGCYU010000008.1, on the reverse strand, counting down.
CCGGCTTTATGAAGGAGTCTCTAAAGGACTTTTGAACCAAGCAATTGAAGACTTCTGTGAGCAACAGGTATCTTTAGCTGACAATCGCAAGAAGGTCCAAAGAGAAAAACGCAAAGCCCAAAGACAGGCCGAGCGGGATGCACAAAAAAAACAAGAGGCAGACCAATTAAAGCACTTGCCTCCTGTTGCTTGATTATTAACCGAGAGTGGAAAACTGGAACTTTTTCACTCTCACAATCTAACGAAAGGGATTATACAATGACTAATATTGAAAATCAACAAAAAAAGAAAATTAAACGATTGTTCCGTCAATACGGACAGTTAACCTGTTATCAAGATTATCTGATAGCAGACCCAGAACAGCAACAATACATTGAGCATGTTCTGACAACTATGGACAACAAGGGCTATATGCCAGCTTAAAGGAAAGGAGAACAATATGACACAAGAAGAATTTAAAAATATTGTTGATAAAACCTGCGAGTTGGCAATAGATGATGGTTCAAAAGCTGCAATTGACTTTTGGAAAAAGCAGGATGCAGGAACTATTGAAATAGAAGAACCTTCAAATATCGTTTGGCATAAATTAATTTTTACCCCTTTAGATTCAAATCTAGAAGCTGTGGAAAAGTGGATGCCAGCATCTAATGCATCAATTTTATATTGGTTTACTCAAAATGACACTATGAGAGATGAAGAGTTCTCATACACTCTTGCTGAATCATATAACAGATATCAATCATTGTTATTTGCAACCTGTGACCTTGAAACCATTCAGAAGTGGACTTGGGGGATGAGAGGGTGGCCTTCTGAGCTTTTCAAGGAAGATATTGGAGAATGCCTGTATGCTAGCCCTTGGTTCTTACTGGTTAATCCTCGAAGAGATGTCGTTGAGTGGGCATTAGATACATTTAACTACATGTCTCAACGTAAAATTGATGGGGGGTTTTCCATCATAACAGACGAGAACAGACAAGCAAATCCTGAACTTAAAGAACTCATATTTAAGAAATTAGGGAAGAAAGATATTGATAAAATGTCTCTTCAAGAAGTGGTTGATGAGCTTTCTGTAAGGTTCTTGGATGCCGAATATAAAGACATTAATGAGAGTGAAGATAGATTTATGGATCTCTATGACAAAATATGTGATGAAGTAGATGAGATAAAAGTTGATTCTCGAGTGTTTATAGCAACTATAGATTTTTGTTCAAAAGATGGTGACAGTTTGCATCAAATTACGACTAATGCTGTTAGTGGAGCTTTATTTGATACGCTTCATGAACTTGTAATTCAGGATGAGTGTCGCACATGTTTAGACTTACAGGAGGAAGTTTCAAAAAGCAGTCAATCTGAAATAGATATCTCTTGTGTAACATATTCCTTAGTAGAATTACAGGAAGAACTAACAGATGAAATTTTACAAAAAATCTTTAAGGGGCATCATGTTGTCTCGTTTGAGTATCTTTTGGCAAATCCCAGAAAAGATGTAGTGGAATGGGCATTAAAGCACAAGGAAGAGCTGGGGCTAGGTGTGCAACATCTTGAATTTGCAGAACAATATCAGGCAAATGATGAAATTAAAGAGCTCATCGTTAAAACATTACAAGAGAAAGGAGAATAAAATGAAAAATGTTGAAGAAATGTCTATAGAAGAGGCAATAGCTGAATTTTCTGAAATATTGATAGAGTTTAGGCCTAAAGACCAATGCACGAGATTTTATGAACTCTATAACAAAATAGATACGGATTTAGGTTTCTACATTGATGCCAAAGATTTTTTTACATCAATAGAATTTCGAAAATATGCTAGTAATATGGTAAGATCACGGTTAATAACAAATGTTTTCAGTGGAGCTTTTTTTAATTGGGTTGCTAATTGTGGGGATTGCACAGATTATTGCATATGTGTTAATGCAGAGAATGCAATTTGTAATGATATTAAGTGTTCGGTTAAAAAAAAGTGTGCAATATATCCCTTAAAAAAATTGCAAGAAGAACTAACGGATGATATCCTACAAAAAGTCATTAATGAACATACTGCCTGGTTATTTGAGTATCTTTTGATAAATCCAAGAAAAGATGTGGTGGAGTGGGCATTAAAGCACAAAGAAGAACTTGGGTTAAACAAAGTGGAGAGGAACTTTGTAGAGAAATATCAAGTAATTCCTGAACTCAGAGAACTCATATTTAACACACTAGAGGTGAAAGAAAAATAATAAACAGAGCAAACTCTACAAGAGATCTTGACAATGGTAACAAGATTTGTATGATCTTGATCCTTAAACGGGAGGGCCAATGTCATACCACTATCCAGGGCTTTTTGCCCGTGGGCGATTGTTTTACTTTCGGGTTAGAATTCCCGCCTGTTTAAGGCTGATCTCAAGATGTGATGAATTAAGCTATTCATTAGGAACATCCATTTATCAAGAAGCCATTGAAAAGTATCATGTAGAGTTTGCTCATTTACAAGCATTTTTAACAATATTGAAAGAGATTATAATGAAAGTAAATGAGGATAAAAAAGTAGTGTTAGATGAAGCAGATGTGGATAAACTCTTGCTTCACAGATTGGAACAAATTCAAGCATTTTTGGAAAATAATGCTGAAGAAATCAAGGCTAAACGAAAAACGGCAGCAGATATTATTCTGTTTCCAAATGGCCAAAAAGAAGCTGATATTCGCAAGTTAATGACGGATATGCTGATAGATTATTTGAAGGGACTAATAGATAAAAACAAGGCCAATATTACACTGAGAACAGTATATTCTCAGTTAAAAAACAAAGAAATAGAACTGGGGCTTGCCGGTGAGGATGACAAATATGATTGGTTAAAATCATTTTCAACTCATATTAACCAATTGGACCACTATGCCAAAAAGGCCATAGAAACTGAAAGAGATGAAAAGACTTATACACCAAGGAGTGCTAAGGTTGTGAGCCTGCTTAGAACCTATGATGCTATGAAAACAGATGAGCGGATTCATAAATCAATGTCTGCAACCCATTGGGAAAAATTCTTTAAACGATATGCAGCCATGAAAAAACATCTCAAAGATAGTACCCAAAGATGTCTGTATGATAACTATTTAGGTGTAAAATTGGCCTTTTCTTTAATTGATAAAGAATATGTAGAGGATGTTACTAGACAGGATTGTAGAACACTGTGTGAAAAGATATATAGAGTTCCACGGAGATGGCATCAAGAATTAACAGAAAACAAGACAGTATTAGACATATTGCGGAGTGATAGTAATTCTCAAACATTGAGCAAGCAAACCATTAAAAAACACTTGGGAACTTTTAAAGAATTTATGCGATATGCTGTGAAAGAAGAAATCATTCCCAACAGTTTGAATGAGTTTATAGACATGCCAATCAAAAGTGATAGAAAAGAAAGAAAACCATTTACAAACAATGAGTTAAAGAAGATATTTAATCCAAAGAATTATCCTAATCCACACCTTAGAAATAACCAAGCAAAGTTCTGGATACCACTTATTGCCTTGTATCATGGATGTCGTTCAAATGAAATCTGTCAGTTGGATGTAGCTGACATTGTCAGAGAAAAGAATATCCCTTGTATAAGCATTAATAATGATGGAAAAGATAAGAGTGTTAAGAACAGAGGTTCAAAACGGATTATTCCTATACATCCTAGGATTCTTAAAATGGGCTTTTTATACTATGTAGAATACCAGAGGAAGAATAAACAAAAGAAATTGTTTAGTGAATTAACTTATAGAAAAGAAACTGGGTATGCAGCTATCATCCAGCACTGGTTTGCAAGGTATCTAGATAGCATAGACATAAAATCACCTAGTTCAGTATTTCATAGCTTTAGACATACATTTGAAACAAAGGCCGTAGAACAAAGAATCCCAGCCGAATATCAGAATGCTATATGTGGATGGACAGACCAAGGAATCGGGCAGAGATTGTATGCACATAAGAAAGATATAAGGATTATGCTGGAAGAAATTAGCAAAATTAACTATCCCATCAATTCTGAGCTGAAAGAATTGCAAAAGTCTTTCATGGATTCATTTGTTATCCGTCAATTGGGGGCAAAAGAGTAAAAGGCTAAATGTCTTGGTTGCCCTGTCTGTCTTTCTGTCAAAGGCAGGATATTTTCTGTTAAAACAGTAAAAAATGTAAAAGACAAAATGGTATCAAAGGTCAGAAAAAACACCTGTCAAAAAAAGAGTGCTATGTATCACAGATGAGGGGGATATTTTCCCCCTAAATTTTGTACGAAAACTCGGGGCATTTTCGGGGGTGTTTTTAAGGTGTTTGTGTTACACCTTTGTGTTACACCCCTGTGTTACAGTAAAAAATCATGATTTGGGCACTAAAAAAGTCCCATTTAACAGGGACTTATTTTTAATTTGGTAGCGGAGGAGGGGATCGAACCCCCGACACATGGATTATGATTCCACCGCTCTACCAACTGAGCTACTCCGCCAACGGATACATTTATATCCTTTTTTTTAACCTTTGTCAACAAAAATCTTGCTTTTTTGCAAAAAATGTTGTAACTATAGGGCAAAGAAAGTTTTTTCACCAGGAGGTTTTTATGGCTGAAGTTTTTTTTCAAAGTGCATGCGGACGGATAGAGGGACGCTTTCATCGTTCTGAGAATCCTACAGCTCCGTTGGCGTTGGTTTTGCCCCCAAATCCTACCCAAGGGGGAAGTATGAATAATAAGGTTACCTATGCATTGTTTCAGTCTTTTGCTGCATTAGGGTTTTCCGTGTTGCGTATCAATTATCGTGGTGTTGGGGCTTCTCAAGGGGCTATTGATGGAACTGGTGCAGGGGAGTTGATTGATGCTATTGCTGCACTGGATTGGTTGCAGGGTATGGATTCTGATTCCAACAAGTGTTGGATTTCCGGATATTCATTCGGCGCTTGGATTGCTGCGCAAGTTTTAATGCGCCGCCCGGAAATAGAAGGTTTTGTATTTGCGACACCGCCTGTTAATATCCATGATTTTAATTTCTTGACACCATGTCCGTCCTCTGGTGTTATAGTTCAAGGCGCAGATGACGAATATGTTGAAGAATCCGCCGTTGCTCGGTTGGTAGATCAGTTGAATGAAAATACTGCTGTCAATGTGGCTTATAATGTTTTGCCAAAGACTGATCACTTATATACAGGAAAGTTGAAAGAATTGTATAATAGTATTATTGAAACAGTTCCTGGATTAAAATTGAACAAAATGAAACGTGGTAAAAAATTTGCCAAAGCGATCATTCCCAATGATGATTATTAAAATGCTCTTGACATAGTTATGCGTCTGTGTTATAAGCGTTCTGACGAGAGGTAAAAAATATGTACCCTCTATTTTGGGGTGTAATGAATTCAAAAAGGAGAAAAATATGTCAAAATTATCAGAAACATTGAAAAAAGCGGCAAAGTCCAATATTACTGCTGCAGCCTTATCTGCTATGGCAATGTTTGGGGCCATGAAGGTGGGTAATAAGCATGCAGAACAGGCGCAGTCTAAGGATGCGATAATTGCTGTGGATAGTATTCAACAATTGAAAGAGTTTATTGGAGAAGCACAAGCAATGTCCTTCCAAGGCAATAAAGGAAGCATGGATGTGCATGTTTGTGGAAATGGTGAAGTCTATATGACTGGACAACAAGCAGATGGCGTGTCCTTTGAAGGGCTTACCAAAGACGGATATGGGAGATTTAAAGCACAAATGCAGGATGGTCATGTTTTTTATATGTTGCAAGATCCCGAAGGACATACACTCATTCATGATGAAAACCATCCAAGTAATGTGAATACTCATGCAATAGATTCAGATCTTGCAAAAGCGGCTGGGGTAGCCCATGGCAGCAGTAGCCAAGCAGCGAGTTTTTCAGAAGGTAATACAAGATAAAAAATTTGCCAAAGCAATCATCCCTAATGATGATTATTAAGACACGGGTTCTTTTTATTGACAATTTAGCATAAATCCACTATAATATGCGTTACCAGATGGTTGGACAATCGCTGTGCTTTTTGCATGGAGGAAAGTCCGGGCTTCGTATGGGGCGCAATACCGGATAACGTCCGGGCGGGGTGACCCGATGGATAGTGTCGCAGAAAATAAACCGCCTGTGTCAACAGGTAAGGGTGCAACGGCGAGGTAAGAGCTCACCGCATCGGCCGAAAGGTTTGATGGCTTGATAAACCCTATTGGAAGCAAGACCAAATTATGACAGCCGCCAACACTTTTTTACAAAATGTTGGTGTAAAATGAACAGCCTCAGGTTCGCTGTGACGAGGTAGGTCGCTAGAGCATGCCAGTAATGCCATGCCAAGACGAATGATTGTCGAATACAGAACCCGGCTTATAGACCATCTGGTAATTATTTGCTTAATACTAAAAATATTGTTGATAATATGTAAATTTTCCTTGACTTTCTTGGAAAAAAGTTTATAATCAATCCCATGTCTTAACCTTTGAAGGGGCTGTTGGGTCATGCAATTGGCATCTTATACCGAAGAACGTGTTGAAAATCAAAATGATACACCTGATTTAAAAGCTTTAATGAAAACGTTGATAGAGCAGGGCAGAGAGCGCGGCTTTATTACCGTTGAGAAATTGAAAAAATGTTTGCCTTCTGAATATCAATCTGAGGATAAGTGGGAGCAGTTGGTTAATTCTTTCAGTGAGTTGGGAATTAGCATTGTTGATAGCAATGAAGCAGATATTACTGATTTAACCGAAACTCCTGCTAAACAAGATGAATTGGAAGAAATTGAAGCGAGTGAAGTAGCTGCAACGCCAGATTCTATCGGAATTAAGGACCCTGTGCGTCTTTACTTAAAGGAAATGGGATCTGTGGAGCTTTTATCGCGAGAAGGTGAGATCGCTATTGCTAAACGAATCGCCGCTGGATTTAATGTAATGATGCAAGGTATGGCTGAAAGTGCACCAGTTTATTCATTATTAGCAGCGTGGCATGGTGAATTGCAAGATGGAAGCTTGTTGTTGCGGGATTTGATTGATTTGGAAGCGGCCATGGAAACTTTACCAAAAATGGATCTTCCTGCATTGGCTTCAGATTCGGTGCTTAATGTGACAGATGTTGAACAAAGTACTGATGATGGTGAAATGGATCAAGATACAGAGAATACTGAGGAAGATGAGGACGAAGGAGATATTTTATCTTTGGATGAAATGGAAAAAACTTTGGCCGCACCTGTTGATTATATACTTTCTACAATTGCAACAGAATCTAAAAAGTTTTTTAAGTTACAAAAAAACAAGGTTGCTGCTGAGTTAAAAAAGAGCTCTTTATCGGAAAAAGAGAATGCAAAATATCTTGCGCAAAGAACAAAATTATCTAATTTAATCGCCAGCTTACACCTCGCTCCTGCAAAATTAGAAGAACTTATGGATGGCATCAATGATGTGAACCAAAAGCTGATGATGTTAGAGGGCAAATTGTTGCGATTAGCAAGTGCATGTAAAATTGATCGTGATGATTTTATTGCGGCGTATCAGGAAAGTGAAAAAAATCCTAAATGGTTGGACGCCTTAAAGCATAAAAAAGCTAAAAATTGGCAAGCATTTGCAGATAAACATTTGTCTGAAGCAAAAGATATTATGAAGGCTATTCAAAACTTGGTTGATGAAGTTAAAATGCCCGTGTCTATGTATCGCCAATTAGTGAATGTTGTCAGAAAAGGCCGTCAAGAAATGAAAAAAGCCAAGCAGGAAATGATTGAGGCTAACCTGCGTTTAGTGATTTCTATTTCAAAACGATATATGCATCGTAATTTACAATTTTTGGATTTGATTCAAGAAGGTAATATCGGTTTGATGAAGGCGGTTGATAAGTTTGAATATCAACGAGGAAACAAGTTTTCTACATATGCGACATGGTGGATTCGTCAAAGTATTACGCGTGCTATTGCTGATCAAGCCAGGACAATTCGTATTCCTGTGCACATGATTGAAACAATCAATAAAATGGTTCGGACAAGCCGTCAGATGCAATTAGAGACAGGCTATGAACCGACACCAGAAGAATTGGCTCCTCGTGTGAATATGACCCCCGAAAAGATTAAAAAGGTCATGAAAATTGCTAAAGAGCCTATTTCTTTGGAGACCCCAGTGGGTGATGAAGAAGACAGCCATTTGGGTGATTTCATTGAGGATAAGGGAACAATGCAACCATTGGAAGCCGCTATTCAGAGCAATTTGCGCCAATCTTGCACAGCAGTGTTATCTACTTTATCCCCGCGTGAAGAGCGTGTGTTACGTATGCGCTTTGGAATTGGTATGAACTCAGATCATACTTTAGAGGAAGTCGGGTTGCAATTTTCTGTGACGCGTGAGCGTATCCGTCAGATTGAAGCAAAAGCTTTACGTAAGTTGAAGCATCCAACACGTTCCCGTAAATTGCGCAGTTTCTTAGAAGATAATTAAAAATCGCACTTGATTTTTTTGCAAAAGTTGTGTACAGTACAGTTCATGTTTAATAAAACTGAACGACTTTTGGCTTTTCGTTATTTAAAATCCAGAAAAAGAACGGGTTTTGTGTCTGTGATTGCTGGTTTTTCCTTGCTGGGGATTATGCTGGGTGTTGCCACATTGATTATTGTGACCAGTGTAATGAATGGTTTTAAGGAAGAGTTGATGGGACGCATCTTAGGCTTAAATGGTCACATGGGGATTTATCCTGAATTTGGTGCTACATTAGATGATTATCAAGAATTACAAGATATTGTGGTTAAAATTCCAAATGTGGAAGCTGTTATTCCTGTGGTGGATGGTCAAGCTATGTTGTCCACAGAGGATGGCCAAGCCGGTGTCATGGTGCGAGGAATGAGTGCTGATGATTTTGGAGCACGTTCTTTGTTAAAAAGCGGTTATATTGGTGAAAATCTTGTCAATTTCCACAAAAATCATGTGATTTTGGGTTGGCGGTTGGCTAATAAGTTAGCAGTACGTGCAGGGGATAGTATTACATTTATTTCTCCGAAAGCAAATTTGACTGCCTTTGGTTCTTTGCCTAAAATGAAAAGCTATACTGTATTGGGAACATTTAATTCCGGCATGAGCGAGTATGATGGTAACTTTGTTTTTATGCCATTGGATGAGGCTCAGAAGTTTTTTGGCGTCAAGGATAAGGTGTCACATTTAGAAGTATTCGCAAAAGATTTATCTTCGGCAGCAGAGGTGATGGATACAGCTTTTGATGCTGTTCAAGGAAAAGCAAGTGTTTATGATTGGCGTCACACCAACAAAGCTTTTTTCAATGCCGTTGAAGTTGAACGCAATGTGATGTTTTTAATTTTAACACTTATTATTATTGTTGCAGCCTTTAATATGATTTCCGGTTTGATTATGTTGGTGCAAGATAAAGCAAAAGATATTGCTGTTTTACGGACGATGGGGATGAGCCGAGGCGGTATTCAGCGTGTCTTTTTGTTGTCTGGATTAATTGTTGGGGTTGTTGGTACGTTAGCAGGTGTGATTTTGGGACTTGCCTTTTGTTACAATATAGACAGTATTAAAGCGTGGTTGGAAAGTTTATCAGGTCATGAGTTATTTTCTGCCGAAGTTTATTTCTTATCGCATTTGCCAGCAAAAGTTGAATTGACTGAAGTGACTTGGATTGGTTTGATGAGTTTGGCGTTGGCATTTTTAGCTACGTTATATCCTAGCTGGAAGGCCAGCAAAACAGATCCTGTGGAGGCGTTAAGATATGAATAATACTTTAAAATTAGAGCATATTACGCGTTCATTCGGCAAAGGTAATACGAAGCTGGAGATTTTGAAAGATATCAATTTAACAATCAAGTCAGGCGAGATTGTTGCTTTGGTCGGTCCTAGTGGCTCTGGGAAATCTACATTGTTGCACATAGCAGGATTATTGGATACACCTACATCTGGAACAATTGAAATTGCAGAAAAGAATGCCTCTAAGATGAATGATGCAGGGCGCACAAAATTGCGTCAAAACGAGATCGGTTTTGTTTATCAATCACATTTATTGTTGCCAGATTTTGATGCATTGGAAAATGTGATGATGCCTTTAATGATCGCTGGCAAAAAGAAAAAAGAGGCTGAGGCTCGTGCGCGTGAGTTATTGACAAAAGTTGGCTTAAGTCACCGTTTGAAACATCGGGCAGGGCAGTTGTCTGGAGGAGAACAACAACGTGTTGCAATTGCCCGTGCGTTGGCGAATGAACCTGTATTGTTATTAGCAGATGAACCCACAGGAAATTTAGATCCGAAAACAGCTGATGAAGTGTTTAACATGTTTATCAATATTGTGCGTGAAACAGGGTTGTCTGCATTATTGGCAACGCATAACCCAGAATTAGCGGCTAAAATGGATCGTCGTATTTCTGTTGTGGATGGGAAGATAGTGGAACAATTATGACGTCAGAATTTATCTATATACTTCAGGTTGATAAAAATGCAAAAGTTATAAATAGGCGAGCGGAATTATAGGCGCACAAAAGGAGAATTAAATGACAGAATGTTTTGATGTTTTGGATGAAGACGGACAGAAAACGGGAAAAATAAAGCCGCGAGCACAAGTACATAGAGACGGAGATTGGCATAAAGCTGTTCATATATGGATTGTAAATGATAAAGATGAGGTTCTGTTGCAAAAAAGGAGCCCTAATAAAGATAGCAATCCTAATATGTGGGATATTTCTAGTGCAGGACATTTGACTGCAGGTGATGATTCTTTGACCGGAGCAGTGAGGGAAATAAAAGAAGAATTGGGTGTTGATATATTACCTTCACAACTTGTCCTTATTGGAACAAAAAGGAGCTCAAGTAGACCTAGTGCGACTTTTATCAATAATGAATTTAATGATGTTTATTTGTTACGGTTGTCGTTGGATTTAAAAAAAATTGTTCTGCAAGAGGAAGAAGTGGCTGAGGTTAAATATATTTCTCTTGATGAATTTAGGAGTAAGATTAAAAACAGAGACGAGAGTCTTTTATTGCATGATGATGAATTTGAAATGCTATTTAAAGCTTTAGGTTATCAATTATAACCCTTGGAGAAGGTATGTCAGAAGATTATTTCAAAAAATTAGAACTGACTTTGAATAATTTTGAAACGCCAATTAATATGTGGTGGAGAGATGATGATGTGCGTGCAAAATGTATTCCTTTTTATAAATACAAAGAGCAAATAGAATATAGAAGATATAAACAAAAATTACAGACTATACTTGAACTTTTGAATAAATACCAGATTCCTCCAATTTTTGCGGTTATACCTGAAAATTATTTAGAAAAAGGTCAATCACTCACTGAATTGCTGAAAGCAAATAAGGCATTTGTGATGTTACATGGGTTAAAACATGTAAGAAATATGTTGGTTGGGTTACCCCCCTCAGAATTTCCAGATTATCGCCAGGAAGACTATCTTAAGATTATGGAATTTTATAAAAGTTTTAAACAGATTTTTGGGGAACAGCTATTGAATGCTTTTTGTCCTCCCTACAATAACATTAATGAAGTCTTGGCAGAAAAATTAAACGAAGCAGGATTGATTATCAGTTCTTCTAATGAGTCTCAGGAAATTTCTAGCATATATAATGTAGATTATGATTTTTGTGATTGGACTATTCACAAGCCTAAAGCTAAAGAAAAAATTGTTAATGAATTGTGTGCACTTTTGAAATCTGGGCGCAAGTCTATTGGCATTAATTCACATCATCTTCGTTTGAGTGCAGAGGATGGGGATTTTGCTTTTTTTGATCGGATTTTTTCTATTATATCTAAGTCCGAGAAAGTTCATTGGATAAATCCATTTGTTTAAGAAAAAATAAGAAATAAAGTTGGATGTTTTTTATTCTAATTTTATTAAAAAAAACATAAAATTCCCTTGACAGTTTTTATAAAAATCTGTATATTACGCCTCATTAATGAAAGGTAAAAACATGAACGAAGAAAACAAAGCAAAAGTTGATGCTATTATCCGCAAGTGGAGTGGCAAACGTGGGGCTTTAATTATGGCCCTGCATGAGTTGCAAGGACAGTTTGGTTATGTGCCTTGGGAAGAGGCCTTGTATTTGGGTCAAGAACTGGGTATTCCTATGGCCAAAATTTATGAGTGTTTGACATTTTATAACTATTTCAAAGTGAAGGCCCCTGGAAAGTATGTCATTTCAGTATGTGATGGAACTGCTTGCCATATTAAGGGTGGTGCTAGTTTGATTGAAGAATTGGAAAAAGAGTTGGGTGTTCCAGCTGGTGCAACAACAGATGATGGTTTATTTTATGTCCAGGTCGTTCGTTGTTTAGGTTGCTGTGGTTTAGCTCCTGTTATGGTTATTAACGGAGTTACTTATGGAAAGCTAACAACCGACAAAATTAAATCTATTATAAATGAATGGCGTGCCAAGGAGGGCAATTAAGATGGTAGAAATGACTCCGGAACAAATTGAAAAATTAAAGGCCGTCGGCCGTATGCAAAAGGATAAGCTTTTGCAGATGGGTAAAGATTTTACAGCCAATAATGAAAAGTATGATGCAACCATTTTTACATGTAATGCAACCAGCTGTCATTCTGGTGGCGGACAAAATGTATATGAAGCTTTGAAACAAGCATTGGAAACAGCAGGCTTGTCTGAGCGTGTGCGTTTGGTGGCCACAGGTTGTATGGGATTGTGTGCGGCAGGTCCTATGACTCGTATTGAAATTAAAGGGCGCAAACCTTTCTTGTACAAAGAAATGACTCCAGATGTTGCTCATTTAATTGTTGAACAACATATTAAGCCTTTGTTGGGCCATCCTGAAATGGAATTAAAATTGGCACCTCATTTGCAAGAAAAAGAATTGTCCATGGATTTGCCGTTCTTTACGAAGCAACGTCGTGTTGTGTTAAAGCATTTAGGGTCGTCTGATCCAGAAGATTTGGGTGAATATGTTGCTAATGGTGGATACCAAGCTTTAATCAAATGTTTGTTTGAAATGACACCTGAGCAGGTTTTGGATGAAATCAAAAAGTCGGGCTTGCGTGGTCGTGGAGGTGGTGGCTTCCCAACTGGTAAAAAGTGGGAATTGTTAGCTAAAGCGCCACTGGTTGATGGCGAAAAGTTCATTATTTGTAACGGAGATGAAGGTGATCCGGGTGCTTATATGGATTCGTGTATTTTGGGTGGTGGTTCTCATGCTGTTTTGGAAGGAATGTTGATTGCAGCTTATGCCACAGGGGCAACTTCTGGTTGGTTTTATGTGCGTGCCGAATATCCATTGGCTTTGGAACGCGTGGAATTAGCTATTAAACAAGCCAAAAAAGCCGGTATCTTAGGTAAAAATATTTTTGGAACGGACTTTAGTTTTATGGCTGAATTACGCATTGGAGCAGGGGCGTTTGTGTGTGGTGAGGAGACTGCCTTGATGATGTCTTTGGAAGGTAACAAAGGGACACCGCGGCCACGGCCTCCATATCCAACGGAAAAAGGATTGTTCCAAAAGCCAACAATCATTAACAACGTTGAAACTTGGGCAAACGTTCCTCAAATCATTTTGAATGGTGCCGATTGGTTTGCTAGCGTTGGAACGGAAACCAGTAAAGGAACGAAGGTGTTTGCTTTAACCGGTAAGGTCAAACATTCCGGATTGGTTGAAGTGCCAATGGGAACAACAGTCAAAGAAATGGTGGAAGATGTGGGTGGTGGTACGTCCACAGGCAAGCCATTTAAAGCTGTACAAACAGGTGGTCCATCCGGTGGTGTGATTCCTGCCAAAGAATTGAATCTGCCTTTGTGCTATGAAGAATTAAAGAAAATCGGATCTATGATGGGATCTGGTGGTATGATTGTGATGGATGAGTCCGATTCTATGGTTGAAATTGCCAAGTTCTATCTGGGCTTCACAGTGGATGAATCTTGTGGTAAATGTGCGCCTTGTCGTTTAGGTGGTTATCAAATGCTAAAACTGTTGACAAAGATTGCTGATGGTAAGGGCACACATGCCGATTTGGAAAAGATTAAGGAGATTGGATCTGCTATGCAAAAAGGTTCTTTGTGTGGTTTAGGTCAAACTTCTCCAAACCCGGTGTTGTCCACAATCAAGTATTTCCCAGAGGAATACGAAGCGTTATTGCAAGATAAAGATGAAAAGAAAGGATGCTAAACATGGTTACGTTAACTATTGATGGAATGGAAGTAAAAGTCCCCGAGGGCACAAGCGTGTTGGACGCGTGTCGCGAGGCTCAAGTTATTGTCCCAACATTGTGTAAGCATCCGGACTTGGAACCAACAGCCGCTTGTGGGATCTGTATCGTTAAAATTAACGGCAGAATGCTCAGATCTTGTTGTACTCCTGTCGCAGAAGGAATGCAAGTTATCACGCGTGATCCTGATATCATGAAAGCGCGTAAGACAATTGTTGAGTTGATTTTATCTCGTCACCCGAATGATTGCTTGGGATGTTTGAAAAATGGCAATTGTGAATTGCAAGATTTAGCTCAAGAGTTTGCTTTGGATAAAGATGCATTTGCTAATATTACACCAACTTCTGAGGAAATGCCGATTGACAAATCTACTGGTTGTATTCAAATTGATCCCAGAAAATGTGTTCAATGCGGACGCTGTGTCCAAGTATGTCAGAACGTTCAAAATGTGTATGCTTTAAGTTCTTTGAAGCGTGGTATTCATACACGTATGGCACCTGCTGGCGATTTACCTTTGGATGATTCGCCATGTATCAAGTGTGGTCAATGTTCTGCACACTGTCCGACTGGAGCCATTACTGAAGTGGATGAAACTGGGAAAGTTTGGAATTATTTGCAAGATGCAACAAAGACTTGTGTAGTGCAAATCGCACCGGCTGTTCGTGTGGCATTAGGTGAGGCTTTTGGTTATAAGAGCGGTGACTTGGTAACAGGCAAAATCTACGCAGTCTTGCGCCGCATGGGATTTAAAGCGGTCTTTGATACCAACTTTGCTGCTGACTTGACAATTATGGAAGAGGGTAGTGAGTTTGTTAAACGCTTTACGACTGAACCGGAAAGGTTGCCTTTAATTACAAGCTGTTGCCCCGCATGGGTGGATTATTTGGAAAAGATTGACCATGATATGATTGATCATTTTTCAACAGCAAAATCTCCGCAAGCGATGTTGGGGGCTTTGGCAAAAACCTATTATGCCGAAAAAATCGGGGTTGAACCAAAGGATATGATTGTCGTGTCCATCATGCCTTGTACTGCAAAGAAATGGGAAATTAAGCGTTCGGCTGAAATGTTCCATGACGGTGTGCAAAACATTGATGTGTCTTTGACTACGCGTGAGTTGGTGCGTATGATTAAACAAATGGGCGTTGACTTCAACAACCTGCCGGATGAAGAAGCAGATTCGCCTTTGGGTCAATACAGCGGTGCTGGTACAATCTTTGGTTTTTCTGGCGGTGTGATGGAAGCTGCTTTAAGAACAGCTCATTACTTGATTACAGGTAAAGAATTGGAAAACTTGGAGTTTGACCAAATTACCAACCTGAACGAAGGGGCAAAGGAAATGACTTTGACCATTGCTGGTAAAGAAATTCATATCGCGGTGGCGCATGGTATTAAAAATGTCAGTAGCGTATTGGAAAAAGTACGTCGCGCTAAAGCTAATGGTGAAAAAACACCTTATGACTTTATTGAGGTCATGGCTTGTCCGGGTGGATGTGTTGGCGGTGGTGGTCAACCTTTAGGCGTGACAAACGCTGTACGTAAAGCCCGCCAAGATGGACTTAAGAATGATGATAGAAAATCCAAAGTGCGGTGTTCACATCTAAATCCGGATATTCAAAAACTTTACAAAGAGTATTTGGGGGCACCTTTGTCTGAAAAGGCTGAGGAGTTGTTGCATACACATTATGTGGCGCGTCCGCTGTACAATAAATAAAGTAAAAGAAATTACGGCCCCGATTAATCGGGGCTTTTTGATATTTATTCACACAAAGCACGGCTCTCACTCGCATAATCACGACGTGAGTGAGATGAATTTGTTTGTGAACTAGGACTCCCCACAGCACCTGAAGATAGAATAACATAATAAGAATGCGATGCATCCACAGGCAAAGTTGTCCAAACTGTTGTGCTATCAATGCCTTTTGCATTAGCGCACGCTCCTGTAGCCGAATTCCATCCGCTGGGGATTCCTGGGCACAAATTGGCAAAACTGACCAGATTTCTTCCAATAGATTTGCACCAAATCAACGCACTAAAAAAATTCATCTTTTGGGCGCTTCTGCAAAAATTAAGGCTGTTACAGTGGGCGGCGTCACATCCTTCATCTGTGGCATTGTGGGCTGTGATCCAGGTTCCGCCGACTGATTGACAGCCGGCTTCAGTCCATTCAATTGTGGTTTCTGCATGTGCAGCAGTTGCAAATGTTAATCCTAAAGCTAATAAAAATATATTTTTCTTCATCTTTCCCCCGCTGCTGTTGAAGTTTTTGTCATTTCTCCCCCCCATTAAATCAAAGACGATCGTTTTGTGCCAATCAAAATCGGGGTGTTTTGATGTACAATTAAATTCGCCTTTAAGATAATTTAATCCTAAAAGCTATGTTTGGTGTGATTGCGTGAACCAGGTGCGATGTTCGTTATAAATACGTTGTTGTTCATTTTTATCGCGCCCTAGAACTCTAAAAAAGTATCGGCTGTCCTTGGTTTCAGCTAAAAATTTACGTTTGATTCTATCTGCCAAAAAATATGCAGTCGCTCCCATTGTATAGGCCGTCAATTGCTCCGTCCGATTTTTTTTGACATGGCCGTGAATTCCAAAAAATAAACAACCAACAACCATTAATAATGGAAGAGATAAGAAAAAATAGCCCTTCGTTATTTTTTGTTTTTCAAAATGGTAATGGCCTGTGGCTAAAATCGTTTTAGATAAAAGAGCTTTTTGTTTATCAGTTGTTTTTTGATCCTGTACAAATTGATTCATCTGATTCAATTTATTTGTTGGGATATAAGAGGTTCCCAACTTAAGATAATCAACTTCTTCATCGCATATCCAAGGGGATAAGCTTGTGGCAATCTTGGCCCTCAGTTGATTTTGTTTGTCTATTTGTTGCATAGAAATTTATCTTTCTTTTTTGGAACGCCGTCTTTCAGCTTGTATTTCTTCTTCTGTTGGTAAAAATGCACGTGATCCAAAAGCAGGGACAGTAATCATTATCCCTAGAGAACCTAGCCTGGCAAGGTTATACTTTTGAATTCGGATCCCTGTTTGTAATGCTGCTATAGAAGAAAATAAACCTAATAACCAAAAAAAAGTTAACTTATCGAAGCGCCGTTTTTTTTGTATATCGTTTTTCGTTTTCATGGCATCATTATAGATGATTTTGATAAACTTGTCAAGTTGCTGGCGAAGTAATAATTTGAATTTTACCCCAAAAAAAGGGAGCAAAATGACCGATTTTTGGCCCAAAAATGAAAAATTTATTTTTTAATAAATACAACGGGTTAAGTGCCAAAATCGAGTAGCAAAAAAAGGTACCTTTAATTGCAAGCGTTTTTTTCACATTTTTTGCACTTTTTTCATATTTTTGATGTTTTCTAAATTTCCTATATTTTTCAATCATTTCAATATGTTCGTCAAGTTTTTCCATTTTTCCCATTTTCTTGTCCAAAAGCGTTACAAAAAGGTACCTTTATGTAACATAGGGTTTAGGGACAGTCGGAACCGGTAAAACTAATGCTTGTTTTAGCTCGCAAAGTTTTGCCTCGTTCCGGGGCTCGGAGAAAACTTAAAAAAAGGGGGAAAGAAAATGAAAAAGTATTTATTATTAACAGCATTGGTTTTGGCAACAACGGCTCAAGCCGATTTTTGGTCGAACTGTACGACCTATGGTGGCACAATCAT
>JAGCYU010000007.1 GCA_017960645.1 Alphaproteobacteria bacterium | reverse complement strand
TTTGAAGTAATAACAACAGGATTTTCTTCATCTAAAAGGGCTTGCCTTAATGCTGTTATTGCTTTCATAGGAGTTGTTTCAGAATCAATGATATGAATGTTAAAGGGGGCATTTGGATTTTTTTTCTTCCATAACTCTATAACTGCTTTTTGCTCTGTCCCAATGTGACCACTCAATCCAGTCAAAGGCAACACCGCATATACATTTTTCTTGCCAGAGTTCTGCAATGCCTTTTGTTCTTGCATGTTGGAATAGACTATGAATCCAGCCACCAATGCTGCAATTCCCCATCCAACAATACTTTTCCAATTGAGTTTCTTCATTTCTACTCCTTTCTTATTCCTCTACCGGGACGAACTCACCATTTTTGTATTGAACCAAAATAAATGGATACAGGCTGTCACCATTTCCAGGGAAAATCACATCACCGGCAACGCCTTTCCACTTACCCATTTTTGTATATGTTTCCTGATTAAATGGCTGGTTGTTTTCAAGTGTATAATTGATGATGTTTAACACATCATACAATTCAGCCGTTGAAAAATTGATATTGATATTATGGGCTGATAATTTTTTCTTAAATTGTGAATCTAACTGATTCAAATCAATAAAGGGGGCTATAATTCCTTCCATGTTATTTTCCATTGTCTTAACAATGTAGTCATGCACAAAAGAAGAACTGACAATGATAGTTCCTGTATATTCTTGAACATGTAATTCACGAATGATATTCAATACCCCCATTGTTGGCAACCCTAGCACTAAAACTGCATCTGGTTTTTCAGATAATCCTTTTATGACTTCAATTCTGTTGTTCAGGCTGGACAGTTCTATTGGAATGACGGAAACAACTTTTGAATCTGTATTTTCCAAATTCTTGGTTATGAACTTTTCACTGTATAGACCAAATTCCTCATTTGTGTAAAACAGTGCAACCCTCTTAAACTTTTTTGTATAATTCAGTATAGGAACTAACTCATCCTCACCGCTGTGTGATATTTTTTGGAAATGCGTGTTTTTGAATTCAGGTTTTATAGAGGTCATTGTAATCGCAAAATTAAAACCATCTAATCTTTCCACAACGGGTAAAATGGCAGAATTGATTAAGGACATAGACGTGATAAACAATGGATTCTTTTCATCAGAGGCCATTTGATGTATCATGGAAACAGTTTTGCTTGGATTTGATTCTGAATCCAAGTAGGTAATTTGGAATGGCGCATTTGGATGGTCTTCTTGCCATAACTTGATTGTATCCTTGACGACTTTGACATATTCTGTAAAAGGACCGGAGATAGGTAAAACAGCATATACATTTTTCTTGCCAGAGTTCTGCAAGGCCTTTTGTTCTTGCATGTTAGAATAGACTATGAATCCAGCCACTAATGCCGCACATCCCCAACCCAAAATGCTTTTCCAATTGATCTTTTTCATCGTACCTCTCCTTGTTAGTGATAGTATAAATTAAAAGCATAACAAATGCAATAATAAACCACACCCCTCAAGATTATAAGCAAATATTTTTTCCTTGCATAGCCATTTGATTTGTGATACAGTCGCTAGTATGTCATTAATAAAGTCCATAGCTACAGTCAGTGGGGGCACATTTATCAGCCGTATTGTTGGTTTTGTGCGTGATATTTTTATGGCACGTTTTTTGGGTGCCAGTATGATGGCTGATGCCTTTTTTGTGGCATGGCGCTTACCAAACCTGTTTCGAAGTTTGTTCGCAGAAGGGGCTTTGAATGTCGCCTTTGTTCCATTATTGGCCTCAGAAATTCAAAATGGCGGCAAAAAGGATGCTATTAAATTCACCAAAGCTGTCTTTAATTTCTTATTATATGTTTTATTAGCTTTTACGCTGGTGGTTGAAATCATTATGCCTGCAGTCATGTTTTTATTAGCCCCTGGTTTTGACGAAATTCCAGGGAAATTAGCTCTTACAACTTCGCTCAGCCGTATTACTTTTCCATTTTTGCTTTGTGTGTCATTGGTTTCTTTATTAAGTGGCGTTTTGAACTCTTTAGGCAAGTTTTGGGCTGCAGCGTTTGCCCCTACTCTGTTAAACATATCTATGATCGCTTTCCTATTGTTTTTAACACCTTATATCAACAGCAATTTTGCACCTGCATATGCTTTGGCATGGGGTGTGATGGCTGCCGGCATTATTGAGTTGTTGTTTGTTCTTTATCATGTCTATAAAGCCGACTATCTTTTTGGCTTAATGAATCCGATTAAGGCTTTGTATCATTTAGCCCCCGGCGTCAAAACATTATTACGTAAAATGGCCCCTGGTGTTTTGGGTTCAGGTGTTTATCAAATCAACCTGTTTTTTGATACACTATTTGTATCGTTTGTAGGAGCTGGAGCAATTTCATGGTTGAATTATGCACAACATATGTTTCAATTACCTATTGGTGTGATTGGCGTTGCTATTGGAACAGCTTTATTACCTGTTTTGTCAAGACATATTAAAGCTGGCGAATATGCTAAAGCCAATACACAATTGAACAGAGGTTTGGAAGTATCCATTGCCATGTCTGTGGCATCTGCTGTAGGCTTGATTTTATTAGCCACCCCAATCATTCAAACGTTGTTTCAACATGGATTATTTACAGCCCAAGATACCGCAAACACGGCAAAAGCACTTATGATATTTGCTTGTGGATTGCCCGCTTATATGCTCACAAAAGCTTTAGCGCCCTTTTTCTACGCACGTGGGGATACCGCCACTCCCGTTAAAATCGCGATTATCGGGGTCACTTTAAATGCTATATTGGCCTTAATTTTAATGCAATTTTGGGGATATTTAGGTATTGCCATGGCCACAGGCATTACAACTTGGGTAAATGCAATTCAATATTGGATTCTTTTAAAAAAGCACAAGCAATTTTACTTTGACACCTTATTTAAATACCGTTTTCCCAGAATTTTACTGTCTTGTTGCATTATGGGGGTATTTCTTTGGTTGATCAAAGAAGTGGATAGTTTAATCCCCGCAGAAATTATCCCTTGCAAAGTTCGAGAAGTTGTGCTATTGTCTGTTATGGTTGGTGGCGGTGTTATTGCCTTTATTATTGCATTATTGATTACCAGAGGCATTCCTATGTCCCAATTTTTAGCTTTGTTGCGCAGACGAGGAGGCATGCAATGAAATGGATACATTTTTTGATTTTGATATGCAGTTTTTTTGCACGCCCTGCCTATGCTGTAGTGGCCGACCAATTTATTCAAAAAATTAATGAACCACCAAAAGAGTTTATAGCCAGGCCTAAAACAACCGCAGAACTTAAAAAGCTATTTCAAAGTGCCACCGAATCTCAGGTGCCACGAGTATATGTTGAAAAATTACCGGAGGATTTTGTCCAAAATGGGAATAAAACACTTTATGCACAAGTCCTTGGGGCACTTATCTTAAGGGAAAATGAAAAAGCGATACAAGACAAAGTTGTCATTGCCACTTTAAAGCAAAAATATGATCAACAGGAACCTTGGACAGAAACGGAGCAAGCCTTTTTCAATCACTTAGTTGAAAAATATGATGTTGTGTCAAAAAAAACAGTGACAACTCAACTGGAACAGTTGTTATTAAAAGCCGATGAAGTTCCTGTAGGGATGGCAATTGCCCAAAGTGCTTATGATACCGATTGGGGCAAAAAGCAGATGGAATCCCCCTATGGTCAAACAGGCTGGCTGGACGATAAAAATTATACCAAAATAAAATTTGATTCCTTAATTAAAGCAACAGAAAGTTACGTTCAAGAAATGAATTCCACCCCCAATTATTTTGTCTGGAGAGTTCAACGCCAAAATGCTGCCAGCCGAGGTGCTAATCGCAAGCAATCGTATAATTTTGCCCTTTCGCTCAGGGTATATAGACCTGAAGACCCTAACTATACAACGAAAATTCGAAAACTGATTTTACAAAATCCACTTTTGTCACGACTGGATCAACTTACTTTTATACAGGAGGATTAAATCATGAAAAAGATTATTGCCACTGTTCTTTTAGCCACTTTCTTTATTTGTTTAGGTTTTGATGCTCTATACCAAGAAACACGTAATAATTCTAAAATTTACATTCAAACAATGAATAAGCCAATCTCGTTTTTTGTAGAAAAAGCTGTTACGCAAAAGGAACGAGAACAAGGACTCGCGAATCGTCACTCTTTGGATAAAGATTCCGGAATGTTGTTTGTTTTTAAACATCCACAAGTGGTACGTATGTGGATGAAGGATACTTATATTCCTTTAGATATGATCTTTATCAACAATAATAAAGTCGTGTCTATTCACAAAAATGCAAAACCGATGGATGAAACAATTATTTCCTCTAAAGTTTTTGCTTCTGCAGTCTTAGAAGTCAATGCAGGAACTGTCAACGAACATAATATACGTGTTGGTGATAAAATTCGCTTTTAGCCTTGACAAAAGTTGTTAAATTTGCTACCATCTTATTTGGAAGGGCGTGGGCGTTACCCTTAAGATAGCGGGTCAGGTTCGGAAGAAAGCAGCCCAGCTTTTGTTTGACGGGTCATGTTCCCTTCCACTTATGATATTAAAGGAATAAAAATGGCTGGACAATCCCCCGTATTGGCACGTAAATATCGCCCTCAAATATTTGATGATTTAATCGGCCAAGACGCTTTGGTTCGCACAATTACAAACGCCATCCAACAAAATCGTCTGGCACAAGCTTATATGTTAACCGGAATCCGAGGCATTGGAAAAACAACTTCAGCCCGTATTATTGCCAAGGGTTTAAATTGTATAGGACCGGACGGCAAAGGTGACATGACCCCTAATCCCTGTGGCAAATGTCCACACTGCATCAATATTGCAGCCGATTCTGACATGGATGTTATTGAAATTGACGCGGCCAGCAATACCGGCGTTGATAACGTCCGAGAAATCATTGAAGGGGCTAAATATAATCCTGTATCTGCACGTTTTAAATTTTATATTATTGATGAAGTTCATATGCTAACTAAGGCGGCCTTTAATGCTTTATTAAAGACATTGGAAGAGCCCCCTGAACGTGTTAAATTTATTTTTGCAACAACAGAAATCCGTAAAGTACCTGTAACCATTTTATCCCGTTGTCAACGATTTGATTTAAAGAGGATTGATACACCTGTATTAGCAGAATATTTAGGAACAATCTGTCAAAAGGAACAAAAGAAATTTTCCGAAGAAGCGTTACAGTTAATTGCAAAAGCGGGGGATGGCTCTGTACGTGATTCCCTGTCTTTACTGGATCAAGCTATGACTCAATTACCCAATAATCCATCCATTGAAGACGTGCGAAAGATGCTTGGTATCGCAGACAAGAGTGTTTTGTTGGATTTATATCAAAATGTATTACAAGGCAATATGCCACCCTGCTTTGATCTGGTTAATCAGCAATACGCCAATGGTGCCGATCCATTATCAATTGCACAAGACTTATTAGAGTTAACACACGACTTGACAACTCTAAAGATTTTACCTAATTCTTCTCCATTTCAAGGAGCAACCCCATCCGAACTTCAAAGGTTAAAGGATATTGCTACAAATGCATCCATGCAATCTTTGACAGCGGCTTGGCAAATGCTGTTAAAAGGGATTCAAGAAATTCGCACAGCGGACAAGCCATTTCAAGCATTGGAAATGTTATTGATTCGATGGGCTTATCTATCCGAAATGCCCACCCCGGCACAGCTGTTGAAATCTATAAAAAAAAATGATATAGTCCCTGGAGCATCCCTATCTATATCAACATCATCATTAACTACATCAACGTCATCTATCCCAGAGCAAAAAAACTCTATCACTTTCCATGATTTAAAGGAAATTGTCGAGACGGCTCAAAAGGCAGGAGAGCGGTTACTTGCCTATAATATTTCAAACTATATTCATTTAATACGGATAGAACCACAAAAAATCACCTGTTCTTTTGCCTCGGATGCACCTAAAAATCTCTCCGCGGACCTGTCCAAATTTTTACAAAAACACACTGGAGATATATGGCAAATTGAACGCTTAGCCTCTGGGGGAGAAGCAACTCTTCAAGAAAAAAAACAAGCGGCACAAAACCAGCTCTATCAAACGCTGGAAAAAACGCCGTTAGTTTCTGAAATAGAACAATTATTTAAAGGAGCTAAGATACAGCGGATTAAACCATTACAGACGGATTTATCAGTCGAAGATGAAAAGCAAGAGGATGATTCATAAAAAAAGTTGCAGTTTAATTTATTTTTTGCTAGGATGAGTTATAATTGCAAGGGGAAATTATGTTAAAAAAAATAAATCAATTGAATTTTGTGATAAACTATAAACGCATTTGGCCTTTTGTGAAACCCTTTTGGTTTCGTGCGTTATTAAGCATTTTAATTACGATTCCAATAGGCTCCTTGGATGCCGTTATTGCATGGGCACTTAAGCCATTTATGGATACGGTTATTATGGAACAAGGTTCAGCCACCCCATGGAACTTACCTTTGTGGGTTATCCCGATTTTAATTATTACCTTTACCTGTGCACAAGCAGCTTTGGAATACGGCTCAACATATTTAAGTGCTTGGACAGGGGGAAAGATTACTCAAGAGTTACAGCGAAAATTATATGCTAAACTTATGCAAATGGAACAATCCTTTTTTGATAAACAAACCTCCGGCGATCTTTTGATGCGCTTTAATACTGATGCTAATATGGCATGCACAGGGTTGTTATCTAACCTTAAGATTTTCACAACACGCGTTTTTTCTTCTATTACCTTAGCAATCGTTTTATTTGTCACTTCGTGGAAATTAGCCATTTTAGCCATTATTGTTTTAGGATGTGCCTTATGGCCTCTTGCAAATATCAGACGCCGTATTAAAGATATCGTTAAAAAGTCCGTTATTGTAGGGGCAGAAGGTTTTACAATATTCAATGAAACACATGCCGGTTCAAAGACAATTGCCTCTTATAATTTACAAGAATATCAACGCAATCGTTTTTATGATGTCTTACGTCAAAGCTTTAAATTAACCATTAAAAACACCCAGCGCACGGCGTGGTTATCCCCTATGATGCATATTGTTATTTCTATTGGTATTGCTGGTGCAATATGGTATGGAAGCTATTTAATTACTTCAAAGCAGATGACACCAGGTGATTTTGTGGCATTTATTACCGCCATGTTGATGTTATATACCCCGATTAAAAACATAGGTAAAAACTTCAATCAAGTTCAATTATCTTTTATGGCTATTGAGCGTGTTTTTGAAATGTTAACCTATCCGATTACTATCAAAGAAAACCCTCATGCAATTTCCTTGCCACCTATCAAGGACAAAATTGTGTTCCAACATGTCTGTTTTGAATACAAAGAAGGCAGTCCCGTCCTACAGGACATCAATTTAACTATTCCCAAAGGCAAAACAATAGCTTTTGTAGGAAATTCCGGCGGAGGCAAAACAACTTTGGTCAATTTAATTCCCAGATTTTATGATGTTACAACTGGAGAAATTACAATTGATGGGAAAAATATCAAGGATGTTTCTTTGCACTCATTACGTGATCAAATTGCCGTCGTATTCCAAGACAATTTCCTATTTTCTGGCACTATTCGGGATAATATCTTGCTTGGCAAGCCAGATGCAACTGATACTCAAATCAAAAAAGCAGTTCACTCTGCTTGTTTAGATGAGTTTGTCGCAACATTGGCAAATGGATTAGACACAGATATTGGTGAACGCGGCACCTTATTGTCCGGAGGCCAAAGGCAACGAATTGCCATTGCACGGGCTCTATTAAAAAATGCCCCTATTGTTATTTTGGATGAAGCTACCTCGGCTTTAGATAACAAATCTGAGGCTATTGTGCAGCAAGCCATCAATAACTTAATGAAAGATCGAACTGTATTAGTAATTGCCCACCGATTGTCTACCGTTCAAAATGCCGATAAAATTGTTGTCATTAACGAAGGAAAGATTGTTGAACAAGGAACTCATGCCCATCTATTAGCACAAAATGGTCCGTATGCTGTTCTATACAACGCACAATTTAAGTCAAAGAAATAAGATAAATTTACATTTTTAAACTGCTAATTAAAGATTGAACGCCAGAAACGTCACAACCATTTAACACAGTCATATCCGGTCGGATACGATGAATTAAGCCGGTTAAAACAGTTCCCTGGCCGCATTCTACAAAAGCATCAACATGCACCATATTTTGTATGGTTTCACGCCAATGCACTGTATCGGTCATTTGCCGTTTCAATAAATCTGCAAAAGCAATCGTTTTATTTTCTAACAAACCCGTCGCATTAAAAAAGATAGGAATCTGTGGCAAACTAAACTGTATTTTATTTAATACATCAAACATTTTTTGTGCAGCCCCGGCCATCATAGGAGAATGGAAAGGTCCAGCGACAGCCAACGGAACGGAGCGTTTAATATGCATTGTTTCGGCCAACATTTTAGCGGTTGTCAAAGCAACATGAGAACCACTTAAAACAACTTGACCATCGCAATTATCATTAGCCACATAACAGCCCGATCTTTTTGCAAGATCCATGGCTTGAGAAATATTAGCCCCCAATAAAGCCAACATGCCGCCCGGCTGTTCTCGGGCAGCCTCGGTCATCAACTCTCCCCTTAACTTTAACAATTTTGCCGTATCTGTTAAATTTAAAACGCCAGCCGCACAAAGGGCCGTATATTCCCCCAATGAATGCCCTGCCACAGCTCCAGCCAATTGCATCACGGGAGCAACTTCCGACTCAATAATACGGACAATAGCCATAGAAACCGCCATAATGGCTGGTTGAGCATGTTGGGTTTGTGTTAACTCTGTTATATCCCCTGCAAACATCAACTTTGATAAAGGATAGCCCAGAGCAGTATCCACTTCCTCAAAAACAGCACGTGCCACAGGGAAACTTTTGGCCAAATCCTGCCCCATTCCAACAGCCTGTACTCCTTGACCAGGAAAAACAAATCCATACTGTATCGTACTCATATTATTATTATACCAAAACTTTTTGCACTTTGCAACAAGAGACATACCAAATTTTTTAGTTGTATTTTTTCTTAATTTTCACTATATTTTTGGATGAGTAATTTTATTTTTCAGGAGTTTTCCATGCGTTTATTCCGTAATATCTTGATTTTTATGTTAATTTTGTCCTGTTTATGGATTGGTGCGTTAATTATCAGAAAATCTTTTCAATCTCAACCATCCTGTTCATTACAGGAAATGGCGCCAAATCATCCTGATTATGCTCGTTGCATGGTTATAAAAGCAAATGCAGGCGACAACCAAGCAATGTATAAACTAGCTTTAATGTATGATGTGGGAGATCACATTCCCGAAAATCGTGAACAAGCAATCTATTGGATGCAAAAAGCTGGTAATACAAATTTAGCGGAAGCTCAATATGCTATAGCTGTTTGGGCAGAACGTGGCTACTTTGGCCAAGAAGGAAAAGATTTAATCATTCCTTTATATACGGCAGCAGCAGAACAAGGGCATCTTAATGCCATGAAAAGTTTGGCAAATATTTATCGTGATACTAATCAAGAAAAAACACAATATTGGATGAACAAAATTCAACAGGTGATTCAATGACATTTTATAGAAAAGATTATCAGCGCCCTACCTATCAACTCCCAATAACCGAATTAGACTTTATTTTGGATAAAACAAAGACGATTGTCAAGGCCAAGTTACACTTTACTAATTATCCTGTGGGTGAACCATTAGTACTAAATGGGGTTGATTTAAAACTGATTGATATCAATATGCCGTACAAAAAAGATGGGGAAAATTTAATTCTGCATCCCGAATCTGAAGACTTTATCGTTAAATCCACCGTTGAAATCAATCCCGAAGCGAATACTCAGCTAATGGGGTTATATATAGCTAATGGCTTGTTCACGACTCAAAATGAACCCGAGGGATTCCGCCACATAACTTACTATCCTGATCGCCCAGATGTTATGAGCAAATATCGTATTACCATTCATGCTGACAAAGCTCTGTACCCTGTGCGCTTATCCAACGGAAATATTATTTCAGAAACAGATGATACCATCGTTTTTGAGGATCCCTTTGCAAAACCATGTTATTTGTTTGCATTAGTTGCGGGAAGTTTGGATGTGTTAACTGACACTTTTACGACAAAAAGTGGCAAAAATGTAGCTCTATCCCTGTATTGTGAACCCGGGAAAAAAGATCGCCTCAAATGGGCAATGCAATCTATTAAAAAAGCAATGAAATGGGATGAAGACGTTTTTGGGCTTGAGTATGATTTAGACCGTTTTTCCATTGTAGCAGTCTCTCACTTTAATGCTGGAGCTATGGAAAATAAGTCATTGAATATATTCAATGATTCATGTTTGCTAGCCAGTCAAATGACAGCTACAGATGACCGTTTTGCCTATGTAGAAGTTGTTGTTGCCCACGAATACTTCCATAACTACAGTGGCGACAGGGTTACATTGGAAAATTGGTTTAACCTATCCCTCAAAGAAGGCTTTACTGTCTTCCGTGAAACGGAATTTACTTATGATGTACACTCTCATGCGCTAGAAAGAATGAAAACTGTAGCCGATTTAAGAACAAGCCAATTTTCTGAGGATGATGGACCTTTGGCTCACCCTATTCTGTTGGATCAAGCCGAGGATGTCAATAATTTTTACACCAGCACTATTTATGACAAAGGCGCCGAAGTTATTCGCATGATGAAAGCTGTTGTTGGACCTGATAAATTTATGGAAGGTTGCCGTTTATACTTTACGCGTTATGACGGACAAGCTGTTTCCATAGAAGAATTTATTCGTTCAATTGAAGATGCCAGCAACATGGATTTAACACAATTTAGGCAATGGTATCATGTGCCTAAGCGCCCTCATGTAAAAGTACAAACATCTTATCAAAACAATATTTTTATTGTAAAACTCACACAAACACATTCATTAACTGATAAGCCTTTTGTTATCCCTTTAGTTTATGGGCTGGTTGGAGCAAATGGTAAGGATTTAGCTTCTGGGACATTTATCCTAGATACAATTGAACAAGAATATCATTTCGATGTTGCTGAAAAGCCCGTTTTATCCATCAATCGTGATTTTTCGGCAATTGTAGATATCGATATCATTTACACTGCCCCAGAGCGCCTACATTTAATGACACACGACAGTGACTTATTTAATCGTTTAGAAATCGGACAAAATTATATCAAAGAAACCTTGGCAAATATGATAAAGAATTCGATAAAAGTACCCGACACAGATGTCATTCAGGCACTAGGCACATATCTGGATTCAAATTTAGATCCTGCTGTTATTGCTATGGGCATTACTTTCCCCGCAATTAGTGAAATTTTACCCCATGTCAAAGGAACAGCTTTAGAAACAATATATGCAACACGCAAGCTAATGCAACAAGCTTTTGCAGATACTTATCAAGACAAGCTATTAGCGATATATGAAAAAATGCAAATAAATACACCCTACTCTGTTAATGCCGAACAAGTAAGCAAACGCGCTTTAAAAAATGCTGTCCTATCCTATTTAGCTATGACAAAACATAAAGATATTGTGTATCGCCAATACCAAACTGCAGATAATTTTACAGATTTGCAAGCCGCCTTGCGCATATTAGTTTTCAATAATTTGACAGAAGCACAAACCGCTCTGGATGATTTTTATAATCGCTATAAGGATGATGAACTGCCACTTAATTCATGGTTCCAAATTCAAGCGGCACGTCCGGATATTTTGGCTATAGAAACAGCCCGCAATTTAATAAAACATCCAAAGTTTGAATTTACCAATCCAAATAAAGTCCGAGCTGTTTTAAGTGTTTTAGGTAATAATTTAATTGCTTTCCACTCTGAACCAGGTTATCACTTTATGGCAGAACAAATCATTGCGCTGGACGCACTGAACCCTCACATGGCAGCACGATTAGCGCAAGTGTTCAAGCAATATAAATTCATGGACGATTTCCGTGTTGCCCATGCAACACAAGCCTTAAAACACATGCTGGAAGCGCCTCGATTGTCCCCCGGGACAAAAGAAATCATCTCTAAGATTTTAGCATAAAAAGCTAGACTTTTATCTTATTTTATTATATAATTACAGCAGTTTATTTTAACAAAAGGATAGATTATGGATTACAACCATTCACAAATTGAAAACAAATGGAAAAAATATTGGGAAGAAAATCAAACTTTCCGCGCAGAGATAGATAAAAACAAACCTAAATACTATGTACTGGATATGTTCCCTTATCCATCTGGCGCAGGATTACATGTAGGTCATGCAGAAAACTATACGATTTCTGATATTGTTTCTCGTTATAAGCGTATGAAAGGCTTTAATGTTCTACATCCAATGGGTTGGGATGCCTTTGGATTACCCGCAGAACGTTACGCAGAACGTATTGGTAAACACCCTGCTGAAGTTGTTAAAGAAAACGTGGAAGTTTATAAATCCCAAATCAAAAATATTGGATTATCTTATGACTGGAATCGCGAAATCAACACGACTGATCCAAGTTATTATAAATGGACACAATAAATCTTTAAGGTATTGTTTGACCGCGGACTTGCTTATGAAACGATCACACCTGTAAACTGGTGCCCAAAACTAGGAACTGTATTGGCCAATGAAGAGGTTAAAGATGGAAAATACGTTGAAACAGGTGACGAAGTCATCAAAAAACCAATTCGTCAATGGATGCTCAAAATCACAGCCTATGCCGAACGTTTGTTACAAGACTTGGATGAATTGGATTGGCCAGAAAGCATTAAAACAATGCAACGTGAATGGATTGGCAAATCCGAAGGGGCCGATGTTGTTTTTAAAGTCGCCGATAAACCTGTGGAATTTACGGTTTACACAACACGTCCAGACACTTTGTTTGGTGCCACATATTGCGTCTTGGCGCCAGAACATTCTTTGGTCAAGGAAATTACGACCCCTGAACAAAAAGCTGAAGTAGATGCCTATATTGAAAAAACTTCACATAAATCTGCTCAAGATCGTATGGCCGATGTTCGCGAAAAAACAGGGGCTTTTACCGGTGCTTATGCTATCAACCCGGTCAATGACAAAAAGATTCCTATCTATATTGCGGATTATGTGTTGGGCGATTACGGATACGGTGCCATTATGGCTGTTCCTGCACACGATCAACGTGACTGGGATTTTGCCAAAAAGTTTGATATCCCAGTGATTCAAGTAATTGAAGCTCCTGCTGACTTTGATTTAACAAAGGCTGCATGGGAGGGCGACGGTGCCTTAATCAATTCAGAATTCTTAAACGGATTACATGTTAAAGAATCCAAAGCTAAAATGATTGAATTTTTAACGGAGAAAGGCGTTGGAAAACGCACAATCAATTACAAATTGCGTGACTGGTTGTTTGCTCGCCAAAGATACTGGGGTGAACCGTTCCCCATCATCCACTTGGAAGATGGCACATTGAAATCTGTTCCATTTAAGGATTTACCGGTATTATTACCGCCTCTTCCTCAATTTAAGCCAACAGCGGAAGGTGAAGCACCTTTGGCAAATTGCCCAGAATGGGTTAACACTATTGATTCCGAAACCGGTAAACCAGCTAAGCGTGAAATCAACACCATGCCTCAATGGGCAGGAAGTTCTTGGTATTTCTTACGCTTCTGCGATCCACATAATGATGAAGCTTTTGCCTCTAAAGAAGCTCAAGAATATTGGATGCCTGTGGACTTCTATGTCGGCGGGGTAGAACACGCTGTGTTACACCTGCTCTATGCGCGATTCTGGCAAAAGGTCTTATATGATGCAGGACTAGTGACTTGCAAAGAACCGTTTAAAAAATTGGTCAATCAAGGTATGATTGTGGCCTATTCTTATCAAGATGACGCCGGAAAATACTATTATCCGAAAGACATTGAACAACGCGGTAAAGAATACTTTGTTAAAGGAACTGATATCAAAGTCAACAAACAAATTGATAAGATGAGTAAATCCCGCAACAATGTCGTTAACCCTGATGAAGTTATCCAAGAATATGGTGCAGATGCTTTACGTATGTATGAAATGTTCATGGGGCCAATTGACGCTGAAAAACCATGGGCGACCGAAGGTATCAACGGCATTTCTCGTTTCTTAAAACGTGTATGGACATTGATGACAACAAAAGTTGCCAACACAGGCTCTGAAGAGCTTTCTCGTCAAATGCACAAATTGATTAAAGGAGTGACAGAAGATATGGAACGTTTAACCTTTAACACGGCAACGGCAAAAATGATGGAGTTTGTGAATGCGTGGAGTAAATCCGAGCAACCTTTGGCAAAATCAGATGCTGAAAAGTTTGTTCAAATGTTATCTCCTCAAGCACCATTTATGGCTGAAGAATTGTGGGCTTATTTTGGACATGATAAAACAATTACCTATGAACCATGGCCGACCTATGATGCTTCTCAGACCAAAGAAAACAACATGACTATTGCTGTTCAAGTCAACGGAAAACGTCGGGCTGACTTTACTGTTGCCAAAGATACGGATAAAGATGCTATTATTGCCCACGCCAAACAATCTGTCCAATCCTATTTGGACGGACACGAGGTTATTAAAGAAATTTATGTTCCCGGCAAGTTAGTCAGCTTAGTTATAAAATAGGGATAACTTATGGAACTATTGGCTCCTGCGGGAGATATCGAAGCCGGATATGCCGCCCTGTACTACGGGGCGGATGCGGTGTATTTAGGCTTACAACAATTTTCCGCGCGAGCAACGGCGACAAATTTTACAGCAGAAGACCTAAATGAGTTCACTGCCTATGCCCATTCTCTAGGGAAAAAGGTTTTTGTCACAATTAACACTATTTTACAAGAATCTGAACTACCTGCTCTATTGACTCAACTGGATATATGTTCACAATGCCATGTGGATGCGATTATTTCACAAGATTTAGGCGTCGCGCGTATTATTCAAAAATCTTATCCAGAGTTGATCTTGCATGCTAGTACGCAAATGGCGGTCCATAACAAAGAAGGTGCTTTAGCACTAAAAAATTTAGGTTTTAAACGTGTCGTGCTGGCACGTGAGCTACCATTAGCAACCATCAAAGAAATAGCCGCCATCCCAGATTTAGAAACAGAAGTTTTTATTCATGGAGCGCTCTGCTACTCTTATAGTGGGCTATGTCTTTTTTCTTCTTTTGAGCAAGGACGCAGTGCCAATCGTGGTAAATGCGCCTATCCATGCCGGGCTTGTTTTCATGGCTCCCAAGGAGACAAACACTATTTTTCCATGAAAGACCTGGCTTTACAGGGGGATATTTTAAAATTGCCTGTCACCTCGCTTAAAATAGAAGGACGCAAAAAATCGGCTTTATATGTCGCGGCTGTTGTTAACTATTATCGACATATTTTAAATGGAGAAAAAGCCAATATTACTTATGAAGAAGATATCAAGCAAATTTTTTCTCGACCTTGGACACATTTTCATTTTAATGGGAAAAATCAAGATGTGATTGATCAAAACTTTGTGGGGCATCGTGGCCTACCTATCGGACATATTGACAATATCTATAAAGGAAAAATATCATTTAGAACCAGTCATGATTTCATGAAGTTTGATGGGATTCAAATTGATTTACCTGGGCAAGAAAAACCTTTCGGTTTTTCAGCACAAGATATCCGAATTAAAGGCAAAAACGTTTTCAAAGCACAAGCTGGTCAAACTGTTGACTTAACTTTGCCACCCAATTTTCCATTTATTCCTTTAAAAGCACCAGTTTATTTAGCTTCTTCCAGTGCAGTCAAAGGAGCCTATGATTATACAAAGCCCAAACCACATGCATATAAAAACAGACATAATATTTCGATTAATGTTGTTATAACCCCTGATACAATCACCGCCAACGCTATGAATCAACGTGCTTTAATAACAGGGATTTTTACACCGGCGAAGAATCCCTTACAAGTTGAAAATGCGATACGTCAAGCTTTTACAAAAACACAAGATACTGATTGGATTGTATCAGACATTACGATTAACAATCCAAACGAACTATTTGTCCCAATTTCTTTACTGAATCAACTGCGGAGAAGTCTTTTGGAAAAACTTACGCCCTCGGTTAAACATGGTTTACTTCCTCCTCTTGGTTCAATCATCGCACATACGCCACCAAAATGGATTATTAAAACAGATTGTATTGACAACTTATCAACCTTAGATTTAGATCAATTTGAAGAAATCACTATATGTGTCACACCTAACTTAAAACCTGAGGATTTACACCCCCTGCCAAAAAAGAAAGTCCGTTTGGCTTTGCCAACTATTGCCAGAAATGTTCTTGCCTATCGTTTGACTGTTAAAAAATTATTGGATGCAGGCTATAAAAAATGGGAAATTGGCAATTATTGGGGCCTACAAGTTTTACCAACAACGGGGATAGATTTAACCTTTGATGCACCACTCTATATGATGAATACTCAAAGCATCAGCATGGCAAAGGAAATAGGAGCAAAACGGGTCACATTATCGGTTGAGGGAACGGAACAGAACTCTTTACAAATAGCTTTAAAATCTCCGTTACCAACCACCTTAGTTGTATATCAAGACATTCCGTTATTTATCAGTTCTAATTGTCCTTTCCCGACAGATTGCACACAATGCGCTGGTCAATCACGTCATGAAATCTTAATCAAAGGAAAACAAAAATACCATGTCACAACAAAAGCTTGTGAAACTACGGTCTATGCTGACACACCTTTTGCATTAAGCGGGCACTATACCAAAATTCCAGCCAATTTTTATCGCATGGATTTTGTCGGACGCCAATACACCGCGGAACAAGTCACAGATTTAAGCAAACAAATCATACAAAATAAAATTTTGTTCCACACCAGCTTATTTAATTG
This sequence comes from Alphaproteobacteria bacterium, assembly GCA_017960645.1. Classification (GTDB taxonomy): domain Bacteria; phylum Pseudomonadota; class Alphaproteobacteria; order CAAHEQ01; family UBA3637; genus UBA3637. The sequence continues at coordinate 24,165 of JAGCYU010000007.1, read as the reverse complement.
GAATAAAGAAATTTAATTACTCTTTTCTTGTTCTTCAGCTTGTTTTTTACCCGAAATAACAAGTCGTCTTGAATTACTACCGTTTCCTTTATACTTATCATACATATCTGCACCAGTAGCGATGGGATCTAAATTTTTGGCAAATGCCTCCCCTGCATTTGCTGCTTTTTCAGATATAGTTGGATTAATAGACGCTGATTTTGCAGAGGCTTGAGTCATTGAAGATGCCATTTTACAACCAGCTATAGTGGCAGCACTCCAAAATATTGTTTTAAACATATTAAAAATACTTCCATTATCTTGCTCTTCAGCCATTTTTTGCTGTTTATTTTTATCTTGCACACTTTGCCGCAACCAATTATTTTTCTGAACCGGTTTGAATTGTTGATTCTCACTCATTTAAATGCTCCTAGTTTTTTGCGTTATAAATGGTTCCGCATGAATCATAATTTCGGACTCTGGATATAATGTAGCCAACTTATTCTCGATTTCATCGATGTATTTATGTGCTAAACTTAAGGTCATTTTTCCATCAAACTGCACTATAAATTGTATAAAGAATTTGTTGCCTGCTTGACGTGTTTTTAATTCTGAAACATTTAAAACTTTTGGCACAGACAAAGCAACCTTTTTAATTTTTATGCGTACATCCTCTGGTAACTCCTTATCCATCAACATAGCAAAAGCATCTTGCATAATATGCCACATAGCCCAAAGCAAATAAAGCCCTACCATTACACCAAATACGCCATCAATCCACATCCATCCCAAAGATGATGATAACAGTAAAGAAAGTAAAACCCCAATATTCATTACAATATCACCCGTGTAATGAGCCTTATCTGTTTTAATACATAAAGAACCTGTCTGTTTGACTACCCAGTTTTGCAATATCAATAATCCCAGTGTCAAAATAATGGCTATACAAGAAACCCATATACCCACTCCAATATCCTTAATTTCCTTACCCAAAATTAAATAACCTATAGATTCTTTTAATAAAAACAATGCAGCCATTACGATAATACAAGCTTGAATCAAACTACCAATCCCCTGGGCCTTACCATGACCAAAACGATGCTGTCTATCTGCGGGGACAATAGCTTGACGAACAGCAACTATATTAACCATAGCAGTCATAAAATCCTGAATAGAATCAAACAAACTGGATAACATAGCCATGGAACCAGTCGCAAAAAATGCAATAAACTTTAATACAACCAATAAAAGCGCCGTTGTAATTGAAGCAAAACTGGCAAAAAGCATCCATTTATTTTGTGTTTTTATATCCATGGAATTTATTATATGCATTATTTTTTTAATTTACCATAGATTTTTTTAAAAAATATCCTATATTATTATTATATGTTTTTTTAAAGGAGTTCAAAATGTCCTCTTTATATGATTTATTAGGTGTTAGCAAAGGTGCCAGCGATTCAGAGATTAAAAAAGCCTATCATAAAATGGCCAAAACATTGCATCCTGATGTCAATCCCGATAAATCAGCCCAAGAAAAATTTAAAAATGTCTCCAAAGCTTATGAGATTTTGTCCGATAAAGATAAACGTGCACGATATGATGCAGGAGAAATTGACAATAACGGCAATCCGACACCCTTTGGATCTGGCAGCTATGATTCTGGCACCGGCTTTGGAGGTTTCGGAGGAGGACGTACCTATCGTCAAGGGAATACCACCTATACAAATATTAATCCAGAGGATTTAGCTGCCATGTTCGGCGGCATGGGCGGTATGGGCCGCGGCAACGGATTTGATTTTGCTGATTTATTTGGTATGGGGGGAATGAATCGCGGAGCTCGTACACGCTCGTATAACACAAGTCAAAACGTACAATACAATATGTCTATTCCTTTTAATCTGGCCATTACTGGGGGAGAAACAACGATCAGTATTGGCGGCAAAAAGATCAAAATGCGGGTTCCTGCCGGCGTGACAGAGGATGCTCAATTACGCCTGAAAGGTCAAGGTGAAAATGGTGGAGATGCGCTCATCAAACTGCACATTGAACCTAGTGTTTTATTTACACGCGAAGGAAATGACTTGATTATTAAAGTTCCTTTAACCTTAAAAGAAGCCGTTTTGGGGACAAAAATTACGTTGCCTTTACCCGCAGGACCTGTGGTTGTTAAGGTTCCAGAAAACACAAGTGGGGGCAAGGTATTACGACTTAAAAATAAAGGGGTTACTGGCAAAGGGGATTGTTTAATTCACTTTAGTATTGTACTGCCGGAAAAAACAAACAGAGCTTTAACAGATTTTGTTCAAAATTGGTCAGATCCTACCCCTAATCCCCGAAAATTTTAAGCAGTTTTTAATTAAATCCTTGCAAGGCATTTAAAAATATATTACAGTATTCTTATGACAGAAGATAAAAAACGTATTTTAATTATTAAATTGGGCGCACTGGGAGATTTTATTTTACAAACTGGTCAGATGAAGGCCATTCGTGATGCTTACCCACAAGCACATATCACGTTGATGACAAATAAATCCTTCCTTAAAATAGCCAAGCAAACAGGATGGTTTGATGATTACATCATTGACAATAGAACATGGTATCCGACCGATTGGATTCGTATTGTTCATAAACTAGCCTTCGGGCACTATGATATGATTTTTGACATTCAAATGCAAAGCAGGACGAAGCGAAAATACTATAGTTTGGCCAGGTTGTTGGCACCACATAAATTTTGTTGGGCTTTTGAAGCACAAAAAGGCTATAATGTAGTAGAAGTCACAAAAGCTTGTCCTTTACATTGGGGACATGCAAATCAGTTTTTCTTGCCCTTACCCAGCAAAAAAGCTACACTTGAATTTTGTCATGGAGAAAACAAAAACTTTCATTTACTCCCACAAAAATTCGTTTTAATTATTCCAGGGTGCTCCCCCAATCATCCATATAAAAAATGGCCAGTTTTATCCTATACCGATCTTGTGCAACTGTTGGCCGAACAGGAAATTCCATCGGTTGTATTGGGAACTTCTATAGAAAAAAAAGAAATTGCATCAATCTGTGCTACAACACCTATGGCTGTTAATTTTTGCGATAAAGCCTCTTTACTGGATATTCCAGATTTAGCCAGAAGGTCGATAATGGTTGTTGGCAATGATACAGGACCAACACACATGGCCGAATTAGTGAATAAACCCACCATTACACTATTTTGTAGCAAAACAAAACACTGTGCCTATAAAGCACCCAATGTCCACAATATCATCAGAGATAGCATTTCTGGCATTTCTGTGCAAGAGGTTATGGATCAAATTCAATCCATAATGCATAATGCATAAAAGTTGGCTTGACCATAGTCACCAATTTCAGCGTCACGCGTAATTAAAAACTCTTTATCCAAATAATCCATATACATGGCTTTATTTTCATCAAAAAATGTCCACATATCGTTATAAGGACATGCAGACAATGCGCCTGATTTATCTTGCATTAAATCATCTAAATTAGGCAAACGCCCACCTTGATTCACACAAAATTTTTCTGCCAAAGAACGACTATAGCCATCCGTCGTTGAACACAACCATTTTTGGTGATCTGATTTTTGAGTACAAATCCCTTGATGTTCATTTCTCTCAATCATAAAAGGATAACACCATTCTGAATCCAAACAATCACCATTCCCTTGACAATATCGGGATTTAGTATTCGACAGGCATTTATTTTTAATCCAGCCTCCCTGACACATATCACATATTTCCGGATTGGAAATATTTGGAAGTTTTGGGCATAACATAGATTTTTCGGATAAAGTATTTAATACAAAGTATCGTTGCCCAAAACACATACTGGCGCGCGACCAATGGGCTACTCTGACCGGCTCTGGCGTATCGCATGCATAACAATTTCCCACTAAGTCTTTCAGAGGCTTATCCTCAGGACAGGGAATTGTTGCCACATCTGCCGTTGCAACTTGCGAACCTGAAATTCGTGTATATGCATCTAAACTTTGACAGATCCAAACAGGAGCAATCCCCTCTCCGATATATTTTACCGAACGTTCGGGACATACATTACAATTTTCTTTGAAACCAACAGGAATATCAATAGAATCAGAGCAGGAAATACAACGTCCTTGGCGGTAAAAAGCGCATTTTTTTTGAAAGAAATGAGAAATTTGAAAAAATTCTACCCCTAAAAAAACAAGCAATAAAATACCACTGCCTATCCATATGAAACGCTTCATACTTGAGCCTTCCTTTGCAATAATGCGATCCCAATTTCCAAAGTTTTTTGACGCAATTCTATGTCATCTATAGTATTCACTTTATCCAATAAAGTTTGAACTTCTGCATCATCCAATGGCCAATCAACACTTTCTTCTTCATGTTTAGGCACATTCATGCCGCCTTGGATAATTTTAATCTGGCTAATAGCGGGGTAACCAAAATAGCTGTTAATCCGATTACAAATATACATTTTTTGTTGTTCAAAAAGCAAAGCAAAAGCTCCTGCCGCTGCCCGTACATGCAAAGTACCATTCTGACGGCTTCCTGTAGGGAAAGACAAGCGCACGGGCAAAACACCTTGAGACAATTCTTCCCCTAAAATATCACTCCAGTGAGAAATCAATTCCACATCTGCAAAACCATGGCTCCCCAAAACTTTACGCGTTAACGTATTCACTTCCTTTGTTAGGGGTGTTAATCCTTCATAAGTCCGAGAACGCGGATCTATTTTAAAATTTTCGCTCATCTTTATATTTTTCCTTGAAATTAGAATAGAATTGATCAAAGGTGCCCTGCTCTAATGCCGTCCGCATTTGTTGCATCAAATTTTCATAGAAATGAATATTGTGCTCGGTTAGCAGCATACTCCCTAAAATCTCACCTGCATGGAACAAATGATGTAAATATCCACGTGTATATTTTGTACACGCATCACATGTGCATTCTTTATCCAATGGTTCATGACTATCTTGATGACAAGCGTTGCGAATATTTAACACGCCTTCACTAGTAAAGGCTTGGCCTGTTCTTCCGGAACGCGAAGGCATCACACAATCCATCATATCTACGCCACGAGCCACAGCTCCGACAATATCACTTGGACGACCTACGCCCATCAAATATCTTGGTTTGTCCTCTGGTAAATAAGTTGGGGCATAATCCAATACCTCAAACATTTTTTCTTGCCCCTCGCCGACAGCCAAACCACCGATAGCATAGCCATCAAATCCTATTTTTACGAGCTCTTTAGCAGATTCTTCCCTTAAATCTTGGAACACGCCACCTTGCATAATACCAAATAATCCATAACCTTCTCTATCTTTAAAAGCATCCTTGGATCGCTTTGCCCAACGCATGGAACGCCGCATGGATTCTGCTACTTTTTTATGAGGAGCTGGCAACTTCACACACTCATCAAACGCCATTGTGATATTCGAATCCAACAAATACTGGATTTCCATAGATCTTTCTGGCGATAAGAAAAATTTTTCTCCAGACAAATGAGATTGAAAAGTCACACCCTCTTCTGTGATTTTGCGTAATCCAGCCAAGCTCATCACTTGAAAGCCACCACTATCTGTTAAAATAGGTTTTGGCCAATTCATAAATTTATGCAAGCCACCAAAGGCCGCCACACGTTCTGCCCCTGGTCGTAACATCAAATGATATGTGTTGCCTAACAAAATTTCTGCCCCAGTGGCTGCCACTGTCTCTGGCTTCATAGCCTTAACAGTCCCTACTGTCCCAACGGGCATGAAAGCCGGCGTATTGACGTCACCATGGGCTGTATGCAAAATGCCCCGACGTGCTTTTCCTTGTTTTGATAAAATTTCATATTTTAGCATAGACAAACTTTTCTTTCTGTGATATAACTATTACAAGTACACCTCATAGTGTACCATAAAAAAAATTAAGAAGCAATGGAGAAAGTGTTATGACAGAAGAAAATTCGGAAAAACAAAAAAAAGGCTATATAGATTGGCTTTGGTTAATTTTATTGGCCTTTTTAATTCGGTCATGTGCCTTTGAACCTTATAACATACCATCATCGTCTATGGTACCAACCCTTTTAATTGGGGATTATTTATTCACCAGCAAGTTTGATTACGGTTATTCCAAACACTCTTTTCCTTTTTCATTACCTATCATACCGCATGGGCGTATCTTCAATAATCCGCCAACGCGTGGAGATATAGTTATCTTTAAAATGCCAAAGGATCAATCAACTGATTACATTAAGCGCGTCATTGGAGTTCCTGGGGATGTTATCCGTATGACAAATGGACGCTTGTACATTAACGATCAAATGGTTCCTCGAGAATTTTTACAAGAAGAAGATTGGCTGACCGAGGCCGGTATACAACGGTATTCTCGTTACCGGGAAACATTACCCAATGGCAAACAACATGAAATTTATGAAATTAATGATGTTCAAGTATATGATAACACCCCTCCTGCTACGGTGCCTGAAGGTCATTATTTTGTAATGGGGGACAATCGTGACAACTCTTTGGACAGCCGTGACTTTGGACTGGTCCATGAAGATTTATTGGAAGCCAAGGCACGCTTTATATTCTACTCTACAAATGGAGACGGCTATTTCTTCCAATTTTGGCGTTGGACTTCTTTCCTGCGGTTAGATCGTTTTTTTATGGATTTGACAAAATGAAGTTTGATTTTAAAAATAAAACCCTTTTGCATCAAGCCCTGCAATTAGCACAACATGGACATAGCGCCATGTATGAACGTTTGGAATTTTTGGGCGATCGTGTACTGGGCCTGGTTATATCAGAAATGCTATTTAAAACTTATCCAAATGAAAAAGAAGGTTCTTTAGCCAAGCGTTTTGTTGCACTTACCAGGGAAGAAACATTAGCAGAAGTTGCTCACCTATGGCAATTAAATAAACAAGTCATTACCAATGAAGAAGAACTTAAAGAAAATGATTCTATTTTGGCTGATGTCTGCGAAGCTGTTTTAGGTGCCATTTATTTGGATCAAGGGCTAGATGCTGCGAAAAATCTGATTATTCCAGCATGGACACCATTGATGCAAGCAAACTTAAATGCCCCTCAGGATGCAAAATCTGCCTGTCAAGAATGGGCGCAAAAAAAATATAAAGTCTTGCCAACCTACACTTTTATTGAACAAACTGGAACCGAACATGATCCCGTGTTTAAGATGCAGGTACATGTTAAAAAATATATAGCTTTTGGCTTTGGACGCAATAAAAAAGCGGCCGAACAAGATGCGGCGAAAAACCTATTGGAGCAAATAAAATGACGACCTCGGTTACGGATCAACATTTCGCGTTTGTGGCTATATTAGGCGCTTCCAATTCGGGAAAATCCACATTAATGAATAAGATTTTAGGGGATAAAGTTTCCATTGTATCGCCCAAAGTTCAAACAACACGCAGTCGTATCCGTGGCGTTTTTGTACAGGACAATACTCAATTAGTGCTGGTGGATACTCCCGGCATTTTCAAACCATCCAGACGTTTGGATAGGGCTATGGTGGCTTCAGCCTGGACAGAGGCAGATGAAGCAGACAAACTTCTCGTATTAATAGATGCAACGAAAGGGATTGATAAAAATACAGAAAAAATTATCCAAACACTCACTCAAAATAAACAAAAAGCCATCTTAGCTGTTAACAAAATTGATTTAGTAAAACCCGAAAAATTAATGCCTTTGGCAAAAACATTGGGGACTATGCCTGTATGGCAAGAAATATTTTATATTTCCGCCAAAACAGGAAAAAATGTTCAAGATTTAGTTTCATATTTGGTCAAAAACACGCCCAGAACACCATGGATGTTTTCAGATTCAGACATAACAGACATGCCTGACAGATTGTTCGCCGCCGAAGTCACACGTGAAAAACTGTTTATGAATTTACAGGATGAATTGCCCTATCATCTAGCGGTAGAAACAACCCTTTTCAAAGAGCTGAGTAACAGCATTCGCATTGAACAAAATATTATTGTAGAGCGTATAGCACATCGCATGATTATTTTGGGAAAAAACGGATCTATGATCAAGAAAATTGGGGAACAATCCCGCAAAGAACTAACGCGTTTATTTGACAAAAAAGTCAACCTGTTTTTATTCGTAAAAGTTAAAGAAAATTGGGGAGATGATCCTAATCAATACACCCCATGGGGATTAGATTTTAATGCCTGAGTGGACATCTGACAATGCTATCGTTTTAAGCACAAAAACGCTGGGGGAAAATACATATATACTCAGCCTGTTTACCGCTGAACATGGTCGCCATTTAGGGGTGATTAAAAAAAAGCATCCGCCACAAATCGGCACATTATTACACGCCACATGGAAAGCCAGATTACCGGAACAACTTGGATCCTTTTATATTGAAGAACAACAAGCCTACGCACCGTTATATTTAGATGACATGCCCCGCTTAAATACACTTTCTTGCATTTGTGCCCTATTAGACAAGGCCTTACCAGAGCGCCAAACTTATTTAACTTTGCATGATTATACATTGAAATTGTTGCAAAATCTATCTTCTCACGACTTTCTTAAACACTATATTTTATTTGAAATTTCTCTACTAGCTCATTTAGGTTTTGGTTTGGATACATCCTCATGTGCAGGAGGTGGCAATGCCACAGACTTAGCCTATATTTCCCCAAAAACAGGACGAGCTGTCAGCCGAGAAAAAGGTGCGCCATATCATGATAAACTGCTTATCCTGCCCAAATTTATTTGGCAAGATTGTCCTGCCTTGCCAAAAGACCTGATCGATGGTTTTAAACTAACCGAACATTTTTTGACAAATTGCTTATCTGGTGATATAATACCTGCCATACGCACAAGGCTTATAAAAAGTATAAAGGATGAGTGATGGATAAATTATTGTTGGTATCGTGTTGTGCCCCATGCTCTGTGGGGGTTATTGCTGATTTAGCAAATCAAGGACAAGATTTTGCTGTTTTATTTTACAATCCAAATATTCAACCATTGGAAGAATATGAACGCAGATTATCCGAAAATAAACGGATATGTGATGAATTAAAGGTCCCCTTTGTGGAATTAGAATACAATCCATCTGAATGGCAAAAGATAACTGCGGGGCTTGAAAATGAACCCGAAAAAGGCAAACGTTGTGACAAATGTTTTTATTTGCGTTTAAAAAAAACTGCCGAATATGCTAAACAACATGGATTCACACGCATCACATCTGTGTTAGGCATTTCCCGATATAAAGACTTTGATCAAGTTTGCCGTGCAGGAAAATTAGTGGAATCCGAAACAGGCATTCCCTATGACTCCACGAATTGGCGCAAAAATGGAGGGTTGGAACGTACTGAAAAATTGGTCCGTGACAAAAATCTATATCGGCAAAAATATTGCGGATGCAAACCCAGCATGGGCAACAAAAGCTAATTTATTCATGCTCTAAATCTGTAAAGCGGCTGAATTCACCATCAAAGAACAGCTTCACCGTTCCGCATTTTCCATGACGTTGTTTAGCAACAATGACTTCTGCTTGGTTTTCAAGCTCTAGTTTCTTTTGCTCTAATTCAGCGCAACGCAAAGCGAATTTTTCTGGTGTTTCATTCAAATGGCGTGTTGGCTGTTCGTTTTGTAAATAATAAATTTCGCGATACACAAACATCACAATATCTGCATCTTGCTCAATAGAACCAGATTCACGCAAATCCGACAACATAGGCCGCTTATTATCGCGTTGTTCCACCAAACGAGACAACTGAGACAACACAATCACCGGCACATCCAATTCTTTAGCCATAATCTTCAAAGCACGCGTCATCTCGGATAATTCCTGTACACGATTTTCGCTGCGACCAGAGGCTGTAATCAACTGTAAATAGTCAATAACAATCAAGCCAAGCCCCTGCTCTTTATTACGTTTCATGCGACGCGCACGGTTTTTAATGGCTTGCACAGTAATGGCAGGTGTTTCATCCACATATAGCGGCACTTTGGACAACAAATTAACGCCCGCCATTAACTCGGTAAATTGATCTTCCGACAACTTTCCGGTCCGCATATCCGAATTGGAAATACTGGCTTTAGAGGCCAAAATACGCCCAGCCACCTGTTCAGCTGACATTTCCAATGAAAACAGCGCCACAGACTTTTTGGTCGCTCCAGACTTTTTATTGTCACGTTCAAAGGCTTGGGCTACGTTAAAGGCAATTGAAGTTGCCAACGCCGACTTACCCATAGCTGGACGACCAGCCAAAATAATTAAATCGGAATTATACAGTCCACCCAACAGCTTGTCCATATCCACCAATCCCGTTGGCACACCACCGATGCCATTAGGATTTTTCATAGCCAGCTCAGCACTTTTCAGTGTAGATCCTAATGCTACAGACAAGGCCATAGGACCGCCACTCAGCTCCCCTTCATTGGCAATTTCATACAAACCTTTTTCAGCACGCTCAATCTGGGCAGTTGCGGCATCCCCCAGTTGAATATCAAAGGCATCATTCACAACATCTGTGCCAAGGCTTATCAATTGACGCCGAATATAACGATCCAAAATCTCGCGCCCATAATCAACAACGTTGACAATCGTAGATGCTGAAGAGACCAATTTAGCTAAATACTCTGCCCCACCTACGTCCTTTAAAGCTTCATCATTCGCGAACAAAGGCTTTAAAATAACAATATCCACAGTACCTTTATGCTCAATATACTTGCAACAAGCTTCATAAATTTTACCGTGAATAGCATAGCTAAAGTGTTGTGGCAATAAAAAGTCCGATACCTTTTCCAGGTTTTTGTTATCTGACAAAATAGCGCCCAACACAGCCTGTTCAGCCTCGATATTTTGAGGAGGAATCCGCGGTGTCTCATTCAAAACTGCCATAGTCGTAGCCTTTATTCAAATCTTAACAAATTATTAACCAAGCATAACCTACTTTTTTTAAAAATGCAACACTTTTTGTTTGCTTTTTGTTTCTTTTTTATGTAGAGTGAAATCAGGACAAGGAGAACAGTATGATTGGTAAACTAACCGGCACAATAGATTCCTTTTATGACGGCTTTTTGATTTTGGACGTAGGGGGCGTAGGCTACCGCGTCTTTTGCTCTGCCAAAACAGCCAGTAAAATGCCTGCGGCAGGTGGCTCTGCATCTTTGTGGATAGAAACACAAGTGCGCGAAGATCACATTCACTTAATCGGCTTTGCAGATACCGTGGAACAACAAATGTTTGGCTTGCTCAGCACGGTTCAAGGCGTGGGGGCCAAGGTCGCTTTGGCAATCCTGTCCGCCCTAACCCCAAACGACATTCAAATGGCAGTCATGTCCGGGGACGGCAAAGCCTTTACACGCGCCAGCGGGGTTGGCCCTAAATTAGGTGTCCGCTTGATTACGGAATTAAAAGGCAAAATGGGCGCCTTGGGTTCAAATGAAACAATGGCTGTGATTGGGGGAACTTCTCCCGCTGCTACCGGCAATCCTGCGATGGAAGAAGCTATTTCAGCCTTGGCCAACTTGGGGTATGCCAGGATTGAAGCTGGCATGGTTGTGGCAAATGTCTTGCGTCAAAACCCGGATACAGAAACCTCAGAACTGATTCGCCTGTCATTGAAAGAAATCGGGAAAGGGAAAATCGGATGAAAAATAAAGAACAAAAGGTATGGAAAAGTATTAAACTGGAAATAAAAAAAACCGCATTTGTTTTTAAAGATGTGTCTAAAGAACATCCCTTTGCAACCACACTATTTGTACTTGCAACACTTGCTAGCCTAAGGACAAGAAGGGGACTTGAAGGTATGTTGATTCTGGAGTCCTTCGTTGTTCCCTGTTATTGTATTTCTGCACCTATTTTATTTTGTTCAATCATCGGAAAAATCTTGCCTAAAAAAGATGCGACTATAGCCACACAGCAAAAAAAGCCAGCTGTTTTCTTGTATAATAGCTTATGGTTTTTGAACGCGACCATATTAACAGCAACGTTCCTAATACTTTTTTTCTCTGTAGTGCTATTTCTCTTTGCGCTCTTAAACTTTTATCCTGCAGGGATGTTGTCTTGCTTACTTATCATTGGTGTGTGCGCTTTGATTATTTGGGGAAGCAATCTCACTTACCGCTATTTTGAAAAAAAATTAAATAAGACTCAAGGACTAAAACATGGTAGAAAATAGAATTATTGCACCGCAAAAACAATCGGGGGATGAGGAACTGTATAAAGGACTTCGCCCGCAAAGTTTGGACGATTTTGTTGGCCAACGCACATTGTGTCAAAACCTGCGCGTATTTGTCAATGCGGCACGCGATCGGCAAGAAGCTATGGACCATGTATTGCTGTTTGGTCCCCCGGGCCTTGGTAAAACGACTTTAGCACAAATCGTTGCTAAAGAATTAGGCGTTAATTTCAAGCCGACTTCCGGTCCTATGATTTCAAAAGCAGGTGATTTAGCGGCCATTTTAACTAATTTGGAGCCACGAGACGTATTATTTATTGATGAAATTCATCGGTTAAATCCTGCCATTGAGGAAGTTTTATATTCTGCCATGGAAGATTTCCAGTTGGATATTGTGATTGGTGAAGGACCTGCCGCACGCTCGGTGCGGATTGACCTGCCCCCGTTTACGTTAATTGGTGCAACAACACGTTCTGGCTTATTATCAACGCCTTTGCGTGATAGGTTTGGGATTCCTTTGCACTTAAGTTTTTATGATACAGACGACCTGCAAAAAATTGTAGAACGTGGTGCCCGTTTGCTGAATGTAGAAATGACCACAGGCGGCGCACATGAAATTGCCAAACGTTCCCGAGGAACACCACGTATCGCAGGCCGATTATTGCGTCGTGTCCGAGATTTTGCCGGTAAAAATCCTGTGGATGAACATATTGCGGACACAGCCCTCACCCGTTTAGAAGTGGACAAACAAGGTTTAGATGCAATGGACAGGCGCTATTTACGCTGTATTGCAGAAAAATACGCTGGAGGTCCTGTGGGTGCCGATACTTTAAGTGCAGCCTTATCCGAAGAACGCGATACCTTGGAAGAAGTGATTGAACCATATTTAATGCAGCTTGGGTTAGTTATGCGCACCCCTCGCGGTCGTGTATTATCCCCAGCAGGATACAAACATTTGGGACTTAAAACCCCCGCTCAATTCGTCCAACCAGATTTATTAGAGGATACAGAAGAATGAAAATACATGACTTTCAATTTAGAATTTATTATAAAGATACAGATGCCAGTGGGATTGCGTATCACGCCAACTATTTATCCTACGCCGAACGCGCGCGCAGCGAATGGTTTAATCAGGCAGGATTACCCATTACAGACCTATTAGCCAGAGGAGATGCTTTTGTTATTTGTCGTGCAGACATTGAATACAAACGCCCTGCTCCATTAAATTCTGTGGTCACCATCAAAACTGCTGTTAAAGAAATTAAAGCCGCCAGCTGTGTCAGCGAACAAACCTTTTGGATTGGTGATCAACACATCGCGACTGTTCATGTAGAAGCAGTCACTGTTGATACAAAAACCTTGCGCCCCAAACGCACGCCAGCTGATATTCGTGCCTTATACGAAGCTTATTTAGTGAAAGGAGAAAATAATGAATAACCAAGTCGTCCATTCGTCCATCTCTATGATGACGATGTTCCAAGAATCTGATCTGTTTATGAAAATATTGATTCTGGGCTTATTATTTGCTTCGGTGTGGTGCTGGGCAATTATTTTGGACAAAGTCCTGATGATTCGCAAAACAAAAGAAGGGATGAAGGCTTTTGAAGAAAAATTTTGGCATGCCAGCTCTTTACAAGATTTCTGTGAACACGCACCAAAGCGGGCAAAGGATCCTCTGTCTTTAATCTTTTTCAATGCCTACAATGAATGGAAAAGATTGATTGGAGAACATAAAAAAAATAGCGAAATCAAAATGGAAGAGCGTTTGGAAAAGACAATGCAAATCACCATTGATAAATATATAGAAAAAATGGAAACACGCATGGTATTTTTGGCTAGCACAGGTTCTGTTGCCCCTTTATTAGGATTGTTTGGAACGGTCTGGGGTATTATGAACAGCTTTAATGCTATTGGGGCTACTCAAAGCACAAATATTGCCGCCGTTGCCCCTGGTGTAGCAGAAGCTTTATTTACAACCGCCGTTGGACTTATTGCCGCTATTCCGGCCGTTATCGGCTATAACAAAATCACAAATGATATTGAACGTATTAGTGGCAGAATGGAAACTTTTGCGGATGAATTGGGCTCTGTATTAGTGCATCAACACGAGGCTAACCATGAGGCATAGACGGCACCATAGCGGAAAAATCAAAGCCGAGGTTAATTTAACCCCTTTGATTGATATTATGACAAGCTTGCTTGCCATCTTTATGATTACCGCGCCTTTGCTGACCAGCGGCATTCCTTTAAACCTGCCTAAAGGAGATGGAAAGACCATAGATTCAAATGAAAAAACTTTGGATATAGGCATTAACGAAAAAGGACAAATTTTTGTTGCAGAACAACAAGTTAATATGGACAATTTAATTAAAAAAGTAACTGCGATTGTTTCCGAAAATCCAAAGATTCAAATGATGATTTCTGGAGATCAAAAAGCCAATTACGGCACTGTCATTGAAGTCATGGCAGCTTTACGGCAAGCAGGTTTTACGCAGGTAGGCTTAAAAACAGACGCACAAACGGTCCTAAACAAAGGGAAATAGTGCCCTATGCGCAAAAATTTATTGATATCTTTCGTCGCACACATTCTTGTCATAGCGCTTATGCTAGTGGATATCAATTTATTTACACAAAAACAGGACAAAGCACCACCTGCAGTATTAATGGTTGACTTGACAAAAGTTCAAATTGCTGAAAAGACAAACCTTCCTCAAAAAATAAATAAAGCGGTCACTCAAAACAAACTCACGCCGTCAAAACCATTGGAAAACAAAAAAACGCCCAAAAAAACACCTGTTAAACAAACCAACAAAACTGCTTTAAAGACGCAAGAAAAGGCTATTTCCAAAAATGCGGCTTCCATAAAATCATCTGAGAAGAAAAAGGAAATAAAGCCAAAAGAAAAGGTTACAAACCAACCAATGAATCAAAAACAATCTTATGATTTTAAATCTCTTTTAGCGAGTGTGGAAAAAGTACGCCAAGCTCCTGCCCCAACGCAACAAAAAGAAAATACCAGTGCTATCACGAATGGGGAGGAAGTCAATCTAGCTCAAATACTGACTATTTCTGAACGAGATCTCATTGCCTATAAATTAAAAGAATGCTGGAATGTGGATGCTGGCATTGAAGGGATTGAGGATATCATCATTGACATTCAAGCGTTCATCAACAAAGACGGACACGTCCGCGAGGTTAAAATAAAAAACAATCTGACATCCCAAGCGATGAAAGCCGTTGCAGAGAGTGCTCGTCGTGCTATTTTAATCTGTGACAACAAAGGCAATGACTCACCATTTAAAATACTTGCAGAAAAATATGCAAACCATTATAATCAATGGAAAGAACTAGAGTTGCGCTTTAATCCGCTAGAAGGAAGTATTTTTTAAGGGGGAACATATGAAAAAACTTTTATTTTTAATACTTGTCATTTTAAGTTTTCAAGCATCTGCCGCTTTAAAAATAGACATTGCGGGGGCTAAATCTGAGCCTACACCAATAGCAGTTCCCCAATTTACAGGCAATTCCTATTCCAATCTAGCACAACAAATCACAGAAGTTGTCCGGGCTGATTTAACAAATTCTAATTTATTCCGCGTCATTGATCCGGATGCTTATATTCAACATTTCACCTCTTTTTATACGCCTCCTAAGTTTCAAGATTGGCAAACTATTTCTGCACATGCACTGTTGCAAGCAGAAGTCCAAGAAGAAGGTAATCGTATTGCTGTGTCCTTTCGTTTGTGGGATGTATATGCCGAACAAAGTATGGTTGCTAAATCTTTAAACGCCAGTGCGGACCAATGGCGAAAAGTCGCACATATCATTGCAGATACTATCTATGAAAGAGTAACAGGGGAAAAAGGCTATTTTGATTCTAAAATAGTTTTCATTTCTGAAAAAGGTCCGGTTCATAAACGCATACGTCGTTTGGCAGTTATGGATCAAGATGGCGCCAATTTACGTTATCTCACAAATGGAAAAGATATTGTTATGACGCCACGTTTTTCTCCCAACATGAAACAAATCGTTTATATGTCTTATGCCAAAGGAAAACCACAAGTGTACCTGATGAATATTGAAAATGCTCAAACCCAAGCGCTTGGACACTTTGATGGCATGTCCTTTGCGCCTCGCTTTTCTCCCAAAGGAGATAAGTTGATTATGTCTTTAGCTAAAAATGGTAATTCAGACATTTATGTTTATGATTTAGCCAATCAAAAACGTACTCAATTAACAAAACATCCCGCCATTGATACTTCTCCATCATATTCACCTGATGCCAAACGAATTGTTTTTAACTCAGATCGCTCTGGCAAACAACACTTATATGTGATGGACGCAAACGGAGACAACGTTAAACGCATCAGCTTTGGTGAAGGCAGCTATGCCACGCCTGTGTGGTCACCTCGCGGAGATTATATTGCCTTTACTAAAATCAAAGACGGTACATTTTATATTGGCGTTATGAAACCAGATGGTTCAGGGGAGCGGTTATTGGCAGAAGGCTTTTTGGTAGAGGGTCCCAGCTGGTCGCCAAATGGTCGTTTGTTAACTTTTTGGCGACAACAGCCTATGGACAAATCTGGTCATCAAACAACTAAGCTATACCGCATTGACATCACGGGTTATTATGATCAAGAAATCCCTACCCCAGAAGATGCTAGCGACCCTGCTTGGTCACATTTATTGCATTAAATACATTTTTTTTAAAAAAAGTGTTGCAATTACAAAAAAAATATGTTAGAACGAAACCCAGGGGATGAAGAAAACCCTGTTCTTGCAAGGAGAAAACATGAAAAAAACATTAGTTATTATGGGATCTTTATTATTATCAGCATGTGTTGCCCATGACACAGATTTGGACGCCCAAGCGGCACAAAGACAAGAAAAGTTAAATGAACGTCAGCAAACTACGGGATGTACATTTGCACGTGATCATGATGCATATCGCAATTGTATTTTGAATACATACTATATGCGCCAACCACAAACCTACATTCCTGCAGAGTTGGATAATGGTCAGCCTTTGGCCGTTACAGGGCCAAGATATCACGCAGGAACCCCTGTGTTACAAGCAATTGTTGAGCCTCAGCCACAACGTTTGTGGGCTGCACCTACTGTAGAAGCACACAGCACGTCCGTCGAAACTGTTTGTGAAAAAAGCTATCAACCACAAGAAGCTGTTATTACTACAACGGAAATGCCTTTAAATCCTCCACCTCCAGAAGTTATTGTTGTGGAGCAAGAAGTTGCACCTGCACCAGCTCCACAACCTGAACCACAACCACGGACATGGTGGAAAGAGTATCAGGAAAACAAGCCCGCTCCAGCTCCTGAACCGAAGTGTCCATGTGAGGATCCAAACGATCCGTGTCCTCAGTGTTATAATAAATAACAGGGAAAGGGGGAGCAAATGAAAAGATTATTAGCTGCCGCAGGGACTGCATTATTGTTGGTTGCATGTTCTTCAACCCAAGAATCTGCTATGGATGTATATGGGGATGCTAACGGAGGTTGGAACGATTCTGTAAACATCATGGATCTACAGCCGACTGCGTTGACTAAAGAATTTCAAAAGACTGGCAATGATGTTATCTACTTTTCATTTAACGGCTATAGTTTAGATGCACAAGCAAAGGCAGAATTGACCGCTCAAGCCGATTGGTTGAACGCGAATCCTCGCGCCTTAATTGTTATTGAAGGCAGATGCGATGAACGCGGAACACGTGAATATAATTTGGCGCTTGGCGAAAGACGTGCCAATGCTGCTCGCAGTTATCTTATGACATTGGGCGTTGCAGCGAACCGTATTCGGACAATTTCCTATGGCAAAGATAAACCTGTTGTTTTGGGCTCTGATGAAGAAGCATGGGCTAAAAACAGAAGTGCAACAACTGTTGCTTATTAAAAATTTTAAAAAGACTTGTAAAAATTTTTCCTTCCTTGTATAATCAAGGGAGGTTTTTTATACAAGGAGGATAAAAATGAAAAAATATCTGCTTATGTTGCTATGTTGTGCATTGCCTGCCATGGCCCAAGATACGGTTATCCTTCAAGAACTTCCGTTGGAAGCCCCTGCTGCACCCGCAACTGAAGAAGTTAAATCTCTTTCTCAATCA
Organism: Alphaproteobacteria bacterium; assembly: GCA_017960645.1. Taxonomy (GTDB): domain Bacteria; phylum Pseudomonadota; class Alphaproteobacteria; order CAAHEQ01; family UBA3637; genus UBA3637. The sequence goes on along the minus strand of JAGCYU010000007.1, from coordinate 5,911 downwards.
CAACAAACGCTTAATGACCTTTATGTCATGATTGACAACCAAAACACAGCTATTCAAGATTTAACCAGCAAACTGGAACAAATGGAATTTCAAATTACACAGCTGACGAAAAAAATGGAAACTGCCAATCAAGATATAACGTTTCGTTTGAAAGAATTAGAAAACAAACCTGTGGCAGAACCAGCCAAGCCCATCGTCATTGATAAATCCTCTGATAAAGAACGCTATGATTTTGCCTATGATTACATTAAAAAAGGTGATTATTCGGAAGCGCAAAAACTTTTAACCGAATTTACAAAGGATTTTCCCAAATCCAATCTTTTACCTAATGCGCTTTATTGGTTAGGCGAAACATATTATACCCAAGAACAATATGAAAATGCTGTTGGCTTTTTTGCAGACGTTTTTGCTCAACATAAAGATTCTAATAAAGCACCGGACGCCTTATTTAAAATGGGTCTTAGCATGAAGGGCTTAAACAATACAGAAGCCGCCTGCTCTGCTTGGAAAGGTTTAATTGCCGAGTATCCAAAAGCAGATGCCACCTTAAAACAGCGAGCTCAGGAAGAAATGAAAAAATTAAAATGTCCTTCGTAATCAATAATGCATTTGATTCTTTGATGGCAGAGGCCAATTTGCCTGTTCATCCCACGCTTGTTGTGGGTGTATCTGGTGGTGCGGACAGTTTATACTTGACGTTAATTTTAAATGAATGGATTAAAAAACATTCGGGCAAGCTATTGGCCGTCACCGTAGATCATGCCTTGCGTCCGGGATCTGCCAAGGAAGCCGAAGCAGTTCACCAATTTTTGTCACGCCACGCTATCTTACATGAAATTTTGGTATGGGCTGGCGATAAACCCAAAACCAGAATTGAAGAAAAAGCCAGAGTAAAACGTTATCAACTCTTATGTGATTTTTGCAAAGAACAGCAAGCAGATGCCTTGTGTCTTGCCCATCATCAAGAGGATCAAGCAGAAACATTTTTTTTGCGTTTAACCCGTTCCAGCGGCCTAAAAGGCCTTGCATCCATGCGTTTTCAAAGCATGCAAAACGGCGTTAAAATTTTGCGTCCCCTTTTAACAACTTCCAAAAAAAACATTGTGGAAACTTTACGAAAAAAGCACATTCCTTGGTTTGAAGATTCTATGAACTACGATCCTTCTTTTGAACGTGTACGGTGGCGTTTGTTCCAACCTAAACTGAATGAAATGGGCTTAACACCTGAAATTATTGGCAATAGCATCCAACGTTTGACTCGTGCAGATGCCGCTCTAGACTTTTATATGCACCAATTTATCAAAAACCATGTCATTTTTTTCCCTGAAAATTACTTAGAAATTTCTCTGTCTCATTTTAATCAATTACCTTTAGAATTAAAAGTTAGAATTATAGAAAATTTACTTTCAAGTTTTACTTGTAAAGAAAAAAATATCTCGTTGAAAAGCATTGAAAAAATTGCAAAAGAAATCCCAAAATATGCAACCTTAAACCTGTGTCAATGGGTGATTAAAAAAGACAGCATTTTTATTGCATTAGAACCTAAATATTTACCCTCTGCTATTAAGTTGTCAGCCATGCAATGGGCTCATTGGGGGGATTATTTGGTATTTAGCACAATTCCCTGCACTCTGCAACATCAAGCACCGAAACCAAGAGTCAAGAAAATTCCCTATTTAATCCAGCGCACATTCCCTTGGGCTGGCCTCAATATTCCTATGTGTTTTATCAATTCTCAAGAAAAAACACAAAAAGAACTTGAAAAATCTTTTAATTTAGATTATAAAAACCATAAATCTATTGTTTATTTGGTATGGTCAAAAAGGGGAGATTAACTCATGAAAAAAAAGATGCAAGTTAACAGAGGCGTTTTAATTTGGAGCATTATGTTGCTTGTTTTGTTTTTTTTCGCAGCCGTCTCTCAGGAACCTACAACTGAAAAAAGCAAGCAAGAACTATCCTATTCTGAATTTTTAAACCAAGTACGCCAAGATGAGGTCACTCAAATAAAACTACAAGGTCAGAATCTGGAAGGACAATTAAAAAATAGCACTAAATTTACAACCTATATTCCCAATGATGCAAACTTAATTCCCTTGTTGGAAGAACACCAAGTTGCCATGACTGTTGTCCCAGAAGAAACAGAAGAAAACAATTTTATCGCGGGCTTAATTTCATGGTTACCAATGATTTTATTTTTGGGATTTTTCTTGATTATGATGCGCCAAATGGCAGCCAGTAACGGCAAGGCTTTAAGCTTTGGAAAATCCAGAGCCCGTTTATTAAATGGTAAAGAAAAAATTACTTTTAATGATGTTGCTGGTATTGAAGAGGCCAAACAAGAGCTTCAAGAAATTGTGGAATTTTTAAAGGCGCCTGTAAAATTTCAAAGATTAGGCGGTAAAATTCCAAAAGGCGTTTTGTTGGTAGGCCCTCCCGGAACAGGTAAAACCTTGTTGGCACGCGCTATTGCAGGCGAAGCAGAAGTTCCCTTTTATTCCATTTCCGGATCAGATTTTGTTGAAATGTTTGTCGGCGTCGGTGCCAGCCGTGTGCGTGACATGTTTGAACAAGCGAAAAAAACATCCCCTTGTATTGTCTTTATGGATGAAATTGACGCTGTCGGACGCCATCGTGGGGCTGGACTTGGCGGAGGAAATGACGAACGCGAACAAACTTTAAACCAATTGCTGGTTGAAATGGATGGTTTTGAAACAAACTGCGGTATCATTTTAATCGCCGCAACAAACCGTCCGGATGTATTAGATCCTGCCCTGCTCCGGCCGGGACGTTTTGATCGTCAAGTTGTTGTCAACAACCCAGATTTAAAAGGCCGCGAAGCTATTTTAAAAGTTCATGTGCGCAAAGTGCCTTTGGCTCCAAACGTTCAGTTGGACGTGATTGCACGCGGGACACCGGGATTTTCCGGTGCAGATTTAGCCAATTTGGTCAACGAAGCTGCCTTGTTGGCGGCACATCGCAACAAAACAATGGTAACTATGACCGAATTTGAAGATGCCAAAGACAAAGTCATGATGGGTGCAGAACGCCGCAGCCTTATCATGGATGAAAATGAAAAGAAAATGACGGCTTATCATGAAGCAGGACATGCTATTGTATCATTGCATTTACCCGAATCTGACCCGTTGCACAAAGTAACAATTATCCCTCGCGGACGTGCTTTGGGGGTCACGATGCAGTTACCTGAAAAAGATAAGTATTCACAAAGCAAAACCTATCTGCTCTCACGCTTAAGCATTTTGTTTGCTGGCCGTGTGGCAGAAGAAATGATTTTTGGTAAAGAAAAAGTATCAACAGGCGCCAGTAACGATATTCAGGTTGCCACAACTATCGCTCGCAAAATGGTATCCGAATGGGGAATGAGCTCATTGGGCCCTATTGCCTTTGAAGAACCGGAAAGTGATGTCTTTTTGGGCTACAGCATTGCAAAACGTAAAAATATGGCGGACAATACTGCTTTACAGGTGGATAAGGAAATTTCCGGGCTGATCAACCGCGCCTATAAACGCACGCAGGATATTTTAAAAACAAATCGTAATGAGCTGGAAACATTAGCCAAGGGGTTAATTCAATATGAAACCTTGTCTGGTGATGAAATTCAGGGCCTGTTAAAAGGAAAAAAAATTCGCCACACAGAAGGCAAAAACAGCAAACTTAAACCACGCCATACGGTTCCAGAAGTAGCTTAAACAATGATTAAAAATAGCGTTTTAGTAAAGCCTCTAACGCCTTACCATGGCGCGCTTCGTCCCGTGCCATTTCATGCACAGAATCATGTATTGCATCTAAATTTAATTCTTTAGCTTTTTTAGCAATAGCCATTTTACCATGGCAAGCACCATTTTCACCAGCTAACATTTTTTCTAAGTTTGCTTTGGTATCTGCGGCAACCAATTCACCCAACATTTCACCGAAACGGGCAGCGTGTTCCGCCTCTTCATGTGCAATCTTATCTAAAGCCAAAGCAATTTCTGGATAACCTTCACGCAAAGCCTGACGCGACATAGCCAAATACATACCGACTTCGCTGCATTCTCCGTTAAAATGGTTGCGCAATCCATCAACAATTTCAGCATCTACTCCTTTGGCAATACCAATAGTATGCTCTGCTGGCCAAGTCATAGCCTCTTCTTTATAAGGGACTAATTTATCTCCCGTCACTTTACACACAGGACATTTGGGCGTTTCACCCTCTGGTACCTCAAAAACTTGCCCACAAACCAAACATTTATATTTCATCTTCTGCTCCTTATAATACTGGTTAATAATAGGTTCAGTTTAACATAAAATACTATGCAAGTCAATCCGGAATATAACAAAGAAAGCTTTTCAAAAGGGCGACTAAGAAAAATATTGCAAAACCGAGATTGATTGTGTAATATGGCTCTAAAAGAAGCAAGGATAATTCAACGATGCTAAACAAAACAATATTGATATATAAAAAAAGCAATCTGATTGCTGGTGCCGGCGGAATAGAAAAATTAATCAGTTGGTTTTCTGGCGCTTTAACAGGAAAAGGCTACCGTGTTTTTGTTGCAACCAGAGACAGAAAGCAAGGCCAATTGTTTTATCCGTTGGATAAACGCGTCACCTTTCATCACTTTCGCATTCACTTTTCGCGCATACGGCGTATTTTGGGCCAAATTGGTTTGGACTTTGTACCCTACTTTAACCGTGAATTATATATAGCCAAAGAAATTCGCGCCTATTGCAACGAAATCAAACCAGACGTCATTATCTGTGAAGGAATTCAAGACTTGGCCGATATTGTCTATCATGATCCCTACCCTTGTACCAAAATTGTGCAATTACACAGTGAGCCCAGCATTTTCTTTACCAAAAAGAAAAAGGAATTATTTGAACGTACTTTAAAACAGGCGGATATTGTCCAAGTTCTTTTGCCCTCTTTCATCCCAACGTTAAAAAGATATTATCAAGGCAAAATTGTTGCGATTGGAAATCCTGTTCCTGAAAACAATCAACCCAAGCACCATAAACCCATTATCATCTATCCAGCTCGGATTGACAAAGATAAACAACAACATTTATTGATAGAGGCATTTGCCAAAATTACTCAAGAATTTTCTCATTGGCAGGTTCATTTTTATGGAGCGTCTAAGGATACAGATTATCAAAAGCAATGCACGGCTTTGGTGCAAAAGTATCATTTAAAAAATCAAATCAAGTTCATGGGGCTGACAAACGAAATCCCTGATAAAATGGCCGAAGCTTCCATTATCGCTTTTCCCAGCCGTTTTGAAGGCTTTGGTTTAGCGCTTGCAGAAGGCATGGCAGCAGGTTTGCCCGCTATCGGATTTAAAAATGCTTCAGCTGTTTCGGATTTAATCAAAGATAAAGTCAACGGCTTTTTAGTAACTGATATTGATGATTTTGCCGAAAGGCTTGGGCGTTTAATGGAGGATGAAAAACTACGCCAGAAAATGGGACATAGCGCCCAAGAAAGCATGAAACAATACCTGCCCGAAAAAATCTTAAATCAATGGCTGGATGTGATTGAAAATTAACTTGATTGAATTTATTCTTTACAAATGGCATTCAGGCTTGCGCTGTTGTTTCTATTTCCACTGTCATGATTAAGCATAAGCTGATTTTTGCCGGAAAGATATACCATGCGATTTGAATTGCTTGGGCTTGGCATATCTGTCCAAACGTTCCCAAAATTATTAGCATTCGCACATGTCTGTCCACTAGCCAATCCATTTGGGCAAACAGTTTCTACATCCGTAAGCTTATGTCCGATAGATTTACACCAAATGAGGGCGCTAAAAAAATTCATCTTTTGGGCGCTTCTGCAAAAATTAAGGCCATTGCAATGTGCGGCATCACAACCTTCATCCGTGGCGCTGTGGGCTGTGATCCAAGTACCACC
>JAGCYU010000006.1 GCA_017960645.1 Alphaproteobacteria bacterium | reverse complement strand
GCTCTACCACTGAGCTACGCTGGAATAACAACACCATTATACCAAAAAAATTTTGACTTAGCAAGTATTTTTTTGGAGGCCGGTACCGGAATCGAACCGATATCAAAGGATTTGCAGTCCTCTGCATAAGCCATTCTGCCAACCGGCCTTTGTAGCTCGCGCCATACCTTTTACACGATTTTTGAATAATAGTCAAGTAAAAAATGTCAAAAAGGGAATTTTATTGACAGATGGGCAAAACATGGTATAATAATTGCATATAATTATCAAATGGAAAGGGTGTTTAATGACCACAGATTTAGACATAAGCCGTTGGGTAGATACGGAAATTGATTTTAGAAAGTACCTGGATAAAAAATGGGAGGAAATTAAAGATAAGCCAGAAGGGGAGTTGCAGGACGGTGAAAAAAAAGTTAAACAGTTTCGAGAGGCCGTACTGGCTGAAGAAACCGAAGGAAAACAATGTAATGTTACAATTGTGTGTAAGTTGCCCCCTGATAAGAAAGACGAGATAAGCGATGATGTTTGTATGTGTCTTTTGAAATCCGCGAAAGTTTCCGATCGTTTTGTTGAAGATGCAGAGATGACGGTAGAGGAATGGGACCGTGGGGTTAGATATTTCATAGACAGTGCAGTAGAGGGGATGCGTGGGCAGAAAGAGGATATTTGTTATTATTATTTAGAGAGTGCTGTTAGGCACAAAAAAGAGCGGGATTTTTTGACTACTATGGGTTCAGTAAGTCTGCATTTGGACCATATAAGTGGTGTGAATCCATCCTTAGTTCTTATGATTATAGCTCGTAAAGTAGGGGTTAATCTGGCAGACTGTACGCAAGAAGAAATAGAAGTACTGAGAACAGAGTTGACCCAGCAACTTCAAAATGAAGGGGGACAAGATACTTCTGAGGGAGCTAGGGCAGAGCCGGGTGCGCTTAAAAACCTTTTTGATAAAATAAAAGACCATAAAAAAGGTGTTGCAATAGGTGCTATTGCAACAATACTTGGGTTGGGTAGTTTAGTTGGCGTCAAAGCTATGAAGAATGGTATGGGAAGTGCTACGTTGCTACCACCTGCCCCTGAACAACTGGTGCCAGAATTGTCTCCAGCCGAGCAGGCTTTAGAAGGGTTAAAGGAGGCAATAATGTGGCAAGAAGTTTTATTTTCAATAGATAAGCCTCAAATTGAAGCTTTGAATATTATGGATATGTTGGATCTTCAACAGAAAACAGGAAGTTGGACAGGGTCTGATGAGCTTTGGTTGGAAGTATTGAAAAGAGCAAAAGAGGAACATAAAAACGTCCGCAAACGAATTCAGGAGAATTATAGGGCGGCACAAGCAAATCCGAGATTAAAGGATTTTAGTTTAGAGGATAGTAGAGATCAGGAAGCCGGTTTGCTTCGGGATAAAATAGCGCAGGCTAAAAGAGAGTATGATAGATTAGGACAAAGCAGAATAGATCCAGAGCAGAAGCCTTATTTATCCCAATTAATTTGTGAGCAGGAACAAAAATATATAGATGCCGGTTTGATGCCTTTCCCGGATACACCATATGATGATTTATCTGACGCTGACAAGTTAGAAAGAGATCGAATAACTTATAATTCGATGGTGCGGGCTTTAGCTATTGTGGGAATGTATGAAGGTTTTTATAGAAATATATGCATAATGTGTGGGCCAAAGGCTGCAAAGAAAGCTATTCAAGAAGCTCAATCACAGGGGCGAGATTGAAATTTTGTGATTGGATATCCATGTGTCAGAGGAAGGGGAGAGACATATGGACAGGCACGATGTACACGAAATTATGGATATTTTGGCAGCACTTTGTACGATTATTGTAAGTATAGCCGCTATTTGGGGAAGTATAAATCTTTGGAGCAGTGGTGTTTGGCATAAGCTGATGCATGTTTTGAATCATTATCATCACGAAATAGTCATGCAAGAAAAAGCCGATCAATCATTGGTTTGCCATTTGGCTGGAAAATCCCAATAGCCAAGTTTTTCATGCAATGGGATATATTGAACAATATAGCTGTTCATGCTGAATCCAAAAGGATTTTCGTGTGTTGGTCGATTTGCTCGGCCTATCCGTGCCCAAATTTTTAAACGTTGAAGCCTGGATCGGTTATTTGGACCTTTTTCTTTTGCGTATGTGACCTTGCAATCCAGACATTGTTTTGAATTATCTTGACACATACAAAATGGTTCTAATGTATCTCTGTCAATCGGAATATCAAATAAATCCACGGTTGCTGTCCACAAATTGCCATAGACATGTTTGAGCTCATAAATATGTACATCGCGGACAAGGCCTTCTTTTCTTAGCATTTCTATGACTTCATTTTGCTGTTGTACAATACTGCCAAACATTCTGTCGGAAGACAAAAGCTTAAGTAGGCTTGTTGACCTGTCTGGTGGGGGGACAGGACTTAGTCTGTACGACATTTCATCTTTATCCCATACAACACTATGCCTTAATTGAATATAATTTTTTAATGCTTCTTCTGCCATCAATTGTATAGGAGAATAAGTAGCGGTTGTGAGATCAACTCTTGTTAATGTTTTATTTGCTCTGTCCATACTGTAGAGGGCATTTTGACCCGAGGGATAACGGATATCCACATCTTGGTTGTCCATAGCATAATAAAAGAAACAGCTTAATGCTATGACCAAGCATACAGATAATGCATTTATAATGGTTAATGTGCGTGTCATGCGGAAAAAGCGCCTGTCAGGTAAAGCTTCAACATGCATGCGTGTGGGATATGCTTCTAAAACGTCTTGATTTAAGGATTCTGTTTTTTCATTTTTTTGCATGATTTTTCTCCCTGTATTGTAGAATACAAAACTTTTCTTTGGGATGCAACAAAAATTTCTTGCAGTTGTGTATAAAATATGATTATAATGAACTTAAGAAAATAATTTCCTTTTAGGAGAATCTTGTATGCGATTAGTGTTGATATTAGGGATAGTATTATTGCCATTAGTTGGATGGGCCCAAAATAGACTTGGATTAGATACTTCTTTGGCTAATCAATTGGGATCTGCAGCTGGGGCGGCATATGCGTGTAATGCCGGGAAGTCATTAGAGGATTTCGAAGTTATTGCTTCTAGGCTGTTGGCGAATTCTGCAGAAACTGCCGAAGATGAACGTAGTTTGGATGAAGCATATGTCGAAGCTAAAATACGAGCCATGAAATTGCATAAAAAAGAGCATCCTATGTCGTGTCAAGAAATTTTGAAACGTTTTCAAGATATGCGCATATTTAAGTTTATTGTGTATGCAGATGGTTCTGTTAAAAAGGATGACGGGACGATGCTGTATCCAAAACGTCCTGTTAAAAAAATATCTCAAAATAAGAAAAAATAATGAGACCTGATATTTTAACTCCTTTGTTCCGAGATATTTCTGGATTGAACGGTATTGGACCAAAGTTGTCATCATATTTAAAAAAGTTGTGTGGCAGTACAATATTGGATGCTTTAATGCATTTGCCCGTAGATGTTAAAAAAAGAACTATTTGTACGGACGTTATGCCTTTAAATGGATCATTAAGTACTTTACAGGTAGAGGTGGAAGAGCATATTGTTCCTAAAATAAAACGGTTGCCTTATGTCGTAAAAGGGCAAACGAATTTTGGTGCAATTGAGTTAGTCTTTTTTAAATACTATGGATCTTATTTAACACAAAAATTACCCGTTGGAAAACGTGTTTGGGTGTCTGGAAAAGTGGATGTGGTGAATGCCAGCTTGAAAATGATTCATCCAGATTATATTTGTTTTTTGCCATCGGATATTCCTGAATATGAAGTAATTTATCCTTTAAGTGCAGGGATGAGTGGAAGAATATTACGTTCTGTGATTGCACAGGGATTAGAGTTGCTCCCCGATTTGCCGGAGGAAATTTCAGGTGCTGTTTTGGAAAGTTATCGTTGGCCCAGTTGGAAAGAGGCAATTCAGATTGTGCATCATCCTAAAACTTTGCAAGAGTTTGAGGCTACGGCACCCGCCAGAATGCGATTGGCTTATGATGAATTATTAGCTAACCAAGCAGCTTTGTTGTTAGTTCGTCAGCATATAAAACAGCAAGGACAAAAAGGGCAAGCATACCCCCATCAAAAAACATTTTATTTGCGGTTACCATTTGAGCTGACAAAAGCTCAACAACGTTGTGTCGATGAAATTAGTGAAGATTTAGCCAGTACTGAACGCATGAGTCGTCTTTTGCAAGGTGATGTCGGTTCGGGAAAAACAATTGTGTCGGTGATTTCTGCTTTGCAAGTCATTGCAGGAGGAGGACAGGTTGCTTTATTGGCTCCGACAGATATTTTGGCTCGGCAACATTTTGCCAAGATTTTGGAATTTTTAAAGGGATTGGATATCAAAATTGCGTTATTAACAGCTCGTGAAAAAGGGAAGGAAAGAACCCAAATTTTATCTGCATTAGTTGCGGGTGAAATATCGTTTATTATTGGCACACACGCTTTATTGGAAAAAGAAGTGATTTTTCAAAAACTAGGTCTTGCCATTGTGGATGAACAGCACAAGTTCGGTGTGGAACAGCGGTTAAGTTTAGCGCAAAAGAGTGCAGGGGTTAACTTGTTAGTTATGTCTGCAACACCAATCCCTAGAACCTTGGCTTTGACAGCTTATGGGGACATGGATATTTCTATTTTGAATGAAAAGCCTGTGGGGCGTCAGCCTATTTTAACGCGCGTTTTAAGTGAACGTAAGATTTCTGAACTGGTGCAAAAATTAAAAGCTCAAGCACAGCAAATATATTGGGTTTGTCCGTTGGTAGCGGAATCGGAAAAAACGGATTTAATGGCAGCAGAAGTTCGTTTTAAAGCTTTGCAAAAAGTGTTTGGCGATAAAGTTGGTTTAATCCATGGACAAATGAAAGCCGATGCAAAAGATGCCGCTATGCAAGCATTTGTTTCCGGTAAAATACAAGTGCTTGTTTCTACAACAGTGATTGAAGTAGGTGTGGATGTGCCTCAAGCTGGGATTATGGTGATTGAGCATGCAGAACGGTTTGGTATGGCCACTTTGCATCAATTGCGGGGACGTGTCGGGCGTGGTTCGGACAAAGCTGTTTGTTTGTTGATTCATGGGCGATTGAGCGCATTGGCCAAAGAACGATTAGCAGTCTTAAAGGACAGTAATGATGGCTTTAAAATTGCCGAAGCTGATTTGCGTTTGCGCGGCGCAGGGGAGGTATTGGGTGTGCGACAAAGTGGATTGCCCAGTTTCCATTTTGCAGATTTATCTGAGCATGCAGAGCTACTCAGTATGGCAACTGCCGAGGTTAAACAATTATTAGCCACAGATAAAAATTTAACTTCCAGTCGTGGACAAGCATTAAAAAATATGCTATACCTGTTTCAAAAGGATAGTGCTATACATTTATTGAAAGCTGGATAAAATGCCCGTTAAATTTACATTGCAACCGCCTGAAGTGACAAAAGCGTTACGCAAAGAATTTGACCATAAACGTTTGAATAAAGTGTTTATGTTGTGGTTGTATCGAACAGGACGATTGAATCCTTATATACACGAAATAAATCTGATCCGAGCGTCCAAAGGGCTTTTGCCACATGGTTTTGATGTGCATCATATTGTGCCATTATCTGGTGGTGGTAAAAATAAGCTGTCAAATATGTGTTTGATTGAACGAAGTTTGCATAAGTTTATTAACAAAAAGTGTTTTGACCCGGCGCTTAGGGATATTAAGTTGGGGGAGACTGTGATGATTGATGTTCCAGATTTTGGCCCGGTAGCGCTTCGGCGTGACTATAATGGGTGGATTGATAAAAAGTTACGGTTTATGCGTGGCCGAGAGGCATTTTACAAGTTTTTGAAAAAATAATCCTTGCAAATAAGAATAAAAAATGCTAGCTCTTAACTGAGGTCTATTTTATAGAAAGGATGACACGATGCGTTTATGTAAAGCAACTGATTTAGAGCATGGTAGAACAATGATTGAAATGATTTCAGTATTGTTGCTTATGGGGCTTATTTCAACAGCTGCTATGGTGTGGTGGTCAAAAGCTATCAATACGCAAAAAGCAAATGCTATATTGGAAGAAATCGGCAAGCGTGCCAGTGTTGTAGATGTGTCAAATCGTCCCAGTTCTTTTGTGACCAATTTATATGATGATAAGCATTATACAAAGATGAGCTATGGGTTTGGTGTTAGTGCTCCAGAGTTTGTGGAAGATCCAATGAACAACACGCTGGAACGGGTTAAAATTCAAGTGGGGGCAGTAAAAGATAAGGACGGCAAGAAAGGTAATCCAGTGCCCGCGGCTACATGTGAGATTTTATTGGAACGCCAAGGAGACGTAGTTCAAGATGCGGGGGATGGTACCGCCTATCAAACAGGTAATGTTGTTCAACGTTGGGAAATGCAAGATAAAGATGGCAATTTAATGGAAGAGTGTTCCGAACAAGTTGTTATGATTGCTTGGATGAATAAAACCAAAAAAAAGTAGATGCCATAATTACATTTTATCGGGAATTCGTAACCCTAATAAATCTGCACATGTTGTGGCAATGCGCAAGGATAACTCTGTTAAGGCCAAGCGGCTGTTGCGTTCTGTTGCCGAAGCCATTTTAATAGGGCAATCGTGATAAAACAGGTTGAAATCTCCAGCCACATTATACAAATAGTCAGCGATGATATGTGGTGCACGAGTGTCATAAGCGGCTTGAACTGCCGTTGGAAAAGCCAGTAAGCGCAAAATCAATTTACGTTCTGCAGGATCAGTAATGACCAAAGCTTTGTCCATATTTGCTTTGCCCACTTTTTCCAATATAGCTTTCATCCGAACAATGGCATATAACAGATAAGGTCCTGTTTTTCCCTCAGTACTGATCATGCGTTCGGCATCAAAAATATAATTTTTTGTTTTGTCATTCATTAGGTCGGCAAACTTTAAAGCCGCCACACCAACTGTTTTTGAAATATCAATTTTCTCTTGCTCACTTAAATCTTTACCCATTTCTCCGGCATCTATTTTTTTGCGGGCCGTATCAATGGCCATTTCAATCACCGAACGCAAGGTTGGAACACCACCTTCGCGTGTTTTATACGGTTTGTTATCCGGTCCGTTAACAGTTCCAAATGGTTGAAATTCCAATGAAACATTTTCAGGGACAATGCCTGTTTTTTTTGCACTGGCAAAAACTTGGGAAAAATGTAACCCTTGGCGCGCATCAGTGAAATATAGAACGACATCTGGATGGAATTGTTGCATGCGCTCTTGTAAAGTGGCTAAATCCGAAGCAGCATACATCGTTGCGCCGGCGCTGTTGACTAGGATAGCTGGCGGTGTATCACCTTCTTGTTTAATCACTAATGCCCCATCATCCATTACGGCAAAACCCTTGTCTTGCAAGTCTTGGATTAAAGTAGTTGTGGTGTCGTTAACGGTGCTTTCTCCCCACCATAAATCCAAGTGGACATTCAGTATCTGCATTAACTCTTTTGTGTCTGCTAAGGTCATATCTACAAACTTTTTCCACAGGTCGTGCAAGCCCTTTTTTCCCGCCTGTAATTCACGTGTAAAAATTTTGGCTTGTTCCATGTACTCTGGGTTTTCTTTTGCTTTGGCTGAGGCAATAGGATATACTTCTGTTACATCGGCCAGCGTAAAGGGAACTTGATACCCTTTATCATTTTTGTAATCTGATTTAAAATAAGGCATTTCTGGCCAACGTTCTTTTAGCTCTGTTAAAACCAAACCCATAGGACGTCCCCAATCGCCCAAGTGCGCATCACCAATGGTTTTATCGCCTGCAAAAGTCATAATACGCCGAACCGCATCGCCGATATTGCTGGATCGCAAATGCCCGAAGTGCAATACTTTACCGATATTTGGACCACAATAATCCAGAATAACTGTTTTTTGGGGTGTTGAGCATTCATAGCCACATTTGTCTGTGTTGATGAGTTGAGGGGCAAGTTTTCCCAACTCAACATCTGAAATCTTCATGTTAATAAAGCCGGGGCCATCTACAGATACTGTAGCAAAAAAATCATCTTGTTTTAAGATGTCTGCAATTTGGGTGGCAATTTCGCGTGGATTGGTGTGTGTTTGCTTGGCAAGAGGTAAAGCGCCGTTGGATTGAAAATCGGATAATTCTGGACGATCAGAAGCGCGCACCAAACATTCAGCATCGGGATATCCTGCCTTAGCAAATGCTTGTACTACTTTATCGGAAATGATGGCTAATAATGACATATTTTATCCTTTCGCTTGTGCGATATTGTACCAAAAAGAGGCTTGAAAATCAAGCAAAAATATGATATACTCTGTGGCAACTTCATGAAAGGGAAAAAGATGACGCCTGAAATTTTAGATTTATTATTTCCGAACGAATTGCCGACTGTGGCTGAGATAGAGACAAAGTACCCATCCCGGGAGTTACCAGAAGGGGCTGTTGTGTCTCGGTTAGCTCCCAGTCCAACAGGGTATTTGCATATTGGGAATTTTTATCAAGGTTTTATGGCGGAACGTTTGGCTCATCAACATAATGGCGTTTTCTTTTTGCGCGTAGAGGATACTGATCAGGCACGGAAGGTAGAAGGAGCTGTTGAGGTTGTTTTAAATGCTTTGGCTCACTATGGCATTCGTCCAGATGAGGGGCGGACGTTGGATGGAGAGATTGGAGACTATGCACCTTATACCCAATCTGAGCGTAAAGAAATTTATCAAGCTTATGCCAAGGAATTGGTTGCAAAGGGCGCCGCTTATCCTTGTTTTTGTACAACAGAAGAAATAGATTTAGTTCGTAAAATTCAAAGTAAACAAGGTTTGCGCACGGGATATTATGGGCATTATGCTAAGTGCCGTAATCTGACAGATGATGAAGTTTTGGCTAATTTAAAAGCTGGAAAACCATTTTGCATTCGTTTAAAATCCACAGGAGATTATTCAAAACGGATTGTTGTCGATGATTTGTTAAAAGGTAAGGTATCTTTGCCTGAATATGATGTTGATGTGCCAATTATTAAAGGTGCTGATGGTTTGCCTACTTATCACTTTGCCCATTTAATTGACGACCATTTAATGCAAACAACCCATGTTGTTCGTGGTGAGGAATGGCTTTCTTCATTACCATTACACATTCAATTATTTAATCTAATGGGATGGCAACCACCACAATATGCTCACCATGCCTTATTGCAAAAATTAGGTGAAGATGGTAAGCGTCGTAAAATTTCTAAACGTTTGGATCCAGAAGCAAATATTGAATATTTTGCAGAACATGGTTATCCGCAAGATGCTGTTTTGGAATATTTGCTGAATTTAATGAATGCCAGTTTTGAAGATTGGCGTAAAGAAAATCCAACAGTGTCTGTGTTTGATTTTCCAATGGATATTCATAAAATTTCCAACACGGCAGGGGCTTTGTTTGATATGGTGAAATTAAACAGTATTGCACGTGAAGTTGTCGCACGTATGACGGCCGAGGAAGTTTATGATAAAGTTTTAACGTGGGCAAAAGAATATAAGCCAGATTTTGCCAATGTACTGGAAAATAATCGTGAAAAATGTATTTCAATTTTCAATATTGAGCGTGGTATCGGCACTAAATCCAGAAAAGACTTATTCAAATGGGAGGATGCCGAAAAAGAAACAGAATTTTTCTTTCAAACGCCAGCCTTTGACGAAAAGTTATTGGATCCTATTGCCAAAGATGATGTGGTTAAGGTTGCTTTGGAATACGCGGCAATCTATAATCCATCGGATTCAAAAGAAGAATGGTTCGCCAAGATTAAAGAAATTGCTGGAGCAAATGGGTTTGCAACGGATATGAAAGCTTATAAGGCAGATCCAAAGTCCTTTAAGGGATCTGTTTCCGATGTGGCCAAAATTTTGCGTGTGGCTATTACCGGTCGGACGCAATCTCCGGATTTATACGCAATTATGCAGATTTTGGGCAAAGATGAAGTATTAACAAGGTTAAATTTAAATGATAGATGCTGAAAAAATTATTGAGTTGGAACGCTATGTTGCGGATTTAGAAAAACAATTGGATGATTTAAATGGCGAGGTTGTGCGTTTGGCAAAAGTAACAGCAAAGCTGGAACGTGAATATCATGATTTAAAGGATAGTGTTAATACGTCTATTGTCAAACCGTTGTCCGAGGAAACGCCCCCACCACATTATTAAGAAAAAATAAAAACACCCACCAAGACAGAGGGTATTATTTTCACTATAATTAGTGTTGAGCTTGAACTCGATCCTGCACTTCTTTTAATTGTTCAGGAGTCAAAGGTTGTGCTTTTTGTCCCCTGCTTTTTAACCAAGAGGCAACTTCTGCCGCTGCTTTGATTGTCGGACTTCCTTCTTCTTGTAATCGTTTGTTATACTCTTCTTCAGATTCATTTTTCCCTTGGTTTAAAGATCTATCATCCAAAGCTTTTACAACTGGTTCTGTAGCTTCCTTAATAGGTTCTGCAATTGGTTCAAGTTTTTTTGCAACAGTAGCTGCTGTCCCAATCGTACCACCTTCTTCTTGCAAACGTTCGATATGCTCTTTTGAAGTTTCGTTTGGTCTACGATTGTAACCTGTATCATCAACTGCTTTTACGATAGCGTTAGCAACAGTATAACAGCCTTTGATAATAAATGTCGCTGTGGCGGCAATTGCCCCTACCAAAACAGCCACTACAGTTGATTTTAAAAAAGTCCCAGTTAATTTAAATCCGTTTCCTATCCGTGAAAATAAATTTTTCTTTTTGACCGGAGTAGGTTTTGTTTGAGGATCAACAGTTGGCTGATTTTGTGTATTTTCGTTGTTCATGTATTTCTTCTATCATTTAAGCAGCTTCACGCTCGCCATATTGGTATGTTGTACCTGTGTGGTGTGTTCCAACGCGACGTCTTTGTTTTTTCATTGTTCTGCCAGGACGCACACGATTTTGAGGAAAGCGTTGTTGAGTTCTTTGTTGAACTTTCTCTTCTTCTTCTTCTTCTTGTGTTCTTTCCTGAAGAGTTGCTTCAAGCGTTTTTTGCTGTTTTTGTGCTTTAATATCTTGGAAGGTATCTTTGACAGCATGATATGTTCCTGCTAACATAGCTAAAGCAGCCCCAATCTTAACACCTGTCAAGCATGTGCCCACAACATAAGGGAAGAATAAAATGCCTGCTACAGCTACTCCAAAATAAGTTAAATATCCAGCGGCCGCAATACCTGCTAAAATTCCAATTCTTTTCAAGATTTTTTTCATGTTGTGCTCCTTTCTTACTGCCTAATGCCCTACGGCTATAATTATACCACAGATTCTGTAGGTGTCAACTTTTTGTGGTTAATCTTTATAGGAAGCACGTTTTATGCGGTCATTGATAGCACGACCTAAACCATGCATGGGAATAGGGGCAATAGCAATTTTAAAGTATTTAGTTTGTTCTTCGGCCATGTGCATATAGGCAAATAAATTGGCTGTTGCTTCAGATAAATCTGCGCTTGGACTTAAATTGATATGTCCATCTATTTTACCAAAACCAATCATGTATTCATCATCATTTGGTCGGGTTACGTTAATCCTTGTTTCATATTTTGGGGCGTAGTGTTTTAGCATTTGTCCTGGAGAAGAGGGGAGATTTGGATTGCCACCAGAAATAATAACCTCTTCATTTAAAAAATCTGAAATATCTTCCATGGCGATGCCACCTGCACGCAATAGAACAATTTTTGGGGTTGTTAAATCAATAATGGTAGATTCTACCCCTACACGACAAGCACCACCATCCAAAATCATGGGAACTCGGTTTCCCAAACTGTTATACACATGTTCTGCTGTTGTAGGGCTAATGCTTTGGGAACGGTTGGCTGAAGGGGCAACAATAGGGGTATTAGCGGTTTTAATTAAAGCCAATGCAACAGGATGATTTGGCATGCGCACGCTGACGGTGGGTAAGCCTGCACAAGCTAAATCCAACGCTGGATTGTCTTGCCTTCTGGGTAAAACCATGGTTAAAGGGCCGGGCCAAAACTTTTTTGCTAAAGCCGTTACGCGTTCATCTATTTTGACATAATCATTCAAAAAATCAACGTCCGCAATATGGGAAATAAGAGGGTTGAATGTCGGACGATTTTTTGCTGCAAAAATTTTGGCAACAGCGGAGGCATTATAGGCATCAGCTCCTAATCCATAGACGGTTTCTGTTGGAAAAGCAACGATCTCCCCTGATTGAATCAGTTGAGCCGCTTGGTGGATATTAGATTGTGTTGCAGGAACAATCGCCATATAATTTCTTTCTTAAAACAAAACCCTTTGCTTTGTTCATCCAATGCAAAGGGTATGTACACTTTTTAATTCAATTTAAGCCAAAGGTAATTTTTCTGCATTTTCTGCATTAAATTTCACCCATTTTTCATCGGATTCATCGGCTGGTTTAATAGCACCTTGAGGGCATTCCCCAATGCAAACGCCGCAATCAATGCAAGTATTCGGATCAACAACAACTTGTTTTTCTGCTTCATGAAAAGCACCTACTGGGCAAACTTCCACACAGGCTTTGCATTTAATACATAAATCACCGTTAACAACTGATGGCATATTTTTCTCCTTTTAAAATTGTTAAAAACAAGCCATATAATAGCGTTTTTTTACAAAAAGTCAAGAGGTGTTTATCTATATTTTAATCTGTCATTGCATCCACAGGAAGTTTATAAATCATATAAGGATCCCGCGATTCAGAAAAAATAGTTAATTCACTTTGATTGACTTCATGACGTTGAACATCGGGACTAAAAGAAAAATTTTTAAGATTCAACTTGATTGGCTCTATCCCACTTAATTCAATATTAGAGATGGTTATTTTGCCAGGTTTATATCCAAAATCAAAACGAAAACGATGTACAATATCGGTTGGAATTAATAGTTCTAAACGAGACTGTCCCTCAGGAACTTGTGTTTGAACCGAACGTTGTTCTGAAAAAGCGTCGGTCGGATCTTCTGTCCAAAAAATTTGGGCTGTAAAGGGGCGTTCTGCGTTGATATCCATTGTGGCTACAATAGGAACAGGATCAGGATCAAGATCGGCTATTTCTGAAGCTGAGGTTGTTGTTTTGGGCGAAGTTTCTGTGCCATCACAAGCAAAAATACACCCCAATATTGTGGCGCCAACAGCCAATGCACCACATAAGATAATTTTAAAACTTTTTTTCATATATTCCACCCCTTAAAAATTTAACACACTTTCATGCTAGCATGTTTTTAACTAAAAAGCAAGTATCTATTGCAACGATCAAGTGTTGCTTTTAGGGAATAGGATTTGTTTAGTTTTTTATAATTAAAGAGGGTTGCAAATAGACTTTACAAACTTCCAATTCACGTTCTGTCATTTCATTAGGATCTTTATCTAAACAGAGTTTATCCAGTTTAGGACGTGAAGTACATGAACATAAAATCAAAGTCAACATAACTAATAATAATTTCATTTTTTTCTCCTTGGGTGTTCAAAATTGCACGGTAATATATAAGCTAAAACTAATGGCACGCAAGTTTCTACTTTGGTATGTTTTTAAAGTCAAAAATTATTTCTATTGATAAAACACACTGTGTATGCTACAATAAAAAATATTCAACAAAGGAGAATAAAAATGAGTAAGTTGAATTGGAAAGGTATTATTGGATGGGGGGTAGCAATTGCTGTCATCTTTGGGATTGTCGGATACAATGCGTATCAATCCGAGAAACAAGCTACCACTGGTAGGCAAAAGATCTATGCTGTGTTGCCATTAAGTGGTAATGTTGCATTTCTTGGTAAAAAAATAAAAGGTGTTATAGATTATGCAACCCAAAAACATACTTACCCATTTGAAATCGTTTATGTTGATTCAGAAAGCAATCCTATGAAGTCCTTAACAGCCCTACAAACAGCAACTATTGCGCAAGAAAAGCCTATTGTTCTATCCTTTATGTCTTCTGTGGGATCTGCGATTGTTCCTTATATCAAACAGCAAAAAGGATTTTTATTCACAGTTACCACCAAATCCATTACTGCGGATGTGGATTCGTTTTTACATATGGATTGTGACATCAGTGATATAATGAATCCTCTGGTTGAGAGAATATTAAAAAAATACAACACTTTGGATATTGTATATATAGAAGATGATTACGGTTTATCTGAAAAAAACTATTTAGTTTCAGAATTAAATAAGCACGGTTTTAACGATATCCGAGTATTGGGAATCCCTTTAAATATACAAGACCCCAAGAATGAAGTTACAAAACTGTTGTCAAAAAATCCAGAAGTTATAGTTATTTTGGGTAATCCGACATTAGGATATATAAATTTATTCAAACAAATCCATTTACAGGATTTTAAAGGAGATTTAATGACGGCAGAAATGAATGACCCAGATTTAAATAAAATGGTGCAACCTTACATGGAGGGAATGGTTGCTGTTGTTTCTCCTTTGGGAATGCAGATGAATTTATCAGACACAGATAAACAGATGAAAGAGAGAATAGATGAATCCAAAACAGGATTAGCCTACCTTGTTGCTATGCAAGTTTTGGACGCATTAAGTTTGATTGAATATACAATCACTAATTCTTTACCATTTACCAGAGAAACTTATAATAATTTAACTAATTGGATGAATGTTCTTGGAAACAATGTGGCCTTTAAAGGAGAGAGACCTCAACATTGTCCTTATCCACTGATATTAGGGCGTTATCAAAATGGTACGTTTATTCCCGTGGAGAAATAAAAAGTTTGCAGTGGATTTATTCATCAGCATGCATTAAAGCGTGCAATTCTTGATTGAGTGTGTTGATTTCTTCTTTAATGGCAGGGTTTTCTGTTTCCAGATAGAGTTTGTTTTTATCGGCAATTTCTTGGGCTAAAATGGTTCGTTTATGCATGTTGATAAGAGTTTGTAGTTGTCCAAGTACAGTTTCTGCATCCAATTGTTTTGAATGCACATTATCAACAGCATTTTGTAAAAAATTTTGCTGATCTTCGGATAATTTTTCCCATAAAGTTTCATAGGTTAAATCGGGTGTATCTGTTAAATAGGCAATCACGTCTGCAAAAGTGTTTAAGGTATCTTGTGTGGGCATATAGCGCATTAAATCTTCCGCGAATAAAGCCCCTTGTTCTGGATAGGCAATTAAATAAGCCAACAGTTGCGGCGATTGCGTCGGACTGGTTAAATTAGCTGTTAAAGTTTGTTTGTTTTTGCTTTTTTTAAACGTAAGTGAACGGATTTTTTTTGCCATTTCTTGTTGGTAATAAGTGCGGACACTAGCATCTTGAATCAGCGCAACCGTATCCTTTGTATCTTGTTCCAATTTGGCTTTGCGTTCAGGCGTATTCAATGTGCGCCCTTCCAATAACATTTGCCATAAAGCCTCTACAAAAGGCCGTGCACTTTTCAATTCTTCTTCAAATGCCGCAGGGGATTTTTTTCGGATCATATCATCAGGATCAAATCCATTTGGTAAATATGCAAAACGCAAAGATTTTCCTGGACGTAAAATCGGTAAAGCGCGTTTTACTGCACGCATCATTGCTTTTTGACCAGCCCCATCACCATCAAAACAAATGACGGGTTCGTCACACATTGTCCATAACAATTTAATCTGATCTTCGGTAAAAGCCGTTCCCAATGGCGCCATGGCTTGTGTAAAGCCCGCTCCGTGCAAAGAAATAACATCCATATTTCCTTCCACAACTAATGCTTCATTTTGTTTGCGAACAGTCTCTAGTGCTTGTGGCAATCCATATAACAGCTCTCCTTTATGAAATAAATCTGTTTCGGGTGAGTTTAAATACTTTGGTTCACCTTGGTGCAGCATGCGGCCACTGAATCCAATAACATGTCCTCGTTTATTCATAACAGGGAACATCACACGATCATAAAAATAATCATGATAGCCGTTGCCATCTCTATTTTTAGCAATAAGGCCTAAGCTCAAACAATCCTTTGCATTAAAGCCTTTTTCACTCAGGTGGGCAAACAATCCTTGACCCGTTGGCGCATACCCCAAACGGAAGCGTTTGGCCATGTCCGAACTCATGCCGCGGCGGACAAGGTAATTTTTTGCTTCTGTACCGATGCTGCTGAATAAATGAGATTGGAAAAATTGACATGCTGTTTCCATTATCTTTAACAAGTTAGACTGTTGCTTTTGAATTTGGCTTTGTTGATGCGACAGCTCTGGCATTTTCATACCAGCCATATTGGCTAAATATTCCACAGCCTCAATAAATGGCATTTTTTCAGATTCAGTTAAAAAACGAACAATATCGCCATGAGCCCCACAACCAAAACAATGATAAAATCCTTTGTCATCATTAACGGTGAAGGAAGGTGTTTTTTCCTTGTGAAAAGGGCAAAGCCCTGTATATTCCCGTCCTTTATGAGTTAGCTTAACCTTGCGGCCAATCAGCTCGGATAAAGGTATTTTTTCGCGTAATTCGTCTAAAAATTGAGGGGGAAAAGCCATTTTAACCTGCTAATAAAGATTTAATCACTCCTGAAGCTTTACCAAAATCCATTTGTCCAGCATATTTTGTCCGCAAAGCCCCCATGACAGCGCCCATTTGTTTAATAGAGGTTGCACCCGTTTCGGTAATGATTGCTTGAATGGCCGCGGTCATCTCTGCATCATCCATTTGCTTTGGTAAAAAGCTGGAAATCACATCTATTTCGGCTTGTTCATGTGCCACCAAGTCATCGCGACTGCCTTGTCGATACATTTCTATACTTTCTTTACGTTGTTTGATCATGCTTTGTAAAAGGGATAAAATGCCAGCTTCGTCAATGCCGTCTTGATTGCCCTTTGTTCTGGCTTCAATATCTTTATCTTTGATGGCAGCAATAATCAAACGCAAAGTTTGGGCTTTATCCGCTTCTTTGTTTTTCATAGCTTCAACCATTTGTTTTTTTACTTCATCACGTAACATGCTAAACTCCTTTTGTTGATAAGTATATGATAGCTTTTTTTCGAAAAAAATAAAAGAAAAATCTTGCTTTTGATTTCTTTTTCTTTATAATAGCCTCCATAAGGAGACAAAAATGAACATATGTATCATAGGTTTTATATTGGGTTTTATATTGCCCTTTATTGTAGGGCGTTTTGGTAAAATACTACCAGCGACTCCAGGAGCTATTGTGGTGCATATGTTCCATCGGCCCCGCTTCCCCAGAGTGCACAATCCTATACAAACGCGCAGATTAAAGCAAAAGTGGTTGAAATTATTGATAGTAGCCCTTGGTTGGGGTGTTGTGATGTCGGCGCTGTTTTACATTATTTCGGTGGCTATGTTGCCTTCTGTTCATATATTTGCATTTATATTTGTTTGGGTCGTTTTGACTGCGATTACAGTGGATTCTGAAATACAATTGCTGCCGGATTTTTTTACTTTGCCATTGACATTGTTGGGTTTTTTATTTGGCGCACAGACGAAAGCTATTGATATAACATATAGTTTGGCCGGCGCTTTTTTTGGCTATTTAATTTCTATTGTTTCTGTGATGGCTACCCGAGGTTCGGCAAAGGCTGAATTTGGGGCTGGTGACGTTAAGCTGTTAGTCGCTTTGGGTGGTTGGTTGGGTATTATTGGATTAAATTATGCCATTATACTGTCGTTTTTGTTGTTTGTTTTATTATCTGCCATTCGTGGAAAAAATGTTGGAGCATATGGCCCTGCTTTGGGTTTGGGTGCTTTGTTTACTTTTTTTGTTATCTATACAAAATAGTTCTTTACAAAGACGCTAAAAAGATGTAAGATAACTTCATCTTATAAAGAGGAAACAAAATGCCAAGAAAAAAGAAAGAAAAGTTAGTCCATTTTGATATTGATTCCTTGTCCAAAAAAAGTGAAAAAAAGACAGGAGCGGCTCCTGAATCCTTGGGACAAATATTGCAATTTAAACGTGAGAAAAAAAAGCTTTCTTTACAAGATGTTTCCGATAAATTATGCATTAAGGCCATTTATTTGCAGGCTTTAGAAAACGGTCATTACTATGCTTTTCCCAGCCGAGTGTATGGTGTCGGTTTTTTGCGTTCCTATGCGAGGTTTTTAGGATTGGATGCGGATGCTTTGGTTGCTCAGTTTAATCAAGAGACAGCGGATATTAAAGAAGAACCAATGGATATGTTGGTGATTGATAAACAACTGCGGTTGCCATCACGTAAAACATTATGGATTGTATTCATATTGATTTGTTTGGGCATAATGTTATGGAGTGTTGCGTCTGAGGTTTTATCTCCAGATGTTTTTTCTAAAGTGGCAGTTCCTGAGCTGCAACAGGCAAATATGTCCGATGATGCGGTTGTGAATATGTCTCAAGCAGTTCCTGCTATCGCAGACGAGATGGGTGCTGTGGAAGCTGGTACTGTCAAGGAAGAAGTGGCTGCTCTTGACAAAAAAGAAACTAAGCCGGCAGTTGTTCAAGGGCAAGATAGTGCGACTGTGGAGAATGCCCCAGTTGCCTTTGTTGCTACACGGGAAGTGTGGGTGGAATTGACCAATACTGAAACGGGCAAAAAGATTTTGGCCAAAGCGATGGCACAAAATGAACATTATATTCCTTCTGTAGCTTTATCTGTTTTGGTTTTAAGTACAGGTCGTTCTGGTCTTGCTTTGTACCAAAATGGCAAAAAAATAAAAAGTTTTGGTGCAGAAAAACATTTGGCTTTGGCTGGTTTAGCAAGTCAAGATTAGCGTCGTTTTTAGGATTTTCATACTCTGTTTAAATTTTAACGGAAAGGATTGTCTATGGATTTTGAACAAAAGTTAACAAGTATATTAGCCCATTATGATGAGCTGAATAAGCAATTAGCAGAAACAATGGATACGGCTGAGATTATTAAAATGTCCAAAGAATTAAAATCAATGGAAGATGTTGTGCGTGTTGGTGGGGATTATTTAAAGGCCAAACAAGGTTTAACAGACGCCGAACAAATGATGAATGATAATTCTTTGGATGCCGAAATGAAGCAAATGGCAACGGATGAATATTATTCTTTAAAAGAAAAATTGCCAGACATGGAACGTCAGATACAGTTGCTTTTAATTCCAAAGGATGAAGCTGATGAACGCAACGTGATATTGGAAGTGCGCGCCGGTACCGGTGGCGAGGAAGCAGCATTGTTTGCAGAAGAGTTGTTCCGCATGTATGAACACTATGCTGCCAGCAAAGGATGGCGCTTTGAAGTCTTGTCATTGAATGCAACCGGGCTTGGCGGTTATAAAGAAGCTGTGGCACAAATTTCTGGTGATGGTGCTTTTGGTAGATTGAAATATGAATCAGGAGTTCACCGGGTGCAGCGTGTTCCAGAAACGGAATCTGGTGGTCGCGTGCATACGTCTGCCGCGACTGTGGCTGTGTTGCCAGAGGCTCAAGAAGTGGATGTGCAAATTAACCCAGACGATTTGGAAATCACGACTTGTCGTGCCAGCGGAGCAGGTGGTCAGCATGTGAATAAAACAGATTCCGCTATCCGTATTGTGCATAAACCAACAGGGGTTGCTGTTGAATGCCAAGAAGAACGTTCGCAATTTAAAAACAAAGATAAAGCCATGATGCGTTTGCGTACTTTGTTGTATGATATGCAACGCCAAAAGTTGGATGCAGAACGGGCTTCCGATCGTAAAAATCAAGTTGGTTCTGGAGATAGATCTGAGCGCATACGTACCTATAACTTCCCTCAAGGGCGTGTGACAGATCATCGTATCAATAAAACAGTGTACCAATTGCCTGCTGTGATGGAGGGGGATTTGGATGAATTTATTGAAGCTTTAATTACTGAAGATCAAATGAATAAGTTGGCAGAAGCATAAATGAGTTTATCGCGGTTGGAGTTGGATTGGTTAAAACAAGAAGCAAAGGATGAAACAGAGCTGAAAAATTTCATCCAACGCGCCAATGTTGGAGAGCCGATTGCAAAAATTATAGGTCATAAAGGGTTTTGGAAAGGGGATTTTATTGTATCTGAGGATGTGTTGGATCCGCGGCCAGATTCTGAAACTTTGATTGAAGCAGTGCTTGCTACTTTCCCTAACAAAAATATGCCTTTACGTTTTTTGGATTTAGGAACGGGCAGTGGATGTCTGATTATCTCTTTATTGCAAGAATATCCAAATGCTCATGGCGTGGCCATAGATGTGTCGCAAAAGGCGCTATCAATTGCCAGGCAAAATGCTCAAGATTTGCCGATAGATTTTATTCAGGCCGATATGCGTGACTTGCCAAAAAAATTAGGGAAGTTTGATGTAGTTATTTCCAATCCACCATACATTCCACACCAAGATATTGAAACATTAGATGTGGCTGTGAAGAACTATGATCCGATTTTGGCACTGGATGGCGGCGAAGATGGCTTGGATTTTTACCGTGCTTTGAGCCAATTAACGCTGACTAAAAATTTATTTGCTGAAATAGGGCAGGGGCAAGAACAAAGCATTATTGACATTATGCAAAAACAAAACTGGACGTACCAAAAATCATGGAAAGATTTAGGCGGTATTACACGAGTGTTATATTTTAAAAATTAAAATCAGCTGATATAACTTGTGGAATCCGTCCATTGTGGCGGATGTTTTTATTGACATTTTCCTGTAAATAAGATATAATATCTCCCGTTTGTGAGTGCTCGTTGAAAGGATTTACTATGAAGTTTGATTTTGATGCCGATAAACTTTTGAAATT
>JAGCYU010000032.1 GCA_017960645.1 Alphaproteobacteria bacterium | reverse complement strand
TACTTTTGCCGTAGCTTTAATTTGCTCTCTATTTGCCCTATACGAAGGGATGAAAGTTCCTGTTATTAAAAATATTACGCTTTTTTCTCCAAAAATTACTTCAGAAAAAAAGATCGTACTGATGCCAGATATTCATATTAACAGAACGATTTCTGAAGACAAACTGGAAAAACTCATTGCTCAGGCCAATGCTCAAAATCCCGATTTGATTTTATTGTTGGGGGATATTGTGGATGATATACCAAAACGAATCGAATCGATTGTCCAAAAACTACAAAAACTACAGGCAAAATATGGTGTCTACGCTGTAGCGGGCAATCATGAAGTCTATATTGGATATAAACCTGCGACTCACTTATTACAAAAAAACAATATACCTGTTTTGACGAATGAAGGCATCTTTGTAACCGACGATTTGTTTTTAGGAGGAATCCCGGATACAACCTCCATGCGTTTTTCGGGATTAAATTATGATTTAAATAAGACATTTCAAAAGGCTGCTCCAGAACAATACAAAATTTTAATGTCACACACGCCCACGCATTTTAATGCCGCTCCTTTTGATTTAGAGGTATCTGGACATACACACGGGGGACAAATCTTTCCATTTTATCCTATGATTTACCTATTTCAACGCTATGTGGCTGGCTTGTATGACATGAATGCCAATACCAAAATTTATGTGTCTCGAGGTGCCGGACAATGGGGGCCGCAAATGCGACTATTTGCGCCATCCGAAATGACAGTTATCACGTTAAAACCACAATAAAATTGTACCAAGGCCAAAGACTACGACTTATATTTTTCCATTTCCTTGGAAATCCAATTTTGAACAAAAGTTAGCACATCGGCCACAGCTATAAAGCCGCGTTCATCCGTACCACGTACTTTGTATTCAATTTTACCTTCCGCCATAGCTTTTGGTGCAACTATCAATCGCAAAGGAATGCCAGTTAAATCAGCTTCGGCGAATTGGACACCTGCAGATAAATTACGATCATCATATAAAACTTCTATTCCCGCATTTGTTAAATCAGCATACAATTTTTCTGCTGTATCTTTAATAGCTTTCTTGTCCAAACCCATAGCATTGATTTGTACTTGCCAAGGAGCGATAGACAGCGGCCAAATAGGACCATAATCATCATGATGCATTTCAATCACAGATGCCAAAGACCGGCCAACCCCTATTCCATAACAAGCCATCAATGGTGTTTTATCTTCTCCATTTTCATCTGTATAGGTCATTTGCATAGACTTTGTATATTTATCCCCAAGTTTAAAGATATGGCCAACTTCAATGCCTCTAGCTAAATGCATTTTAGCGCCACATTGAGGACATATATCACCGTCTTGAACAGTTGCAATATCCACAATTTCTGCCTTAGGTGTATCGCGCGATACATTGAAATTTTTTAAATGGAAACCTTCCTCATTAGCCCCACAAATTAAGTTATAGGCATTAGCAACAGATTTATCCGCATAAACTTTACATGTCAAGCCAATTCCAGAAGCATATCCTGGGACAGCACCGACTTTATAAACTTCCTCATCTGTAGCAAAATTAAACAAACAACCACCCAAGAGTTTGCCTAATTTAGTTTCATTAACTTCCAAATCACCACGAATAATGACGGCTACTGTTTCATTTTTTTCGGTTGTATAAAATACCATCTTAGCCATTTTTTGAGGTGCTACTCCTGTTAATTTTACCAAATCTTCAATTGTTTTGGTGTTTGGAGTTGCTATTTTTTCCAATGGCAATAAATCTTCTGGTTCATACTGATACACAGCACTTGCTATTTCGCTATTATAATATGTATGACAACCATCACAAACAACTATTTTGTCCTCTCCTACATCGCTCAACAAGTGAAATTCATGTGTTTCTTTGCCCCCCATCATACCAGAATCAGCACAAATAGCTTGCACCATAGGCAAGCCTATACGAGAAAAAATACGATAATAGGCATCTTTGACCTTCAAATAATAATCATCCATATCTTCTTTGGTGGTATGGAAAGAATAAGCATCCTTCATCGTGAATTCACGTGCTCGCATTAATCCGCCACGAGAACGTGCTTCATCACGATATTTTGTTTGAATTTGATATAACATAAAAGGATAATCACGATAGCTTGTGACATCTGCACGAGCTAATGCAGTACAAGCTTCTTCATGCGTCATAGCCAACAACATATCATGTCCTGTTCTATCCTTAAAGCGTAAAAGCTCTGGACCAACGGAATCCCAGCGATCGGATTCATCCCAAAGCTCGCGGGGCAATACCACAGGCATCATCACCTCTTGTCCGTCCACTTTGTCCATTTCTTCGCGGATAATGGTTTCAATTTTATGTTGAATACGTTTAGCCGGCATCAACAAGGAATAAATCCCATTTGCGACAAGACGCATATAGCCTCCGCGCAATAAATACACATGGCTTGCCAAAGTAGCATCTGCTGGTTTTTCTTTATGTTTTCTGGATACAAGTTTAGACTGACGCATAGGGTGATCCTTTCCGTTATTTGCGTTAAAAGTGCTCAGATTATAGCATAAATTTTAAAAAAATCAATATATAGTTACGATTTTATGATTCAAAAATACAATATTGCCTCCAATCCCCTGTAGGTTAGTAAAAAAAGTTTAGAATCAATTGCCAGTAGGCTCATTTTTCTTCGCAAAGAGCGTAATAAAATTGCGTGCGTACACCACCACCATAATTAGCCCCATCATATATGGCGTTATTTTCAACAAACATGAAAACTTTTTGTGATCCAGAACCTGTGGATGACCAGATCATAACGTTTGCTGTTCGATCCTGAAGATTTGGGCAAGCTGAGTGGTTATTATAATCTGATATAACTGTTGCCCCTGGACACATACTTGTTAAACTCGCCACCTTACCACCAATAGCTTCACACCAAGTAAAGGCAGACCACCAATTCATTTTGTTTCCACCCACACAAAACTTCTTGCCATTGCAGTTGTTGATTTTGGTGGTGTCGTTGGGGTCGTTGCACAGACCGCCTTTATCATCTCCGTATTTATTCGCTGTGATGATTGTGCCGCCATAGGTCGTACAGTTCGACCAAAAATCGGCTTGAGCCGTTGTTGCCAAAACCAATGCTGTTAATAATAAATACTTTTTCATTTTCTTTCCCCTTTCTTTAAAATTTTCTCCGAACCCAGGAACGAGGTCTCCGCGCCCCGGAACGAGGCAAAACTTCACGAGCTGAAGCGAGTGTTAGTTTTACCAGTTCCGTATGTTCCTAAACCCTATGTTACATAAAGGTACCTTT
>JAGCYU010000031.1 GCA_017960645.1 Alphaproteobacteria bacterium | reverse complement strand
TTTTCCAATTTAAGTTCTTCATTTTTACTCCTTTCTTATTCGGCCACAGGGACGAATTTTCCGTCTTTGTATTGAACCAAAATAAATGGATACAGGCTGTCACCGTTTCCAGGGAAAATCACATCACCGGCAACGCCTTTCCACTTACCCATTTTTGTATATGTTTCCTGATTAAATGGTAAGTTGTTTTCAAGTGTGTATTGAATTAAATCCAAAGTATCCCAAACCTCTGCCCAAACATAATAAAAAGGCAAATTTCTTGCTTTTGTTTCCTTATATAAAGAATTTGTTTCCTGATTTACAGGAAGTGTAATTGAAGAAATAATTCCTTCGGCTACATCCTGTAATGCTTCAATAAGATAAGGATTTGACAAAGTGACGTCTGTTATAATTTGACCTTGATATCCTTGTGCCTTAATTTCTTTTATGATGTTGATATATAGTAGATTGGGCATACCGAAAAGTGCTATTGCTGATGGATTATCTTGTAATAATTTATAGATTTCTAATCTAATGTCGCGTTCATTTAAATTAAACACTGTAGTTGATAAAACTTTACCTCCTAACTTTTCATATTCTTGTTTGAAAAGTGTAGAAACACCAGCACCAAAATCTTCATTTAAATATATAATGGCAAGCGTTGGAAATTTTTTTGTATATCCCAATAAAGATGTAACTACATCATCAAATCCAGAACTCACTCTTTGATAACTTTTATATTTTCCTTTCAATGGAATGGCGGTTATATTAAACAAAAATCCATTCCTTTTCTCTAATACAGGTGCTAACACATTGCCCACAAATGTTTGTGGTGCAAAAACTATGGGGTCAGATGAATTTATTGTAGCTTGATTGACCGCTGTTAAAGCAACATCTGGTTTTGATTGACTATCAACATATATGATATTGAATAATTTGTTAGGATGTGTTTCTTGCCATAAATCTACCGCTTCCTTCACTGCTTTGCCAAAAACAGCAATATGACCACTCAAAGGCAACACAGCATACACATTTTTCTTGCCAGAGTTCTGTAATGCCTTTTGTTCTTGCATATTAGTATATACGATAAAAACAGCAACAAGTGCGGCACATCCCCATCCAATAATACTTTTCCAATTCAACTTGCTCATTTTTTCTCCTTTCTTATTCCGCTACCGGAACAATCTTGCCATCCTTAATCGTGACGGCTATCCACGGATAATGCATATCGCCATTTGGTAAGAACTCCAAAGTCCCAGATAACCCATCATATTTGCCCAATTTCAGCAGTTGTTCTCGGTTGGGGGATAATCCCTTTTTAGACATTTCATTCAAGACCGACAAGGCTTCATACATGATAACACCTGTATAATTTGGTAAAGCATTGTAGCGGTTCTTATAGAACTCTCTCAAATTTTCAACTTTTGGATTGTTGTTGTCAGATAGTTCAACACGGCTTGTTGTGTAAATGACACCTTCTGCGGCCTTTTCCAGTGAAGCCCTTTGAGTTGCATCAGAAAATGCCAAATCAGACAGCACATCACCTTTGAAATCAGAACTCTTTATCAAGCGTATAATTTCCCAATATTCCAATCCTAAACCAGCAATGAAAACAGCATCAGGATTCTTTGATAATGTCTTATAGACCAAGTTTCTGACATCTGTTTTCCCAATGTCATAGGCTTCCATGAAAACAATCTCATTGTCCGGTGTTTTATATTCGTTTTCCATTACTTTTTTACAGGCCACACCAGATTCATCATTTCCATACAAAATAGCCAATCTCTTATACTTTTTCTTGGCAATATCCGCAACTGGTTTTATGTTGTCAAACGCTGACGGAAATATACGTTGAACATTCTTTGCTTCCAATGTTTTGTCAGAAACGACACAGGCAATAGCGGGAACACCTGCTTCGCTGGCAAATTTAGATGCTGGCACAGCAATAGAAGAAATGGTCGCAATAACCGCAAATGGTTTTTGGATGGCTAATTCTTGTTGCAAGGCTGAAATCGTTTGCATTGGATTTGATTGAGAATCAACGATTTTTACATTTATATTAGCATTTGGATTTTGGTTCTTAAAGTAATCCACACCTTTTGAAAAATGTTGCCCCCATACAGCGGCATTACCTGTCATTGGTAAAATCACCAAGACTGTATTTTCATTGGATGACTTCTTTTGTTCTTGCATGTTGGAATAGATAATAAATCCAGCCACCAATGCTGCAATTCCCCATCCAACAATGCTTTTCCATTTAATTTTCTGCATGTTCTCTCCTATTCATAAATCTTGGGGATGGTAATCAAGAATGTCTTGCCGTTGTGGGCCTCCAATGAAATCTTACCACGGGCCAGTTCTTCTTGTGCGGTATCCATAGCCTGAAACGGCTCATCCAACAACACCATATCTTTTTTGGTTTGATACAAGGCCAATCCCAAAGACACACGCCTGTTTTCTCCCCCCGATAAACTGCCGGCTTGGCGTTTTAAGAACTTTGCACCCAATTCTTCGTGTTTAACATGCGCCAGTTTCTTGTTTTCTTCCACATTGATAGATTTGAACAACACATCCCCAGAGCGTGATAAAAGCAATCCTTTTTTCACGCGTTCCCAAATGGGCCAATTTGTAATGTGTTCGCCATGCAACATAATTGAGCCAGTTTTAGGACTAATCACCCCTGTAATCGCATCCATCAGCGTGGATTTTCCCCAACCGTTCGGGGCTTCCAGCATGGCTATATCACCCTTGTGAATGTCAAAGGAAAGCGGTTCAATGATGACGGGTCTGTGTCCACGCGAAACTGTCAGGTTATTCACCGTAAAGACACTAGGAGCGCTTGGATCTTTGCGCGCAATTGTCAAGCGTGCTCCGTTGGGCAAGGCCAGCACATCTGTGCGCCCGTTTTGTCCGGCAAAGGCCGTCAGCCATTCCATCATGGCATCTTTGTGTTGTTTTACTTCTTCCTTAAACACTTCTTCTTTGGTGTTGCGGGTAATCACGCCGTCTTTTAGGGTTAGCACCCCATCCACTAAATCCAAAATCTTGGGGATATTAAAGGCGTGTTCCACAATCACGATAGAAGTGTTGCGTTCTTTGACCAAATAGTGCAAAAAGTCCAGCATTTGTTTAATGCCTTCGTTATCCAGTCCGGCCAAAGGTTCATCCAAGAACAAAATCTTGGCCCCAGAATAGATGGCACGGGCGATTGCCACGCGTTTGGATTGGCCAAGAGATACGCGACTGCCTGATGAATTTTCACGCCCCTCTAACCCGAATTTTTTCAGGGTTTCTTTGGCCATTTGGGTCAAAGTGGCCTCATCTTTATCAATCTGCCACGGGGTTATCAGGGCACGCAAAGGATTTTCGCCCCGTTGATGGGCCTTGGCAACCACAATGTTGTCTTTTAACGATTGGCTGGAAAACAAACGGACATCCTGCCACATGCGGGCAAGACCTTCTTTGGCAAAGCGTTCCGGCGAAAAGTAAGTGAACGATAAAGTCCTACGCCAAAAGGGAATTGGAAAGCGAAAATGGCGGATTTTGTTCGGGTCTGTGCCCAAAGTAATCCGACCGCGTGAGGGCATTAAGTTCCCTGTTAAAATGTTGATAAGGGTTGTTTTGCCCGAGCCGTTATCCCCTTGCAACAGCATGACTTCGCCTTCGTGGAGTTCCAGGCTCACGTCTTTCAAGACCTCGTTGCCCTCAAAGGCCTTGCGAATGTGGCTGGCACGCAGGATTATCCGGCGATTGACGGGGGCTTGGTTGGTTTGGGTGGGCACAGTTTTGACCGCTGTCCGCACCGTTTTCTTGGCTGCCTTCACCATTTTCTTGGCCACAGCCTTTTGAACCTTTTTCTTTACCGTTTTCTTCTTAACTGCCATTATTGTCCTTCACTTTCTATGGGAACAATTTTACCATCTTTAATTGTAATCGGTATCCAAGGATATTTCATATCTCCATTTGGCAAGAATTGCAAAGTCCCAACTATACCATCAAATGTTTTCATTTTCTCAAAAGTATCACGACTTGGTGGTAACCCTTTTCTAGCCGTTTCATCTAATATGGCTAACGCTTCATAAATTAAAACGCTTAAATAATGCAATGGTTTTCCATATTTTTCATTAAAGAATTTAGACATTTCTTGGACAGCGGGGATATTAGAATTCGACACATCCGCAGGAGACCCCATAAAGATAACACCTTCTGCATGAGGACCGAGGTTCTTAATTTGTTCCTGATCATTAAATGCCATATTAGATGTAATAACACCTGGGTAGTTGAGTGATTTCAACTCACTAATTATTTTCCAATAATCTTTTCCATATCCTTCTGTAAAGATTGCTTCTGGATTATCTTTCAATAGTTTATGCACCATTGTATGAATATCATTATTACTGATTTCAAAGGTATCTCTTGCTATAATTTCATTGTCGGCTGTTTTATATTCTTTAACCATAATATCAACATCAGAAATAGAACCTTCATCATTCCCGTGCAAAATTGCCAAGGTCTTATGTCTCTTCTTAAGATAATCTGCCAAAGGTTTGATACCATCATAAGAGGATACATAAACACGTTGAACTGTTTCATTTTCCAAAATTTTGTTACTGCATGCCATCCCAATGGTATAAACATTTTCTTTTGCTGCAAATGCTGCCGCCGGCACTGCATAGGGTGAAAAGGGGACAACAAGGGCATAAGGTTTACCCCACATGAACTCTTGTTGTAATCCTGAAATCATTGTCATGTTATTAGATTGAGTATCCAAGATTTTGACTTGAATTTTGGAATTAGGATGTTTTGCTTTAAAATATTCAATCCCTCGCGTAAAGTAATCACTCCAAACAGAAATATTACCTGTCATTGGTAAAACAACCAATACAGTATTTTTATTTGATGAACTTTTTTGCTTTGCCTGATATGCATTATATCCAACAATACCAAAGATGACAGCAATTGCCACACCCCATCCAACAATGCTCTTCCAATTCAACTTACTCATTTCTTCTCCTTTCTTATTCCGCAGGAACTAATTGTCCGTTGCGTGTGGTGACCATTTGTGTCGGCAAATGGACATTTCCTTTTGGTTGCATCGTCAATTTTCCCAAAGCACCATTATAATCTTTTAAGTTGTTGATATATGCTGCCATCTTCTCAACATCTCCGCCTGTTGTCATATATGCATCAGCCAATATCACAGAAATATCATAAATTGGCGCAATGCTCAATACATTCATACCCAATGGCTTATACTTTTCTTGGAAATTATCAGACTCCACAGAGGTCACACTGTAAATATGTTCAGTGACTTCTGGATTTTGTTGGTAAAAATCTGGCCATGTAGCGCTATAATCCGTCACAATCAACCCTTTATAACCCAAACTGACCAATTGTGTTATAGCGGCAAAATAACTTCTTCCTGAGCCAATCACAAAAAATACTTCGGGATTCTTCTGTAATGCCTTTAATATTTGCAATCTAAAATCCGCTTCTGTCATACCGATGGGGATTTCGTCAAAGACCTTTCCGCCATTCTTTTGAAATTCTTCCTTAAAGTTTGTTAAACCTTCCAAACCATAATCATCTGTTGAATACATCACTGAGGCGGTTTTTGCTCCTTTCTTTTTTACAAAAGCATTGATGCTGGACATCATATCTTTTAAGGTCAAAGTAATTTGATATAATTTCTTATCCGCATCGGCCACATTTGAACCAGCGGCCGCTGTCACCACAGAAATCATAGAACCATCTAACAATGGCTTCAATGCTCTGGCTGTGGAAGAATAAATGAAAATCATGGCTTGATTTTTGCTACCTGCGATTTTTTGTTGATAAACGCTAATAACTGTTGATGGATTACTGGCAGAATCTTCTAATTCAATTTTGACTTTTCCTTGACCATATTTGGAGTCAATTTCCTTTTGTGCCAATCCTAATCCTTTCTTCAAGTCACCCGCATAAATAGAAAGCGGACCTGTTAAAGGGATAACGGCTTTGATCGTAAATACGCCACTGTCTGATTTCAAATGCTCTTGATATGCATTATATCCAACAATGCCAAAGATGACAGCAATTGCCACACCCCAACCAACAATGTTTTTCCAATTCAAGTTCTTCATTTTTTCTCCTTTCTTATTCCTCTATGGTTTTGAAGGATAGAGGAAAATTCAGTTCGCCATCTTTTACTGTCACTTTGCCCAAACATCCATCATGTGTAAAACCTTCTATGGCTTCCCGCAGGTTTAGAATATCTGTTGTTCCTTTGCTTTCATAAAATGCCAGTAATGTATCAATACCTTGATAGGAAATATAAGGTGCATTAAATGGGACTTCTTTGCCATATTTGTTCTTATATTCCCTATCTATTTCTTGGCAGTATGGATTATCGGGCTGTGGCATAAAATCCAATATAACCACATTTTTCATTGCTTCACCTGCATAATCTTTTGTTCCAGAAATCATCGCATTTGTATCGCTGACAATGTTATCTTTGTAGTCATATAAGCGCAACTGACGAATTAAAATTCCCAAATAAGAACCCAAACCCGTAATTACAACAACGTCTTTATCGTTTATTGCTTTTGCTTTCAAAACCAGTTCTCTAAACTGTGTTGTATTTGGGTCAAAGTCAAAGAGTTGAATATTAGCATTTTTAGGGAGTGCATCTAAAAAGGCCTTCTTGGTTTCAACCGACATGTCCGAATTTTCATAAAAATAAATGATTCTCTTATTGGGATGATATTTTTCAATATATTCTGCAAATCCTTTCCCAATGATGTTAGGAGAAGCAAAGTTTCTCAAACTGTATTGACGTGAAGCATCCAAAAACTTGGAAGCACCGATAGCACCGATAACAGGAATATGGTCTTTTTCTGCAAAGTTTTGCACATTTAATGTCACGCCACTAACAATAGATTGAATGGCAATAGGTTTGTTATCTGTTCCCGCAACAGTTCTCTGATAAATTGTAATTGCTTTTGTTGGGTCTGCTTCGGTATCCTCTGTCTTAAAGTCTATCTTTTTACCCAATAATCCACCTTTACTGTTCCATTTTTCAACAGCTAGTTCCATTCCCTTTGACATTTCCATGCCAGGGGAAGATACTTTACCAGTTAATGGGAAAAATCCAATAACTCTGTAATTACCGTTGGATTTATTATTTTGTAGGATATTTCCACCGATGATACCAACAACCACAACTGCCGCAATTCCCCATCCAACAATACTTTTCCAATTTAAGTTCTTCATTTTTACTCCTTTCTTATTCGGCCACAGGGACGAATTTTCCGTCTTTGTATTGAACCAAAATAAATGGATACAGGCTGTCACCGTTTCCAGGGAAAATCACATCACCGGCAACGCCTTTC
>JAGCYU010000005.1 GCA_017960645.1 Alphaproteobacteria bacterium | reverse complement strand
TAGAAACTGGATCATTCAGTCAACCTTTTGATTCACAATTAACACCAACACAAGAACAAGTTTTTTTTAAAGGAGAATTATCTCATACATACCCTTGTGAACTTTTAGAAAATACTGAAAATCATATCATTCAAAAATGTCATATTCATGATAAACACAACAAAATTACACCAGAATATGACGTTTATACTCGTTATACGGTTGTGACCTATAAGGATGAACCAGATTATGAATTTTGTAAAATTCTTGCAGAAACATCTTTTGAAGGTAATGATTTTAGCCATATACGTGCATACAGAGGGTACAGCATACGCAAAGATCTTTTGCCGAACCACGAATGTGGTCCGACAAAAACGTGGGATTATAGAAAACGCCGCTTTCTTGACTAAATTATTCCCAAGCGCCATAGTTTTCTTTTCTCTGCATTTCTCTTTCCGCATCAGAATATAACTGACGAATGGCTTTGTATCTATCCACAG
This sequence comes from Alphaproteobacteria bacterium, assembly GCA_017960645.1. Classification (GTDB taxonomy): domain Bacteria; phylum Pseudomonadota; class Alphaproteobacteria; order CAAHEQ01; family UBA3637; genus UBA3637. The sequence continues at coordinate 8,974 of JAGCYU010000005.1, read as the reverse complement.
GCATATTTTCACGATGGCTTTGTTCATAGGCGGTGTCATAGTCTCTGAGTTTAATCCCTAGATTCATAAATTTGTTAAACTCTTCAAATCCTGTGTGGCCACGATTATAGCAAATTTCCAATGCGCCAGCGATCGCAGAGGGTGGAACTTCTGCATATTTAATACCATGTTTAGCAAATTTATTTTTAACCTCTTGTAAGTCTTTTTTCAAATGCTCGTGCGCTAAATAATATTGCTCATTATCGTCTATGATATAAGATTTAAATAAATTTTGATGATAAGCATCTATTTTATATGTATCCCCCTTCTTTAGGATAGGTCTGTTTTTAATAACTTCATTATAAAGTTCTGCTTTTTCCTCTATTGTTAGAGGTCGCATGGTCGAAGCATGCAGTAGTTTTAAATTCATAAATACGCTCTTCTGCTCTATATTTATTCCTACACCAATGGTTGGAATCCCTCTACTATCATAATAAACATATTCTACTCTGTTTTCAACATCTGGTTTTATAAGTATATCATATGCTTTTTCAATAGCAATTTTATCCTTTTGAAGACATTCTGTTGGAGTATCGGGCACAATAGGTGATAGTTTCTTGGTAGTAGAGCCTTTATTTTGTTCTTCCTCTATTGGCTCAGCCCAACAGCGACAATTGGGCGCATCTCCCGGATTACCTCCTTTGGGTGGTTTATTAGAATCAAAAACTTTTCCATCACGTGACGCATGCCAAGGACGTACTTTATCATCCTCTTGTGTGTGCCATATATATTTTGTCATTTTGTTTCCTTTCAGTTAATAAAAAAGCCCACGGGGTTCATTCCCTATGGGCAACAAAAAACAGGGCACAATTTGCCCCGTTAACTGCTCAAAAGTATAGCATAAATCCACAAAAAAGTCAAGGATTATTTCCCTGTTTTGTAAAGATTACATTTATAAATCATTTTCCTATAAATACAAATGTCTTAAAGATATAGGAGATTCTTATGGATATAAATTTTGAAGAAATCACCGAAAAATTGAAGCAAATACAGGAAAGATTAAATAAGCCAAAACAGACTGTCCCCCCTGCCAAAGAGAGGACTAAATCCGTGGAGGAAGAGGTAGAAGAGGAACTAAAAGAACCCCACAATCAGCAACAAGCAGAGGATACACAATTTATAACTAAATGCTATAAGTTTTTAAGGAAGCTAGGGTACCTAAAAAGTCAATATGCTTTCTCTGAACAGTTCCTGAATAAGAACAAATATTATTATGGAATGATCCTATCAGAACAAAGGCAACCCTCCATTGACTCTATACATAATTTAGTGCGAAATATCAGTATGCTCAACGATGGTGTCAGCAAAAGGTTATACCTTGACCGACTTTATGAAGAGGGGCAATCCATCATCACAAAGAGACTCTTAAAATATCTGTGACAGCAATCCATCTTATCCATTTATTTCTCTGTGACAGGTGTTTTTATAAGACAAATAATTTTTTGACTTTTTGGGACCAAAATTCACCCAAAATTTTATAACTTTTTTTAACATTTTTTAATAGGTCTCTTGACAATCCAAAAGAAATGAATTAAAATACTTTTCATAACAAAGTGTCAGGCGTGACACACCAAAAAAATCGGGGCAAAAATCGGCAAAAAAATCTTCAATCTTTTGAATGCCTTATTTGGACCAATTTTTAGGCTCCCGCCGGGCGCGCCATTAAAAGCCTTAATTGTCTAAGTTTTTTTTGCTTGCTTTTCATATCGGACTTTTGTATAATAACTTTCAATAGCAAGGGATTTCCCTTGAGAATTATATACTTAGTAAATCAGATTTGTCCTGTGACATGAAAGGAAGGCAAAATGCCAGTTGTTGAAAAAAAACGAATTACACCACGTGCACAAACTTTGCATAAACGGTCGGAAACCCGCGAAGAAAAAATGATTGCCGCCTTGTCTCCAATACTGAATGTCATGGTTAATGCTGTGCGCAAAGCAGGACAGGGGATTGTTCATGATTTTCGGGAAGTGGCTAATTTGCAAGTGAGCGAAAAAAGCCCTGGCGAGTTTGTGTCCAATGCTGATTTATATTCTGAGAAAAAATTGGTAGATATATTGCATGAGGCTCGTCCAGATTACGGTTTTATATCGGAAGAATGTGGCGAAATTCCTGCTAAAGAAGGATGCGATTTTTATTTTGTGATGGATCCTGTTGATGGTACAAATAATTTCATTCATGCGGTTCCTATGTTTTGTATCTCGTTGGCGTTGATGCAAAAAGATAAAGTAATCGCTGGTGTCATCTATAATCCTGTAACAAACGAGTTATATTATGCTGAAAAAGGTAAGGGGGCCTTTGTGATGACTCCAACAGGAAACGTACGTTTGCGTGTTTCTGGTAGGCGTCAGCTTAAGTATTGTTTGTTGGGTACAAATGGATATGCGTCTGAAAAAACTCAAAAGTGCTTGAATCATGTGGCTCAATCTTTTGCATCTGTGCGTTATTTTGGATCTAGAGCGTTGACAATGGCTATGGTTGCGGCAGGGCAAATAGATGCGCAAATTGAAGCGCGTGTTCATATTTTAGATATTGCTGCGGGTTATTTATTAGTGCAAGAGGCTGGCGGAAAAGTGACAGATTTCGCAGGACATACAGATTTAGACAGTATTGTACAAAGTTCAACTATGTTGGTGGGAAACTCTATGATTCATGAAATTTTATTGCCGAAAATGGTGAAAAGTTGTATGAAATAAAAAAAAGACTTGCTTTTTTTATAAAAATAGAGTACAATTCCAGTATTGTTATTTGATTTAGGAGAGTAAAATGAAAAAAAACATTCATCCAGATTATCATAAAATCACTGTTGTGATGACCGATGGAACAACTTTTGAAACGCGTTCTACTATGGGGAAAGAGGGCGATACAGTTCGTTTGGATATTGATCCAGCATCTCATCCTGCATGGACAGGCGTCTATCGTTTGATTGATACTGGTGGACAGTTATCCAAGTTTAACAAAAAGTTTGCCGGGTTTACAAAGAAATCCGCTTAAGTTTGAGTATTTGTATAAAAAGGCGGCCGTGTGTCGCCTTTTTCTGTGTTCAAAGAAAAAAGACTTGCTTTTAAAACAGTTTTATCGTAAAATAAATGCCGAGTTGGGCTATCGTCTAATGGTAGGACAGCGGATTCTGATTCCGTCAGTCTTGGTTCGAGTCCAGGTAGCCCAGCCAGTAAACAATCAGCCGTCTATTTGGGCGGTTTATTTTTGGAGTGTTGGACAAGATATTATCTTTGGTGTGATCCGAAAAAAGTCCCATATAATAGGGACTTTTAATATAAATGGCGGGATTGAAGGGGCTCGAACCCTCGACCTTCTGCGTGACAGGCAGACGCTCTAACCAGCTGAGCTACAACCCCGCAATCACGAGAACAACTAACATTGTACCCTATTCTAAAATAAAATGCAAGAATTTTTTTATATTTTTTTGTTTTCCGGCTTATCTATGCGACATAACTTTAAATATGACATCATTTTTGCAACTGCTTATAAGCTTCTTGTATTTCCTTATTATTTATGGTTTTTGGACCAAATTGTTCAAATAATGCTCTTGTTAAAATAGCTTTTTCCTCTTTTGATTGAGGGCTGCAAAATCTGTTATGACCTGCTTCCAATGCTTTTTGTAAAGGTTCATCATCTAAAAACACTTGAAAAAACTGCTTTGCAAAACGTTGCAGCTCATTTTCCTGAAACAAGTTTTGTTGAGGTTTATCCAAAACTCCCGGCATTGTGACACACACCTTATTTGTTGCATCAATAAAATCCTGCATCCAAGCCTTTACTCTATCCTCATAAACAGACTGATCTTGTCCTTTTGACGGCACTCCCGCAGCTGCCCATTTGGAGCCGCTATTGCCATTAAATAACCACGGCAAGGTATCTGCTACGCAATGTTCAGCCCCTTGCGAGTACACAAAAAAATTATAGGTTCCCATATTTGTAGGGTCAAGGATTATCTTGCCGGTTTTGGCATCATAAACTGCTTCCGAACCATCCTTGCTCACATACAACTCATGAGCCCCCATTTCAACCCCAATATGGTGTTGATGTATTTCAGACATATTATCCAGAACTAATTTCAAAAAAGTTTCAGTTCTCTCATTTGCAAAACAAGGTACAGCAGCAAAAAGCAAAATACTCGTCAAAACTATTTTAGCGTACATAAGACCCCCATTGGTATCAAAAGACTAAAAATCGTATTTAGCGCCCAACAAACCTTCAATGTTATACAAATTTTTATCGGCGAAAATATACCTGATACGCAATAATGCTTCTAAGGCTATTTTTGGGGTAAGGTAATAATCCAATCCGCCAGCTACAGAAAATGCTAAATGTACCCCATCGTCCGGTTTCTTTAAAATAGGCGTTTTTTTGCCGGAAACTTCATTTTTGGTAAGGCCTAAACCCAAACCAACAAATGGCTTAATCGTTTGAGAAACACTAAAATCATAGTATCCGTTAACGCCTAAATCATACTGAGCATAATCAAAATTAACTAAAGCTCCTTTGTACAAGGATTCCTTTGTATGATAGGTTAAATCAATATCTGCACGGAACTGTGCTGGTAAATACATACCGATAGCGCCGCTGAATAAAACGGAGTGTGGGGTTTTATACGGGCTGCCCATTCCATGTGTTGAGCCGTATCCTAAACGTAAAACGCCATAATATCTTTTACTGGGAGCAGGGGAAGTGGGTGTGGCATAACTGGGTTTATAAATTGGCTGAGGTAGAGATGTTGCTTGGGGCGTTTGTTCCGCATACCCATAAGCAAGAGGATATGTTCGGGTATAGATATGCTCAGGATTCTGCGTAGTATCTATATACACTTTGTATCCGGATTTTGTGGGCTGTAAAGTTCCTGCTTGGTTATTTGCGGCATATTCCGATGGATACCCTCCATAATACGAACTTGGAACACCGTCTCCACTTTCTGCATAAGCATTGATCGTGGATGTACATAATACAGTGATTAGTAATATTTTTTTCATAATTTGCCCCAATGTTAAAATTTTCCCTATTCAACTCAGCATAAAATTTTTTTTTGTGCTTGTCAAGTCATAATGTTATTACAACTTTAATTTAATTGTTTTTATCTTTGCTATACAAAAATTATGTTGGTGGCATAACCATTGATGGATCTTTTGAATATGAGGACCAACAAAATGATAAATATAAAGGCTTAGAACACCTTGTTTTAAATTAAAAGGCTGATGATAAGATAAATAAAATTATAAGCCAAATATCAATCATTATATGCAGTATTTTGTATTTGATCTGCAGAAGTTTTTCAAATATAGGCATAGAGCATATGATTGCTACGTCAAAAAGTAAAATTTCCATGTTATCAATATAATAATTTAGTTCATAGGTTATGTTGTGATTGGTCACTAACCCAATTTTGGATGTACTGTCTAGCGTAGGAGATATTATACGCACGAAATAAAACCCAACCCAAGACAACTACAAAGATAGTGTAAAGGTGTTGAGCAAAAGCAAGGGCTTTACCCCTTTCTTTTTTATGCCAACCGGTTAGTTTTTCCAAAATGATAAAGAATCCGTTCCAAAGTTCCCATACTAAGAAGGTCCATTCGGCTCCGTGCCAGATAAAGAAGAAAAAGAACGAATAGCAAAGATACGCAATTTGAACAATCAGTTGAGACAAACATTTAGCGGTGGAACAGTATTGTTAAGCAGAGGGATCAGAAGTAAGAGTCCAAAAGAATTATGTGATATATTGGAACGTGTTAAAAATTTTAATGATTTTAATGATGGTAATGACGTGTGCGGTGAACATGATTTTGGCTCGTTTGACTATAATGGTGATACAATATTTTTTAAGGTAGACTATTATAATAACGATAATACTTATCTAAGCCCTGATCCAAGTAATCCTGCTCATACACATAGGGTTATGACAATTCTCTTGTCGGACGAATATTGACTTTATACTTTAAAAAATACAAAAGGTTAAAGTTTTTGCTTGACTTTTTAAAAAATATGGTTTATAGTTATAGAAAATGATAACCATAAAGTAAGGAGTCACTATGCAAGAAATCAAACAAAAAATTGCAGATAACAAAGTCAGATTGAACCAACTTTTGAAAAATAAAGACAATCAAAAGGTGTTGGATGCTTGGCTTAAAACCGAGCTTGCTTATACGTCCAACGCGATTGAAGGCAATACCTTAACCCGTCGCGAAACAGAACTGGCTATTGATGAGCAAATAACGTCCGGATCAAAGCCTGTTAAAGATTATATGGAAGCAATCAATCACGCTAAGGCCTTTGAATTTATTTTAGAGGCAGGTAAAAATAAGACCAAAATTGATGAGGATTTTGTATTACAGATCCATAAAATTATTTTATCCGGTATAGACAGTACAAATGCAGGATTTTACCGTTCTGTTCGCGTTCGTATATCCGGATCACAAACTGTTTTACCCAATCCGTTAAAAGTGCCTGATTTAATGAAGGACTTTGGATCCTGGTTAGTACAAAAAACAGATGATATTTTGATTAAAGCGTTAGAAGCCCATTATCGTTTAGTCACTATTCACCCATTTATTGATGGTAATGGAAGGACTGCAAGACTTCTTATGAACGCAATTTTGCTTGAAAATGGATATGGTCCTATTATTATCAGATCCATTGATAGACGCAGGTATTTAAGCGCCCTTGAAACATATCAGACCAGGGGTGAAAATGAAGGGTATTATAGATTTATGCTGACCGCTTTGAACAGATCCTTAAAAATGATGATTGATTTGTTGGATGTAAATACCAAAGAACCAACAAAGGATATGCTGACTATTTCAAAGTTCGCAAAATTATGTAATGTACCTGTATCCAGTATCCGTTATTGGATGAGTGAAGGTAAAATTAAACCAACTACCTTTACCCAATCCGGTTATGCCCTCTTTGAAAAAAATCAAATGGATGACGTAAAAAAGTTGGTAAAATAAAAAAATCGTTTTAATCGCGTTTGGACAACGTTTTTCTTTTGGTATACGGATATAAGCCAGACCCTTAATTTGTGATCCAGGACCCATTTTATGGGCTTTATTTTGCGTTTTATCCGTAAACTTTAAAAAATACCAAAACATAATTGGGTAAATGGCGTCTCTCACTACTTTAAGCTGTGTTTTAGGGATTTTATCACAGCCCTGGGCTTTAAAAATAAAAAAGCTGAAAGATGATCAGTCCTTCAGCTTCCTCCTTTTTTATTTATTTTTATCCCATAGCAGTCGAATGATTAAGTCCAAACAACTCACTAGAAAAAACAAACCTATCGCTGTTAAAGTGTCCATATGCATTCACCTTTACTTCCTTTAAACAATACCCAATAGCCTTCTTTTTATCGGCATTCATGATGTCCAAATGCATACAGTAGTCAGGCCAAGAAAAACGACGCAAGGTATTATCCAAGACTAACCACAAGTGCCAAGGCTTAAATTTTCCTTGATTAAACAAAATGTGATAGTGCCATAGGCCTGATATACCCTCTTCCATAAAACAGATAAAGGGTAGGTGATGTTTATGCCATTCACGTCCTAAGAGTTGCCTTTCAAAATACGCCAGAATTCACATAATACCCCATGGCTTTTAATGCATCGACAATTTTCATGCCAACGATTTTGCCATCAACTTTGACCTTCATCATTTGGTCAGAGTTTTCGATGACCACCCAAACAGGACTTGTGCGACGAACAAATTCCAACACGTACTTGTATAGGTTTGCTCTCTTACTATTGGGATCACGCTTGGTATTTGCAAGCGTGAAATCACGGCAAACAGGAGAGGCTTTCACGCCCACATTTCCCTTAGCCAAGTGAAGTTTGACAAGTTTTTCAAATGTGGCTTTGTCCGAGATGTCACCACAAACCATTTCTGTCTGTGGGTAGTTTTCTCTAAACCAGCTTGCACGGTTGGGAACCAGCTCACAGCTGACAGTCGGAATCAAATTTAATTCTTGTTCAATGTACGTCACATCTAATCCCCCTGAGGTGAAAAGATTCGTATAACCCTGTGTTTCAAAACAGGATTTTTTAATAAAGAGGCCATTTTCATGGTTTTTCTCCATATTCCATCACATTTTTTATTGAAGAGTAATGGCTGCATTGGCTCTTGATCCTGTAAATAAGGAAACCGTACAAATCCAAAAACAGTCCGGATTATTTTGAAAGAAAGTGTGATTTGGATCAAAAATATTTAATAATTGTTCTTTTGAATATTTTTTGTGTTTTCTTACCGACTTTTGGCTATCCCTTTTTATCCTGGGCAGATTGGCAATGACTTTCATTGAATAAATATCCGGTTCCATGGCACAAGCACAACTGACTAATTCCTTGATATAAGCCAACCGTGTTTTTTTACCACCGTTTTTCAAGTCCTTCATCTTCAACACATTTTCACTGATCCGATCAATGATTTTGATATCGTGGAATTTTGCATAATCGTCTTTCAATGATAAACCAACTTCCTCTAACATTTTGACAATCATATTCTTTTTACGATCTTTGGAAGCCTTTTTATTATTGCCCTTTAAGAGCATAGCATTAAAAATTTCTTGGATAGTGTATGAGGGATTATTTACAAAAGTGGATTGTGTCATTGATTGTGTAACGGGAATCTGTACCAAGGATTGAATGGGCTGTTTGGAAACAGTTGCCTGTGAGGAATTTGGTTCAATGGTAATATTGATTTTTTGATTAAAGACATCCCTGCTTGCCCGTATGGTGATAACCATTTTTTGTACATCACCCGGTAACTGTTTTTCTTGCGGTTCTAACTTTTTAAACAATCCCCAAATCCGTTCTAAAAGGTTTTTGCTGTTATACTTGGATATTTTCCGCAGAAATGACGAATTGCCAAGGCCCAAATTTCCAATTGGTAAATCATGTGATGGAGAATCATCAAAGAACGGGAAATCAAC
>JAGCYU010000030.1 GCA_017960645.1 Alphaproteobacteria bacterium | reverse complement strand
TGCATCTAAGCGGGAAACTTTCCTTGAAATAAGGTATCCCAATTAAGGAAGTGGTAGACAACCACATTGATAGGTCGGGGGTGAAAGCGCTGTGAGGCGTTGAGCTGACCGATACTAATTACCTGATTGACTTTATTCACTTTTTGAAGATTTTATCTTCAATACCTATGCGTATATGTAATCTTAAAAAGATACGCTCTTTGTTAAAGACCTTGCAAGAACATAAATGGTCTGGTGGTTATAGCGAAAAGGTCCCACCCGATTCCATTCCGAACTCGGACGTGAAACTTTTCCACGCCAATGGTACTTCGGCTTAAGCCGCGGTAGAGTAGGTCGCTGCCAGTCCTTTTATGTTTTTGCAAAACTTCTTATTACTGTGTTCTTATATTTAGCCGCCGCTTGGGCGGTTTTTTTGTTGGCTACATGCAAAAATATTCTATTGACATAAGGCTCCTGGAGGATTGCGTTCTCCCGCTCTTGCTTTGACGCTAATCCGCCCGTTGGCGCCTTGAATAAAATAGGACTTATTATCGGTAGATGGCATGTTGCTCCAAACATTACCTAGTTTTCCTGCTAAATTAGCACAGGCACCACCGCTGGACAGTCCATTTGGACATGCGGTTTCTAAATCGGCCAATTTTCGTCCGATGGATTTGCACCAAATCAGGGCGCCGAACCAACTCATATAGGCCGGCTTTTCACAGAAGTTTAAGCCATTGCAGTGATTTGCATCACATCCTTCGTCACTGGCATTGCGGGCTGTGATCCAGGTTCCGCCGACTGATTGACAGCCGGCTTCAGTCCATTCAATTGTGGTTTCTGCATGTGCCGCTGTTGCCAAAATTAAACCTAAAGCCAATAAAAATATATGTTTTTTCATCTTTCCCCCATTATTGTTGAAAATTTTGCTACTTCTACCCCCATTAAATCAAATACGATCGTTTTTGTGTCTGCAAAAATCGGGATGTTTGAGATGTGAATGAGAATCCGGCTAAAAGCCTTATGGAACGGGTATTTCAGCCTGTTTTTAAAAATTTTGAAAAAAGGCTCAAAAAGGGCTTGACAAAAACGATCGTTTTTGGTCAGCTGGAAGGCCTTATTTTACAGGGACTTTATAAAAAATAATATGCAAACAATTTTTATAAAGTCTTTTTGACCTATCTGCTATTAAAACGGATATATATCCGGCAAAGGCTTCTTTTTCGATTGCGAATGTGAAACGGATTGGAATCTGCGCCGTAAAACAAACCATGTTCCGATAATACCCAGGACAAATGAAAAACCTATAACACCCACTAAAATCAACCAAAAAGCCCAATCTGTTTTTGTTAAAGAAGCCTGAGCGGCACTGGGGGACGCAGGCGTATCGATTGCCATTGGCCTTGATACAGTCGGCGTGGGCTGAACCACCGGGGCAATTTCTTCATTTCCTTTTGCCACAAAAATTGTACGTTCAGGCACAACGGCTGTACGCTTGATACGATTGGTTGTATCAAACCAAGGAACTGTAATTGATGGGATTGTTACTTCACCGGAATGAATAGGAACTATTGTAAATGTCAAAGTAATTTTGCCCCCCGTTGCCGTGTCCTCGCGTGTTTCCAAACCAGAATAAACTTTAATATCCGGTGTTGCAGACAACGTTGGAATTGGTAGAGCGGCCGCATCCACATCCTGCGCAGATAAAACAACTGTACGTTCAATCGCTTCTCCTACATGGATTGTTTGTGGCATCTGATAGGTTTCCGTCATAGAGACATCTACGCTCGGCAACCACCACCCTTGCCAATCATCCGGTTTATTCAAAACTGTTAAAGTAAAGGGCTTGCTTAAAGCGGATACAGGTCGCGTTGCCGTTCCCATTCCTGCAAACATAAAATCCATCCAGTGTGAAATTCTGCGCGTTCTGGTTGGGGTTGTATCCACCAAGGCATTACCTTGAAAAATAAAAGCAGGAATTTTTATTTCACCAGAAGCCGTGGTTGTAAAAGCAAAAGATTGGCGCCATAAGTTGGCCGCTTTGCCATTATAGATCGTACGGACTTTTGATCCCAAATCTGTTGCTTGCCATGAAAAATCTGTACCTGTGGGTGGAATGATTTGCCCGTCCACGATTCCTATTGGATCAATTAACTGTGCCGTACATGCAAGCGGCTGTGATGGATAGATTTGTGTTTTTTCACAAGCGATAGTTAAATCTAATTCATTTTGGTCAACAGGAGATGCTCCTCCTTGCGCACTTTTATCCAAAACGGAAAGGATAACCTTTTGTGTTTTTTGTGACCCCAGTTGCAACTCGGGAATAGTTATTTTTCCTGTTTTGTTTGGAAATAAAGTATAACTTAATTCATATTGTGTTTTACCAACGCCGTTAACCCATTGAGACGATTGGCGTTGTTGTTGTCCGCCTAAAATAAAATCCTGTTGTAACACAGATAAATCGGGGGCAGACGTAAACGGTTGAGATGAAGACAAAACTAACTCGACAGGATTTCCATATGCCACAGGATTCGGTTGAACTTGAACTGCTATTTGTGCCAACGCCGGCACTGCCATGATTAAAGATACCAACAGCATAATAATACAAAAAAACATGTTATTTCCCCTGCATATGTTGTCTATAAATCCGATAACGCAAAACCTGAGACGGATCTTTATTCAATCGATTTAAAATTTGTTGCTCTTGCTGATTAAATGGCGCTTGCTCTTGTGCTGTGTCAAGTGGGGTCGGCTGATTTATTTCGGATGATTGTTCCTCTTGAGCCTGTGCAGTTTTCGATTGTTTATCAGTTTTGTCTTGTAATTGAGGCTGCGTATCCGGATCAGACTCGGAACTATTCTCTTGAGCTTCAGCACTTTGATTTTCATTGTCCTCTCCAGATTGCTCTTCGTTTTGATTTTTGGAACTATCCGGATCATTATTTTCTTGTTGATCACTTTGTGCAGAATCTTGCTGAGATTCTTCTGACTGACGTTCAGAATCCTGTTCTTTTTGATCTTGTTTTTGTTGTTTTTTTAACTGTTCTTCCAAATACTTTTTGTTAAATAGCGCATCCTCATCATTTGGATCAAGCTGCAATGCAAGTTTATAGGATTCAATAGCTTCGGGAATTTTGCCCATGTGTGCCAAGGTATTGCCTTGATTATACGGATTATGCGAAAATCCAACCAATGCTTGATCATATTGGCCTGCATGATATGCTTGAACAGCTTGTTGCTCTTGTCGATATAATTTTTGATCCTGCCGTACAAAAAAATTAGCTTGTGCTGTTACAGAATAAAATCCAATAACGATTAAAAACAACTTCCCTTTCCTAAAGGTCAAAGCAAAAAACGGCAACAAAATTAAACATAAAATACCACCTATGTCTAACCATAGCTCTGTTTGGTCTGTTTCCGAAAAATTAGGTGTGGATGAACCTGGATCCGTTGCCTGTAAAACCCCAGCTAATTGTTGTTTATTAAAAAAAGCAGATTGTTGAAAATACCCTAAATTCTTTAACGCAGGTGAAGCATCTTCGGATTTCCCTAAATTTAACACACCAACGGGATATTTTGTTTTTACATCTTGAACATTAACTCCTCCTGCTGTTAAATAAATAATGCGCCCTTTTTTACCAGCTTGATCAATCAACTGTTCTGCCCGATTAAAACCTGTTTCGGGATTGTTATGTGTATTTGGCAAAATAGATGCATTCAATGCTGGAATTAAATTTTTAATTACCGCCTTATCTGCAGTTAATGGCACGGCCGTATAACCTTTGTCTGCATAAACAACCAATGCGATTCTATCGTTTGGTAAAACATCAACCAGATCATACAATGTTGTTTTGGCGCGACTTAGCATATTTGGTGTCATGGCGGGGCCTAAATCTAAAACCAGCACAGTATTTTTTAAATCTTGTATGGCAGGAATTTGAACGTGATTAAAACATGGCCCGGCAATAGCAATGATAAATGAAATCCATAAAATTTTTAAGGCTCCAGACCAATATTTTTGTTTTAAAAAACGCCCTTTTGATACTAATAAATGAGGCAATAACTTAGGATCAATAATGCGCACCCACGGATTATTTGAATGTAACCGCTTGGCCAATTTATTAAATAAAAACGGAACAATGATTAAGCATAATAACCATGGACGTAAAAAGGTCATGCAAAACTCCGTTTATAAAAAGCCCACAACCATAACAACAATCCTAATAACGCAGGAATATAAAATAACTCTTTTTGAGGTCTTAATGTGACATCTTTGCTTTGAGTTGTTTCCAGTTGATTGATAAGGTCATAAATTTGCTTCAACTCTTGAGTGGAATTGGCCAAAAAATATTGTCCTCCTGTTTCTTGGGCGATTTGTTTCAATGTTTTTTCATCCAAGTCTAAAGAAGCATTTAAACGCGCCATACTAAATAATCCTTGTAAAGATTGTGGATCCGAACCAATGCCAATAGTATATACTTTGACATCCGCTTTTTTAGCTAAGCTTAACGCTTCCTCAACAGAAACAGCACCGGCATTTGCATATCCATCCGACATCAAAATCACAATGCGGCTTTTCGCGGGGACTGTAATGGCTGTTTGAACGGCCAGTGCCAAAGCATCACCCATAGCTGTTTGGGTTCCAGCAATACCTATGCCTATTTCACTTAATAAAGAACGTAATGTTTGGGTATCTGGAGAAAGTGGCATATATGTATAGGCGCCAGAACCAAAAATCACAAGCCCTAAATTATCCCCAGTTCGTTTTTGAATAAAATCATCCGCTAATATTTTCACAATATTTAACCGTGTTATGGGTTGCCCTTGAATATTAAAATCTTGTTCTTCCATTGAGCCAGATACATCTAAAGTCAAAACAATATTGCGTGCTTCTTGGGGCAGTACAATCGGATCCCCCAACCACAGCGGGCGCATGGCAGCCAACACAAAGCAACACCATACCAGGCTCCACAAAACAGGAGAAATTTTATTTGAATCCGTAGAAATCGGAGTCCCAATCTGAGTCAAAGTTTTAAAAAATGGAACGCGCAAAGCCGCACCGGTATCAACATGATTGTGCACAGGAGGCGAAACATGCCTTAAAATCCACGGCAATGGCAACAAACACAAAACAAATGGCCAAACGAACTGATACATGTTTTTTAGTATAAAAACTTTTTTTATAAAAGGCAAGGGGAAGGAACAACCAATTTTGAATTTTTCTTGACACAACCTATTTCATATTATAGCTTGAAGAAAAGAGGTTTTTAAATGTTGACTACAGTACTTTTGGCATTTGTGCAAAGCATGACAGAATTTTTGCCCATCAGCTCATCCGGACATTTATTCTTGGTGGCAGCATGTGGAATATCCCATCATGGATTAGCCATGGATGTTGCTTTACATATTGGAACTTTACTAGCCGTCATCATTTATTTTTATCATGATATTTTGCAAATGTTATGTTTTAAAAATATCCGCCTTGCGCTTTTACTGGCATGGGCAACCGTTCCCATTGTTATAGTTGGGCTATGTTTTGCACCTTTCATAGAACATATCATTCGTGCACCTGTATTGGTTGCAATCTGCTCTATCACCTTTGGTATTTTATTATGGATTGTTGATAAAAAAAACAAAGGGGTGAAAACTATTCAATCCATGAATTTTAAAGATGCATTTTTGATTGGATGTTCCCAAATATTAGCATTAGTTCCAGGCGTCAGTCGTTCCGGCATCACGATGACTATGGGCAGATATTTAAAAATAAAACGCGAAGACTGTGCCCATTTTTCAATGTTATTATCTATTCCCACTATTTTAGGTGCGATGGGATATGTTCTTTATAAAAACATGACTGGGGATTTAAAGCTACCGTCACCTATGGAATTACAACTTGCTGTATGGGCAGCAGCCGGCTTCGGATTATTAGGGATAGCTTTCCTAATGAAGTGGTTAAAATGCGCTTCATTTTTCATCTTTGCCGTTTATCGTGTGATCCTAGGGATTTTGGTTTTGTGTTACTTTTTGTAACAATTCTTTTATAACAAACACACGGATTGCACTGGATAAATTACCTATATGAGCATTATCAATTTGAATCAGCAATTGCCTGAGGGAAATTCCTTTTTCTTGTGCTAATTGAATCAAGGTATTCCAAAAAATATCTTCAACACAAACGCTGGTGGCATGGCCAGATAATTGTACAGAATGTTTTTTCATTTTTTATTCCTTAGCGCATCTAAACTAATAATTTCAGCTTCCTGTTTTGTATCTGTATGCGGATGAAAATAAAATCCAAAATTCGTTGTGGGATCTATAATTGCTTTTATATTTTCAAAAGGAACAACAACTGTTGTAGCGACGCCACCAAAACTTAAATCCACAGAAAAAGACGTATCGGTGGCGGATAAATTATCAAACTGATATTGCAATACGATTGTCATTTCTTGGGGATACTTAGCACGCACAAAATCTGGGATAGTTGCGCCGGGTGTTTCAAATGCAATCATTAAATACGATTCGTCTGTCAATCCATTTTGCCCCACCTCATTCAGCCAATCTTTGACCAGCGCATAACATTTCTTTTGTGTTTTAAAAATAAAATCTTGCATCCTTATTTCCCCATAAAAAGTGGGAATGGTGCTGTTGCTAGGCCCATTCCCGAAGCCCCACCTAGACGCACGAAAAAGGTCTAGGGATTGGTTGTTGCACTAGACGCAATTAAGCGGCCATTGCAACGCGTGCAAAATTATCATTTGCATTTATTTTTTTTAGCCCGATAACGGCGGTTACCATACCGAATGCAAGATCAAATCTTTACTATGCGTGTCGAAGCTATGTCGCCCCCGTAAATGGTGGAGGCGTCGGGTACTGCCCCCGAGTCCACTACACCTATTCCATTTGCCGTTTAGCATCATAGTCAAGTTGCCTTGACAGGATTTATTATACCACGAAAGACGCAAAAAAACAAGAACTTTTATAAATCCAATAATGCAATAGATAAAAACTATTTTGCGGATACTTTTTCTTTTTTGATTTTCAAAACCATAGGAGCCGCGGCAATAACTGCTCCACTTTTACAAATTGGCAATCCATTTACATTTTTAATCTGTTCTTTTGTATTTTCAACACCGCTGGCGAAAGCAACGGTTTGTGTTGCTAAAAAGTCAGAAAGAGCTAATTTTTCTTTTGCCATTTTATGCTCCTTTGGTTCGATTGAACTTGCGGGACTATAGCACAGAAAAAATACCTTGTCAACCCCTAAAAATTATTTTTTATCTGTTTTTGTAATTTCGTCTAACAAAATCACACTGCCTTGCACATAAGGAATCATAACACGCCGAATTAATCGGCCATCGGGAAGGTATAAAAATAATTCTGAAGCTTGACTTAAACGCGCAAAATTTTCACGTTGTTGTTTTTTATAACCAGCAAAATCTGCAACCCGCATCAACAATCCTTGTTCTTGCACAACATCCCAATATTCTTCATAAGACGGAGATGAATTAACCCAGTCTTGTTTTAGATGCCACAGCTTGGCAAACGTTTTTGAACACGCGATTAACTCACCTTTAGGACTAAATAAACATACTGGTGTTGGTAATTCTTGGCACAAACGTCTGTGTGCTTCTGTCATTTTTTTAAGAATAATTTTTAATTCTTCTTCTGTTTTTGTTTCTTGCCCATAGGTCATTGTATAAAATTCTTGATGGATAGAAAATGGCAAACTTAACCAATCCATATCGTTTAAAGATTTTGCTGTTTGAGTCACCGCCTGATTAGCAAAAACATTTTTTCCTTGTTGATTACGAATAAATAAAGGAAATGGCAAATTTTCAAGTGCTTGTGTTAATATTTCTTGCCTGTTTTGTAAGTTTTGAATAGCATCCTGTTGTACAGACAAACGATTAGATGAATCGGAAATATCTTGGAACGTTGCTAAAAAACTTTGCTCAGGCAAAGCTTGACCAGTCACTTTAAATGAAGACACGTGATTAGCACTATGCACAATAATTGTAAAGGGCTTGCCCTGTTTTTTTAATGCATCATAACTGTCATTTAATTTTTTTTCTGTTTCAACATCAAAATGCGTTGTTAATTCCGACCATGATAAATCTTGAGATTTTAAATTTAGTGTTAAGGCCAAATTTTTTGAACAATATCCCACACCATCTAATTTAGATTGGTAAAAGTAAGATACAGATAATCGCCTCAATAAAACTTTAAATAAATCAACTTGTTTTCGCGTATGTTTGCGATCGTGATATGCATATAAAAAGCCTATGATACCACCGCACATTAACACCAAAATAATGTCTCCCCACATTAAAAACATTATTCCCCCTTGCGATAAGTTTTGCGATAAGACAATGCCTCATCCATATGATGCGGTAAAATTTGTTCCGAACATTCCATATCCGCAATAGTTCTTGCTACACGAATCATACGATGAAAACCGCGCCCCGAAAGGTGTAATAAATCAGCCGCATGAATTAACACATCACGAGCTTCTTGACTTAATTGAGCAATTTGTTCCAATATAACACCATCTGCTTCTGCATTAGTATGAATAGGGATATTACTAAACCGATCTTTTTGAAATGAGCGAGCACGCAACACACGCTTTAATATTGTTTCTGAATTTTCCGAAGCTTCAATTTGCCCCAATTTCCACGGGCTGATTAAAGGAACTTCTATTTGAATATCTATTCTGTCCAATAATGGACCAGAAATTCTGGATTGATATTCTTCTGCGCATTTAGGCGCCCTAGAACATTCTTGTCCAGCCACTCCTAAATACCCACAACGACATGGATTCATAGCAGCAATCAATTGAAATCTGGCAGGATAGGTAATATGTGAATTGGCACGTGCAACAGATACTTCCCCTGTTTCCAAAGGCTGCCTTAATGCTTCCAGTGTTTGACGTGAAAATTCGGGCAATTCATCCAAAAACAAAACGCCACGATGCGCCAATGAAATTTCACCAGGTTTAGCTTTTAATCCACCCCCAACCATGGCCGGGGTACTTGCGTTATAGTGAGGCGCACGAAAAGGACGTTGTGTCACCAATTGACCATCTTTCAACATACCTGCCACAGAATGAATCTTGCTAATTTCCAATATTTCTTCTGCGCGAAGCGGAGGCATAATAGACGGCAATCTTGCCGCCAACATAGATTTGCCGGAACCGGGCGGACCCACCATTAGCATGTTATGCCCACCAACGGCGGCTATTTCTAAAGCACGTTTTGCACTTTCTTGGCCTTTAATATCGCACATATTAAGAAGCGTTTGTTGCACGCTTTCTGGTTTAACAGGCTCCGGAGCTGGCAAGATCTGATTTCCTTTAAAATGGTTAATCAAGGCTAATAAATTTTCCGGTGCTAAAATGGTATCATTCCCTGACCATAAAGCTTCTGAACCTTGTATGCTGGGGCATATAAAACCCATTTCATATTGATTGGCCGCAACACTGGCTGGTAAAATCCCAGACACAGGACGAATACTACCATCTAAACCCAGCTCACCCATGACAATATAATTTTGAAAACTTTCCGGTTCTAATACGCCCATCGCCCCTAATAAAGCCAAGGCTATCGGTAAGTCATAGTGAGTTCCTTCTTTGACGACATCTGCAGGAGCTAAGTTAACTGTAATATGATTCGCCGGTAAAGATAAGCCAATAGCGTGCAAAGCAGATCGAACACGTTCGCGGCTTTCCGCAATTGCTTTATCCCCTAATCCGACAATGGAAAAACTGGGTAACCCCTTCGTAATTTGTATTTCAATACGAACTTTAATAACATCTATCCCAGAAAAAGCAACAGAATGCGTCGCAGACAACATCAAACCGACTCCTATCGACAAAAATAACTGGCAGTAATTGTATGTTAATTTTGCAAAAAAAGCAAGTTTTTTATGTGGTTAAATATAATCTTAATCTGATATTTGCTTTTTTATGACAAATGTGGTATAAAAAGACATTCTTACAAAAGGAGAAGTTATGTCCGATATTTTTAATAAAAAGTTTTTGCCTTTATTGCTTTCACGCTTTTTATCTGCAATTAACACGCATTTTATGTGTGTAGCATTTTTGTTTTTTGTTACGTACCATTTAACACAAACTGCTGCTGGTTTTTTAATTCCTGCTTTATTATTGTATGCCCTTGCCTTTTGCGTTGGAAGCACGTTTGCAGGACAGTGGGCTGATAAAGTGTCTAAAAAGAAATTTTTGTGTTGGTGCAGCCTAACCGAATTAGGCATCGTTATTTTGGCCACCATAGCTTTGGCCTTGGATTCAAAGTGGTTATTTGTATTGATTGTCGGCGGTATAGGGGCGGTCAGCGCCTGTACACGAGTCGGTACTTATGCATTGGTTCCTGATTTAGTTGCGGATAAAAAATTAGTTCAAGGAAATGCCTGGTTGAAGGCTTTAATTTTTGTTGGATATGGTTTGGCCGGACTAGCTTTATCCAGCACAATCAAATGGGAAATTGGTTGGATGGTCCCATGCGCAGTTGCTACAATATTAGCATTGGCTAGTTTTATTATAACAACGCGCCTGCCAAAGGATAATGCAGTAGATTCTCAAATGCAAATTGTTAAAAATCCAATTCATATTTTTGATTTTTTGGCAGATACTTTGCGGTTCCAATATGATAAATGGGCATATTTAGTCGGCATTGCTTGGTTCTGGGTGATTTCGTTTATGATTTTGATGGTTTCCAGTGAATATGCACAAACTTTTTTACATGCACGTTGGTCTGTGGTTATGTTTATTTCGGCTTGTGTGTTCCCGCTGGGTTCTGTTTTGGGGGCAGCTTTAAATGCATACCTGTCCAAAAAACATTCGTTAGGAACACAAATCGTATGGGTTGGGATTGTTATTTCCTTAGCATTATTTGATTTTGTTTTTGCAACACGCGCTTTAAATAATATTGTAGTTAGCAAAGATATTACCATCTTTCAATTGTTAACCGAACATGGTCGTTATTGGCGTATTATCGCAGATATTTTTGTTTTGGGTACCGCCATGGCTATATACATCATTTCTTTTTACACGTTATTACAAAAAGCAACACCAAAAAAACTGATGGGCAGGATGATATCGTTCAGCGGATTGTTAAATGCACTAGCTGTTGCCGGGGCTTTGGTTTTTGTATTGTTAATGCGCATATTGACCTTTGGGGTTGTTGATATCGTTGTTGTAACCGCCGTTGTCAATTTAGTTGTTATTTTATACATGATTCGGTTGTTACCGATTCAATCCAGACGCGCCTTTTTCAAATTCGTTTTGGGGAAAGTTTTCCGTGTTCGTGTATCTGGCCTGGAAAATTTAAAGAAAGCAGGGTCTCGCGCTTTAATCGTAGCCAACCACACTTCCTTTATGGATGTTTTGTTGATTTCTACCTTTATTGATAAACCTATTGTCTTTACGATCAATGAAAAATTAATGAATAAATTATTGGTCAAGTTTATGACAAGCTTGGTTGAAGTAAAACCATTGGATGCACAAAGTCCTTTTGCTGTTAAGACGATGGTGAATGAATTGAAGCAGAATAAATTGTGCATGATTTTTCCACAAGGGTTAGTTAACAATGCAGGTAACAGCCGAATGAAGATTTATGAAGGGCCTGCAATGATGGCGATGATGGGTGATGCTCCCGTGTTGCCGATCCGTATAGATGGCGCATGCTACACTATTTTTTCACGCGTTATTGGGACACGCTGTGAACGACGTTGGTTCCCAAAAATCAGCTTGACAATTTTACCGCCGGTATCTTTTGAATATCCAGAAGACATGCCTACACGCGAAAAACGGGAACGTTCTTCCTCTAAATTATATGATATTGTCCAGACTATGGCGATGGATAGCTTTGATGCCGATAGAACTGTGTATGAAGGCATTGCTGATGGGATGAAACGCAGCGGACGCTTTAAACCTGTTATGGATGATACGGCGCATAAGCCAACGAAGTTCTGGGCTGTATTTTTAAAAGCCTTTGTATTGGGCCGTTTAATCAATCGCGCCATTCCAGATGAAAAATATGTAGGGGTTGCTATTCCAACTTCTGCTGGAGCCGCATTAACTGTCATAGGGTTACATGCTTTTGGCAAAGTTCCAGCTATGATTAACTTTACCTCTGGGGCAAAGTCTGTCGTGGCTACGTGCCAAACAGTCGGATTAAAAACAGTTGTTACAGCACATAAAGTTGTTCAATTAGCTAAATTGGAAGGTCTGATTGAAGCAATGGAAAAAGCAGGTGTCCGAATTGTTTACTTGGAAGATTTAAAATCCACGCTAAAAACCAGCGATAAAATCTTAGGGATTATCAGCGGATTTTTCCCAAAATTTCTGTATCGTAAAGTTAAAAAGCAAAAGAATGTAAAGCCATCCGATACAGCAGTTATTTTATTTACCTCTGGTTCGGAAGGATTGCCAAAAGCAGTATTTTTAAGCCATCAAAACATTTTATCCAACTGTCACCAAGTTGTGTGCCGTTTTGACTTTTTTCCAAGCGATGTGTTGTTAAATTGCTTGCCGGTCTTCCATTCCTTTGGTTTAAGCGCCGGATTATTCCTGCCACTCTTTATGGGATTAAAGGTGTTTTTATACCCAACCCCTTTACATTATCGTATTATTCCGGAAGTTGCTGCCAGTTGTCATGCAACGATTTTCTTTGCCACAGATACGTTCTTAGCCGGGTATGCAAAATGTGCAAATCCGTACGATTTTAACACGTTACGTGTCGTTGCTGGCGGTGCAGAAAAAATCAAAGAAGAAACTTATAAAATCTGGCAGGAAAAATTCGGGGTACGGTTGTTTGAAGGATATGGCGCAACCGAATGTTCTCCATTTATTTCTGTAAATACTTTCTTACACCAAAAGAAAGGAACTGTCGGACGCTTATTACCGGGTATCACCTATAAATTAAAACCTGTTGAAGGTATTAAAGAAGGCGGCGAGCTGTGGATCAAAGGCCCAAATATTATGCAAGGATATATGCGCCATGGCAAGCCATTAGAATTGGATCCTCCAAACGATGGTTGGTATGATACAGGCGATATTGTCGAAGTGGATGCCGACGGTTTTATTGCCATTAAAGGACGTTGTAAACGCTTTGCCAAAATTGGCGGAGAGATGGTGTCTTTGTTGGCTGTGGAACAAGTTATTTGCAAAGAATGGCCCGATTTCATCACTGGAGCTGTCAATATTCCGGATGCGAAAAAGGGCGAACAAATTGTTTTGATCACAACCTGCAAAGATATTACAAAAGACAAGTTATTAGAATTATTCCACAAATCGGGTATGCCAGAGATTGGTTTGCCGTCTAAAGTTATTGTGACGTCTGAACCGCCGTTGTTGGGAACAGGCAAGTTTGACTATGTCACCGCTAAGGAATTAGCTTTGGCCGAAACTGTGGAAAAATAAAGTTTGTAATTTTAAGGTAAAGTCCAAGCCTTTTTCACCTTTTGTGGGTAAAATGTAAATTTTTCTCAATTTTTAAGGTATTTTAATCCATTTTTGTTACAAAAATCCCCAGTAAATATAAAGCTTCCAGCTGACCAAAAACGATCGTTTTTGTCAAGGGCTTTTTTGATGTTTTTTTAAAATTCTTAAAAACAAGCTAAAATCCCCGTTCCATAAGGCTTTTAGCCGGATTCTCATTCACATCTCAAACATCCCGATTTTTGCAGACACAAAAACGATCGTATTTGATTTAATGGGGGGAGAAATGACAAAAACTTCAACAATAATGGGGGAAAGATGAAAAAACATATATTTTTATTGGCTTTAGGTTTAATTTTGGCAACAGCGGCACATGCAGAAACCACGATTGAATGGACTCAGGCCGGGTGCCAATCCGTTGGAGGGACATGGATCACAGCCCATAATGCAACAGATGAAGGTTGTGATGCAAATCACTGCAATGGCTTAAACTTCTGTGAAAAGCAGGTCTATATGACTTGGTTCGGCGCCCTGATTTGGTGCAAATCCATCGGACGAAAATTGGCCGATTTAGAAACCGCATGTCCAAATGGACTGTCCAGCGGTGGTACCTGTGCTAATTTAGCAGGAAAAATAGGTAATGTTTGGAGCAACATGCCATCTACCAATAATAAGTCCTATATTATTCAAGGCGCCAACGGGCGGATTAGCGTCAAAGCAAGAGAGGGAGAACGCAATCCTCCAGGAGCCTTATGTCAATAAAAAGTTCCTGTATATTATGCATATCATCCAAGAATACACGCTATATTTCATGTCATACAAAAAAGTGCTGGACATTTATGGGTTTCTTTTTATATAATCAAGAAAAAGGAGCCACCTATGACACAAAAACAACCTGCTTTGGAGGAATTGGCAAAACAAGCTGAGGAAGCTATGGCAGATTTGGCACGTACTTTTCCCGCTATGGCCACAAGTTCCTTGCAGGAAATCAAGCTCGCTTTGGCAGAAGCTATGGGGACATTTGATCGGGAAAGAACAGATATTATCAAAAATAAATTGTATCCTAAAGTGCATGATTTAAAAGGGCAGGGAGCAACGTTTGGGTATCCGTTGATTACAGATGTTGGTGCTCATTTATGTAAGTTTTTGGTGTCAAAAAAATCCTATAATTCAGCCGATTTACAACAGATTAAACAAGAAGTTCAAGCCATTGAAACTATTTTATGGAAAAAATTAAAAGGGGATGGTGGTGCTAAAGGTGCCGCTATCTTAGATATGTTAAGGAAAAAATAAATGACTGTACAGCATGTACTGATCGTTGATGATGATAACCGCTTGCGTCAATTGTTGCATACGTATCTTGCAAAACAAGGATTTACTGTTTCAGAAGCCAGTAAGTCCAGTGAAGCGAGCGCGTTGTTACAATTGTTTGTTTTTGATGCCATCGTTATGGATGTGATGATGCCAGAAATGGATGGTATTACTTATACCGCTCAGTTGCGAAAACAAGGATTGCAAACGCCTATTTTAATTTTAACAGCCAAAGGGGATAGTCAAGATCGTATCACAGGTTTGGAATCGGGTGCAGATGATTACTTGCCCAAACCTTTTGAGCCGAAAGAGTTGTTGTTACGATTAACAAATTTAATGAAGCGAAAAAATGCTGCAACCCAACTGACCTTTGGGCCCTATACGTATTATGAGGATGTTCAACAACTCAAAAAACAAGATCAAGTCATTCCTTTGACGGCCGCAGAATGTAAGTTGTTGGGGGTGTTGTTACAACATGCTAATGTGGCTTTGTCTCGTGAAAAATTGGCTGAGATGACAGACCAAGATAATGCACGTACGATTGATGTTCAAATTACAAGATTGCGTAAAAAAATTGAAGCTGATATTAAAAAACCTGTGTTTATACAAACTGTACGAGGAAAGGGGTATAGAATCATCTTATGAAAAAAATATCGTCTTTATGGGTACGCAGTTTAAAGCGTAAATTGTTGCCCAATCATTTGTTGGGGCGTTTTGTCGCGATTAGCTTTTTGCCGCTGATTTCTTTAGAAATAGCTTTGGGCGGATTTTTTTATGCACGGCATTGGGATGCTTTAAGTCACCGTTTGGCACGGGATATTTCCGGTGAAATACAAAGTGTTGCTGAATGGGTGGATATGACCAACCTTTCGGATTCAGAAATTCAAAAAAATTTGAAAAGATTGGGAACTAATTTAGCGTTGGAATTTTCTTGGAAACCAAACCAATTTTTACCTGATCAAGTCAAAAAGCGGGCGTCTAAAATGGTCAAGCCATTAAAGTCTGAATTATCGGGTATTCATTTCCCATTTCAATTGCATGATAGCCCTTATGCAGAACAGACGATCTCTGTCCAATTAAAACGGGGAATTTTACAGGTTGTTGTGCCTCGCAAGCGTTTCTTTAGCTCAACTGTTTTGGTGTTTTTAGGATTGATGATTGTATCTACATTAATCTGTTTCGGTATTGCGTTTTTATTTATGAAAAACCAAGTGCGATCTATGGTGCGTTTGGCAAAAGCGGCCGAAATGTTTGGATTAGGGCAAATGGATTATCCTTTTAAACCAGAAGGAGCTACAGAAGTCCGACAGGCAGGAGCTTCATTTTTGCAAATGCGATCCAGAATTCAACGGTATTTAAAAGAAAGAACAAACATGTTGGCTGGCGTTTCCCATGATTTACGTACTCCTTTAACGCGATTGAAGCTTCAGTTGGAAATGTTGTCTCAAAACACAACTACAAAAGATATGCAACAAGATGTTGCAGAAATGGATCAAATGCTAAATGGTTATTTAACTTTTGCGCGCGGGGAAGGGCGTGAAGAATCTTCGTTCGTGGAAATGTCTCCTTTCTTAAACAGCTTGATAGATAAATTTAAAAAAACAGGGCATGATATTGAATTACATGCTAAAACAGAGGCCCGTATTTATGGGCGACCAACAGATTTATCTCGCGCGTTTGGAAATATTATCAATAACGCCACCAGATATGGTACAAAAACACAAATTCAATTGCAAAAAAAACAAGGAATGATTCATGTAATTATCGATGATAATGGACCTGGAATTCCAGCGAAAAAACGAATAGATGTTTTTAAACCTTTTTATCGCTTAGATTCTGCACGTAATTCTCAGACAGGCGGCGTTGGTTTGGGGTTAACGATTGCACGTGATACCATTTTATCTCATGGTGGGGAAATTCGTTTGGAAACAAGTCCGTTAAAGGGGTTGCGCGTTATTATTTCTTTGCCGGAAAGTCAGTCAAAAGCTTTAAAGTGAGTGTATTTTGATGGATGCTTAGGGAATATAAGAAAAGGTAGTTGTTGTTTGAGGGGGCATCCTTTGTTTGGAAAGATGTAAAAATTTCAAGTATTTTTAATAAAAAATGCCATTTGTTAACCAATTATTAACTTTTATCTGCGTATCATAAAGCGAATAGTCATGTAATTTTGCAATATGAGGCGTTTTATGCGTTTGCATTTTGGAGTGAAATTTTTAGTTTTTTGTGGGTTTCTGGTGTGTTATTCTGTTTCTGCTGGTGCTCAGATTACTCCTGTAAATCAAAATGTTTTAGTTGCTAATCCTGCAGCAGATGATGATTTTTTGTTACCTTCTTATTGGACAGCAACGCAAACTCCTGTTCCTCTTAATTCATTGCAAGCGCCAACAGATGTTGATATCTTAACAGCTATTTTTGGAACAGCAGGCTCCATGCAAGAGTTGCCTGCAGTTGGTAGTGGCCTTACTCCTTTTACGGATAATTCGCTTGAGCAAATGAAAAAATATACATTTTATCCACGTACCCAAAAACCAGAGAAAGACGAACAAAAACAAAATTTATTGTTAACACCATTGCCGCCTGTTCCACCACAGGCAGAACCCGAAATTCCTCCGCGTAAAATTTTTGTGATGCCGTCTAATTATGCTTCACAATTGTTGCAACAACTGGGCCATCAACAAGGAGAAAACACAACTATTCCCAAGGATGTGCGTATTACATTCCAACCTAATGATGCGCGATTGTCGTCACAAAATTTAAAATGGATCAAGTTGTTTGCCACTTATGTACTGTATGATCCGAGATTGGTGCTTGTTGTACGGTTAAGCAATCATAATTGGAATTTACAACGTGCTCGTTTAGCAATGATTTTGCAAATTGCTGTAGAGTCTGGTTTGTCGGCGCAACAAATTCAAGTTTATAGTAGTGATAGAGATGAAAATTCAATTGTTTTAAGCTATGCTCATAATGGTACATTGACGCAAATTCAACCATTTCAGGAGAGAATAAAGCCAATTCGGACACATAAAACGTTAACTTGGTAAAAAAAAGATTGTATTTTATGTAAAAATGCGCTAAGGTGCACAGAGAGGGAGTGAGAAAGATGAAGAAAAATATATTAAAAAATGTACTGTTGGTAAATTTATCAGCTGTTTTGTGCGCGATTTCTGCCCAGGCAGAAAATGTGTTTATAGATTGTTCTGTTCCAAACGAACAGTGCGATCCGTTGTATCAAGCCGATAATTTGTATGACGCAACGACAACTCAAATGGCAAATGCCTCCGGAAAAGTTTATTCTGTTGCACCAATTGCACGTACATCTACTGCGCCTTTGGCCGTTTCTCAACCCTACACTCCTCAAAATGAAACGCTGATTTTAGTGAATGGACAACCAGTTGTACAAAAGAATGTTGCTATTCCCCAACCACTGGCCGCTCCTACGGTCGCAACTGTAGCGGTACAAGCGCCAGTTCCTGTTAAGGTTGCAAATAGTGTTCTTGTCACAGAAAATGGCCAGCCTGTCCCAGTGGAAGAAGCCTTTGTGGCACCAACTCAAGTCCCTCAAACAGAAGCTCCTGCCGCGCCGGTAGTGCCTGATGAAAAGCCTGTTGTCGTTGTGACAACTTCTGTACCAACTGAAGCTGCTGAAACTCCAGCTGTTGTTGTTGCCACTCCAGAGCCTGCTGTTGCGTCAGATACGCCTGTTGCCGCTGCACTAACAACGCAATCTCAAAATGCACAAACACCAACAAAAGTTGAAGCTTTGGCTCCAAGTGAAACATTTAAAACGTCTGGGGAAATTCCAGCTGTGGCAGTTCCTTTGTTAAAATCCAGCGAAATTGCACCTCCTTATGTAGAAAAAGAGCCTGTGAAAGAATATGCAGTCAAAGATGTACCGGATGGTTCTATTATTACACAAAAAGAAACAACTGTTCATAAAAATGAAGATGGTTCAATTATTGAAATTTCGCGTGTCAAAGAAACTGTGATTAGTCCTAGAAAAGTGGATTTACCGCCTATTTCCAGCGTTCAACGGACGCATAAGATTGCTTATGGTACTTCGGTCCACGATTGGGAAGCACCGAAGGGTGAATCTTTGCGCACATTGTTAACAGATTGGGGTGAAAAATCCGGATGGACAATTGTTTGGCAACTTGAACGTGACTATATTTTAGAGGCGGGTGTTGTGTTCCGCGGTACATTTACGGATGTGGCGAGTGCGATTTTGCGGACATTTGCACGTGCAATGCCTGCACCTGTTGGAACTTTCTACAATGGTAATCGTGTTTTACTTATCACTACTCAGGAGGATGATAATGCTCAATAAAAAAATATCCTTATCGTTATTTGCTCTGATTGCAAGCGGATTTGTTTTATCTGCTTGTAATAAATATGTTGCAGCAACAGATAAAAAAATTGAAACAACATTGGAGCGTGTTGAAGAATATATGCAACAGGCTCAGATCCCAGATTTGCCGGAACCAACAGATACTGTGCGTTCCAGAAACGATATTTGGTTGGGTAACCAGAGCGTTAAGATTATGGCTGGGGATGCTCTGCCGCCTGAATATGAAAAAGATGATGGTGTTACTATTGCTATTGCCGAGGATGCAAAATTGTCCGATGTGTTGCAACAGGTGACAGATTTAACGGAGATCCCTATCCATTTGGATGATTTAAAGGCGGAAAATGCGGTTCCTGAGGAAAGTGTTCCTGTGCGCTATACGGGAAAATTAAGCGGATTATTGAATTATTTGTCTAATCGCTATAATATCTATTGGAAATATAAAGATCGTATGATTACCTTCTTTACAAAGGAAACGCGAGTCTTTACTATTTTCGCTTTGCCAACTAAGACGAGCATGAGCGCTTCTTTGTCTGGCGCTTCAATGGGG
This sequence comes from Alphaproteobacteria bacterium, assembly GCA_017960645.1. Lineage (GTDB taxonomy): Bacteria > Pseudomonadota > Alphaproteobacteria > CAAHEQ01 > UBA3637 > UBA3637. The sequence goes on along the minus strand of JAGCYU010000030.1, from coordinate 14,144 downwards.
GGCGAAGGTGGCGGATCCGGCTCTTTGAGTGTAGATACAGATTTGGATGTATGGTCAACCATTAAAGAAGGTGTTGAACAAGTTGCTGGTGGGGATGCAAAATTGGCATTTAGCCAGCCAGCGGGTACAATTACCGTCACAGCAACGCCGCATATTATCCGTAAAGTGGCAGCCTATATTGCTGGTTGGAACGATAAGTTGTCCAGACAAGTTGCTATTACCGTACGTTTATTGCAGGTAACGCTAAATAATTCGGATAATTATGGATTGAATTTAAAAACGGTATTCCAGACAAATGGGCGTCATCTTGAGGGGCCGGCTACATTCACATCTAAATTAGCAGATGCGAGCGGCGCAAGTCTTGCTATGACGATTTTGTCCGGTAACTGGACAATTACGCCGACTATTAATGCATTGTCCACGCAAGGAAAAACACGTTTGCTTTACACAGCAACGGCAACTGTATTGAATAACAAAGTTGCACCGATTAACGTGACAACCAAGAGAAACTATATTAAGGAAGTTACGGTAACACGTTCGGGATCTTCCGATAATCAAACGACCGATGTGGATCGTGAGGTTGAAGAGTTGACTTATGGTTTGGTTGTCAATGTGTTACCGCGGATATTGGATCAAGGTCGTTTGATGCTAATGTTCTCCTTATCATTAACTGACTTAGTGAACTTGGAACGTAGCTGTGACGGTAGTAGTACTGATACTACAAACAATGACAATACTGAAAATAACACTACAAATGGGGGAACGGAAGAAGGTGGTAATACCAATAATAACACCAATGCTGACAATAATACAACTAAAAATGATAGTGACTCTGAACAAAGCTGTGTGCAATTGCCTGAAATGACACAAACAGGTTTCTTGCAAGAAGTTGCGATGCGGTCAGGAAATACATTGGTGTTGTCTGGCTTTGAACGGCAACAAGATACTACAAACTCTTCTGGTGTTGGTAAACCAAAGATTGGTTTGTTGGGTGGTTCTGCTGTCAATGATAGCTCTCGCCAAGTCTTGGTCGTGTTAATTACACCCGAAGTGTTGCAATCACCATTGTCTCAAGAAGCATTGATGCGTGATTATTAAGAAAGGAAAAACGGATGGATGAACAAGTAACGACATCTCAGTCTCTATTGGATGAAATCGCGCCAGCGCACGATACCCATGGAGTCGTCGTTATTGACGGTCAAAAATATGCTGTTGGGTTGTTATGGCAACCCATTCAGCGTAATGATGATCCTTTGTCTGAAATCCGTGAAGCTATTGAAAGTGAAGCTGGTGCCGATTTATACTGCTGGCGCAGTACTGTTCAAGTATCTCAATACGGTATTGGTAAAACAGCTTATGGTCATCGCGATGGTATGCCCTCTTTGGCGGCGACAGTTGCTTCTGGTTTGGCAAACTATTCTTCATACTGTGGTGTATTTAAGCTGGATGAGGGATGGTGGTTTGTTGCTGTCCGTAACGATTTAATCTTATCCGAAGAAGATATCTTATACGCCACAGAAGAAGAAGCAATGCGTGCCTTTACTTCTATGATGGCGGTGCCGGATTGGGAGCTTAAGATCGTTCCTTCTTCTTGGAATATTGAAGGAACGGATCATACAGCGTTGACAGAGTTGGTTGATCGTGGTCACAAAATTCGTTTGCAAGAAATTAACGCAGAACGCAAGACTAAGATTTTGTTAGTCTTTGCATTATTGATTATTGCAGTTATTGTGGTTATCATCTTTTGGGCGGTTCAGATCTGGAATCGTGTTTGGCAACAATCTACACCGATTCAGCCAGAAAAGGCGCCCGAGTATATTCAACCGATTCAGCCAACTCCAGAAAAGCCACAGCCATGGGAAAAAATGGTTGATACAAATGCTTTTATCAAAACGTGCTGGAATAATGTGTATCAATTAAAATCTATTGAGATTCCGGGATGGAAATTATCAACGATTACTTGTACGCCGGAAAGCATTACAACAGCGTTCACAAGTCAGTCCAATCCATCGCTATATTGGTTCCGGTTTGCGTTGGAAGAATATCAATTTACTTCTTTGATTGTGGATACGACTCAAGGAGGAAGTTCTGCGTCTGCTTCTATCAATATTCCAAATATGCCTATGGTGGCATCTAAACCGACGTGGACTGTGGCACAGTTGCAAGAAGATTTAACAGAATTAAAGCTTGCAACACCGGCTTTAAGCGGGTTTAGTTTTGCACAACAACAATTGTTGGATCCGCCTAATCGGCCAGATGGGTCCAGACCTGCCAACCAAAAAGTCTATACTTATTTCCAATTCCAAGTTAATTCAGAATATACCCCATGGGAATGGATAAGCTTCTTTGAAAAATTCACTGGATTGGAATTATTAAAAATGGAATTTAATCCGTCTAATGACGCAAGTGTACAATGGAAATACGAGGGGAGAATATATGCAAAATAAGTTTATTTACGCTCTATTAATCAGTTCTATATTGGGATGTGCTTCAATGGCATGGGCTCAGGAAGAGGGAGGTGAAGAACCCGCTGAAGAAACGGTTGCAGTGGTTGAAACGGCTCCTTCAGAGGTGGAGGAAATTACACCTAATTTGGATGGCAGACAGCCTGTGGATTTCCCCGCACGTTCTTCTATGGGAAGCATGGAATTGGCTCCTTTGCCAAGGTTGGATGAATCTCAAATTGAAGCGCCAGCTCCTATGACCCCATCTGTATCATCAAAGGATTTCCCTAGTGAACAGTTATTGGGTCGCTTGAATCCGGATGTGTTCCAACAAATGGCAGATATTGACAGAACAAAAACGTTGTTAGATTTACAAGCTAAAAAAATTGGCAGCGAAACAGCGTTGGAGAAAGCTAAATCTGAGTATCGTACAACAAGATTAAATGAAATTAAAGCTCGTGAAGATTTAATTCATCAACGTATTCAATGGTGGCAAGAACAAGAAAAAATTCGTTTGGATAATGAAAAGTTGCGCGCAGAGGAAGAAAGCATGAAAAGTGCTTTGGATAAAGCTGAAGAGCAAAAGCAACTGGAAATGTTGCAGAATGCCGATCGTACGCCACCTCCTGCTCCTGTTGTTGCTACTACTGATGAGAGTAAACCTGCTCCAGCGTCTGATCAAGAAGTTCCTGCTATGGGCAAAATTTCTGCTTATACATTGTTGTCAGTTCAAGGGACTAATAGCAATTTGACGGCTAAGGTTCGTAATGTAGAATCAAAGAAAGTGACCATTGCGCGTGTAGGTGATACGCTGGCCACAGGTGATGTAATCACAAGCATTACCCCGACACAAGTTGTTATGGCATTTGAAGGGACAGAATATATTTTAACTTTTGATGATGGACAATAGAAAAAAAGTATGGATGAACAACCAAATAAAACAGATATATATTCCAATCCAGAATCATCTGTTGATGGTTTAGAGTCTGGTTCCGTTGAAACTCAGACAGATTCATCCGTACAAAATTTAGATGAACCAAAGGCAGATATCAATACTGATTCTCCAATAGAGACAGATCCATCCAAGCAAGAGGATACGGTGTCCTTAGCGAATGTTGCTGCTGATGGGCAAGAAGCTCCTGTGCAATATTCCGAAAGTGATATTTTGGCCAGGCCCGTGCCATTATCCGAGAGTTTGACTAGTTTGCAAGATTATCCCACTGAGGCCCAAAAACAAGAGCCCCCGACAGAATCTGCTGTTGAGCCAGAAAATATCACTGCAGAGACGCCATTAACTGTGGAGGAAAAGGATGTTCCTGTAACAGAGTCAGATTTGGCTTCGGCAGAAGAGGATGCAAAAACAGATGATTCAGAATCTTCTGATCCTGAAGATTATTCTTCCGTTCAATTCTTGAAAGATTTATATGCCAATGGAAATGAATGTATTACCATGGCTAACAGTTCTTTCCCTGTGAACGAAGAGACCAGGTCTATGTTGGCGTTGTTTTCCAATGGTCGTTTTTTTGTTGTGGATCAATACCGATATGATGGGCGTGTTTTAGGTTTTGAATATATTGCCAAAAAGCGCAGATTACAAATCGGAGAGCCAGAGCTTGTTACAGCAACAGTTTTAAAGGATATCTATGAGTATGCTGTACAGATGCGCGCCAATCCGAATGCTTTATCGGAAGAGGAAAACAAAGAACAAGCACGTATGCAACGTGACTTTGTGACTGTGATTTCTCGTGCGGCTATGAACCAAGTTTCCGATATTCATATTGTGGTGGCGGACCATACGACTGTTATGTTCCGTGTGAACGGTTTGATGCAAACAGAAATGGAGTATAACAAAGAATGGGGCGAAAGCTTTGTGCGTGCGGCTTTTGCTTCTGCAGATATTTCCGATTCTAACTATGCACAAAATGAATATCAAGCAGCTCAAAAATTAGGGCGTACTCCATTGCGTGGATCCGGTGGGCGTTTGGTCTTGCCTAAAAACGTTTTGGGTATTCGTTTGCAATTTAACCCTATCGCGTTTGGTACTCGTTATGTGGTTATGCGTTTGTTGTATGCAGATGAATCAAATGCGTCTCCAGAAGCGGCTATTGCAGATTTAGGTTTTAATAAACGCGATATAGATTTGTTTTATCAATTGCGTGCTGTTCCAACGGGAATTGTTATTGTTTCTGGACCAACGGGATCTGGAAAATCTACAACTTTGCAACGAAACATGATTGCTATGCTGCAAGAGCGTAATTATGAAACAAACTTAATTACAGTGGAAGATCCTCCTGAATATCCTATTCCTGGGGCCCGTCAGATGCCTGTGACGAACGCTTCTATTGAAGAAGCAAAAGATCGTGAATTTACAAAAGCTTTGGCTGCGGCGTTGCGTTCTGACCCAGATTCATTGATGATTGGAGAAATTCGTACCTTATCTGCAGCAGATTTGGCGTTCCGTGGTGCATTGTCTGGTCACAATGTGTGGACGACTTTGCACGCAAATACGGCTGGTGCTATTTTATTGCGTTTGAAAGATATGGGCGTGGAAGATTTTAAATTACAAGATCCTACCATCATGCGGGGGATGTTGGCCCAACGTCTATTCAGAAAATTATGTCCTTTCTGTCGTATTCCTGCTTCACAGCATCCTGAGCATCCTTCTGTTCAACGATTAAGGAATGCCTTAGGGGATGTTGGGGTTGAGCATGCATATTTGCGTGGTCCGGGATGTGCTGATTGCGATTTCCGAGGTGTGAAGGGACGTATTGCGGTGGCTGAGTTTATTTTGCCGGATTCTACTTTTTTAAATCTTACATTAAAAGGGGAAGTTCAAAAAGCACAGAATTATTGGATTAACGATTTAAATGGTCGTACATTACGAGAAAATGCTATTTCTCAAATGTTGCAGGGTGTGATTGATATAGAAGAAGTAGAACGTTGGACAGGCTTTTTGGATCAACCTATTTTAGCTTAGAAAGGATAAATACATGGCTCAACGGACATTAAGCAATCCTATGATGAAATCTTTAGCCGCTGGGGCGCTAGAGGTAGGGTATGCGCATGTTATGTTACGGATGCATGCAGATGAACGACTACAAATATATCGTAAGTTAGGCGCGTTATTGAAGAACCGATTTTCATTGATGGACGCATTGGAACGTATTTACAGTATTGCTTCAAAAGATGGTAAAGATCCGGGGGATAGTATGGCCATTGCAAGTGCAAACTGGATGCAACGAGTACGTAACGGTAGTACTTTTTCGGAAGCGTTGCAAGGATGGGTCCCTTCAACGGAAATCTTAATGTTGTCTGTTGGCGATGTAGCTAGTTTGGAGTTGGCATTGCAACATACAGTTCGGGTTGTGGAAGGGATGAATAAAATGCGTTCTTTGGTCATGGGGGCCGTCTCTTATCCTCTATTTTTGATGTTTATGGTGTGTTTATTGATTTGGGGTGTGGCAAAATACATGGTGCCGCCGATGGTGTCTGCTGTGCCGAATTTACATTGGACTGGGGTCGCAAAATCATTGGTAGATTTATCCGTGTTTGTGGATCAGCACCCGTTATTGTTGTTTTCAATTTTGCCGGTTATAGTTACCTTTGTTTCTATTACATTTCCTTTTTGGAAAGGGAAATCACGGGCATTGTTTGATAATGTACCACCATGGTCTATTTATCGTGTTTTTATTGGAGTCAGCTGGTTGTTGGCATTGTCGGCGCTTGTGCGTGCAGGGATGCCTGTTTCTCGTGCTATGAAGGCATTATCCACGACTGATGCAAGTCCATATTTACGTTATCGTATTGATAAGGCTTTATCATACATCAACAACGGTGATAACTTGGGTGAAGCTTTATACCATACTCAATTAAAATTCCCAGATTCGGAAATTGTCGGAGACTTGCGTATTTATGCTGAATTGGATACGTTCCCGGAGGCTTTGGAAAATTTGGCGAATACGTGGTTGGAAGGATCTATTCGCGATATTGATAAAAAGGCGAGTATTTTAAATTCTGTGGCCATTTTAATGATTGCAGCGGTGATCGCTTGGGTTGTGTGGGGCACATTCGAAATGCAAGATCAAATGGTGTCTGGCATGGGATTGGGAAGCGGTTAAAAACGCTATACCCAGAAAAAAATCCCCAGCCATATGGTTGGGGATTTTAATTTATCCTAATCGTTTAACGTTGAAAGATTGAGCGACCTGGAAAATAAGCTCGATCGCCTAGTTCTTCTTCAATACGAATCAATTGATTGTATTTTGCTAAACGATCTGAACGAGATAAAGATCCTGTTTTAATTTGCCCAGAACCTGTTGCAACAACGATATCGGCGATTGTGGCATCTTCTGTTTCACCAGAACGATGAGATACTACTGCCGTATATCCAGCCTGATGAGCCATATCAATTGCATTTAATGTTTCTGTCAAAGAACCGATTTGATTGACTTTGATTAAAATTGAATTGGCAATTTTCTTTTCAATACCCATCTTCAAACGTTCTGTATTGGTTACAAATAAATCATCACCAACCAATTGGATACGTCCGCCCAGGCGGTTTGTTAACAAACGCCAACCTTCCCAATCGTCCTCGGCCATACCGTCTTCCAAAGAGACAATAGGAAATTCATTTGCCAAAGCTTCATAGTAATCCACTAATTCGGCATTGGTAAAGATTTTACCTTCACCTTTCATATTGTATTTGCCATCTTCATAAAATTCACTGGAAGCGGCATCTAAAGCAATAGCTACATCTTCGCCAGGTTTATATCCTGCGGATTCAATGGATTTGACAATAAAGGCTAAAGCTTCTTTTGCAGAGGCAATATTTGGTGCAAAACCACCTTCATCACCAACATTAGTATTCATTCCCGCGGCCTTTAAATTTTTCTTTAAAGCTTGAAAAACTTCCGCCCCCATACGGATTGCATCGCGGCAAGTTTTTGCGCCCACAGGCATAATCATAAATTCTTGAATATCAATAGGGTTGTCTGCATGTTTGCCCCCATTTAAAATATTCATCATAGGAACTGGCAAAATATGTGCTTCTTCGCCACCTAAATAACGATAGAGAGGTAATCCGGCACTTGCAGCAGCTGCTTTGGCAACGGCTAAGGAAATACCCAGGATAGCATTAGCGCCACAACGTCCTTTATTTGGCGTGCCATCCACGGCAATCATTTTGTTATCAATGGCTTCTTGCTCTGTGGCTTCCATGCCGATAACAGCTTGTGCGAGTTCTGTATTGGCCGCGGTAACAGCTTTTAATACACCTTTGCCATTAAAGCGAGCAGGATCACCATCACGCAATTCAACAGCTTCATGAACGCCTGTACTTGCGCCACTTGGAACAGCAGCACGGCCAAATGACCCGTCCTCTAATATAACATCAACTTCAACAGTTGGTGTTCCGCGTGAATCCAAAATTTCACGGGCTTTGATTGATTTAATTTTGCTCATTTTTCTTTCCTTTCATTTGATGAGTTATTGTTCTAACTTTGTTAAAGTCTGTTTGGTTAATTCATCCAATAATTTTAATTCTTTGAATATATGTTCCATTTGATGAAGCGGAATCATAGTTGCACTATCGCTAGGTGCTGTTTCCGGATGCTCATGTGTTTCAAAAAATAATCCAGCAATGCCAGTTGTGATAGCGGCTTTAGCTAAAACAGGCGCAAACTCGCGTTGGCCACCACTGGCGCCACCCAGTGCACTAGGCTGTTGTACCGAATGCGTTGCATCAAAAATCACGGGATAGCCCGTTTGTTTCATTTGTGGTAAGGAGCGCATATCCACAACCAATGTATTATATCCAAAACAGGTTCCGCGTTCCGTTAATAAAATCTTTTTATTTCCAGTGCTTGCAATTTTATCTGCTACATTTTTCATATCCCAAGGGGCTAAAAATTGTCCTTTTTTAACATTGATAATCCGATTGGTTCTGCCGGCGGCGACTAATAAATCAGTTTGACGACATAAAAATGCCGGGATTTGTAAAATATCCACAACTTCAGCAACAGGAGCACATTGGTATGGTTCATGCACATCGGTTAAACAAGGAACATTTAGTTTCTCTTTGATATCAGCAAAAGCTTGTATTCCGGTCTCTAATCCAATGCCTCGAATGCCGTTTATACTGGTTCTGTTGGCTTTATCAAAAGAGGCTTTAAATACAAATGGAATTTTTAATCTTGAAGCAATTTCTTTCAATGCCATAGCCATTTCCATACCATGGCTAGCGCTTTCCATTTGACAAGGCCCTGCAATTAAAACAAATGGTAATTCATTATTAAAAGCAATGTCTTGTAAAATTATGGATTCACTCATAATTACTCCGCCGGCGTTTCCGTAGTTGGCAACAAATTAGGGGGAGCCACTTCTGTGCTGTGACGAGATAACACAACCAAAGCTAAACTAATGACAACGAATAACGCAAAAAATACCATTGTCAAAGTGGATAACATGTTGCCTGTTTGCCGTGCAGTTAAAAAGCTGGAAGAACTTTGGCCGGTTAAGCCTCCTAAGCCACCTTCACTGCGTTGTAATAACACTAAAATAGTAATGATAGAGGCAACAATAATGTCTAAAACTAATAAAAACGTCATTTTAATTCCTTTCGTTACATAACAGCTTCTGCAATTGCCCAAAAGCTATCAGCTTTTAAACTGGCGCCACCAATTAAAGCACCATCTACATTGGCAACGCTTAATAATTCTTTGGCATTTTCAGGTTTCACAGAACCACCATATAAAATACGCATATTTTCAGCAACATCAGCTCCCAATTTTTCAGCTAATTTGGTGCGAATAGACGCGTGAATTTGTGCTACATCATCGGTTGTTGGAACTTTTCCAGTTCCGATAGCCCATACAGGTTCATAGGCAATCACAGTATTTTGGGCTGTTGCATTGGCTGGCACAGATTCTGCAATTTGATGTTGTACCACATCCAACGCTTGCCCCGCTTCACGTTCCGCCAATGTTTCTCCAACACAAATAACAGCGATTAAGCCGGCGGCTATAGCATTTTCTGCTTTTTGACACACAACAGCATCTGTTTCATGATGGTACTGACGTCGTTCAGAGTGTCCAACTATCGCGCAAGAAGCGCCCAAATCTTTAACCATAGCTGCAGATACATCACCGGTGAAAGCACCATTAGGTTTCACTGTTTCTGCAACATCCTGAGAACCAATTAAAACATCATTGTGCGGCAATGCAGCAACCATACCTAATACATTCATAGGCGGACAAATCAAAACATCAAAACTCTTGTTAGTTTGGTTTGCACTTTTTTCAAAAACAGCCTGAGCCAAAGCCAAACTATCCGCTTTTAAACCATTCATTTTCCAGTTTCCTGCGATTAATTTACGACGCATTTTATTCTCCTTTTCTGATGGCGGGATTGTAGCATATTTTTAAATATCTTGCAAGGAAAAATTATTTTGAGCATACACCCTTGGCATCAATATACTTAACTATTCCATTCCCATCAAAAAACACATGTTTTGTGCACTGGCCTTGACGGTAAGTCCAAATTTCATTATTGTTTTCTTGCATCATGCTGACTGGTTCTCCCATACGTGCTTTGACGTCTGTTTTTGACACGCCGTACAAAGCTTCCCAAGCCATTGATTGACAGCCCATCACCAGAAAAAAAATGCCCAGAAAAATATATTTCATTGATGCCCTCCTTGATTAAACCATAAACGCGACTGAACAGCAGCGTTTTCTTGTTGTACTAAAATATCTTTTTCAATAAAGACCTCATAATTGATATGTTTATTGGGCTGTAATTGGTTCAATATATTACATTTTTTCTTTTTAGGTAAAATAGCAAAGTCCGCTCCGGCACAGGCTTTATTTGTCAAGGCAATTTTATGATCCTTTAATGTGATGAGTGAATCTGTGGTCAATAGCAAAGCGTCTTTTTGTCCATTTTCTTTTAGTTTGCGTTTGACAAGCCATAAATTAAGATTTTTTTGATGGGTATATAGTAAATTATCTTCGCCTCGTACCAAGATTGTTTTGCCGCCATTAGCAATAAACAGATCAGGCTGTTTGATAATACCATACCCAATGCAAAAGCCCAATAAAATAAAAGTACATCCTGAAAACCTGAATTTTGTTTTACTTAAGCAAAGAATGCCGATGCCTAAGCTGATAATCCATAGCCCCATACCATGAAAACTGGAAACTAATATTTCGGAATAAGGTAATTGTCCAATCCAAACACAAATGTTGTTAATATGTTCCAAAAACCAGCCTGCAGTTTGCAAAAAGGCCGCATCCCAGCCAAAAGGCATAAACAAGCATCCAATAAAGAGCAATGGCATAACACAAAATGAAAATAAAAGGCTGACCGCTAAATTTCCGACCACACCGTATAAATTGATTTGATTAAAATGATATATGACATACGGTATTAACAAAAGTTCAACCAAGATGTTTGCCCCAATGAGTGCCCATATCCAATGGATGACTTTATGTGATTTTAAATGAGTGTTTACTTGTTCAAACAGGCTGACCAAAACCATCATGGCGACGAAGGAGAGTTGGAAGCTAATAGACATAATCCATTCGGGGCGTACAAATAGAATTAAAAATCCGACAACTAACAATGTGTATAAAGATATGGCGCGGCGCTCCAATAAAATGGCAACCAAACTTATGCCAATCATTAAAAAAGCTCTGAGGGCAGGGATTTGAATCCCAGATAATAGTAAATAAAAAAAGGTGACACCCAAAGCAATAAGAGCCGCTATTTTCTTTGTATCGATTCTTAATGCTATACAAGGAAAGCAGCACAAAAGCCCGCGGATTAAAAAAAAGATAAATCCCGCCAACAAGGCCATGTGAAAACCAGAAACAGATAAGATATGAGCAATGCCTGCTTTGCGGTAAATCTCATATTGTTGTTGAGTGACGACACGTTGTTCCCCTGTTACCAAAGGAATGGCTATTTGAGCAGTGGTAGCGGGTAATACAGACTTGATCCGAGTAATGATAAAATCACGCATTTTATCTATTTTAGATGTGGATTTAGGGCGCACTTGAAAAACACGCAAAACTTTGCCTGAGGCTCCTGTTCCTTGGAAAAACATGCGCTGTGTCATAAAAGTTTCTGGTGGAAATAAATGTGCCTGTAATTTGACCCAATCCCCTACATGAAGGATTGGTTCCGCAGCATACAAGCTTAAGCGCACTTGTTTTGGAACTTTTTTATTTTTGGCCCACACGCGATTTAAAGTAAGAATTTGTTTATCCCCTGAAATCACATGATCTGTAACAAAACCAGATAACGTTTGTCTCCATAAAGGTTGCGACAGCATAGAGGTAGAAACCAAATGTGTGCGTACGCTGGCAACGGTTAACCCTAAACACGCAAAAAAGCAAATACCTATAAATATTTTTTGTGTTTTAAATAAAAAAAATCCCAAAATACCACTGGCAATTACAAGTGCAAGACACCATGGTTCAAAGTCTATGCCAAAATAAATAGCGCATCCCATGGCAAAGGCAAAAAAATACCATAGAAATCGGTCTTGATAATTGGGCATAAACGACAATTTCATTTGCATTTTCCTTTGAACAGGGGTATCATACAAAAAAAGGATAATTTTGTCAATGTTGCGTCCCATTACCTATACTCGTTTAAAAAATATTGCATTATTTTATTTGGAACGTTACGATGCTAGTTCTTATAAATTAAAAACTGTTTTACAGCGCCGTATCCAAAAAAATATCATGCAAGGGGATATTGTACCGCCAGAGGTTTCTGAATGGATTCAAACAATTGTTGCCGAATGTGCCGCATTGGGGTATGTGAATGATTCGCGTTACGCGGAAAATCAAGCCAGATATTTATCCGAACACGGAAAATCTGCCCGCTTTATTCAGCAAAAATTGGCAAATGCAGGTATTCCTGAACAAACGATTCAAGATGTATTGAATCAACAAACAGATTATGATCGTGCCAAAATTTTTGCCCATAAAAAACACTTGGGATCGGACTATCAAAAAGACATGGCAAAATTGGCGCGTGCAGGCTTTTCATATGAAATTGCAAAACAAATTTTAACTTCAGGAGCATAAACATGTTTGAAGAATTAGAAAAGGTCCGTCAAGAATGTGAAAACTGTCAAAAATGCCCGTTAGGACAAACCAGAACAAAATCCGTTTTTTCATCTGGTATACCAAACTCTAAGCTGATGTTGATTGGTGAGGCGCCTGGTTATAACGAAGACATGACAGGAGAATCTTTTGTCGGTCGAGCAGGGCAGTTGTTAGATAAGATTTTTGAATCTGTCGGGCTGTCCAGAAAAACAAATGTGTATATTTGTAACACAATCAAGTGTCGTCCACCAAATAACCGCGATCCTTTGCCCGAGGAAAAACAAGCATGTCGCGCGTATCTGGATAAGCAACTGGAAATTTTAAAACCTCGTATTATTTTGTTGTGTGGCAAGGTGGCCTTGACTTCATTTATAGATACCCCTTTAGGTATCACAAAATTGCGTGGCCAATGGTTTGATGGTCCCTATGGTGCCAAGATGATGCCAATTTTTCACCCGGCCTATTTGCTGCGAAATCAATCCAAAGAAAAAGGCAGCCCCAAATGGCTTATGTGGCAAGATATTCAAGAAGTCAAACGCCTATATGATTCGTTGGATGGCTAGGGCTTATTTGATTTTGGCCTTCACCAATTGCACAATTTCTTTTTCGTCGCTAGGTGTTAAAATGCCGTACAAAGCAATAGGAAATGGTCCAAAGATACAATTGTGTTTTTGCAACCAATTATAGCGATATTTGATATCTTTCTTTGGGATTAAGGATAAGATTCTGTAATCTTTTCCACACATGCGTACAGATAGTACTTTTGCCGCTTTGATATCTTTCCATGCGACAGGATTGTTATGGTCCACTTTGATAGTTTTTTCAGTAATAATAACTGCAGGTAGCGGCATTAAGTGTTTATAGGCCCATATCAAAACTGTGCCAATGAATAATATCCACATTAAAACGCTGGTAAAATCTGTCAATGACAACAAGACAAAAGCAATAATCATCGCCCACAAACAAGCATCATTTTTTTTGAAATGGTAGTAAAAAATTTTTTGTTTCATGTTTTCCCCCTTTGGTTTTATACAAATAGAATAGGACGGTTTTGTTCTAAAGTCAAAATAAAAATTTCTTGCATTTTTTCGTGGTTTAGGATATAAATATAACATCTTTTTTGCGGGCGTGGTGGAATGGTAGACACGCTGGTCTTAGAAGCCAGTGCCAAAAGCGTGAAGGTTCAAGTCCTTTCGCCCGCACCAAGTTTTAAATGCGCTTTTTATCTGATGGTCCACAGGTGCGACTGAGGATAGTTTTATCTATTCAAACAGCGATGTTGCTCTTACCAAAATTTAATGCCAAGGGGAGTTGTAAAACTGGTAAATAATACCTGCTTTTGTCATTTTTTCCCAAAAAAGGTAACAAAATGACCGATTTTTGGGCCAAAAATAAAAATTTTATTTTTCAATGAATACAATTGGTTAAGTGCCAAAAAGGAGTCGCAAAAAAAGGTACCTTTAATTGCAAGCGTTTTTTTCACATTTTTTGCACTTTTTTCATATTTTTGAGGTTTTCTAAATTTCCTATATTTTTCAATCATTTCAATATGTTCGTCAAGTTTTTCCATTTTCCCTATTTTCTT
>JAGCYU010000029.1 GCA_017960645.1 Alphaproteobacteria bacterium | reverse complement strand
TTCTAAATTTCACATATTTTTCAATTATTTCAATATGTTCGTCAAGTTTTTCCATTTTTTCCGTTTTCTTGTCCAAAAGCGTTACAAAAAGGTACCTTTATGTAACATAGGGTTTAGGGACGTCCGGAACCGGTAAAACTAACACTCGCTTTAGCTCGTGAAGTTTTGCCTCGTTCCGGGGCTCGGAGAGGGGAGAAATTCCTTGCCGGCCAGACGTGCAAGCACAGTGCTCGCATTCCAGTGGCAAAGGAACAGTTCCTTGGGCCCGAGGTATGCTGGGCGCGATTGCGGCGGCCAGTGGATGGGGGATATGAATTCCCTGAATCCTGGGCGCGGAGCCTCGGTTGGCGGTCGGAGAATGAAAGGGAAAAAGTTCATGCCAAAACCAGTAAAACTAATTGCTCGTAGAATCTCGCAAAGTTTTGCTGCGTTTTGGTGAAAAAAGAAAAATGACAAGCATTTTTACAATAAAGAAAGGGGAAAGAAAATGAAAAAGTTAAGTTTAATCGCATTGATTTTAATGACTGGCGTTGCTCAAGCCGATTTCTGGTCCAACTGTACAACCTATGGCGGCACAATTATTACTGCGAATAAATATGGAGATGATAAAGGTGGTCTGTGCAATGACCCTAACGACCCAAACCTCACCAACAACTGCAATGGCAAGAAGTTTTGTGTGGGTGAAAACAAAATGAATTGGTGGTCTGCCTTTACTTGGTGTGAAGCTATTGGGGGACAGTTGGCGTCTTTTGAGCATATGTGTCCGGGAACACAAGCAATTGACAACAGCCCTTGTCCTAATCTTAAAGGCGTAACTTTAAAAATCTGGACAAGCAAGGGAAAAGGCACAGATAGGGGTTTTGCTTTATGGAGTAATGCAGACGTAGGTGACGAGCGCCGCCATGCTGTTACGGTAAAAACCATTTGTGAAGAATAAATTTTAGTTGCATATTGCGATAAAATGACCTAAACTTGCCCCATAAGTTGATATATTTATTATAATCTGTTTGGGGCAAAACATGTTTTTACAAAAACTAAAAGCTTATTATAAATCAAAAAGGATTCGCTTAAGCCCCTATGTTTTTAACGAAGCCTTTGCTAAGAAGCAAGCGATTGAAGCACAAGCGCATACAATTGAAGTTTTGGGTCTTGGCTCGTCCTTTTGTGCACGAAATTTCAATACGGATATGGTGCCAAATGCCGTCAACTTGGGCACAACAGATCAAGATTTATACACAACCGATTGGTTATTTCAAAAATATCTGCCAACGCTTTTAAACTTGAAAAAAGTTGTCTTTTTCTATGGGGTTTTCAGCCCCGGACACGAACTGGAAAAAACACGCAGTGAAAAGACTGTAGCTATTCACCATTACGTGTTTGGTGTGCCCTATAATGTGGATTATTTACCTAAATATAAAAAGGCTTATTTGCACCGCTTGAAAAAGGCAAAACGGACCTCTTTACCTGCCTCGGGCTATATACCGACACCGCAAGACTTTAATCCGCACCCCATGGATTTAGAGTTCAGGGTCAACAGCCATTTGAAAAACAACCGGCGGGGAACAAATCAAACCCGCCACTTGGGAAATATCTGTAAGCTATGCAAACAAAAAGGCATTGCTTTGTACGTGGTAATAGCCCCAGTGCACAAGGATTATATTCGTGCGCTTAAGAGCATCAAAGATAAAACGTTATTTAAAGAATTATTTGCTTTAACCCAAAAGAATCATATTCCAGTTTTGAACAAACTGCGCGATAAATCGTTTAAAGAGAATGAATTTTATGATTGTGACCATTTAAACAAACAAGGTGCGTTGCATTTAACACAATCAATTTTGAACTTTATTAAATAAAAAAGCGCCCCAATAATCGAGGCGCCAACGGATCAACAAAAGCTATATCTCATGCGCATTTGTGCTAAAGTTTACTCTGAACAACCGGTCACCTTTACCAAAACCTCTTGTTGTTATTCCTATGTTTTCTGGCAGCCGTTGTTTTGACCAAAAGCCCTGCTTTGTGCAAGCGCAAAAACTCCTTCTCCTTCACGACCTATATAAAGGACATTATGATTACCGATTTTGCCTATCTTATATCCTAATCGACAAAGGTATTCATAGCTGCGTAGTTCTCGCCGAATATCTGGCGGAAGCGTACGAGGGGTATTTTCTTGCATGACGTTCATGCTATCCTTGGCGGCAAAAGCTATCGCGCCCGTTAATAAAATGCCCAACAGCAAGTGTTGGGCATTTTATCATTACACTTGTTGGTGATCATCATTTTTAAGTTTTTCATTAGCTCTTTCATTCACACCAACCTTTACTTTATTTTGGACTTACCCACGACCGCCCCGCAATTTATGCCACAACCTCTGCACAGGTCCTTCACGCCACCAAGGCTCTATTCCACGTTCCAGCGTATCCACATGTGTTGACATATTCTTTGGAGATTTTTTCGGTGTCGCAGTTTTCTTTAAACTATCTTTTCCCACCCAAACTGTAGCGCTTCTAACAAGCGTTTGATGATCTACCTTTGCTCCAGCCAACTCCATAGGAAGCTTTCCTTTGCGCGGATCTTTTTCTCCTATAAACTTCAAACCTGGCTTTTTTCCACCGCGAACGGCGCCACTTCTAACCAATGCTTTTACAATTTTTTCATCCATTGTTTTCCTCCTTTTGTTTTATATAACGTCATTATACCATATTTTTGTTTTTTTGTCAATTTAATTTCCTTTTTGGATGCAAATATCTGCAATTTTTTGAATCATATCACGGACACCCTGTAACCGAGTTTCAACCCGTCCCCATGGACGCATGACTAATACCTTTTGATCAGGACGCAACTTCATGGTCCCAACTTGACTTTGAATGTAACTGATTAACCCGGCAGGATTGGGAAATGTGTTTTTGTAAAAAGAAATAGTTGCCCCTTTTTCGCCCGCATCCAACCGTTCAATATGCGCTTGCTTTGCCAACAATTTTAATTCCAAAGTTAAAAACAGGTTTTCTGTTTCCTTTGGATACTTTCCGAAACGATCTATTAACTCCGCCCGCATAGATTCAATTTCTGCCTTATCCTTTATTTCACTTAACCGATGATAAATATCCATACGTACATCCAATTCCTTGATATACGTATCAGGAATCAGCACAGGCAATCCAACAGAAATCTGCGGTGATAACTCTTCGGTTTCATCTATGGGTTCTCCTGTTTGTTCCGCACGCAAAGTTGCCACAGCCTCTGCCAACATTTTTTGATACAAAGACACACCAATTTCTCGGATATGGCCGGATTGATCATCTCCTAATAAATTACCAGCACCACGAATATCTAAATCATAACTTGCTAAGGCAAAACCTGCACCCAAACTATCCAAGCGGCCAATAACCTCCAATCGTTTATGTGCTGTTTCCGACAAGGATTGATTTTCCGGGGTTGTTAAATAAGCATAAGCCTTAATCTTGCCGCGTCCTACTCTACCACGTAATTGATATAAGGCAGCCAAGCCAAATAAATCAGATCTATAGACAATAATTGTATTAACAGAACTCATATCCAATCCAGATTCAATAATACTGGTTGCCAATAAAATATCATATTTTTTATCGGCGAAGTCTGTCATGATTTTTTCTAATTGACTTGACGCCATTTGCCCATGAGCTTCCACAAACTTAATATCCGGCAAAATAGCCTTTAATGTATCTGCCACTTCTGGCATATCTGATATACGTGGGACGACAAAGAAAGTTTGTCCACCACGAAAATGCTCGCGCAAAATAGCCTCTTTAATCACCACAGGATCAAATGGCATTACATACGTTTTAACAGCCAATCGGTCCACAGGCGGGGTGGCAATCACAGACAATTCCCGAATTCCAGCTAAAGACAATTGCAACGTGCGTGGGATAGGTGTTGCTGTCAAGGTCAACACATGAACCCCTGTTTTTAATTCTTTCAATTTTTCTTTATGAGCTACACCAAAATGTTGTTCTTCATCAATAATCACAAGCCCTAAATTTTTAAACTTTATCCCTTTACCCAATAACGCATGCGTTCCGATAACAATATCCAGCTTACCGTCTGCTAGCTCTTGTTTAATCTGTTTTGTACGAGTGGCAGATACCAAACGCGACAGGCTATTTATACGAACGGGAAAGCCTTGAAAACGTTCAATGAAATTTTGTGTATGTTGGCGGGCTAAAAGCGTCGTAGGGGCAATCATCGCTACTTGTTTCCCATTTAATACAGCCAAAAATGCGGCGCGCATAGCCACTTCTGTTTTACCAAAACCAACATCCCCACACACCAACCGATCCATCGGGGTCCCTTTTGCCAAATCAGTTTCAATTTCTGCGATTGTTCTTAATTGATCATCCGTTTCTGTATAGGGGAACCGTGCACAAAATTCTTGGTATAAGCCATGGGGGGCTAATAATCGATCTGTGTGATTCAAAACACGCGCCGAAGCAATTCCTAATAATTGATTAGCCATTGCAAATAAATCTTTTTTAACACGCTCTTTACGATTGGCAAAGCTGACAGATCCTAACCGATCCAATGGCGCTTCTCCGGCACCATAGCGGGACAATATATCTGCATTTTCAACAGGCACAAACAATCTGTCATTTTCGGCATAAACCAAGCATAAACAATCGTGCATAGCGCCATCCAATTGTAAAGGCATCAAGCCTTCAAACCGCCCTATTCCATGCATAGGATGCACAACTAAATCACCCACGTTTAAAGCGGAAATATCTGCAATAAAGTTTTCCGCACGTTTCTTTTTTGGCGTACGAATAATACGTTCACCGAACATATCTGTTTCTGTAATAACTAAATATTCATCTGTTTCAAAGCCCATTTCAAAGGGTGCAACTAATAAGCTTGGCGCATGTCTAACAGCCTGAGCCCACGATTCCACCTCAGATAAAAATAAATTGTTTTCTTTTAACTGAGCCAATACACGTTGACCAGCACCACCCGTTGTGACGGTAAAAATAACTTTTTTGGGATAGCTATGTACGAAATCGGAAACCGCGGCGAAAATATCTTGATTATTCTGTACCCGAACATCCACAAAATCGCGCCCCATTTTAGCACCCATATCTTTACTTTTGTCCTCTTGAAAAGGCGAAAGCGAAAAGACATTTTTATTTGCTAACAACTGGTTATTTTCCTCTTGATTCAAAAAAAACATTCTTGGCGGAATAGGATAATAAGGTGTTGTTTTAAAAGTCTTATCAGTTAGTGCTTGCTTACGGGCCATATAGTATTCATTTATTTGAGTTTCTCGTTCGGCAAAGGCACGATTAAAGGCATGATCAAGTACTATTGTAAAGTTTGGACAATACGAAATTAATGGCACCATCTTTTCATAAAATAAAGGCAAAAAATGTTCTAATCCTTGAACATATCTACCCTCAGAAACTGCCGCATAAAATGTATCATTACCGGCAATAGAAAACAACTCACGATACTGGGTTCGAAACTGGCTTTTACTGGCCTCGTCCAAACGAAATAAACGATTTGGCTTAATTTCAAAAGAATCTAAATTTTTTGTGGTACGCTGTGAAGTTGGCTCAAAAGATTTAATGGAATCAACTTCATCCCCAAAAAAATCTAAACGTACAGGATTGTCCATCCCTGCGGGAAAAATATCTATAATCCCTCCGCGAATAGCATATTCACCAGTTTCCATAACAACATCGCGCGTTTCATATCCATTTTTATTTAAAAATTGTCGAATGGTCTCAAAAGATATTGTTTGTCCTTGCTGAACAGATAAAGCACTTCCTTCAAAGAAATCCTTAGGCGGTAATAATTGCCCCCAAGCCGCAACCGTTGTTATCACCAAACATTGTTTCGGAGGATTCATTAATTGAATGAGTGTATCAATCTGACGTCCCACAATTTCAGCAGAAGGCGCTGTTCTGTCATAAGGAACTGTATCCCACGCAGGCATCTGCAAAATAAAAATCTTAGGAAAAATTTGTTGCATTAAATTGCTAACAGTTGTCATTTGTTTATCATTGGCTGCTACATATAAAACATGCCCATATTTAGCAACTAAATCCTTTAGAACAAAAATTTCATAACCATTTGGTACGCCGGATAATACTGTCGTCATCAACATCTCTTAGAAAAAGGATAATTCAACTGTAAATAACTTTTCTGCATCAGCAACATGACCTGTTGCCACAAATACAAAAACAGTGTCCCCTTCCTGCACAATTAAATCCTGGTTTGGACGAATAAAAACACCATTTCGAATAACGCCACCCAATACAATCCCATCTGGGATTTTAATTTTATCTAATGGTCCTCTGGTAATTTTAGCGGTTTTTAAAACGCTCACTTCTAATATTTCACCCAAACCGGATTGCAAAAAGTATCCCCCTTGCACCCGACCTTTCCGTAAATGTTGTAAAATGGAAGACACCATGACGGAATCGGGATCAATTAAAGAATCTACGCCCAATCCTTGCATATAATTTTTGTATAAATCATTATGAATTAAAGCACAGGTTCGTTCCATCCCATTGCGTTTAGCTAACAATGACAGTAAAATATTGTCCTCATCTGATTGGGTCGTTGCAATAGCCATTTGATAAGAGCTGAAATTGATATCATCTAACAACACATCATCAAAGCCATCGCCATACAAAACCAAAGTTTCCTTTAAGTGCTCAGCCAAAAACTTTGCTTGAGCTTCAGACTTTTCAATCAAAGTGACATTATGTACATCTGCTTTTTCCAGCATCCGTGCCAATTGAAAACCAACGTGTCCTCCACCAAAAATCAAAACAGACTTAGGCGGCGTATAGGTATAACCAAAAATATCTAAAACACGCTCTAAATGTCCTGAAGCAACCAAAATATACACCTCATCCCCTGCCCTGACAGGAACATCCGTTAAATCAATCAACTGATTTTTACGTCTGACAGCTAAGATACTAAAATTAACATCACCAATTAACCGGCGAATCTCTATCACTGTTTTACCAACCAAAGCACAATTTTTTCTACATTTTAATCCAATAAATTGAACCTGATCATTTGCCAAACTGGCAACATCAACAGCACCAGAGATAGAAACTTCAGCCATCACGCGCGTTGCAGTTTCAATTTCTGGAGAAACAACAACATCCACAGACAATTCTTTTAAAAAATCGGCATACTTTGGAACTAAATATTCTGCAGAATTCAAACGTGCAATTCTTTTAGAAATATGAAACATGCTTTTAGCTAAACAACATGCTAAAATATTTGTCTCATCATTTCCGGTCACTGCCAAGAACACATCCACATCCTCTGCCCCAGCACGTTCCAAAACAGCAGGAGAAGAAGCCGAACCGACAATTGTTTGAATGTCTAATTGCTCGGCCAAATGTCCAAGTGGAGTCTTATCTGAATCAATAAGTACAACATCATGATTTTCCGTTCGCAAATACTTTGCCAACGCGATACCAACTTGCCCTGCTCCTGCAATCATAGCCTTCATCGTCAATCCTCGTCAAAAAAATCTACAATCATTTGTCTCAAGATACCCTCATCTTTTTCAAGATACATCTTTTCTCGCCAAGCTGCAACATTTTTTTTATTTCTGGCATACCAAGCTAAATGCTTACGAGCAATAAAAACACCTACATGTCC
The DNA here is from genome assembly GCA_017960645.1 of Alphaproteobacteria bacterium. GTDB lineage: Bacteria > Pseudomonadota > Alphaproteobacteria > CAAHEQ01 > UBA3637 > UBA3637. The sequence continues at coordinate 24,404 of JAGCYU010000029.1, read as the reverse complement.
ATAGTAAGATAATATATTTTCAAAATGTTCTAATACAATATCTTTTAAACAAAAAATTATTTTTTTCCCAGATTCTATTGATGCTAATTGCCACGGTTGCCCTAATAAAGCTCTCCCAACCATCACAGCCGAAGCCTGACTATCCTTTAATGCTTTTTTCGCGGATTCCCTATCAACAATATCTCCATTAATAATAACAGGGATTTTTAAATTTTCAGAAACTTGTGCAACACTTGCCCAATCTGCTGTACCAGCAAACCCCATTTCTTTGGTACGAGCATGAACTGCCAATTGGTCTGCACCGGCATTTTCGATAACTTTAGCAAAAGGTAATAATTCATCTTTATCACTCCAACCCAATCTGGTTTTAACAGAAACAGGCAAGGACGTATTGGCTTTCACAGCCTCTACCAAACACCCGGCTAAATCCGGATGACGCATCAACTCTGCACCAGAATGGTTTTGAATCAACTTGCGAACAGGACAACCCATGTTAATATCAATACCGCAAGCACCCATATCTTCAACAATTTTGGCAGCTTTTGCAAAACTGGCCGGATTTGCACCCACCAATTGTACAACTATTTCCTTTTCATCCTGTATTTGTATCATTTTTAAAGTTTTAGGATGACAATGTACCAAAGTTTCCACTCCTATCATTTCCGTAAAAATAGGTGCCGATGAAAACTTCCTGAGCATTCTTCTAAATGGCTGATCGGTAATACCAGCCATAGGTGCCGTATAAATTTTAATTTTTTTGTTCATCAATCAGTTTTTTTAATTTTTCTAAATCTGGCGAAACTGTTGTTAAATCCCGGGTATTAGGGAAAATAATTCGCATGGCTTTTTCATACCAATTGTATGCTTGTTGATATTCTTTACGATTCGTATAAATTTCCCCTAACTTTAACATAGCCGGTACATAAGCATCCTCAGCTGCCGCCAAATAATATGGCAAAGATTCGGTGGCATTTTTTGTTTCATACATAGCCCCCAGTGCCATATTTGCTTCGGTATGTCCCTGAGCTGCCGCTTTTTTATAATAAAAGATGGCACGTTCAGTATCCACAGGAACACCCCGGCCAAGACGAAAAGTTTCAGCAATAAAAAATTGGCTGGCAGAATCCCCTTGTGCTGCCTGTTTGGCCTCCCAATCTAAAATCAATTCTGCTTCATTATCTGCATAAACAGCAACGGAAAAGCACAACCATACCGCCATCAAAATCAACTTTAAATATCTGGCCATTTGCGCGGCAACTTTATTTTTAGGGAAATTTTTAATCCATCCTTTAATAAAACGTTTTGCTAACCTTTTCTTTGTTTGCATCAAAGACAAAATAGCGCTTTTGATTCGACCATTCAGACCGCCTACTTTTGCCCCTTCAGCCAACAATTTAAAATACAATCCCAAAGCTTCTTCATAATTTTCTGTTTCTTGCAATAAAACAGCTAATTTAAACAACGTCGGGGTATCATTTGGCTTTTTTAAAATAATGGCCCGCATATGCTCCAACGCCAGGGGCGCCTTCCCAACAGCAACCAACACATTACTTAAACCTGCATGTGCGGTTAAATCATCTGAATCCAACGCCAACGCTTGATTGTACGCCAACTCAGCTTCAAGCCACTGCTTTTGATGTTCCAACAACAATCCTCGCTGAGTCCAAGCACCCGAATCATAGGCGTCTAAATCGGTTGCTTTTTTTAAAGCATCTAATGCTTCTTGTGGACGATTTAAAGCCGCCAATATGGCCCCATACAATGTCCAATCACGACTATAAACCAAATGAGATTTTAGTATTAATTCGGCTTTTTCCCAATCTTTTTTGCCAACATAAAATTTTGATAAATGATAAGCAGTATTTTCATTTTCTTGAATTTCAAAGGCACGTAGCAACAGCTTTTCTTTTTGCTTTACAGAACAGGCCAACTCTGCCAATCCTAAATACGCCGGAGCAATATCTGATTTTTCCTTTAAGGCGTCCGAAAAAGCTTGTTCTGCCAAGGAACGCTTGCCTTGCATTAAATAAATCAAGCCCATTTCAGTTTTAACCTCAGGGGACATTGTGACTTTTGCGTACCAAGACAGTGCTTCATTCAAATGTCCTTGTGCACGTAAAACTTCAGCAAAAACCAATTGATAATTTTCAATACCTGGATACATTTGAATAGCTTGATGCAACAAATCAGCAGCTGAATCCAATGCACCTCGTCTATAAGCAATCATCCCTAATAAATATAAAGCGTCCCCATGTGTGGGCGACATAATTATAACGTCACGGGCAAATCCTTCTGCAACATCCAAATTGCCTTGATTAAAAGCTTCAAATGCAGAATCCAAAACTTTATCAATATTATTCGTCATCTATTGATCCCAAACGCCCTATGACCATTTCTCTGTTAATATTAGCACATTCCATTAACCCAAAGCCAATAAATAAAGTCAGCATTGCTGTTCCCCCGTAACTCATCAACGGGAAAGGCACTCCCACAACAGGCATAAGGCCCATAATCATCGCCATATTTATAAATAAATACAGGGCAAAATTGGTTGTCAACCCTAATGTCAAAATTTTACCAAAAAAGTTCGTACACTTCATAGCAATGCTAAAACCATAAGCAATAATAATCGCATAAACACCATACACAATAATAGATCCTAACCATCCAAACTCTTCAGCAAAAACGGTAAAAATAAAATCTGTATGTTTTTCGGGAATAAAACTCAACCGTCTTTGTGTTCCTTCCATAAAACCTTTTCCCCAAAAGCCTCCGGAGCCTAATGTAATTTTGGATTGTGCAATATGATACCCTGCTCCTCTGGGATCTGCTTCGGCATTCAAAAACGTCAAAACTCGTTGTTTTTGGTAATCATGTAAACTGAACCAAATAATAGGGGCCGCAGCAGCACTTAATATCCCCAACAAGATGAATTTCCAAATCTGAACTCCCACCAAAAAGAAAATAGCACATGAAGCAAATACCAACATCAGCGCCGTTCCTAAATCTGGCTGTTTTAAAATCAAAAGAACAGGCACCAATACCATTAAAGCAGGTGGCACTATAAATTTTATAGACCGAATCTGATCCAAACTGGCTCCATGGAAATACCTTGCCAACGCCATAACCAATACCACCTTCATTATTTCAGAAGGTTGCAGTTGCATAAAGCCCAAATTAATCCAGCGTTGCGCACCCATAGCTCCTTTACCAAAAAAAGCAACCCAAACCAATAAAACCAGTCCGATAGCATAGAACACATAGGCATACTTCATAAAAAATCGTAAATTAAAAAATGCAACCAAGAAAAAGGCTCCTAAACTGATGGCTAAACAGGCTAATTGATGCGTCACCAACGGCGCCCAATGACCATCCCCTATGGAATATAAAACACTTAAGCCAACCAAAACCGCCAATCCGATAAAAAACAAAAACGACCAATCAAAGCCCATCCACTTTTCTTTGAAAGAAAGGTTGTAATTTTTAAGATAGCAGTTTTGATCTTTAAAAAAACTCATTTACCCGTTCCTGTTTCTTTCAGTTTGGCATTTTCCATATCCAAAGTCAAGGCATGTCGCAAAATTTTAGAGGCGATTGGTGCTGCGGCAGATGATCCCCCTCCGCCATGCTCTACAACAACAATCACAGCATATTTAGGTTTGTCCGTAGGCGCATAAGCCGCAAACAAAGCATGGTCGCGATAAATCCATGGCAAATCCTTTTGTTTTTTGACACCCTCTTCCCGTTCCTTCAATGAAATTCGCCGCACTTGAGTTGTAGCTGTTTTTCCTGCCATCTTCATCCCATTTAAATCAAATCGGGAAGCATAGGCGGTACCTGTAGCGCTATTAACCACATCAAACATCCCATTTTGGACTAACTTTAAATGATACGGTTCAAACATCCGCTCACCCCGTTCAAAATTCACTTCTTTTTTGATAAAATGAATATCAACAGGATAGCCTCCGTTTGCAATTTCTGCCACTGCCCGCACCAACTGTAAAGGCGTAGCAGTCAAAAAGCCTTGACCAATACTTAAATTTAATGTATCGCCCATGCGCCATTCTTCTTTATAGCGTTTCTTTTTCCACTCTTCAGACGGAATTAAGCCAATTTTTTCGCCTTGTAATTCATTTGTAACTAACGCACCAAAGCCCAATTTTTTAGCTGTTTCTAAAATCTTTTCATGTCCGATTTTTTGCGCCATTTCGTAAAAATAAACATCACAAGAATGTTCTAAAGCTTGGCGCAAAGTCAAAGCGCCATGGCCTTCTTTTTTCCAACAATGGAATAAATGCTTACCCAACTTGGTCACGCCGGAACAATTTACTTTAGCAGATGCAGAGATATCCTTACCTTCCAAACCAGCCAACGCAACAACTAATTTAAAAATAGAACCTGGAGAATAAAGACCGGTTAATGCCTTATTTTGTAATGGATTTTTTTCATTGTGTAACAACGCCGACCATTTTTTTGAAGAAATGCGGGATAAAAACAAATTAGCATCAAACGTAGGGACGGACACAAAAGCCAAAACTTCCCCTGTGCGCACATCTACTACAATCGCGGCACCAGATTCTTTTCCAAATACCTTAGTTGAAAATTCTTGTAACCGTTGATCTATTGTTAAATATAAATCCTGCCCTGCTTCAGGCTTAACTTTTTCTAATTGTTGTACAGTCCGTCCCATCGCATTGATTTCCGTTTTGGTATAACCAGGCTTGCCTTCCAAAAGTTGCTCTTGGCTTTGTTCAATACCCGTCCGCCCGATGCGGTACCCAGGCAAGTCAAATAACTCATCTTTTATTTTTTCATGAGAATCTTTTTCATTCAGCAACGACACATACCCGACTAAATGCGTCACCATATCTTTTTGAGGATAAGAACGAATCAAGCTTTCTTCAACTTGAATGCCCAACAAAGACGGGGCATTTAAATGAATTTGATAAATTTGTTCCTTTGTTAAATTATCTTTAATTTGAATGGGTTTAAAGGCACGTTTATATTTTGCTTCATTTAAAATGCTTTCAATTTCTTCTTCCTCTAAAGGAATAATTTTAGCAAAATTCTCAATAGATTTTTTATAATCTGGCGTTTGCTCTTTAATCAAAACGGCCTGAAAAATCTTTTTATTGTCTGCTAAAATCACACCATTTCTATCAAAAATATGTCCACGCTCTGGCATAACAAAACGTACAGCAGTCCGGTTGCGTTCTGCTAATGATAAAAAACGATCCCCTTGCAAAATTTGCAAATAAAATAGCCGCCCTAATAAAACTAAACTAACCGCAAAGAACATCACCATCAACATGATGGTACGTTCTATCATTACATGTGCTTTTTCATACTTCCAAACACTCATGCTTTTTTCCTAACATAGGCATCAATCATTGCACACATTTGAATAATAAAAGGATATAATAAAATCAAGGCAATTACCCCTATCATATTTGGCATAAATAACATCCACTGGCCTTGTATTAAACAAAATAAAACATATTGAATACTTAAAATACTACACGTAAAGAATCCAAACACACCCCATAATCTGAAAAAATTCAAATTAACCAAATAACTTCGTAAAAAATGAGAGACAAAAAACATCAAGACATAGGTAATTATAACTAAACCAAACGGGCTTTGTACCAAGATATCTGCGAATATAGACAAGCCAAAAACCATCCCATCATTTAAAGCGGATGGATGAAATACCGCAAAATAAAAAATAACAATTAACACCAAAGGAATTGATTGAAAATAACCATTTAGTGGATAAGCAGGAACCGCATTAAATAGGATGAGCCCCAAAGCAAACAAAAATGGTAGCAATCGCCTAAAATATCCCACACGTTGTCCCATCATTGCTCCTGACATGCACATTCATTTTGAATTAAAACACCCTTTTCTCCAAAATCAAATAATCTGACAAAATTTAATTTTTCCCCTGTTTCAAACAAATCTACTTGAATATCGTCATCAACAATGTCCCCTACCAATCCAACACTTAATCCAGAAGGATATACACCCAAATATCCAGACGTAACCACAATATCGCCTGATTGAATAGCGCTGGGATTTTCTATCATAATCAATTTTGGATGATTAGAATTATTGCCAATCATTAAAGCTTCAATTCTGTCTTTACCAACCCACACAGGCACCCTGGATAAATAATCCGTCATTGGCATCAATTGACTCATATGCGGCGAAACATTAATAACCCTGGCAAATAATCCTTTTGAAGTCAAAGCAATTGCACCTACTTCAATTCCATCGGTCTGCCCAGCCAATGCGATGACTCCTCGAGCCAATAATCCTCCTTGATCCATAACAATACGCGCTGTCCGAGACAATGCCTTGGGATAATTCACATACTGCAACAATTCTTTCATTTCCTGTTGTTCTGCCCCCAATTGAATTGCCACAGACCGCCATTGCCTCAAATATTCATTTTCCTTTTCCAATGCTTCATTCCGTTTATAAACAAATACAGCATTTTTTACCTTTTCTGAAAGTGAATCAAACCATCTACTAGGAGTTGCTAAAACATCAACAACGGGCGCAACCTTGTCTAAAACATACATGCGAACAGAGGAAATATAAGAATTATTTGTTTTCCATAAAACTAAACAAAGCAACCCTACCAATAAAAACAAAACCGGAACCAATCGTCTGATTTGCGATTTAATGCGTTTCAAACGAAACATTTTGCTTTCCATGGCAGATCCCTTTCCCGCCTGAAATTATTCTTAATACATACTGCTTAAGATATTTTCAAATTTGTTAACTTCTTCTAATGCTTTACCAGTACCTAATGCAACACACAGCAAGGCATTTTCTGCAACAGATACAGGCAATCCCGTTGCAGCGCGCAATACATCATCCAAACGACGTAACAAAGCACCACCACCTGTCAACATAATACCTTTATCCACGATATCCGAAGCCAATTCCGGATCCGTATGCTCCAAAGCAACCTTCACTGCCTCTACAATCTTGGCAACAGGCTCTGATAAAGCATCAGCCACTTGACGCTCTGTGATAATAATTTCTTTTGGTACACCATGCATTAAATCACGCCCTTTAACTGGCATTTTTTCGCCATCGCCTTTACCTGGCATAACAGCGGCACCAATAATTTTCTTAATGCGTTCAGCGGATGATTCCCCGATCAACAAATTATGATTCCTGCGGATATAGGAAACAATAGCTTCATCCATACGGTCCCCTCCAACAGGCTCGGAACGTGCATATACAATGCCACCCAAGCTCATCACTGCAACTTCTGTTGTACCGCCACCAATATCTACAACCATAGAACCAGATGGTTCATTCACAGGCAAACCTGCACCAATAGCCGCAGCCATAGGCTCCTCAATCAAAAAGACTTTACGTGCATGACTGTTTTCGGCTGCCTCTTGAATAGCACGACGTTCCACAGCAGTTGAACCTGATGGCACACAAATAACAATCATCGGACCACGAGAAAACCAATGATGATCCACTGCTTTTGCAATAAAACGCTTGATCATTTCCTCTGCAACATCAAAGTCAGCAATCACACCATTTTTTAACGGACGAATAGCTTGAATCTGCCCCGGAGTCTTGCCCAACATCTGTTTGGCTTCATTGCCAACTGCGATAACTTGCTTTTTACCACGGCTTTCCCCAATAGCAACCACAGATGGTTCATTCAAAACAACTCCCCGTCCTTTAACATAAACCAAGGTATTAGCTGTCCCTAAATCAATAGCTAAATCCGAAGAAAAAATATTTAAAAGTTTTTTTAAGCGTTTCCCTGTCATGTGCTACCTCTCATATGGTTATCAAGATTGGTTTTATACATACACTAATTTTCACAAAAAAACAACATTTTTTTTATAAACAACATGATTTTTTCAAAAACAGTTTTATTATACGTGTAGAATTGCCTGTGAATACTCTTTAAAGAATAAAAATCCCCACCAATTAAAGTGGGGATTTTGTACAAGCCTTTAACTTAACAAGTGTTAGAATTGAGCTTCACCGCTAGCTTTTCTAATTGTAACTTTATGCCGGCACTCATCTTTTTCTGCATCAGCTTTAGCCTCAGGGGTCATGTTCTCAGACCAACCTTTTTCCACTGACAACTTTTTAGGACTACTTGTTCCGGAATTTACTTCTGTTGTAAAGTAGAAGTATCCACCAGTACTCAAGCCAACGTCTCCGAGCCAACGGTCTTTAACTCTTAATACTGCCGTATCCTTACCTTGAATAGTTGTACTGGATACTTTCGGCGTAATAGTATTAATATGTCTTGTCTTGATCATTTTACCTTCAGCTTTAGATGGATTTGCAGGACTATCTACACCAATACCCTCAGGATATGAACCGGATACAAAGTCATCCGCTTCCATATCTTTTGACACATGCATGTAGCGTGCACAATAAAAGTTCACAGGAATTTTGTATTCGCGTTCACGTTCCCATCCAGACACAGGAGAATTATGCCATGTCTTATCTGTTTCCTCTAAGTGCTTATCATATATATCCCCATCTGAAGGAGCCTGTTTTTTGCCATAGTTATCATAAACCGTACAATGCTTCATGTCATTCACATTTTTCGTACGCACAGACCCATAGCATTGGCACATGCCACTGTCATCTGTATAAAGGTCGTCATAATCATTTGGATTAATACATGTCTGAGCTTGTGGATCCCAACAGCTACTGCCACTGCACTTAGCAGAACATGTATTTCCATATTGCCCCTCTTCAGCATCGCATACAGGTGCTTCTGGTGAACAGCCTGTATCCTTTTTGGTACCAGGATTATCATTGATACATCTGTAACAATTCATCCCAAACTCTTGATCAGCAGCATCACACATCGGTTGATCAGAAGCTGCATTGCATCCCGTATCCAATGCATCACCAGGATTATCGTTCAAACAATGCATACATGCAGTACCCGGTCCTTGATCTTCCGTGGTATTACACATCGGCAAATTAGGATCACCTTCACAGCCCAAATCTGTTTGCGCTTCAGGTTTAGTATTATAGCATACAGCTTTTGCCAAACAGGCATTACCATATTGCCCCTCTTCAGCATCGCACAAAGGTGTTTCTGGTGAACAACCTGTATCCTTTTGAGTATCAGAATTATCATTGATACATCTATAACAATTCATCCCAAACTTTTGGTCGGCGGCACCACACATCGGTTGATCAGAAGCCGCGTCACATCCCGTATCCAATGCATCGCCAGGCTTATCATTGATACAATGCTTACATGCGGTACCGGGCCCTTGGTCAACTGTCGTGTTACACATAGGCAGATTAGGATCGCTTTCACATCCCCAGTCCGGTTGTGCCTCTGGTTCAGTATTGTAACACACAGCTTGTTCCATACACACATTTCCATACTTTCCTTCATCACCATCACACAATGGATGATCCGGATCACAACCTGTATCTATATCATCCCCTTTTTGGTCGTTAATGCATCTATAACATTCATAACTTGGATTGTTATCGGTATTATGGACACGATTGTCACAAACAGGCAATGATTTGGAACAATAAGCCGCTTCGCCTTTATGCGCTTCCTCATAATCCGTAGCACATTCATGGCACCCATGTTTTATTACATTTGGTTCTTCGGTTAAGTCTATAATACACGTATCTAAAGCCTTGGGATTATGTGGATCCACGGGGGCACATCCTTCATTGGCATCCATTAATGCTTTCCAATCTACACAAGAAAAACACTCGCCATCGTGTTCAATTGGCTTATCAGACGGGCAAGAACATCTTTGCTGTGACACACTCCAAATTCTTCCTTCCGGACATTGGCCACAATAGGCCCCCACAGTACTTGGACTATTACACACAGGCAATGAGGCTGGGCATTCTCCATATTCCAAAGAACCTCCATTATAGCTCATACTACATTCAGCGCAGACAGCTTCTACTTTCAAACAAACCCCTGTCCATTTTTCGGTTTTTCCCAACTCTACAGGTTTTTCCACAGGACACTCGGAATGCTGCATACATTGATAGCACGAACGGGAACCGGAATTACATTTCATTTTACGCCAATCATCATCTCGAGGAGAAGCATCAACCACACAATTTTCCGTGTGTGTTGTGTCACATTTATCCTTAGCTAAATTAGGCGTATCCTTTCCACAATGCTCATTTTCAAAGCATTCAACACATGTATGATCTTTTTTATCACACACATGCTCAGAGAATATCGTATCTGGACAATCTGCATTTTCTAAACACTCAACACATTTTTTGCCTTCGGCCCACCAATGAGGTCTTTCCGCGGGACAGTCATCATCCGAATCCGGGCATCTTCCATCTGCACCCAATGCTTCACAACAACGATACCCATCCCACTTTGGTGTTGACTTAGGACATTGATGACAGTCACCACCCCAAAAGTAATCACTTGTTCCTTGACGACAACCCCAGTATAAAGCTGTTTTGGGCTGAGTAGAACAAAGACTCGTTAACGTAGCCTCTCGTGTTCTATCTTCTGCCTCAGCGTCCTCTAACGCCTTAGTTAATGTTGCAGACTCGCCACTACAATTTCCATGAACATCCAAATCACCATCACAAATTGTAACTATATCCGGGTTTAAACCGCGTCCACTTTGCTTAGGATCTGACAATTTATCCAAAAACTCTTCACAAGTTCCAGGAGTTACCTGTACTTCCAACATGTACTTATTAGCCCCAAATGACGTTACAAGCGCGTAAGAATCTTCATCATCCGGCAACGAAGCAGCATCATTCAAACCACTTTTTGTTTTTAAGCCACGGACAACAGACCTAACTGGTACACGTTCTGCAGCAGCATAACGTTGAGAAATATTACCTGCACGCATATTAACAGCGATTGCATTAATCTGATCAATCGTTTGACGTTGACGCCACGTTCTTATAACAAAGCTAAAACCACCCAATGAGGCAATGGTTAAAATACCAATTACAATCAATACACCAACCATCTCCGACATAGAACGACCTGATTCAAATTCGCGTGTTTCTTTCATTTTATCCGCCTTTCTGTTATATCACAACATTTTGGGATTAAAAAACAATACACCCAACCGTACATTATTATATACACAATTATCAATAGTGTCAAGTAATTTTTGAATTACTCTAAAACAAGTGACACAACTATCTATCTTCCTACAGAATTACCAATCATATTGGTTGATGGGATACCTTCTTTATGCATTGCTTGAATTAAAAACTGTTTTGTTTCTGCATCCAAAGGGGAATCTTTTTGATAAATCATCGCCCGAATAGTCTTACCCTCATGGGCCAAACCAATCTTTGCCCCATTTTCACATAAGAAACGAATAGCCTTTGATTGTCCCCACAAACATGCTACCTCCAAAGGATATATTTCCCTTCTCTCAGGTCTGGAATACCAATGAGGCCTATATTCATACCTGTAAGGCAAATTAAAATCTACCTTATGATACTTAAACATATTTAGGGCCGGCATGCACCCATTTTGACAGGCAAAAACAATCGCTTTTTGTCTTGCATCCCCGGATGATAAATGCTCCCACAAATAGCCCGCTGTTCCTAAACGTTTGCGATCTAAAGCCAAAAAATAGCTGGTTTGATCGATTGCGCCACCCAACTCTTCGTGCAAATATTTACAAGTCTCTGTATCCCCCAAAAATGCGGCATGTGACATTGTGTTTGCCGCCATCCGTGATACAGAACGAGGCACTGCCCCATGCATAACAGGGCTAGGCCCAAAAGAAGGCATCTTAGCTTCATAGTATGACTCTATATTCCATAAGGTACTTATTGTCTGCATCCCAGCGGATAACATAAGACGATGAACTAGAGATTCATAATTTTCCTTGCTATCTTTTATATTTTTCAAGCGGCGGTCATATTCACCTTTTCTTTCTGAAGATAATTTTTCATAAATACTAGGCATAACTTACTCCTTTTTTATTTATGCTTTCACAACATCAAATGTAACAGTGGAATCACCTAACTCTTCGGTTTTCCCAGAATTAGCAGCCTCAGTAAATTCAGTTGCCAACACTTGATCCATAATATAAGATTGATGTTCTGTAAAGGCCGCTTTAATATCGGCGTTATCACTTGCCCAAGACAAAGTTATTCTGTCCGACACATCCAACCCTTTTTCTTTACGCAGCTGTTGCACCATACGCACAAAGTCACGCGCGATACCTTCACGCGCCAATTCTGGTTGCACTACTGTATCCAATTGAACAACAGCCGTATTATCTGGCAAAGGTTGTCCCGCCAGACCTTCTTTCATGGTCAAACGTAATTCAAACTCATCTGCATTCAAAGTTTGACCGGCAATAGCCAAAGTACCGTCTGGGTTCAAACTCCAAGCATTTTGTTTGCAAGCACCCATAATGGCACCCATAGCAGACCCCAAACGCTTGCCAATCAATGGGGTTTTCAGGTACAAAAATTTTGTTGCCACAGACTCAACATCTGTATTTAAAACGACCTCTTTAACATTAACTTCATCTTTAATCATCTCAACAAAATCTGCCAAAGAATTTGCTTTTTCACCAGCCACTGTCATAGAAGCCAAAGGCAACCGATTGCGCAAATGGTTTTCTTCGCGGATAGATTTTGCTGTTGAAGCTATTGCCCGCACAAGATCCATATGAACTTTCAATTCATTTTCAGCAGCAATTGCGTCCACATTCGGCCACAATTCCAAATGCACAGATTGACCACCCGTTAAACCTTTATACACATACTCAGACATAAACGGCATCAATGGAGCACTGACCTTGGCCACCGTCAATAATACCGTGTACAATGTATCAAATGCAGTTTGATCTGTTCCATCCCAGAAACGATCCCGCGACCGACGGATATACCAGTTGTTTAAAATCTCTAAAAACTCTGCAATTTTATCACAAGCGGCCGGCGTATCATAGGCCAACATTTGTTTCTTAACCTCACTGGCTAATTCTTTGACTTTAGCTAAAATATATCTGTCCAAAGTATCTGCAGAAGTTGTTATTTCTTTAGCTTTAACACCTTCAGCATTCGCATATAAACAGAAGAAATAGTATGCATTCCAAAATGGCATCAAAGCTTGACGCATGGCCTTGGCGACTTCTTTACCTTCATAGTCCATACACACGTTTCCGCCATGGACAATACCTGAAGAAATCAAAAACCAACGCATGGCATCTGAACCGGATTGATTCAATATAATATATGGATCTGGATAGTTGCCCAATTTCTTGGACATTTTAACACCGCCTTCAGCCATCACCAAACCAGTCACCATACAATGCTTAAACGCAGGTTTGTGATGTAAAGCAGTACCCAACACATGCAACGAATAAAACCAACCGCGTGTTTGATCTACACCTTCCACAATGAAATCTGCAGGAAAATGAGAATCAAACCAATCTTTTTTCTCAAACGGATAATGGACCTGACCTTCTGGCATAGAACCAGATTCAAACCAGCAATCAAACACATCTGGCACACGATGCATCATTGTTTGTCCCGTTGGATCATCTGGGTTTGGATAAACAACTTGGTCAATAGCAGGCCGGTGTAAATCTGTCACTTCAAAACCTGTTTTTTCTTTAATTTCCGCCACAGAACCAAACACATCCATACGCGGATATTTTGGATTATCCGATTGCCAAACAGGCAACGGAGCACCCCAATAACGACTGCGAGAAATGGACCACTCACGGGCTCCCTCTAACCATTTACCAAAACGGCCGTCTTTGATATGCTCCGGGGTCCACTCTACTCCTTGATTCAAAGCAACCAATTCATCACGGAACTTGGGCACATCTACAAACCATCCAGAAATAGCTTTATAGATTAAAGGTTTGTCTGTACGCCAACAATACGGATAAGTATGTGTGATTTGTTCTTTTTTCACAAGCAAACGATTTTCCTTTAACCAAGCGATGACATCTTCATTCACATCAAAAACTTGACGCCCTTGATACATAGGAACTTCGGCTGTAAAGCAACCAGCTTCATCCACAGGGCACACAATCGGGAAATCGGCACTGACAGCACGACAAGCATTAAAATCATCCACACCAAAACCAGGTGCAATATGCACAATACCAGTACCGTCTTCCACCGACACAAAGTCAGCAGATAAAACCTTAAAGCACCCCTTGTCTTTCAAATCTGCGAAAAATGGGTACATCGGGTTATAGCTCATTCCGACAAATTCTTTGCCCTTCATGGTTCCAATCTGAGTACAATGTTCCAGCTGTTTGGCATAGCGACCTTTTAAAGCTTCGGCCAACACATATTTTTCATTTCCCTCTTGCATGATGGCGTAATCAATGTCGTCACCAACCGCCAACATCAAGTTGCTGGGCAAAGTCCATGGCGTGGTTGTCCACACAAGCATTTTCATGCCATTTTCTAAAGTGAACATGATCGTAATGGCAGTATCTGTTTTATCACGATAACCCTGAGCCACTTCAAAATTTGACACAATTGTTTGTGCGGCCCACGAATATGGCTGTACACGAAAATCTTTATACACCAAACCCTTGTCATACAATTCTTTAAAATTATGAATAACAGATTCCATAAAACTTAAATCCATTGTACGATATTCCTGCGTATCATCAATCCAACGCCCCAAACGATGAAATAACTCCTTGAACACGCCAGTGTATTTCATCACATCATTACGGCAATAGTCATTAAATTTTTGAATACCATATTCTTCAATGGCTTTATGTCCCGAAACACCCAAAGCCTTTTCTGCATTCATTTCTGCGGGCAAACCATGGCAATCCCACCCATAGGGGCGTTCTACTTTTTTCCCTAACATTGTTTGAAAACGCGCCACCGTATCTTTGATATAGGACACAAAAATATGCCCATAGTGTGGTTGACCATTTGCAAACGGAGGACCATCATAAAAAACAAACTCATCCCCATTTTTCCGTGCATCTTTAACAGCTTCAGGAACTCGATCTTTTTCCCATTCTTTTAAAATCCCTTCTTCCATCTCAGAAAAAGATATTTTGACATTCAGTTCTGGATAGTATTTTGTTTTATCAGTCATGGTAAAAGATCCTTGTTATTAAAAAGTTAAACAGGGTTCTATTATGCCAGAAATTATGAAAAAAAGCAAGTCTTTTTTATGTAAGTGCCAAAATCAAATTGTCTCCATGATTTTCTAATAAAATACGCTTTTGATTTTCATTCACCAACTGCACCAACCACAAAGCGTTGACGTTTTCAGGGGTACAAGTACTTCGCTCTGTTATAAGCGCTTGAATATACATTGGATTACAACAAATTTCTTGTCCTTTAATTGTCAATATATTATCACTTAAAGTCAAAGTACCACCAAAACTTAAAATATCAATTCCAACAGCT
The DNA here is from genome assembly GCA_017960645.1 of Alphaproteobacteria bacterium. Classification (GTDB taxonomy): domain Bacteria; phylum Pseudomonadota; class Alphaproteobacteria; order CAAHEQ01; family UBA3637; genus UBA3637. The sequence continues at coordinate 9,002 of JAGCYU010000029.1, read as the reverse complement.
ATCATGGCTAATTGCAATCGTGTAGATACCTTGCCTTCCAATTCAATTTTGACAGCCAATGTTTTCAAATAGTCTTTTATTAAAGAGGCATCGATGCTTTTATTTTCCGCCCCATACAAAGCACGAAAAAATTTCAACCGAGCATTCAACATATTTCCCGTACTTTCCAACAACCCCAACCCTTCTTGCTGAAAAGACGCATCCATTTTCATCAAATCAACAGTATTTGCAAAAGCGCCTATTCCACCAGCCAAATCATGGCTTACTTTTACAACAATAGCCTCCGTCAAAGTCATTTCTTTATCCTTACTTGTTTTTTGATTGTCTGACCAATTAAATCTGGGCGCTCAATCCAATAAACCCCTGCATCAATCAAAGTCTGCTTTTTCGCATCAATAACATCAGCAAATTTAACTGTTTGCATTCCCAATAATGGCCTTTTATCTGATTTCTCTAAACTACGACCGGGAATATATGCCCACATTTTTTTAGGTTCCTTTTGCTTTTTATAAAACTCGGCTAATTCATATTCCAATTCACCATGCACTTGCCCCAGTACCAAAATAGATTGTGTTTCTTTGTCTTTTAAAAGGGCTTTTACAACAGGCACAAATGTTGTGGCAATCAAATGATCAGCCCCCAACGACACACATGTAGCAACCCCCAATCCAACCTGTTTTAATTGCTCCACAGCTTCCCACATCAATGAGCTAGAACGCCCAACAACGCTAATTTTCCCTTTGGAAAACAAATGTGCCGGCATTGAACCAATCAGCGTTTCACCTACACACACAATCCCTGAAGAAGAAGGACCTACAAAACAGACACCATTTTTTTCTGCCAATTCACGCATTTTCAAAGCATCATGCATAGGCACACCCTCTGTCGTACACACAATCATTGGAATTCGTGCTTCAATAGCTTCACCAGCATCTTTCAAGGCTTGTGATGGTGTAGAAAAAATAACGCTCACCTTTGGTTTTTCACTGGCTTTTTGCATAACTTCTTGCACAGAATGATAAACTGGAATATTTAAAAAGGTCTTAACATTTTTTTCTGCTGAAACACCTGCAACAATATGACTACCATAAGCCAACGCTAATTCGGTGTGCACAGCGCCAGAGCTGGATGTAATCCCTTGGCATAAAATTGGTGTTTCTTTACTTGGTAAAAAAAACATTAACCGGCCTCCTTCACCTGACGAACAATTGTGCGAGCGGCATCTGTCATATTGGATACAACCACGAATGGCAGTTTGGATTCAAACAACAATCTTTTCCCGTTTTCATCATTAGTCCCACGCAGGCAAACCACAAACGGTATACCTGTCGCAATCTCAGGTGAAGCAGCAATCAATCCTTCGGCAATTAAATCACAACGTGTTTGCCCACCAAACATATTAACCAATACTCCGTCCAAATTAGGCTCAGATAAAACCAGCTTTAACGCTTTTGCGACTGCTTGCTTACTGGGCTCTATTCCTACATCTAATAAGGCACCCACTTTACCACCCATATTTTGGACCAAATCTACCGTTGCCCAACCTAAAGACAACCCATTCACCACACAAGCGATATTACCACGCATGCCTAAATATTTAAAATCATTTTGACGTGCCGTCATTTCACGTTCTTTACCCAAACGTGCTTCGATCATAGGCACAAGCTCCGGAAATCTAAACATTGAAGTTGGATCAAACACCAACCGCCCATCCGTTATGGCTAATTTATCCCCATCCAATGCCAAAACAGGCCCCAACTCTACCGCCACAGCACCATATTTTTTAAACAATTGATAAGCTCTACCCAATACAACTCCCATCCGTGATTTTAAAGTATCATTCTGTAACTTCCAAAAAGCGACTGCTGAAGTTTTAACAGTACTATCAAACCCTTTTTGCAATATAAATGTTTTTTGACGACCATCTTTTGTCGTGATTGTTAAAACTTCTACACGCTTTTCAAAATTGACACGAAAAATAAAGCGGCCCAAATCACGATATTTTTTAGGCACCTGTTCAATATACACTTTTTGAACTTCCGACAAAGGATATACGGATTGAGCCCAATCAGATTGTTTTTTCAATAAATCTGATACGCATACTGCCACTTCCTCAGCAGACGAGCCAAAACATGCCCCTTCAATAACACTTTTTTCATCAATAACTTGGCCGTAGAAAGGAACATTTCCCATTTGTTGTATCTTAACAGCAAAAGCATTACCTCCTATTTTCTTGACAATAGAGGCGGCCTCATCGGCACTATATGCTACACGTCCTTTAAAAACAGGTAACCCCGCTTCATAAAGCAATCGTTTTGTGTGATATTCTTGCAGCTCCATACCTTTCCCCCATCCTTAGCTAAGTATAATGTGCCATAAATTCAAACAAAATGCAAGCAAAATCTTAGACTTGTTTTAAAGAGGTAATCCCTGCAATTTGAGATAAAGCAGACATGGTATTTGGCTTAAGAGCATATTTATCCGGTAAAGCCAACTCAACTTCTTGATCACCCACTGTCACGATAATAAACACTTTACTTTTGCCCATCCCATCGGCAGATAACACTTTTTTAATTTCGGATAAAGCAGATTGAGATTCTATCTGTAAAATCAAAGTGGATGAAGTCTTGCCCAATACATCGGACAATAAATCAACGGTTAACAAGCGTACGCTGATTTGTTCCTCCCCTTCTCGCCGATCTGCAATTACAGAAAAGAGTAAAGGTTGTCCAGAATTTAATTTATCCCGTGAAGCTTCTAATGTATCTGAAAAACAAATACAATCAAATGAGCCCGATTTATCGCTGGCTGTCACAAAAGCAAACCGATTTCCCTTTTGACTGATCCGTTCACGAACTCCTGAAACCAAAGCTGCCACTTGTGCTTTTACAGGCGCACCAGAAGCCTTGACCATGGCAGGTAAATCGGCATAATCCACCACCCGCATACGTTCCAAAACTGTATCAAACGAATCTAAAGGATGCGCTGACAAATAAAAACCCAAGGCTTCTTTTTCATAATCCAACTTTTCCAATGCAGGCCAATCTGGATATTTTTTGAGCTTTAATTTATTGGCACTTGTATCCGCGCCAAATAATCCCATTTGGGAACTGTTGCGAGATGCGGTTTGATCCGAAGCATATGCAACACATGTTTCTACATTATTAAATACCAACGAACGATTTTTTTCAACGCATTCAAATGCACCAGCTTTGGCTAAATTTTCAATATACCGTTTATTTAATGCTGCCACATCCACTCGTTTAAAAAAATCTTCCAATGATTTAAATGGGCCATTCTTTTCGCGTTCTGCTACCACAATCTGCATTCCTCCTTCGCCCACATTTTTAACAGCAGATAAAGCATATCGTACCGCACCATCTTCCACTGTAAAATCAACTTCAGATTTATTGATATCCGGAGGCAAAACTTTAATACCATGTTGAACAATATCATTTTTGAAAAAAGCTAATTTATCTGTATTGATTTTATCAAGGGTCATAGTAGCTGCCATAAACTCCACAGGAAAATGCGCTTTCAAATACGCCGTTTGATAGGCAATATAGGCATAGGCTGCAGCATGCGCTTTATTAAAGCCATATTCTGCGAACTTTGCCATCTTATCAAAAACTTTTGCTGCTACGGCTTCATCAATTCCCTTTTCCTTTGCCCCCGCCATGAATTTCACTTTTTGTTCAGGCAATAATTCTGCTTTTTTCTTCCCCATGATACGGCGTAATAAGTCAGCTCCACCCAAAGAATATCCGGCCATCGCTCGGGAAATCTGCATCACCTGTTCCTGATAAATCATAATGCCATACGTTTCTTTTAAAATCGGCTCTAATAAAGGGTGCATATAATCTGGCTTTTCCAAACCTTTTTTAACGGCAATATAGGTTGGAATACTGTCCATAGGACCTGGCCGATAAAGCGACACCAAAGCCACAATATCTTCAATTTTATCGGGTTGCATATCATGCAAGATTTTTTTCATCCCTGTAGATTCTAATTGGAACACACCCGTTGTATCTGCCGCTTTTAACAGATCAAATGTTTCTTTGTCATCCAATGGCAATGAATCTACATCAACTTCAATTCCTCGTTTTTTAATCAAATCAACCGTCTTTTTAATTGTTGTTAAAGTCTTAAGCCCCAAAAAATCAAACTTAATTAAGCTTGCCTCTTCTACATACTTCATATCATACTGTGTCACAGGCATGTCTGAGGACGGATCTTTGTAAATTGGTACAATTTCATCCAACGGCTTGTTCCCAATCACAACACCTGCGGCATGCGTTGAAGTATTTCGGAATAATCCTTCTAATTTTGTGGCAATTTCAAACAGGTATTTAACCGACTCGTCTTTTTCAATTTCTTCCTTAATTTTGGGTTCTTCATCAAAAGCTTTAGCCAATGTCATCTTAGGATCATTAGGGATCAGCTTGGATAATCTGTCCACCACAGGATAAGGAATTTGTAAAACACGCCCCACATCACGAATCACTGCTTTTGCTTGCAACTTACCGAAAGTAATAATTTGAGCCACATGATCAAAGCCATAATGATTTTGTACATACTCAATCGTACGCCCTCGATTTTCTTGGCAAAAATCCACGTCAAAATCTGGCATGTTCACACGTTCAGGATTCAAAAAGCGCTCAAAAACCAAATCAAACCTAAGCGGATCAATATCTGTAATTGTCAAGCACCACGCCACAACCGAACCTGCTCCAGATCCACGCCCTGGACCAACAGGCACGCCATGTGCTTTGGACCATTGAATAAAATCCGCCACAATTAAGAAATAACCGGGGAATCCCATTTGTTTAATAACGCCTAATTCAAACTCAAGCTGTTTATGGTATTTTTCTATATCTTCAGGACTACGCCCTTCCATCCGCTTTTTAAAACCAGCTTCCGCCATTTCTTCTAAAACTTCTGCTTCTGTTTTTCCCTTACAGTCATAATTCGGGAAAGCAGGTTTTTTCTTGTCCGCCATAAAAGCGCAACGCTTAGCTATTTGAACAGTGTTTTGTGTTGCCTCTGGAATATCCGAAAATAAAGCACACATATCTTCTTCTGTCTTTAAATAATGCTCTGGCGTGACACGACGCCGATTCTGTTCACTCACATACGTTTTTTCAGCGATACAAATCAAAGCATCATGCGCTTCATACATATCCGGCGTTAAAAAATAAGCATCATTTGTGGCTACCAACGGGATATTGTATTTATAAGCGAAATCAATAAAGGTTTGCTCGGTCGCCTGCTCAGCTTCCGTTCCATGACGTTGCAACTCTATATATAACCGATTCGGATAGGCTTTATTCAGCCGCTGACACAGTTCATCCGCCCAAGCCGTTTGTCCGGCCAAAATAGGACGCGCCAAGATACCTTCTGCACCACCCGTTAACAACAAAAGCCCCTCGGTATGCTCAGTCAATTCATCAAAAGTAAGATGAGGCGTCCCTTGCTTATCTGCCCCCATGTAATATTTGGCAAAATATTTCAATAAGTTATGATACCCAACCTCGTTTTGAACCAATAAAACGACTTTATCAAAAGTCTCTGGATCATCCGAAAATTTATTTCTGTTTTTCACAGGACTTTTAACCAATAATTGAGTCCCTAAAATCGGTTGAACGCCCAAGGGTGGCATTTCATGCATCATCGCCATTGCGCCACAGATATTGCCTGTATCCGTTGCAGCAATTGCCGGCATATTATGCTCCTTTGCCCAAGCCGCTAACTTAGGCATTTTAATCGCCCCTTCCAGCAAAGAATACGCCGTATGTACGTGTAAATGAATAAATTTAGGCTCTAACATCTGATATCCTTTAGATTGGATCCAAGCATACCAAATTTTTATGCAAAAATCAAGGGAAAGAATTATGCCTTTTATTATCAAATAAAGTCTTCGCAAAAATCAATTTGTAGTAGTCATAAACCTATATATAGTGTTTTCACATTTATTTAAAATTTTTCGAAAAAAAAGATTGCAATTTTTGATAACGCTTGTTATGATTGGGTCAGTGAAAATTTCATGATGGGATGAGAGGTAAAAAAATGGACAATTCAACGACAATTCAAGGCCAATGGACTGAAATTTGCGATCAACTAGCGCAAACATTAAGCGACCGCTTCGTTTCACGTTGGCTCAGCAAAGTCGTTCCCGAATCCATTGAAAATAACCAAATTACCTTGTTTGTTCCCAGCCCATGTATTCATGAGCTGATTCAACAAAACTATGCGGCACCTATTTTATCATTATGGAAGGAAAAAAATCCAACTGTCTCCAGTTTAAATCTAAAACTAAATCCTGCTATCAAGACTCAAGTGACTTTGACAGATAATCAAGTTCATTCTGCGCCTTCTCGGCTCACTTCTTCAGCGCCTGAGTTACCCATGAATAATTTGATGAACTCGGCTGTTAATTTTTCCAATACGGTTGCAGAACCTGATGAATTTCCATGTTATTTAGATAAAACCCATACTTTTGAAACATTTGTGGTGGGGCGCGCAAACGAATTTGCCTATGCTGCTGCTAAGAAGGTTGCGGAAGAGTGTAATCCCTCCTTTAATCCTTTGTACTTTCACGCCGGGGCTGGACTTGGCAAGACACATTTAATGCACGCTATTGCTTGGCGTATCAAAGAATTGCACCCAGAAAAAAAGGTTCTTTATGTCTCCTCTGAACAATTTTTCCAACGATTCTTGCATGGATTAAATACAAAAAGTATGGATGCCTTTCAAAACATGTTCCGTTCGGTTGATGTTTTATTGGTTGACGATATTCAATTCATTTTGGGCAAACCCCATACACAAGAAGAATTCTTTCACACTTTCAACACATTAATTGCTCAAGGCAAAACCATTATTTTATCTGCTGATTCGGTTCCCAATGCTTTACGGGGAATTGAAGAACGGTTGCAAACACGTATTTCGCAAGGATTAGTGGCGGATATTCATCCGGCCGAGTTTGAATTACGTTTAGGTATCTTGCAAGGCAAAATGCAAGAAATGAAAGCCTCTGTTCCGTATGAAGTTTTGTCATTTTTAGCTAAAAATATTACGTCTAATGTACGGGAACTTGAAGGAGCCTTAAAACGAATCGTGGCTCAAGCTGATTTATTGGGAACGGAAATTACTCTTGCCAATACCAAAGAAGTTTTAAAGGATATTTTGCACACCTATGAACGTCCTATTAAGGCGCCAGAGATTCAACAAGAGGTGGCCGATTTCTTCCACATTTCTTTATCAGACTTGAAATCCAAACGCAAGGACAGATCCATTGCACGCCCACGGCAAGTGGCTATGTACTTGACTAAAACATTAACACCACTGTCATTGCCGGATATAGCTCTGTGTTTTAATCGCGATCATACGACAATTATTCATGCTGTACGAACGATTGAAGATCTATTAAATCGGGATAAAAAGTTTTCTCAAGATGTTAATATAATTATTCAACGTTTAAAGGAAGGAAAAGATGCCTAATCTATCACCATTTAACAACCCGTTTTTATTAGGGTTTGATGAATTGGAACAGATTTTGTGCCGAGTGGCTAAAGGTGCCGATTCTTTTCCCCCTTATAACGTAGAACAAATTGATGCTGAATTATTGAAGATTACTTTGGCTGTCGCTGGTTATGACGAACCGGATTTAGAGGTTTTACAAGAAGAAAACCAATTAATTATCCGCGGCGTCCAAGAACGTGATCCTAACCGGCATTTTCTGCACCAAGGCATTGCCGCACGCAGTTTTATCAAGTCTTTTGTTTTGGCGGATGGTATGACTGTTGAAAATATTGTTTTAGAAAATGGACTTTTGTCTATTGACTTAAGGCGACCTAAGAAACATATAACAATTAAGAAATTAACAATACAGAAAAAATCTAAGCCTGTAACTATCAAAAAATGAAAGGGCGTTCATGGAAGATAAAATTGTAATTCATTCACCATCTGAATCGTTTTGCAGTGCAGAGGTCGGCATGGACGAACGCGTGTATATCAAATACGAAATGCAAAACAATGAACCGGTTTGGTCTATCTATAGCCCGGATGGTGAGAAAATGGCTGAAGCTTTGTCGCGGGAAAAAGCACTCGCTATCGCTCGTCAAAATGATCTTCAAGCAATTCAAGTGAATTAGTTTTTTACATGCGTGATATACTCTGGCGGAATTTTGCCATCACGCATAACAACCATGTAATGGGGAATTGCTTTAAAAAACAAACCTTTTTTCACATTTTTCCACGGTAATACCTCATCCCATTGAATATCTTGCGGCATAATTTTAATCAATTTTTTTCCCTCGCTACGGTAAATTGCCTCAACCAATCCATCTTGTATCAGTCGGTCAAAATTTATACTATATAAAATCCTATCTTGACAAAAATCGGCGTAGTATAAACACTCACCAGTCATCGGACTTGTCAAAAATGAAATAGCTCTACTGCGCCCTGGACAAGTGGATTCCAAATATGCCAACACTCCTTTTTTTGTCCGAGTTCTAGCCCGACCGAAATAATGAGCCAATAATGTTCTGGGGGCACATACCGGCGCCCATAAACCCGTTTTTAAGACATCAATTTCCTTTGGTGCATAATTATAAAGTATGTGCATATTGCCTGTTGCCTTTTGGTTAGCCTTCAACTGAAAGCTATTTCTTTTTATGAAATTTAACATATAAAAAAATAAAACTCAAATTATTTTAATGACAAAAATATGCCAAAATACCCCCAAAAATCTACTTTATTATAAATTTACCCCAAAAAAAGGTAACAAAATGACCGATTTTTGGGCCAAAAATGAAAATTTTATTTTTCAATAAATACAACGGGTTAAGCTCCAAAATCGAGTAGCAAAAAAAGGTACCTTTAATTGCAAGCGTTTTTTTCACATTTTTTGCACTTTTTTCATATTTTTGAGGTTTTCTAAATTTCCTATATTTTTCAATCATTTCAATATGTTCGTCAAGTTTTTCCATTTTCCCTATTTTCTT
>JAGCYU010000028.1 GCA_017960645.1 Alphaproteobacteria bacterium | reverse complement strand
TGGAAGTGTTTCTATTTGAATACAAGAATGTCCTTCTACTTTTTTTGCTTCTTCTTCAGACCAATGATGACCACTTGGCATTAGCCTACGCATCCGTTGTTCACTAGGACTCCAACCTGCTATGCAATATGTATCTTTCATATAGGTGTAATCTGAAACAATAATATTTAATTTCATTTGTTTTCCTTTCAGTTAATAATAAAAAAGCCCATAAGGTTTCATTCCCTATGGGCAATAAAAAAACAGGGCATAGTTTGCCCTGTTAACTGCTCAAAAGTATAGCATAAATTCATAAAAATCAAGGATTATTTTCCTATTTTGGCGTTTTTCTTATCTTTCAATACGGTTAAGAGCGTTGGCAGGATGATTTGCGCCAGAAGTTTAAGTTGTTTTTCCATGTGTTATCCTTTCAGTTGATGACATTACCATACATGCTCTTATTGACAGATTTATCAACTTATATTTTGAAAACGCGTATTTTTGATGATAAGCAACACTATTTTTGCATATTATTCATTTGCAAAATGCCCCAAAAGCAAAGGACAAATGCCGGCTTTTCGTCCAAAAATCAAGTAACACCACCAATTTTTGAATTCGTTTTTTTCCAAAAATTTTTTTGTTGACAGTGGTATATATTTGTGTTATAAGCGATCGTGAAAGGGCATTTGCTTTGAATAATTTTAAATAACCGTTTGATAAATAATTAAAATAAGGGAGTAGGAGAAAACAATGAGAAAATTTTTATATTTTATAGTAATAAGTTGTCTTAATATTTGTTTAGGTCTATGGCATACAACAGCTGATGCAGCAACAGATGCTATATCAATGTACGGAGTGGCTCCAATTAAATGTCAAACTGTTGGATCGCATGTGAGTATTGCACAGATTAAAAGCAATTATAAAAACTGCAGTAAGTGTGGTACGATGCAAGATTCTGATGGACAAAAGGTTTATTATTGCACATGCTGTGGTGGAGAATCTGGGGCGACTACATGTACTTCTTCGCAATACATTGTAAATAACCAATGTAAAGCCTGTCCCGCCAATGCTACATGTAACGGAACAAATGCAACATGTAAATCGGGATATACACAATCGACAAGGAATGGAGTTGTGACGTGTACAGCTACGGGCACATCTGAATTCATATCTGTTTCAGAGGAATCTATTGACACGGATGCTCCTTCTTGCAGTAATAAACAGTATTTAGTGGGTACGGTTTGTACTACTTGTCCTACCAATGCGACGTGCGATGGAACGAAGTTCACATGTAATTCGGGATATACTGAACAAGGACTTTTATGCGTGTCTGTAGATGAAGCAAGATTGGAACAATCGCAAACATTGTCAAACCAGGTGCAAGCCGCTGATATGAAAACAAGTTCTTATAAGTTGGGAAATAAGTGTCAACAAGGATCACATACAAGTATTGATTGGATTAAAAAGCATTTTAAAAATTGCACCGATTGCCGTACCGAAGATATTGAGGATGGAGCATGTAGCCGTGTCAAAGGGGATCATAAACATTATTATTGTTACTGTGACTCATGCAATGATGGAACAAAGACTTCGTCTAGTAGTGGAGGATCATCCAGCAGTAAAAAATCTAGTTCTAGTGGTAAGAAAACCTGTAAGAAGCAAGGATCGCATAACAGCATTGCTTGGATTCAAAGTAAGTATAAAAACTGTGTGAACTGTGGCAGTCAAACGGGTTCTAATGGTGAGGTTGTTTATTATTGTCAGTGTGGCGATGGATGTAAAGCAAGTTCATCATCAGGTAGTGGTTCTTCCTCCAGTTCATCGGGTAAAAAAGGAACGGAGAAAGCGATAGGCGGTGCAACTGTAGGCGCTGTTGTAGCTGGTGGTCTTGTAGGTGGTCCTGTAGGTGTTGTGGTTGCCAAGAATGTACGTGGCGAAGTTGGCAAAGGTCTTAAAAAATTAGGCAGTAATATCAAAAAGATTTTCTGATTTGACCAAACAAGCTGGATGGTGGGCATATTTATGTGTCCACCATTTTTTGTTTTTTTAAATCAGATTATTTTCGTTCAATCGGTTTATATTTAATGCGGTGGGGTTGATCGGCATCAATGCCTAATCGGCGTTTGCGGTCGGCTTCATATTCGGCATAGTTGCCTTCAAACCAGACAACTTGGCTGTCCCCTTCAAAGGCCAAAATATGCGTGGCCAACCGATCCAAAAACCAACGGTCGTGGCTGGTGATGACTGCACAACCTGGGAAATCCATCAATGCTTCTTCCAAGGCGCGTAAAGTATCCACATCTAAATCATTTGTCGGTTCGTCAAGTAATAATACGTTAGCTCCGGATTTTAACATTTTTGCCATGTGGACGCGGTTGCGTTCGCCTCCAGATAATTGGCCAACTTTCTTTTGTTGGTCGCCGCCTTTAAAGTTAAATTGAGCCACATAGGCGCGGGAAGGGACTTCGTGTTTACCCAGCATCAGCATATCGTTGCCGCCGGAAATTTCTTGCCATACTGTATTGTTGTCGTTCAAAGCGTTGCGGCTTTGGTCTACATAGCCCAGTTTGACTGTTTCTCCGACAGTAAATGTTCCTGCATCCGGCTTTTCTTGGCCTGTAATAATGCGCATAAGGGTCGTTTTCCCAGCTCCATTAGGTCCAATCACACCAACAATACCGCCTGCTGGTAAATTAAAGCTTAAATTATCAAACAGTAATTTATCACCATAGGCCTTGCGTAAATTTTCGGCACGCAAAACAACGTTGCCCAATCTGGGGCCTGCAGGAATGACAATTTGTGCAATATCTGGTACTTTTTCTGTTGATTTTTTCAACAGCTCTTCATAAGCAGTAATACGTGCTTTGGATTTTGCTTGGCGGGCTTTAGGACTGGAACGCACCCATTCCAACTCTTCCTTTAATGTCTTTTGCCGCTTATCTTCGGCATTTTTTTCAATTTCCAGCCGTTTCTCTTTAGCTTCCAGCCAGCTGGTGTAGTTGCCTTCATGAGGGATGCCTTCACCACGGTCCATTTCCAAAATCCATCCCGTAACATTATCCAAGAAATAACGGTCGTGCGTAATCATGACAACAGTATTCGGGAAGTTTTTTAAATAGATTTGCAACCACGCGACAGATTCGGCGTCCAGGTGGTTAGTTGGTTCATCCAACAAAAGCATGTCCGGTTTTGATAACAACAGCCGACATAAAGCAATACGCCGTTTTTCACCACCAGACAGCTTGGTAACATCTGCATCTGCTGGGGGACAGCGCAAAGCATCCATGGCAATTTCAACATTTCGTTCAAAATCCCAACCGCCGACAGAATCAATTTTTTCTTGCAGTTCGGCTTGTTCCGCCAACAATTTATCCATATCTGCATCTGGTTCAGCAAAGGCGTTGTTCACTTCTTCCCACCGTTTCATTAAATCACGAATTTCACCGACCCCATCCATAATATTTTCAATGACATTTTTGGATGGATCCAGTTGTGGTTCTTGGGGTAAATAGCCGACCTTAACGCCAGCAGCAGGCCATGCCTCACCAGTAAAGTTGTCATCTAACCCTGCCATGATTTTCATTAATGTAGATTTACCAGCTCCGTTTGGACCTATGACACCAATTTTTGCGCCAGGGAAAAACGAAAGCCAAATATGTTTGAGCACTTCCTTTCCTCCCGGAAAAGTTTTACACAAGTCTTTCATAACATAGATGTATTGATATGCGGCCATAATCTTCCTTTTGTTAGGGGTTGCAATTTAGGTAGCATCATATCAAAAAAATGCAAAAAAGTCAAGGTGGATTTAAAGGGATTGCACTGCGATTATCTGTCTTGGCTTAGATCTTGTTGTGTTGGTTGGTTCACTTTTTTGCTGTCGTTATCATGGGAATTGGAATTTTCTAAGCGTGTACCTAATACCTTGAGTAAGCTAAATAATGTTCCCTTTCTTTCGTTTCCCCACTTTTCTACATCACCTATTTTGTAAGGGATTAGAGAGCCCCTTTCTACAAGTTGTTCTGTGGTTTGTACCTGGGAATTGAGTTGTACATAGACATTGTTAACTTGTCCTGGGGTAATAAAATATAAATCTGCATCCGTTGAGACAATTTCATCAACAGTCTTTTTTTCACAATTTTTCTCGGAGACTGGCACCGCACTATTTGTGTACCACTCTCCATTAAAAAATCCATTATATCCGACATTTGGTTCAAATAGTTCAACTGGAAATTTATATTGATAGGAATAGGGATGGCGAGATTTATAATTTAAAAATTTATTTTTATCAGAAACGGTGACTATTTTTTTTGTGCCGAACAGAGAAGAACTGATAACAGAGGTTGCTATTCCGCCAGGAACCCGTCCTCCTAGGTTTAACGCCATAGCCCAATTGCTGTCTGATGAAGCAAAAACAGCTTTGACTTTTCCTTGATCTCTAAAGTGCTCCTCTTGTTCTCTGGGACGCAAGATGCCACCTTCAATTTTTTCTGGGGGAACACTGGAAATATGATAGACAGATAAGCCGGCATCCATAGCTGATTTTTTGATTTCTGCTTGCCTTTTTTGTCGCTGAATTTTTAAAATATCTCTAAATTCTTCAGCTAATTTTTTATCGGGGAAATAGCCATCAATACCCGATTGAAAAGGATCAAACAGATAAGATTTATGAGCCTTTTTGGCTTCTAATTCTTTTTCGCGTTCGTACTTGTATATCATGGCATATAATTTTTGTGCCACAGTTGGGGTTCCTGTTGATATTGAATCCACAATTTGAGGTTGAGGCCACCGTTCATTTGTTTTTGTGTTATAACAAGCTTTTCTTTCTTCAGGTGTCATAGAGGACAGTTTTTGAAAAATGACAGACAAATCCTCCGTTGTCCCAGTTCCAATGGATAACAATATATCTTGAATCGCTGAAGAGCTATTTGCTGGGATTTCAGTATTCATTTTATATTCTAGCCTTTCTTTTTAGGTAAAATCTTAGCGAATTGCTGTTTAATATATGCTTTCATAATATCGTTAATGTCACGCTGTTTTAAATTATAAATATCCGTATCTGTATAGGGTTTTGAATAAAAGTGTCGCCGCGCTTGTTCATAGGGCTGGTCAAAAATATGACTCAAAAACTCTAACACTCTTTCGTCAGAAACACGTTCCAAAGCCCCCGGCTGAAAAACTGGTTCGCGCATGATTTTCAAGTAAAGAACATCATCTTGTTCCACTTTTTTCACATATTCCATCATGTCTTCCAATGAAGCAAAGTCGTGGGCGTTGATAAAGGCTTTTGGATTAAATTCTTCTGCCACGCGTGGATTGCCATAGTATAACGGGATGTGGTGACTGGCAAAAGAATCAACAAGCTTTTCCATTGTGTAGCCGGAACAATAAGTGTTTTCAAAAGCGATGGAAAATTTGTAATTTTTTTGAAAATCCACTTTTTCATTGGGAGGATAGATATGGCCAACGGTGTTATGGTATTTTCCTCCGTAATCTACGGTTTTATATTGTTCCAATAATTCCAACATTTTGGGACGAGCACCGTCTGTTTGTGTGCCATTTCCCAACACAGCACAACAAAACTTGCGGTTTAAAAGTTGTTCGTCTGACCAACCTTCTGCACGGTGAAGGGCGGTTTGAATATTTTTTTTATTTAAAGCCCATAAAGGAAAGCGCATGTACCGGTCTTCAAAAGTAATATAGTGATGCCCAAAAGCATAATCGCAAATGTTGAAGTTGGGACACATTTGTTCGCCAGTCCAAAAAATGCGAATGCCATCAAAAGCATGATGTTGATTACCAAAAACAGTGTAAAAAATATAATCCGGTTCGTTGGAAATTTCTACGTCATATTTGGTACGTAATAATTTTGTAAAATAATGATTTTCTGCATCAAAATTTTTTCCAAAATCGTAATAGTTGATTTTAATTTTTTTCATTTATTTTGCTCCTGTTGAACCTAAACCGCCGACGCCACGAGTTGTATCTGTGGTATCAATTTTGTCAACGACAATAATTTCGGGTCTGACAATAGGGCAGACGATTGCTTGACAGATCCTGTCGCCAGGATTCACAATAAAATCGTTTTGTCCCCAGTTGCTTAAGATTGTGATAAATTCACCTCTGAAGCCATAATCATAGGTCCCAATAGAATTAACAAGTCCAATTCCATTTCGAGCGGCTAAACCAGAGCGCGGACGTGTTTGAATTTCATAGGCGTTGTCATCAGCTTTTAAAACCAAACGCACGCCGTTGGGAATAAGCGCGTGCGTGCCGGCTTTTACGATTAAGGGTTCTTTAATGGCAGCCCGTAAATCAAAACCAGAATCATCCGGATGTTTGTATTGTAAAGGCCCCCAGGACGGGTCATAATTTTCCAAATATTCAACAAGTAGTTGCATGTTAACTCCTTTTCCCTGTATGTTATATCTTTTTTATTAGGCTGTCAATGAAATAAAATCCTTGCATTTTATAAAAAAATTGTTTATAGTCTTGGTCAAACGAAAGGAGCTCCTATGTTTATTTCTCCCGCATTTGCACAAACAGTTACAACAGCTGGTACCGCCGCTCCGCAAGGAAGTATGTGGTCTTTGGTCCTTCAATTTGGGTTAATATTGGCAATTATTTACTTTATTATTATTCGCCCACAGCAAAAACGATTCAAAAAGCACGAGGCAGAATTGAATGCGATTGTTAAAGGTGTTCGCATCAATGTGTCGGGGATTGTTGGAAAGGTTGTTGAGGTTGAACCGTTGGAATTGACTGTTGAAATTGCGCCGGATGTCAAAATTAAGGTGTTGCGTCCCTATGTTTCGCAAGTTTTTTTCAATGAGGACGAGCTGTTAAAGAAAAAGGAAGGTTAAAATGTTTGGATATTCAAAGTTAAAAATAGCTATTTTGTGCGGTATTTTGGCAATTGGCGTCTTTTTCGCATCCCCCAATTTTTTGCCCAAAAGTTTATATAATCCTTTGCCACAAAGTATGAAAACTTGGTTTAAACCTATTACGTTAGGATTAGATTTACAAGGTGGTGCATATTTGGTTATGGAAGTGGACACTTCTACTTTAGTTAATGAAAAATTGGAAAGTTTGGCAGATTTAACACGGACAGCTTTGCGCGAAGAAAAGATTCGTTTTTCCAGACCGGAAGTCCAAGATGGGGCTTTACAATTAAAAATTTTAAAGGGCGAACAATTGCAAACGGCCCGTGAAATTATTCGTAAGCAAGAATCTGTGCCATTGGATATCACAACAGAGGATAATGCTTTGCGTATTACTTATACCGAGGATGCTTTGGAAACGATGAAAAAACAAGCGGTTGAGCAGTCTTTAGACATTGTGCGTCGTCGTATTGATGAATTGGGTACAAAGGAACCGCAAATTCAACAGCAAGGCATTGATCGTATTGTTATTCAATTGCCAGGTGTGCAAGATCCTAGTGAAATTAAAGCATTGATGGGGAAAACAGCTAAGTTGACCTTTCATTTAGTGGATGAAGAAACTTCCCCTCAAATGGCCCAGATGGGTAAGTTGTCTGCTGATTCAATGCTGATGACTGGCGAAGAAACAGGATACATTGTTTTGAAACGTGCTGTCGTTGTTGGCGGTGAAAGCTTGGATGATGCCAAAAATGCTTATGATGAAAACGGTCGTCCTGCTGTATCATTTAGCTTTAAAGCGGCAGGTGCTAAAAAGTTTGGCAATGTGACGGCCAGTAATGTTGGTCGGCGTTTAGCTATTGTTTTGGATGGCAAGGTTATTAGTGCACCCGTGATCAATAGTCCTATTACAGGAGGTAAAGGAATTATCACGGGTAACTTTACAGTACAAGCCGCCAGTGATTTAGCGTTGTTATTACGGTCTGGTGCTTTGCCAGCTCCATTATTGGTCATAGAAGAACGTGTGGTTGGTCCTGGCTTGGGTGAAGATTCAATACGAGCAGGGACAATTGCTTGTGTGATTGGTTTAATCATTGTCTTTGCCTTTATGATTATCGTTTATGGATGGTTTGGTGTTTTGGCAGATTTAACTTTGTTGGCTAATGGTATTTTATTGATGGCAGCGTTGGGGATTTTAGGTGCAACTTTAACTTTGCCAGGTTTGGCCGGTATCGCCTTGACGGTAGGTATGGCAGTTGATGCAACCATCATTATCTATGAGCGCATGAAGGAAGAAATGATGCATGGCGTTACTATTCCGGAAGAAGTCATTAAACGTGGCTTTGCAGGATCATTCAGTGCCATTTTGGATGGTCAGTTAACAACATTAGCTGCTGCCTTATTCTTGTTTTGGTTAGGTTCTGGCCCTGTGCGTGGGTTTGGTGTGACATTAGGCCTTGGTTTGGCAACAACTATGTTTAGCGCGATTTTCGTTTCAAAGTTATTGATTATGGCATGGATGCATGTTACCAACCCCAAGAAGATTGATTTATAATAAAGGATAGTACTATGAAAAAATTATTTAAAAAACGTGAATTTAATTTTGATTTTTTTGCAAAAGACAAGATCTTTTATACATTGTCCATTTTGATGGTGCTTATTTCTTGTATTTCATTTTTTGTGCGAGGAATGAATTATGGTATTGATTTTGAAGGTGGTGTTCAAATTGAGGCTTCTTCATCCGAACAGATTAAATTGGATACAGTGCGTCAACGATTGCACTTTTTGCGTGGGTTAACAGTACAATCTACAGGCGAAGATGGTCAACATGTGATCATTCAAGCTCAACCTGATCCAGCACAAAATAGTGCCCAACTTTTGACCAAGATTAAAGATGCTTTAGGCAGTAGCTATTCCTATCAATCCGTTGAAATTATCGGACCTTCAATCGGTAATGAATTAAAAGAAAAAAGTTTATTGGCCTCAGTTTTGGCATTATTGGCAATAGCAATTTATATTTGGTTCAGGTTTGAATGGCCATTTGCTGTTGGTTGCTTGGTCGCGTTGGCGCATGATTTAATTGTCGTTGTCGGTGTGTTTTCCTTGTTTCAAATAGACTTTAACATGGTTGTTGTGGCTGGGTTATTGGCTTTGGCTGGTTATGATTGTAACGATTCCATTGTGACCTATGACCGTGTGCGTGAAAATTTGAAAAAGTATCGCAAAATGCCTGTGGTGGAATTGTTAAACAAAAGTATTAACGAAACATTGTCCAGAACTATTTTGACCAGCTTAACGACTTTAATTGTGGTGTTGGTATTGTTGTTCGTTGGGGGCGATGCTTTGTTCGGATTTTCCTTGGCCATGTGTTTAGGAACAATTTTAGGTACGTATTCTTCTATTTGTATCGCTGTTCCATTGTTGAAATACTTTGATATACGTAAATTGGGTGATACGATTGAAACCCCCAACTTTAACACATAAGATCCTTTTATAAAGGGGGATAAAATGAAGAAGTATTGGTTGTTGCTGGGATGTTTGGGTATTTTTGTGGGCTGTACTTCATATCCGACCGAAATTATTAACAAATACAGGTGTGTGCAACCGACTGAGTGGTCAGAAACAGCAACAGGGGTTAAGACACATATTAAAACTAAAGAAAAAATATTGGCTTTAACCATGGATGCGTGTGGATCCAAAACAGACAGTTTGGATAAAGAGTTAATTGAGTTTTTGATACGTGAACAAATTCCCGCGACATTATTTGTGACTTCCCGTTGGATTAATAAGCATCCAGACGAGTTTAAGTGGTTAGCCTCTAATCCATTATTTGATATTCAAAATCATGGCAAAGATCATCGTCCAGCATCTGTAAATGGGCAATCTATTTACGGGATTGATGGTACCAAAAATGCCAAAGCGCTGGCAAAAGAAGTGCTAGATAATGCTAATAAAATAGAAAAATTGACGGGTAAGCGTCCGATCTTTTTCCGATCTGGAACGGCCTATTATGATGAATATGCCGTGTCCATGATTTCAGAGATGGGCTTTCAATCCATTGGTTTTTCTGTGCTTGGCGATAAAGGGGCCACCTATACAGCGCCTGAGGTTGTTGAAGCTTTTTTAACGGCAAAAGCTGGAGACATTATTATTTGCCACATGAACCATCCCGAAAAGGAAACGGGAAAGGGCTTGATGCAAGTTTTGCCTATGCTCAAGAAAAAAGGTTATCGCTTTGTCTTACTGCGGGATTACGCGGATAGGTTGGAATAGGGTGTTCTAGAAGTTATTCTTCACATATAGCATACATATTATTACTTGGTGAAAAATTGCGATCGAATTGCTGATATCGTGCATCTAAAAATCGTACAAGAATTGATTTGCCCTGTGCCGAACCAGGCGAAGTTGTCCATCCCCATGAATCACCGGAAATAAGACCTTTTGCGTTAACACAAATCCCCGGGGTATTAATTTGACCAGTGGCACCTGGGCACAAATGGGTAAAATCAGTCAGTTTATGTCCGATAGACTTACACCAAATAAGGGCGTTGAAAAAATTTATCCCTACAGTGCTTGCACAAAAATTCATGCCGTTACATTGTGTGCTGGAACAGTCCGTATCAGTTGCCTGATGAGCTGTGATCCAAGTACCTTTTACGGATTCACACCCTTCCTTTGTCCATGGGATTGTGGTTTCTGCCATGGCTGGTTGTGTTAAAGTTAAACCTAAAACAAACAAAATTATATTTTTCTTCATCTTTCCCCCGTTGTTGTTGAAGTTTTTGCCATTCCTACCCCTATTAAATCAAAGACGATCGTATTTAATTTGTGGAAAGTGGGGGATTTTCGGGGTAACGGGAAAATTGCGTGAAGTCCTTATTCTATGGGGATTCCAGCCCATTTTTAAAAATTTGTAAAAAAGCAAAATTTTATCT
>JAGCYU010000027.1 GCA_017960645.1 Alphaproteobacteria bacterium | reverse complement strand
TGGTATTGCTTTGTATAAAGTGGATATGCCTAAGGTGATTCCTTAGGTGGGGTGTGAGAACCTTTATTACACGTCGTTTGTAAGACGAAATTTTACATACCTGACAGTCCGAGGACTGGAAGGTAGTAAAATAAAGATCTTCTGGTCTGAATATACTGCACTATTTGTAATATAGTTCTCAACTTCCAGTCGCCTCTCATCAAGGCGAATTTTTTTAACAAAAGGAAGTTAGAATGAAAAAATATATTGGAATTATCTGGATAAATTTAATTTTGTCCTCTACGGTTATGGCGGATATAACGATTCCTTGGACAAAAACAGGATGTGAGTCCGTCAAAGGGAAATGGATTACGGCGCATGCTACAACAGATACTGGTTGTGACGCTAATCACTGTAATGGAAAGAATTTTTGTAGCAGCGGGGTGCCAATGAATTGGTGGTCATCTCTAATCTTCTGTCAATCCATAGGGCATAAAATGGTTAGCTGGGATAATCTTTGTCCCGGAACAATATATAAAGTTGGTGCCAACTGTGCAAATATTAAAGGTGTTGATGGTAATGGGGCGGCTTGGACGGACATACCTGTTACCAACTCAACGGTTCAGTGTGCGCTTCTGAAGACTGGCGAAATCCGCGAATGCAATCGTACGAATCCTTCTGGCGGAGGTTATGCCCTTTGCGAAGAATAATCTGATTTTGTGATATTTTTCTTGCTATCTTGCTGGATTTTTGGGTATACTAAATCCCAAAAGGATTTAATATGAATTTGATACCACATATTCCGGTTTTACTGGAACCTGTTATCCAGCATTTAAAGCCCCAAGGTGGCGTTTTTATTGATGGCACTTTTGGGGCGGGTGGATATACACGCGCGATTTTATTGGCGCATCCAAAATCAAAAGTGATAGCCTTTGATCGTGATCCAAGTGTTGATGTGTATGTCAAAAAAGTGAAAGACGAGTTCGGGGCGCGATTTAACTTTATTCAAGATTGCTTCAGTAATATGGCGCTTCATATCCATAAACCTGTGGACGGGATTGTGTTGGATATAGGGGTGTCTTCGATGCAAATAGATCAGCCAACCCGTGGATTTTCTTTACGCTTTGATGGGCCATTAGATATGCGTATGGGAAATACTGGACCAACAGCAGCAGAAATTATTCAATCCTTGCCAGAAAAAAAATTGGCCGAGCTTTTGTTTAAATATGGGGAAGAAAAATGTTCTCGTCGAATTGCGCATGCTTTAAAGAAAAAATTGCCGCAAACGACTTTGCAAATGGCCGAGGTCATTCATGCGGTAATGCCCCGTCCAAAGGATGGCTCAGACAGCGCAACAAGATCTTTTCAAGCCCTAAGAATTTTTGTGAATGATGAACTGGGTGAGTTGGAACGAACGCTTGCCGCAAGTGTCTCTTTATTAAAGCCGCAGGGACGATTGGTCGTTGTTTCTTTTCATTCTTTAGAAGATCGGATCGTTAAAGATTTTTTGAATCAAAATAGTGAAAAGTCTGGTCACGTCAATAAATATGCAAAAACCAAACAGGCCGAGGGTGCATTTCGTATTTTAACTAAAAAGCCTGTGACCGCGGGTGAAGATGAATTGAAAAATAATCCGCGGGCACATTCAGCCAAGTTGCGAGCGGCAATCAGGACGGAGAGTACCCCATGAAAAATTTTATTTTCAATTTAGTATTGTTTTGTGTTGCTGTCGGATCCGGCATAGGATTATTTTTAATGAAATATCGGGTTGTTGCTTATGAAAAAGAACTCGCTTCAATCCATAGAACAATTATCAGTGACCGTCGGGAAATTCACGCTTTAAAAGCAGATTGGGCTGTGTTGACTGAACCGTCCAGGTTAAGGAAATTGATTCAAGAAAAAACAGAATTTAAAACAATCCAAGGAAAACAATTTATCCATTTGGAAGATATTGAACTAAAGCCAGTTCCTGTTCCTCCAAGCAAACCAGATTTTGAAAATATGAACGTTGTGGTGGAGGAAGCGCATGTTGTTTCGTAAGAAAAAGCCAGAAGCTTTTTACTATCCATGTATTGAAATTCCTCATACACAGGTGGAGGCATATCGGTATTTAGATACGGCCACGAAAAAGCATTTAAAAATTGCCGCCAATAGGATGGTGGTTGCCGGTGTTGTTTTTTTATTGGCGTTAGCAGTTATTATTGGTCGGTTGTTTGATTTAACAATTATCAACTATGAAAAACGGTCTAATAAAATAAGTGTGTTGCCGACTGAAGATGCTGTCGGACGTCATAATATTGTAGATAGAAATGGCATTGTTTTGGCTACAACCTTGACTTCTTGGGACGTGTCGGCGAATCCCAGCATGGTTAAAAACCCAGAAGAAGTGGCACATAATTTAGCGATGATAATGCCAGATTTAAAAGAAAAGGATTTGGTGGAAAAGCTTTCTGGAGAAGGTTCTTTTAGGTATATCAAGCGGAACATGGCGCCGGCTGAACTCGAGGCAGTGAATTGGTTGGGGTATCATTTTTTAACTTATGAAAAGGTCAACAAGCGTGCTTATCCCCAAGGTTCTTTGTTTTCGCATATTTTGGGTGGCGTGAATATAGATAATATCGGAACGGCCGGAATAGAAAAAGCTTTTGATGATGCATTAATGAACGCGGATTTGCAATTGTCTTTGGATACGTCTGTTCAAGAAATGACACGAACAAACTTGCAAGCTGGTATTCAAAAATACTTGGCGGAAGGCGGTTTGGCTATTGTGATGGATGTCAATTCAGGCGAAATTTTATCGCTGGTTTCTTTGCCTGATTATGATCCAGAATTGCCAGCCAGACCTGAGGAAATAAAAACCAGATTTAATCAAGCCACGTTGGGTGTGTATGAGTTTGGATCGGTTTTTAAATTGTTTAATACAGCGATGGCATTGGAAAACAAAGTTATCAAAATAACAGATGTGATTAATGCGTCTCACCCGATTAAAATAGGTCGTAAAGAAATTACAGATTTTCGTGGACAAAACAGACCTTTAACAATTACAGAAATTTTAATGCACTCTTCTAATATCGGATCTGTGGAAATAGCTTTGAAAGCCGGCTATGAAAAACAACGTGCCTTTTTGAAAAAATTTAACTTGTACGATAAATTAAATATTCCTTTGCCGGAACGAGGTATGCCTATTTACAACGCCAAAGAAAAGTGGGCGGATATTGAATCTGCTAACGTTGCATTTGGTTATGGGATGGCGGTGACACCACTACATTTAATTTCGGGTGTAGCGGCATTGACAAATGGGGGATATTGGCGCGCCCCAACTTTCTTGAAAAACGGCAATAAAGATAAACCTGTAGTGCAGGTTCTAGACCCCGCTATATCCGAACAGTTGCGTTATATGATGTGGGCTGTTATCAATTGGGATCCATGGAGCAAAAATCCTGCGGCGACTTATGCGGTTGGGGGGAAAACGGGAACGGCCAACATTAAAACGTCTTCTGGGTATGATACAAAAAAAGTACGAACTTCTTTTATCGGTGTATTTCCTGTGAACGAGCCGAAATATGCTGTGTTAGTGACGTTAATCAATCCAAAAGCTATCAAAGAAACGTATTCATTTAACAATGCAGGGTGGAACGCGAAACCAGTCGGATTAAATATTATAAAAGAAATTGCGCCTTATTTAAATGTAGCGCCTGTAACTGATTTAAATTTACCCAAATATGTTTCAGATTCTGTTGAAATTTCTTTGGTTAAAAACGGAAGGAAAAAGAAATGAATTTAACAGAAGTACAAAAAATTTTATCTTTATCACAATCTTTACCAGATTTGGAAATCAAGGGAATTTCGGAAAAGGCGAATGATATTCGGGAAGGTTTTATATTCGTTGCGGTAAAGGGTACTAAAGTAGATGGTGCTGATTTTATTCCTCAAGCAGAAAAAAATGGAGCTGTTATTGTTATAGCGGATCATGATGTACAAACAAAATTACCTGTCATTATTGTTCAAAATCCTCGGGATGCGTTGGCGCAAATAGCGTTGCACATGTATCCTTCTGAGCAATTAAAAAAGGTCGCCGTCACAGGGACCAATGGGAAAACGTCGATTGTTTACTATGTTTCTGAAATAGTGAATGCTTTAAAGCAAACGTGTGCCAGTATGGGTACAATTGGGGTTTCAAGTCCTGTTTATAATTTTTCTGGTCACATGACAACGCCGGATGTTGTAACGCTGAATCAAACCTTTCATACGTTGCAAACGAAAGGAGTTCAAGTTGTGGCTTTGGAAGCGTCCAGTCATGGTTTATGCCAAGGCCGCTTAAAAGGACATAGAATGCAAGCGGCAGCTTTTACTAACTTGACGCGGGATCATTTGGACTTTCATAAAACAATGGAAAATTATTTGCAGGCCAAATCGTTGTTATTTTCTGAATATCTGGAGCCAAATGGAACGGCTGTATTAAACGCAGATATTCCAGAATATGATGCCTTAAAGCGGGCTTGTCCAAGTTCTGTGAAAATTATTTCTTATGGAAAAAAGGCGGATACTTTACAGCTTATTTCTCAAACGCCGACACAAAAGGGACAAGATATTGTTGTCAAAACCGATGACAAAGAATTTAAAATTTCATTGGGGATTTATGGTGATTTCCAGGCGATGAATATTTTGGCGGCTGTTGGTTTGTGTATGGGGCTGGGAATGACATGGCAACAAATTTATCCTATCTTGAGTCAATTGACACCCCCCGCCGGACGATTAGAAAAGGTGGGGGAAACCCCTGTGGGTGCACAAGTTTTTATAGATTATGCGCATACGCCTGACGCCTTAGAACGCGTCCTAAAGTCATTGCGTCCACATACTAAAAATCAATTGGTGTGTTTATTCGGTTGTGGAGGGGATAGGGATACAGGTAAGCGCCCTCAAATGGGAAAAATTGCCGATGAATTAGCAGACGTGGTGTACATTACAGATGATAATCCAAGAACTGAAGATCCAGAAAAAATTCGTCAGGCGATAAAAGATCAATGTCCAAAAGGAATTGTTGTTGATAATCGTGGTAACGCCATTCGTACGGCTATCCAAAATTTACAAGCGGGCGATGTATTAGTTTTGGCAGGTAAAGGTCATGAATCCGGGCAAATTATCAATGGCATCACATATCCGTTTAATGACAAAATTGAATCCCTATTAGTATTAAAAGAATTACAAGAAAAGCCCTTATGGACACATACGGAATTATCCTTGGCACTGAATACTCAAGTTGATGAAAAAGTACAAGGGTTCGGTGTGACATTTAATACACAAGAATTAAAAACGGGAGATATTTTTATCGCCTTGACGGGAGGCAAGAGGGATGGACATTTGTTTGTGCGTGAAGCTATGGAAAAGGGTGCGGCCGCCTGTATTGTGAGCACTCCACAACCAGACATATTGCCAGACAGACAAATCGTGGTTCCTGATACAATATTTGCACTGCAAGCATTGGCTCGGTTTGCCAGAATGCGAACAGAAGCAGTTGTCATTGGCGTGACTGGAAGTTGTGGGAAGACAACTACAAAAGAAATGTTGAAAGCCTGTTTTTCCGCACAAGGGAAAACACATGCGACTTTTAAAGATTTTAATAATCATTTGGGTGTGCCATTGACCTTGGCAAATATGCCGGCTTTGACCCAATATGCCGTAATTGAAATGGGTATGAGTCACAAGGGGGAAATGACAGAGTTGTCAGATTTAGTGCGTCCGAATATTAGTTTAATTACAAATATCGCGCCAGCTCATCAAGAATTTTTTATTAATGAACAAGAGATTGCATGTGCTAAGGCCGACATAATGGATTTTCAAGATAAAAATGGTGTGGTTGTTTTAAATAAGGATGATGCCTTTTATCAGTTTTTAGCTGATGCAAGCGTTGTACAAAAAATTAAAAAAATTATTACATTCGGGGCTGATGCTAAGGCAGATTTTCAACTAGTAGATGCCATGCTTGAAAAAAACAAAACACGTATAAACTTAAAATGGCATGAGGACAATATATCATTCTCAATTAATTTTATAGGATTTCATTTCATTTCATGTACATTAGCATGTTTGGCGACTATTGATGCGGCTGGAGCAAGCGTTAATATGGCAATTGAAAGTTTTCAGACATTATATCCTATGGTTGGTCGTGGAAGTTTGGAACAAATTGTTATAGATGGTAAAAACATACAAATTATTGACGATGCGTATAATGCAAATCCTAATTCTATGAAGGCAGGAATCATTGCATTCGGTTTGAGAGAAGGACATAAGATAGCAGTATTGGGTGATATGTTGGAGTTGGGAACTGATTCATTAAAAATGCATCTTGACTTATTGCCAATATTGGCACAGAATGGGATTATGTCCGTTTATGCAACGGGGCCTTTGATGCAACATGTGATTAATGCCTTGCCTGAGGATATAAAGGGTAAGTGGGTGGAGAGTCTAGATGAGCTTTCTGCGGTACTGAGGCGTGAATTACAGGCTGGGGATGTTGTCCTGTTTAAGGCATCGCATGCAATAGGATTGGAAAAAGTTATACAACAATTAAAAGGAGAATAAATGTTAGAGTGGTTGGCAAGTTACCTTGGATGGATAAAATTAGATGGTTTAGGGGTTCGTTCCTGTTGTGCCTTTATAACGGCGTTAATTATGACTTTGTGTTTGGGGCCGAGGGTTATACGCTGGTTAAAGAAAAAACAAAAAGATGGTCAACCGATTCGTGAATGTGGACCCGAGACCCATATGGTCAAAAAAGGGACGCCAACGATGGGCGGAATAATGATCTTATTGGCAGTCACCAGTACAACATTACTTTGGGCGAATTTAGGGAATTTATACGTTTGGATTTTATTAGGGGTCTTTTTAAGTTTTGGACTGATTGGTGGTATGGATGATTATTTGAAATTGACAAGCCATAGCTCAAAGGGAATCACGGGTAAAAAAAGATTACTGATAGAATTTGGTATAGCTTTGGTTGCTATTTTACTGATGCTTTATCTTATTGATTCCGGAACAGGAACAACGCTGTCAATCCCATTTTGGGGTAATGTTATTTTAAATTTAGGACTGTTTTACATTCCGTTTGCAATGGTTGTTATTGTTGGATGCACGAATTCAGTCAACTTAACGGATGGTTTGGATGGGCTGGTTACTTTGCCGGTCATCATGTGCACAATTGTTTTTATGGCAATAGCAGGATTGTGTGGGGATTCTTTAATGGCATCAGCTTTAAATATGCTTGTGGTTCCAAGCGTTGAAGAATTGATGCCCGTTTGTGCTGCTGTGATAGGGAGTTTATTAGGCTTTCTGTGGTTTAATGCACATCCCGCTGATGTCTTTATGGGGGATACAGGATCATTGGCTTTGGGTGGTTTCTTGGGCACAATGGCTGTTGCCACAAAGCATGAAGTTGTGTTGGCGATTGCTGGTGCTATTTTTGTGGTGGAAGCTTTATCCGATATTATTCAAGTAGGGTCTTATAAAATGCGCAAAAAGCGGGTATTTTTAATGGCGCCGATCCATCATCATTTTGAAAAATTGGGATGGCCGGAAACGCGTGTTGTGACACGGTTTTGGATTATATCTATTACATTGGCGATAGTAGCACTGATGATGGTGGTGTTTGAATGAAGCGAATAACCACCTTTCAACAAAATATTCAAAATCAATTTCGCAGTTTGGATCGTGGGATTTTGTATAGTGCTTTTTTGTTGATGTTTTGCGGTATTTTTTTAACATTGGCTGCGGGACCGGCGGTGGCTGAACGGCGTCATTATGCATGGGATTATTTTGTTCAAAAACAGTTACTATTTATGCCTGTAGCTTTTTGTACACTTATTTTTACCGCGCTATTACCTGGAAAACAAGCTCGACATCTATCCTTTTTGGTATTATTGGGATCTATTATTGGTATGATCGGTGTATTGGTTTTTGGCGCGCGATTTCAAGGGGCGGCTCGGTGGATTTCTGTGGCGGGAGTGAGTGTTCAACCATCTGAGTTTGTGAAACCGGCCTTTGCAGTTGTTTGTGCTTGGTTCTTGGCAAGAGGACGACTGATTCAGCATTCTAAGAATACATTATGGGCATGGGGGACATACCTTATTATTGTTGGACTATTACTTTTACAGCCTGATTTGGGGATGACACTGACGGTTAGTGCCATTTTTGGTGCAGAGCTTTTTTTGTCGGGAATATCCAAGTGGCTTGTGGGTGGTTTAGTGGGCTTGGGTGTTGCTGCTGTTCCGACCGCTTATTTATGCTTTAGCCATGCTCGCGCTAGAATAGACGCCTTTTTAAATCCAGAGGGGCATAACACTTATCAAGTGGCAAAATCTATGGAAACGTTAAAAAACGCAGGCTGGTTTGGAAAAGGGCCTGGAGAAGGAATTGTTAAATATGAATTGCCAGATGCTCATACGGATTTTATTTTGGCGGTATCTGCGGAAGAATTTGGTTTTTTAATTACCTCTGTGATCATTTTAACTTTCTGTTATATTGTCTGGAAAGGAACAAAGCTTGTATATAGTAGCAATCGATACTTTGTTCAATTAGCAGTGGGCGGATTGATAACGCAGATAGCGGTTCAGGCGATTATTAATATGGGCTCGACTTTAAAAATTTTGCCAACGAAAGGAATGACGTTGCCATTCATCTCCTATGGCGGGTCCAGTTTAATTTCTGTCGCTTTGTGTTTTGGTTTGATTTTAGCGTTAACAAAGGAACGCACATTTAGTCGGGGGCTAGAATGACGGAGAAGCAAAATATTATTGTGTTGACGACGGGAGGATCTGGGGGACATATTTTCCCCGCAGAAGCGTGTGCTGCAGCATTAATAAAAAAAGGTTATACAGTTGTTTTTATTACGGACAAACGCGGCAGCGCTTTTCGGCAATTAGAAAATGTTGCCACATACAGATTGTGTGCGGAATCAATCACTGGGCGCAATATTGTTGGCAAGTTTGTAGGGTTTGCGAAATTAATTGCCGGTTCGGTTCAAGCCTTGTTTTTGCTACGTAAAATCAAACCAAAGTTAGTGATTGGATTTGGCGGGTATGCCTCTATCCCGGCGGTTATGGCCGCTCAAGTGATGCATATTCCGACTATTTTGCATGAGCAAAATTCTGTTTTGGGCCGTGCGAACCGCATTTTGGCTCGTGGTACAAAATTGATTGCAACCACATTTCCTTTTGTGAAAAAAAATACGGCAAATAAGCCAATATTTCAAGTAGGTCAACCTGTCAGAGAGCCTACTTTGGCAAAAGCAAATACACCCTTTCCTGCTATAGATACTGAATTGAATGTATTGATTTTTGGTGGCAGTCAAGGGGCACACTTTTTTAGCAATCAATTGGCTGATGCATTGATGTTGTTGCCGGAAGAATTAAGAAAAAAAATCAATTTAACGCAACAGGCAAGACCTGAAGATATGGATGCATTAAGAACTAAATATCAAAATGCAAATTTTCATTCTTTAGAGATAAATTCATTCTTTAATAATATGCCGGAATTATTGGCGGCTAGTCATTTGGTTATTGGTCGTGGCGGAGCAGGAACTTTGACAGAGGTGATGACGGTGGGGCGTCCTGCACTGATTATTCCGCTCCCTACAGCGGCAGATAATCATCAATATGAAAATGCATGTTTATTGACTCAAAATAATGCGGGTTGGGTTTTACAGGAAAAAGATTTTAATGCCGAAAGTTTGGCAAAACAATTAACCGATTGGTTGATGCATCCAGAGCAATTGCAAGAGACGGCAAAACGTGCTCAACAATTAGCTATTTTGAATGCGGCTGATCGGATAGCGGATGTTGTACAAGATCTTTTAAAAGACGGAGGGTAATATGGTATTGTCTTTTAAAAATGTTCACTTTATTGGTATAGGTGGCATTGGTATGAGTGGTGTTGCAGAAATGTTGCAAGCCGAAGGTGTAAAAGTTCAAGGATCAAATGATAAAGAAAACGATAACACGAAGCGTTTGTGTGCTTTAGGCGTTGACGTTATGATTGGTCATGATTCGAATAACTTGAAGGATGCAGATTGTGTTGTTATTTCAACCGCAACAGTTAATAATATAGAAGTGACCGCGGCGAAAAATAAAAATATTCCTGTTATGCATAGAGCTGAAATGTTAGCAGAGTTGTTGAAATTAAAGCAAAGTATTTGTGTTGCAGGAACGCATGGAAAAACAACGACATCTTCTTTGATTGCTTGCATGTTATCGGAAGCAAAAATGCAACCCAGTTTTATCATCGGTGGGATTTTAAATGCTTATAAATCTAATGCTCATGTTGGATCGGGGGATTGGATTGTGGCTGAGGCAGACGAATCGGATGGTTCTTTTTTGCGGTTGCCCTCTTCCATTTCTGTGGTAACCAATATTGATCCAGAACACTTGGATTATTACAAAACGTTTGAAAATGAAAAACAGGCCTTTTTAACATTTTTAAATCAAACAACAGGTTTTAATGTTGTATGTTTGGATCCTCCAGTAATTAAGGAAATATTGCCCTGTGTTCAGGGAAAAGAGGTTATCTCCTATGGCTTGGATAGTTCTGCAAATGTTATGGCGTGTAATATTCAAACAACATTTAATGGAACCCAGTTTGATGTTCAAGTGAAACTGAATCAAGACGAAAGAATTATAAAAGATGTCATATTAAATATGCTGGGGATGCACAATATACAAAACGCACTGGCCGCAGTTGCTGTTGCTGTACGCTTAGGCATAAGCGATGATGTTATTAAACAAACACTTGCCAGTTTTCAAGGTGTTCAACGGCGGCTTTCTTTACGTGGCATGACAAAACAAAATGTACCAATTTATGATGATTATGCCCATCATCCAAACGAGATAAGGGCATCCTTAGCGGCGTTAAAAGCGCAAACGAAAGGGCGATTAATTGCTGTGTGGCAACCTCATCGGTGGACGCGATTTAGCAATTTATATCAAGATTTTTTACAAGCTTTTGATGCAGCAGATATGGTTGGGGTGACAGATGTTTATGCAGCAGGGGAGTCCCCATTGCAAACTGTTTCTGTGGAAGCATTTGTGATGGAAATGCAAAAAAACAAACCCGCTTTTAAAACTTCTGTTGAAACTTTGGCGGAAGATTTAAAGGATAAAATAGAGCCGAATGATTGCGTTGTATGTTTGGGGGCTGGATCTATTTCAGGCGCTGCACGCGAACTTCCCTTGTTGTTGGGTGGCAAAAAATATGAGTGATGGGACGTTTGTGGACAGCCAAATGAACATGCAAAAGAACGTATCATTAAAAAATAAAACGTGGTTTGGCGTGGGGGGCAATGCCGAATACTATATTGAGCCAAATGATGCGCAAGAATTAAAACAAGCTTTGCAATATGCATATCAAAATCAATTAGCAGTTACAATGTTGGGTGCTGGAAGCAATGTTTTAATCCGAGATGGTGGCATAGATGGTTTAGTGATTCATTTGCCAAAATCTTTTACCAATATCGAAATTCATGAAGATATTTTGATTTGTGGTGCGGCGGCATCATTGATGGAAATGGCAAAAGTTGCGGCAAAGGCCTGTATTTCTGGTTTTGAATTTATGGTTGGGATTCCCGGAACATTGGGAGGCGGTTTTCGGACAAATGCAGGCGCTTATGGCGCGGATTTAGGAAAAATCACAGTTGAGTTAGTCACGATAGATCATAATGGAATTATCAAAAAGTATTACCCTAAACAAGAAAATATTTTTGGATATAGGTCTTGCGCGTTGCCATCCGATGAAATATGTCTTGAAGCAAAATTGCAAGGCCAAAAAGAAGCAACAAATCAACAAATTTTAAACCAAATGCAACTTTATAAAGAAAAACGTCAATCCTCTCAACCTCAGGGCGTGCGCACAGCGGGTTCTACTTTTAAAAATTCGCCAGATTTCAGCGCTTGGAAATTGTTGGATGAAGCAGGATTGCGAGGTTATACCCTTAATGGCGCTAAGTTTTCCGAAAAACATCCCAATTTTTTGATTAATACAGGAACTGCTTCGGCAGAGGATTTAGAAAATTTAATTTCTTTTGCACAAGAAAAAGTATTGCAAAAAACAGGTATAAAATTGGAATGTGAAATAAAGATTTTAGGAAAAGATAGTATCTGAAATTTTGTTTTTTTCTTGGAAATTTTTTGTCACTGGGCACTAAAAGAATCCACAGATTAAAAATGAATATAAATCTTGAAATAACGGCTTTTTCTTTGAAAGTGGATATTGCAAAAAATAAAAAAATAAGATATGATAACGTCACAGTTGCTTCGCTGGAGGGATAATGCACTTAAAAACGAATATCTTTAAATGGTCATTGAAAACACGTTTAAAATTTTTAGGTGTTTTGGCGGTCGTCATTAGCTTATTGGCTTTTATGTCTTCTGATGCCGGTCGTGCTACAATGCACTGGATGAAAGATGTTGGTGATACTGTTGAAAGTAAAGCACAATTGCGAGTTGCTCAAATCAATATTTTGTGGGCACAAGAGGCACATTATACGAGCGGAGCTGATATTGAACAAGCTATTGGTTTGACGCAAGGAGATTCTATTTTTCATATAGATCTGGATGTTATTCGTCAACGCATAGAACAATTGCCATGGGTGCGCACGTGTGTTGTTGAACGGTATTTGCCCGATACTTTGTACATTTCTATTCAGGAAAAAGTTCCCACTGCAATTTGGCAAAATAATAAAAAATATCATCCGCTGGATGAATTGGCTCAACCAATTCAAACAGGTAAAAAAATGCCTTCAGATTTATTATTGGTTGTTGGCTCTCAAGCGCCTGAAAAGTTGTTGGAGTTATTACAGAACTTAGAGCAGACACCTGATATATATCAATACGTGCGTGCTGCTGTTCGTATAGGAAATCGGCGTTGGGATTTAAAATTATTTGATGTGGAAAAAGGGGTTAAAGTTATGTTGCCAGAAGATGAGGATGTTTTATCCGCTTTACAGCGTTTATCTAAAGCAGAACGGGAAGAAAAAATATTAAAGCGAAAAGTATCTGCAATAGACATGAGGCAAAAAGATAAAATCATTTTAAAACCGATAGAGGAGATGAAAAAACAGGTAAAGGGGAAGAAAAAATGACAGCAAAAGGAAAATCTGTCATAACGGTACTAGATATTGGTACATCTAAAATTGCTTGTTTGATGGCCAAAATAAAGGAAGGTAATCATCCAGAAATTATTGGCTATAGTTGTGTGCCGGCTAAGGGGATTCAGGCGGGCGCTATTTGGGATACCGAAAGCGCAAAGATATGTATTGATGAGGCTTTGCGACACGCCGAAAAAATGGCCAAGCGACCTATTACTTCTGTTTTTGTTAATATTTCATCCAGCCAATTAAAATCAATCCAGCTTTATCAGGAGATGGATATTCCTGGCGGGCGTGCAATTAGTGCTGAGGATGTTAAAAATTTGGTGGACGGCATGTTGAAAAATCAGATTCCTGCCGGGGAAGAAGTATTGCATGCTATTCCCGTTGGATATGTCGTGGACAGAGAGCAAGGACATACAGATCCTCGTGGGCTTCATGGGAATACATTGGGGGCACGATTGCATGTGATCACAATCCCGGAAACACAAACATTAAATCTGTTAAAGGTTTTGGATTGGTGCCATGTGAATGTTGCTGTCAAGGTTGCAACACCTTATGCCGCCGCTTTATCTGTCTTGACAGAAGATGAAATGGATTTAGGCGCAACAGTCTTGGATCTTGGAGCCGGGATGACAAGCTATGCTATTTTGCTTGGTGGTGGTATTATGCAATTAGGTGTGATCCCAAAAGGAGGAAATCAGATTACACGGACCTTAGCTCAAACATTGAATACGGACTTAAAAAATGCTGAGCGGATGAAAATTTTGAATGGTGCGGCATTTTTATCCCCGCGGGATGAAGTTGACCCTGTCATTGTTCCTATTTTAGGGGATGACACAGGTGCTAATATTCAAATTATGCGGTCTGATTTAATTTCTGTGGTTGTGCCAGAATTGGAAAATATTTTGACTTCTGTGCAGGATGTATTGGATGAGGATGAAACTTTTTCCAGTGTAGCGCGTCGCTTTGTATTAACCGGCGGGGGCGCCGGATTTGCCGGTATTCAAGAAAAAGTGACCAGTATTTTGGGTGGGCCTGCACGGATTGGACATATAAAACAAATAAAAAACTTGCCAAATGAATACGATTCGTGTACATTTAATGTATGCGCAGGTTTGTTGGTGTACGCCATGTTATGGTGTCAGGATAAATTATATGATGATTTCCAATCGCGATCTGCGTCGAGTAATTGGTTAGGAAGGATAAAAGAATGGCTGAAACGACATCTGTAGAAATGCCAGAATCTGGTTTGAATATTGGTTTGGCGACACCTCCACCAGAGGTTTTATTAACACCGAATATTGGAGTGATAGGTGTTGGTGGTGCTGGTGGAAATGCTGTGAATAATATGATTTCATCTGGTTTGGTTGGTGTCAGTTTTTTTGCCGCGAATACAGATGCTCAAGCATTATCAAAATCCTTAGTATCTGAAAAAATTCAATTAGGAGTTAAAACAACACAAGGATTGGGAGCTGGTGCGCATCCAGAAGTTGGAAAAGCTTCTGCTGAAGAGTCTGCTGACAAAATTAAAGAAGCTATTCAAGGTTTACATTTATTGTTTTTGACAGCCGGTATGGGTGGTGGCACAGGAACTGGTGCATTGCCAGTTATTGCTTCATATGCTAAAGAGATGGGCATTATGACAGTTGCCGTTGTGTCAACGCCATTTATGTTTGAGGGGCGTAAGCGTATGCAAACTGCCATGGGCGGTATTGATGAATTAAAAAAATATGTAGATACCATGATTATTGTGCCAAACCAAAATTTATTCCGCGTGGCAAAGCCGGATACGACTTTTGCGGATGCTTTTAAAATGGCAGACGATGTTTTGTGCCAAGGAGTTCGTTCCATTACAGATTTAATTATGAATCCAGGTATTGTGAATTTGGATTTTGCCGATTTAAAAACGGTGCTTAAATCTATGGGCCGCGCTATGATGGGATCCGGAATTGCTTCTGGTGAAAACAGAGCAACGATTGCAGCCGAAAAAGCTTTATGTAATCCGTTGTTGGATGATACTTCTATTAAAGGTGCCAAGAGTGTTTTAATCAATATTTGTGCCGGTATGGATTTAACTTTGGCCGAGATGGATACGATTAACCAACGAATTACAGCGGAAGTTCCTCCGGATGCAAATATTATTTTTGGAACGACATTGAATGAATCGTTGGCAGGTTCGATCCAAGTATCTGTTGTTGCTACAGGTTTGGCCGAGCATCCAGAAGCAGTTGTTTCTGTGAATGCTGCGAACAGGGTAAATCCTCCTCAAACAGAGGTAATCCCCCCGGAAATTCCTTTGAATCAAGGGGGTGCTGCTACGGCACAACAAAATAATTCACCTGTTTCCAGCGAAGAAGAACCTGTCTTGATTCAAATGCCGGATGTTGCATTTGCTCCGGTGGCGGCGGCGCCAAATGTATCGGAAAGCTTGGTTGTTGAAACAACAGAAGAGCCAACGATTCCCCAAGATACGTTGTTAAAGGATGTGCCGCCTTCTATCGGTATAGGAATTGACGTAGATACAGCGCCAACAACGGTTCCGCCAATTAACATGCAACCAAAAACGGCAGAGGCGAATGTTAAACCCGCCAGAACAAGTTTGTTTGATTTGGTTCCGGGGTTAAGTCGTAGTTTGCGTACGCCGAAGGCGCGTCAAGAAAAACCAGCACCTATTAAAAGCGTGACGGCACCGGCTTTTCCCGATACAGAAAACGGATTTGATTTACCCAGCTTTTTTAAAGAGTAAAAATCGTTGATGTCTTTGAGCAATTAAGTCTTGGACATCCATATTATCAAATAAAGATAATTGCTTAACCAAAGCACCTTGCACGGATTGCGTTGTTTGCTCGGGAAAACGATGCGCCCCACCAACAGGTTCTTGAATCATGACATCAATAACACCAAACTTCATCATATCTTCTGCCGTCAGGTGTAAAATTGAACAAGCTTTTTTGGCATATTTAAAATCTTTCCATAAAATGGAAGCACATCCTTCTGGAGAAATGACAGAATAGATGGCGTTTGAAAGCATCAAAACACTGTTGCCGGTGGCCAAAGCTAAAGCTCCGCCAGATCCGCCCTCTCCAATAATGCATGAAATAACGGGGACGCTTAAGTTCAGGCACGTTTCTATGCAAGAGGCAATAGCTTGTCCTTGTCCATGCGCTTCCGCTTCAACCCCAGGGAAAGCCCCCGCTGTGTCAATAAGCGTGATGACCGGAACGTGAAATTGCTCAGCTAATTTCATCAAACGAATAGCTTTGCGATAACCTTCGGGGCGTGCCATTCCAAAGTTATGTTCAATGCGGGTATCTATATCATGACCTTTTTCTGTTCCGATAACCATCACAGTTTTTCCATTTAATTTCGCAAACCCACCGATAATAGCTGCATCTTCTGCGCAAGATCTGTCCCCGCACAATAACTCAAAATTCGTGAATATTGCTTTAATATAATCTGATGTATGGGGACGATTTTCATGGCGTGCAATTTGTGCTTTCTGCCAAGGCGTCAGCTTTTTGTAGGCAAGAGACAGCAACCGGTCCTTTTTGCGTGTAAGACGTTTAACTTCGGCTTGATTCTTATCCAACAAAGCTTTTTCACCAACAGTTAACTTGGCCAATTTAGCATCAACTTCTTTAATGGATCGTTCAAAATCTAAATACTGCATTTTTCACCTTTATTGTTTGCTTTTTTTTATTATACAGGTTATACTTTTAAATGTCCAGTATTAAAAAAGGATGAAAATGACACCATATTTATTTTGGGAACTGTTGTTTTTAGGTGTTGGCGTGTGGGTATTAGCCCTCATATTGGTTGTTTATGCCTGGCTTTTATTACGGCGACAAAAGCGATTGATTGAGTTTGTTTTGGATAAATTAGCTGACATTTCTGTAAATACATCCCATCGATTTACACTTAATGATTTACGTTCAACCGCTGATAAACCCGAAAAAACAGTTGCGATTGCAAAAGATGAACTTATTTCAAAATATGCTGGCATGCCAATGTCTGATTCGGTTAACGTGTCATTTGTGGAATCGTCTCATGAAGAAAACGATTAAGCTGTGTTTGGGGTGTTTATATATTTTTATGTCTGCTGTTGTATGGGCAAAGCCAATGCATGGGATTGCTATTATGGGCGAGCCAAACCTAAAAAAAGATTTTTCACATTTTTCCTATGTTAATCCAAAAGCACCTAAAGGTGGAACATTAAAGCTTGCTTCTTATACCGGGTTTGATTCATTAAATCCCTTTATCATAACAGGGATTTCGCCAGCAGGAATAAGTTTAACACACGATTCGTTAATGAAAGCAAATGCAGATGAGCCTTTCACATTATATGGTTTGATTGCTGAAACAATAGATGTGAGTTCGGATAAAACAAAAGTGACGTTTTCGTTGAATCCTAAAGCAACTTTTAATGACGGAAGTAAAATTTCCAGTGAAGATGTTGCTTTTTCTTTTGAAATGTTAAAAAAGTATGGTGCGCCATTATACAGGACCTATTACCAGAATATAAAGCGTGTTGAAGCACCAGATGCTCAAACAATTATTTTTCATATTGATTCAGACAAGAAAAATCGTGAATTGCCTTTGGTTTTGGGCCAGTTGCCTGTTTTGTCTAAAAAATATTGGGAAAATAAAAATTTTGCACAAACAACTTTGGAAGTCCCTGTGTCTTCCGGTCCCTATATGATTGAGTCATTTGAACCGAATCGTTCCATAACTTATAAATTAAATCCGAATTATTGGGCAAAAGATTTAAATGTGAATAAAGGCTTTTATAATTTTGAACGGATTAAGTATGATACGTATCGGGACACAACTGTCGCCGTTGAAGCATTAAAATCTGGTTTGATTGATTGGCGCTTTGAAAATGAAGCCAAAAAATGGGTTCAAGGTCGCGAATGGGATTTGGTAAAATCTGGAAAAATAAAAATGGAAGAATTTCACCATCAATTGCCCAGCGGGATGCAAGGTTTTGTTTTTAACTTAAGGCGGCCGTTGTTTCAAGATAGACGAGTCAGAGAGGCTTTAAGCTTGGTGTTGGATTTTGATTGGATTAACGATAAATTGTTCTATGATGCCTATACGCGATTAACCAGCTTTTTTGATAATTCAGATTTTAAAGCGTCTGGGTTGCCCAAAAAGGCAGAGGAAAAGTTATTGCAGCCGTATTTGAATGTGCTGCCAGATGATATTTTGACGCGCCCGTTACAAACCAAAAAACTTCAGCCCAGAGAGGCGTTGCAACAGGCGTTGACATTGTTAAAGGATGCCGGATGGATAGTGCAAAAAGGTATTTTGCAAAAGGATGGCCAGCCATTTGCTTTTGAAATTTTGGTTGATGCCGCTGCGGCACCAACTTGGGAACGTGTTATTTTGCCCTATATCGGACAGTTGAAAAAATTAGGCATCCAAGCTTCTATTAAAACGTTGGATAGTTTAGCATATAAAACAAAATTAGATAAATTTGATTATGATATGATTGTTGCTGTTTGGGGCCAATCTCTTTCACCTGGGAATGAACAAGCCGATTATTGGGGGAGTGTTGCGGCGGATACAGAAGGATCCTATAATTACAGTGGGTTAAAAAATCCGGCTGTAGATGCCTTGATTGAAAAAATTATTACGGTGGAAAATCGCGCCGATTTAGTTAATGCGACGCGGGCGTTGGATCGTGTGTTATTGGCCGAACATATTGTGGTTCCGCATTGGGCGGCGATGACCCAAAAATGTTTGACATGGCATACATTAGATCACCCCTCATATACCCCTTTAAGTGGGTTAGATATTTTGACGTGGTGGAAAAAATAAATTAATGCTTGCTATTTGTAAAAAAAACGAGTATGACTAAAGAAAAGGGAGTGTGGATTTGATTGATAACTTATTGAAATCAGTTGTTGCTTGTGTGGGGGTGTGTTTGATGTCACACCCTGTAAATGCCGAGGAGGTGTTTTGGTCCTTTACAGATGACCAAACTCCACTTCCTATTCCGGCAGAATGTGACGCCTATTTTGACGAAGTGCGAGGTGGGGCATTTGTGCCCAGTACAGAGGAAGTGTATCAAAGTGCTATGAATTTTTTGAAAAGCGATATTGAGTCCGTTAAGAGACAGGCACCGTATTGTTTGTTGGTGGCAGCATTGGATGGACATAATCAAGCACAGTTGGAGCTTGCGCGTATGTATAACGAAGGAAAATATTTGCCTCAGGATGATTTAAGCGCGTACAAATGGAGTTTTATCGCAGCACTGGATGGAAATAAAAATGCCGAGCGTTTTGCTTTAACCTTGGAACAGTTTTTGACAAATGATGACCTTTCTCAAACAACGGCAGCTATTATGGAAACACGGACCAAAGTGGAAAGCGCTAAAAAAGCCAGACAGTTGGCAGAACAGGAAGCATTAAAGGAAAAACAGCAAGCGCTTGAATCAAGTGGGGCACAAGGTGTGCCAGCAGGAAGGGTTGCACCCAATTCATTAGAGCCTATTTTTAACGAAGAAGATCGGGCAAAATGAGTAAATTTTTTTTCTTATTGGGCTGTTTAATGTGGGCTTTACATGTGTGGGCGGGGTTTGTCCCGGGAACCGAGGATATTCCCGCATTGGGTGATATGATCTTTTCGGAAGACGTAACGTCTTTTGATGTGCCCCAAGGGCAAATTTTAATTGTAATGGGGACAACCTCTAAATCCCCTAACGAAATTGAGCGCTTTTATCGCAACAATTTACAGGCTTTGGGATGGACGCTAAAGAAATCTGGCAAATTTGTTCGCGGAAATGATGTTTTGGAAATTGAAACAACTTCACAAAACTCAAAGCAAAATGTTAAATTCAGCTTGACGTTATCTAACGAATAAAAAACGGCAGATAGATTTATTCTGCTTCAGTTGAAGCGTCATGATCACCAACGATCATATCTTTGGAAATATCTTTTGCATGGTCGCGAATGGCTTTTTCCAACTCGGCTGCTTCTTTGGTATGTTCTTTTAGCCAGGCTTTAGCAGATTCGCGGCCCTGTCCAATGCGTTCTCCTTTATATGAGAACCATGCGCCAGCCTTTTCCACCAATCCAGCTTTAATTCCTAAATCAATCAATTCACCCATTTTAGAGATGCCTTCACCATATAAAATGTCAAAATCCACAGTTTTAAACGGAGGGGCAACTTTATTTTTAACAATTTTAACGCGGGTTTGGTTTCCGATAACATCTTCGTGGTCTTTAACCGAGCCGATACGGCGGATATCCATACGCACAGAAGCATAGAATTTCAAAGCATTTCCACCAGTCGTTGTTTCCGGATTTCCAAACATAACGCCGATCTTCATACGAATTTGGTTAATAAAGATCACTAATGTATTTGTTCTGGCAACGGAAGCTGTTAATTTCCTTAAGGCTTGACTCATCAAGCGGGCTTGCAATCCCATGTGCGAATCGCCCATATCACCTTCTAGCTCTGCTTTAGGAACTAATGCGGCAACCGAGTCGACAACCAAAACGCTAATGGTGCCAGAACGAACCAAAGTATCAGCAATTTCCAATGCTTGTTCGCCGGTATCTGGTTGAGAAATCAATAAATCATCAATTTTGACGCCTAATTTGCGGGCGTAACTCGGGTCCATGGCGTGTTCAGCATCCACATAGGCACAGATCCCCCCTTGCTTTTGGGCTTCTGCAACAACATGCAAAGCCAAAGTTGTTTTTCCTGAGCTTTCTGGCCCGTACACTTCGATAATTCGCCCTTTGGGCAGCCCGCCAATACCTAGAGCCAGATCCAATCCTAAAGATCCGGTTGAAATTGCGGGGATTTCCACGGCGTTGTCTTGTTGACCCAAGCGCATAATGGATCCTTTACCAAAGGCACGTTCGATTTGTGCAACAGCGGCTTCTAATGCTTTATCTTTTTCCATGGTTTCTCCTTTTATAAAATTTGTTCGCGTTTTGTTCGTTTTTTATCTTAGCGAACTTTTTTCTTTTATGCAAGAACTTTTTTTGCGTTGGGATGGATAAACTTGACAAAAAACAGGTTTTGTACTATAATACGGACAATTATATTGAAAGGAAAAGAATGGAAAATTTAACTGAATTAGAGGAACAACAACGTGCTTTGGCACGCATGCGTATCACTGAAGGTTTAGTGGATGATGATAAAAAGTGGTTGAAAAAGGCGTGTTGTTTGGCTCGTTTTTTGCGGTGTTGGCCGAACCAGGGTTTGCCGATGTGTTGTCCTCAGGGAGCGGTTGAAGCGACATTTGTGTTAAGTAAGTCTTATCCTAAAGAGTGTCAGAAAAAGTATAGTGATTTATTTCTGTCAGAGATTGGAGAGGAAGAGCAGAGGTGGGTTAAAAATACGTTAGCAAGCGGTGATTTACTTTTTCATCAATCAAGATTTACAGATGACAAAGGCGTCCATAATTTTAGTGCGGATGAGGTATATAATCCTGTTGAGATTTCAGAGGGGTTGGCCTTGGCATTAGATGATTCTTTGTTCAGACAAATACAGCCCAATATTTTTATTTTGGCAGAAATGAATGCTTATCAAAAATCTAAAGGGATGTGGCCGACGGCTATTGGAAATAAAGTTCAATATTTGTTGGAAAAGCGTTTTGCAAAAGAAATGGAAACGCTGAAAAGAGTGGCGTATCCTACATATGCGGCGTCCCATATTCAGGAAAGATGGTTAACGCCTATCGCAGAAAAAGGGCGCTATACAGATTCAGATGCTGTGCGAATTGATTTAATCTGTGGAGCGGCATATCGTGCCGGAATTCCTTTAGATCAAGGATATTTGCAATTTTTAAAGGAAAGAGCAGAAGAAAAAAATCCGCAATTGGCTCAAGATATTGTTATGCAGGCCAAGCGCCATAAAAAATTGCATTGTTCACAAGTGACAGGCCTTTGGCCTTGTATTCGTCGTTGGCTGAATTTAGATAAAACAGTATAATTTTCTTGACATTGATGTAATTTTTTGCTATAATCAACCTCGTTTTGGAATGGTTCCAAAACAATATCGCATGCAGGGAAGGCGCTTAGAGGTGGGAAAAATCCCCTTTAATTCGCTTCCAGTGTAAAGGATTTCCTTTATATTTGTCCCCTGCAGAGGTTTAACTGGAAAAAGAAAGGATTATAAAATGTCTATTCCAACAATTACTATGCGTCAGCTGGTTGAAGCTGGTGTTCATTTTGGGCATAATGCTCGCAGATGGAATCCAAAAATGGAGTCCTATATTTATGGTACGCGCGAAGGCGTTCATATCTTAGATTTAACTCAAACAGTGCCAATGTTGTATCGTGCTATGGAAACAGTGCGCGATGTTGCTGCAAAAGGTGGCAAAATATTGTTTGTTGGGACAAAAGTGCAAGCCCGCGGACCAATCGCAGAAGCTGCAACACGTTGTGGTCAATTTTATGTGAACCAACGTTGGTTGGGTGGTATGCTCACAAACTGGAAAACAATTTCTTCCAGCATTAAGCGCTTAAAAGAAATTGAGTCTAAAACAGAAAAAGGTGGATATGAAGGTTTAACTAAGAAAGAAAAATTGAATATTGAACGCGAACATGATAAATTGGTCGCTTCTTTGGGTGGTATCAAAGATATGAATGGTCGCCCAGATTTAATTTTTGTGATTGATGTCCCCCATGAAACTTTGGCTGTTAATGAGGCCAAAAAATTGGGTATCCCTGTGATTGCTATTTGTGACTCAAACGCAAACCCAGATGGAATTGCCTATCCAATTCCTGGAAATGATGATGCAGCTCGTGCTATTAGCTTGTACTGTAATTTAATGGCGGGAGCCGCTTTGGATGGTATTCAAGCTGAATTAAAGGCTGCTGGTGTTGACATTGGTGCTGCTACAGAAGTTGTGGATACTGAAGTTGCAGAAGTCAAAGCAGAGGAAGAAAAAACAGAAGAAAAGGCCTAATATGACCGATGAGTCTGTAAAACGAATTTTGTCCGCGCCTATCGTTCTTCTTCGTGAATCTAACGGGGAAGAACGGGGGCTTTTCCATAATAAAAAAGGTTGGCTTTATACGATCGGATTGGAATCTGGGCAAAGTTTTGTGGCACATATTGCCAAAGGTAAAGAGGCGGTCTTTACTCTTCGACCCCTGAATAATTTAGTTCCTCAATTAACACAAGTGCGATGGGAGCAAAGGCCCGTTTTGGGATACCTTCCTCCTTTTGCTACTTTTTGTGAAACAACTCCCGAGACGTCGGAAATGGAAAAAGCGCTTTTTGCAGATATTTTTGAGCCAGTGTTTGAGACGCTTCCCAAAAAGCATCCGTGGCCGTGGACGGCAACGGGATATAGGTTTCATTATCCCAAAATATGGGCTAGTTTGCACAAGATATGGAGACAATTATCAGAAAATAAAAGAATACAACAGCAATATCGGCGAGCATTGCATGATGGATACAGAAAACTTCAAGGTTTGATGATTCCTTGTGATACGCACTCGACAAATCAGATGACACAAGATTTAATAAACGAAAGGAGACAAAATGGCTGAAATTACAGCAAAATTAGTTGGAGAATTGCGCGAAAAAACAGGCGCAGGAATGATGGAATGCAAAAAAGCATTAGTGGCAACAAACGGCAATTTGGACGAAGCAATTGACTTTTTGCGCAAAAAAGGTATGTCTGTTGCTGAAAAGAAAGCAGGACGTGTTGCTAACCAAGGTTTAGTCGGAATTAAAGCCGTTGGCAATAAAGGTGCTGTTGTTGAAGTCAATATTGAAACGGACTTCGCTGCTAAAAATGCAGATTTCCAAAAGTTTGTCGCAGATTTAACGGATGTGGCTTTGGCTGGCGGTAGCAATGATGTAGAAGCTTTGAAAGCCGCTTCTATGAACGGACAAAGCGTTCAAGATACGGTTGTTGCTTTAATTGCTAAAATTGGTGAAAACATGAGTGTTCGCCGTGTGGCAGTTGTTGAAGGTGAGACAGTGGTTTCTTATTTGCATACAGCTGTGTCAGAAGGTTTGGGCAAAATCGGTGTGTTAGTGGCCGCTAAGGGCGCTAATGCAGCAGAAGTTGGTAAAAAAGTGGCTATGCATATTGCCGCGACTGCTCCTAAATTCTTAACAATTGCAGATGTTGATGCTGCAACAGCAGAGCATGAACGTAGCATTTATGCAGAACAAGCAAAAGCCAGCGGCAAACCAGAAGCTATTATTGAAAAGATGGTGGAAGGTCGTATGCATAAGTACTATGAAGAAGCTGTTTTGGTTGAACAAGCTTTCGTCATGGATCCTGATAAGAAAGTTAAGGATGTTTTGGCAGAAGCTGGTGTTGAAATCACTTCTTTTGTACGTTTTGCTTTAGGCGAAGGTATTGAAAAGAAAGAAGAAGATTTTGCCGCAGAAGTTGCAAAACAAATGAATGGTTAATTGAATGAAAGGGGACTTACATGAGTTGGGATCAAATTAAATCGGATATGCAAAGTCAAATGCAAAAAG
Organism: Alphaproteobacteria bacterium; assembly: GCA_017960645.1. Taxonomy (GTDB): domain Bacteria; phylum Pseudomonadota; class Alphaproteobacteria; order CAAHEQ01; family UBA3637; genus UBA3637. The sequence goes on along the minus strand of JAGCYU010000027.1, from coordinate 87,743 downwards.
CCGAAGAAGCTTTGAAAAAAGATTTTGCTGGTTTACGTACGGGGCGCGCTTCAACGGCGTTGTTGGACGGATTAATGGTTGAAGCCTATGGCTCGGTAGTCCCCTTAAATCAAGTTGGAAACGTCAGTGTGCCAGATGCTAGGACATTGTCCATTAGTGTTTGGGATAAAAGCTTGATTAAGTCTGTGGAAAAGGCTATTACAGAAGCAAATTTAGGCCTTAATCCAATGAACGATGGACAATTGATTCGGATTCCTATTCCTCCTTTGTCCGAAGAGCGTCGTGTTGAATTGGTCAAGGTGGCAGCACGTTTTACAGAGGATGTGCGTGTGGCTGTGCGTAACCATCGTCGCGAAGCGTTAGATGCTCTAAAAGCTATTAAAGAGTCCATGTCTGAAGACGATTACAAACGCTATGAAAAAGAAGTGCAGGATTTAACAGATAAAGCTATTGCCACCTTGGATGAAATGTTAAAAAACAAAGAAACAGAAATTAAACAGGTCTAAATGATTAAAAAAGTTCCAGAAGAGCAAAGTAAAGTACCGACTCACATCGCGATTATTATGGATGGTAATCGGCGTTGGGCTGTGGGTAAAGGCCTTTCTCCTTTTGATGGGCACAGAAAGGGTGCTGAAAATGTTCGTGTGATTTTAGAGCACGCGAAAAAATTAGGCATCAAGTATGTGACACTGTATGCATTTTCTTCTGAAAATTGGAATAGGTCTAAGGAAGAAGTTAAATTGTTGGTTGAATTATTCCGCAAATACCTAAAAACAGATATTGCAGAACTACAAAAAGAAAAAGTGCGTATTCGTTTTATTGGCGATAGAATGCGTTTTGATGAAGATATTCGCGAACGCATGAATGAATTAGAGCGTGAAACGGAAGATTATGACGATTTCCATGTTATTTTTGCTTTGTCCTATGGAGCTCGGGATGATTTAATTGCTGCTATCAAAAGAATATCGCTAGACGTGGCTGAACATAAGTATTTGCTATCCGCTATTGATGAAAACACAGTCAATGATGCTTTATCTACACGCGGATTGCCCTATCCAGATTTAGTGATTCGGACCAGTGGTGAACAGCGCTTGTCTAATTTCTTGTTGTGGGAAATTGCATATGCAGAGCTATATTTTACGCCGATTTATTGGCCAGAATTTAACGAGCAGGATTTAGAAATTGCTGTTGAAGCCTATGGTCGCCGTGAACGTCGGTTTGGCAGTAAATAAAATATCACACAATTGTGAAAGGTGTAGCTATATGACAAAAACGAAAATTTCATTGAAATTAGTGTGTGGTTTAACCCCAAAGGAAATTGCACAGTTATCTTTGGAGCAACTGGAAGATTTTTATGCAGAGGATATTTTGCAACGGAGAATGAAGCAGGTATTGTCTGAAGAACAATTAGACGCTCTATATAAGATTTTTATGCAACGGATTGAAGAAAGAGATGGAGAAAAAGTTCCCCATCTGACATTTGGAAATAATCCAATAGAACAGCTTTTATGGGCAGGGCGGTTATCATCTAGGCTAGAAGAAGCTCTTATGAAAGCCTCTGCCGGGAGTAAAAAACAATCAGAAACATTACGGCCAGTTGAAATGGAAGTTTCTCCTCAGCGGCAGGCGCCAGAAATAAACATAATAAAATCCCATTCAAAGAAAAATTCTACGGATTTTGATGAAGAGGCAAAAAAGTTGATGCCTATTAATCGGGTATTATACAGAGCTTTAACAGAGATGTATCCACAAGACGGCACGAAAGAGGATATTTTTAAATACCTAAAAAATGCAGAGGATATCTTAAATGGCAAACTAAAATCAATCGGATGGTCAGACTATTTGGCGTTGGAATTACAAAAAATGGAAATGGCAGGCATAATATCAGAGGATGGTGCAATTTTAAAGCCGGATGTGTTGAAAACCCGTCAGTTTTTCTTGGGAGATATGTGCAGACCTGCTGGTTTTTATCCTGGTGGAACTGTTCCAGATCCGTCTAAACCAGGAGCTGGGAATTTTTTGGAAAAAAAGTTAGTGGATACAGAGGCATTTAGAAAATTAACGGTTGCTAGTAAGGGTAGAGCTGGCAACGAAGGTGCCACTCTTTAAAGTATATAAATACATTTGTTAAAATAGCCCCTATTTCTTCGGAATCAGGGGCGTTTTTGATGAAGGCTTAAAAAAGGGCTTTTTTCTTGCAATTCATTTTTTTTATGAGTAAAATAAGATGGATAGAAAAAGGAGACGTTGCGTGAAATTGGATTTAGGATTTATTGATGCTCTTGGGCGGATGACGTTGCGCTTTTTTAAAAGTGCTGGCGAATTAGTTATTTTTACAGGACAAGCCATCTATCACAGTTTGACCCCGCCATTTTATCCGAAAGAAATAGGGCGCATGATGGTGGAAATCGGTTTTTATTCATTACCTGTTGTTGCCTTAACAACTTTGTTTTCCGGTATGGTTATTGCTTTACAAACATATGCGGGTTTTTCTCAGTTTTCAGCAGAAGGATCTGTATCCTTGGTTGTATTGGTTGCTGTGACTCGTGAATTAGCGCCCGTGATGGCGGCTTTGATGGTGGCTGGTCGAATTGGGGCGGCAATGGCGGCAGAGATTGGAACGATGCGCGTGACAGAGCAAATTGATGCTCTATCTACACTGAACACAAATCCGATGAAATATTTAATTGGTCCCAGAGTGATTGCTGGTGTTTTAATGATGCCTGTGTTGGTTTTAATTGGGGATATCATTGGTATTTGCGGTGGCTATTTGGTCGGCGTAACAAAGTTAGAATTTAACGCAACAACATACCTGATCAGTACATGGAACTATTTAAAACCAATGGATATTATTTCCGGTATGACCAAAGCGGCAGTATTTGGCTTTATCATTACGTTACTTGGATGCTATAACGGATTTAATTCCAAAGGTGGTGCGCAAGGTGTTGGTCAAGCAACAACAAATGCTGTAGTATCATCCAGTATTTTGGTCTTGATTTTCAACTACATCTTAACCGAGATGTTCTTTAAAATGTAGGAGTATTTCATGAAAAAAGAAATTCAAATTTCAATGAAGGATGTCCACAAAAGTTTCGGTTCACACCATGTGTTGAATGGGGTTGATTTAGATGTGTATAAAGGCGAATCCGTTGTGATTATCGGTGGATCTGGTACGGGAAAGTCTGTGAGCTTAAAATGTTTGTTGGGATTGTTGACGCCAGATTCCGGTACGATTAAGATGAATACCAAAAATATTGGTATGTTGTTTCAAGGCGCCGCTTTGTTTGACAGTTTAACTGTGTGGGAAAATGTCGCTTTTGCTTTGTTGCAAAATCGCTTAATAAACCGTACAGAAGCAAAAAAGTTAGCCATTGAAAAATTAGCTCAAGTGGGGCTTGGTAAAGAGGTGGCTGATGTGTATCCTGCTGATTTATCCGGAGGGATGAAAAAGCGCGTTGGCTTGGCACGTGCGATTGCTACGAATCCAGACGTTATTTTCTTTGACGAGCCAACAACGGGCTTAGATCCAATTATGTCCGATGTGATTAATAATCTGATTGTTGATACTGTGAAAAAGTTGGGAGCAACCGCTTTAACTATTACCCACGATATGGCAAGCGCCAGAAAAATTGCTGACCGAATCGCAATGTTATATCAAGGTAAAATTATCTGGATTGGTTCGGTGGCTGAGCTGGATAAAACAGATAACGCTTTTGTTCGCCAGTTTGTTGCAGGAAGCGCCAATGGCCCGATTAAAATGGAGGTTAAAGCGAATTAATGCCTAAAAAAACAACTCATTTTGTGTGTCAAAATTGTGGTGCGGTTTATGGGCGCTGGGCAGGACAATGTAGCGCCTGTGGTGAATGGAATACGATTGTAGAAGAGGCTGTGCCAACCTCGGATAGTCCCATGGCAACCGCAGGGGTGAACGGTCATAAAATAGATTTTTCGGATTTGCGCGGTGCTCCGGAAATAATCTTTCGTTTAAAAACCGGGATTGGCGAGTTAGACCGTGTATGCGGAGGAGGTTTGGTTCCGGGCTCGGTCGTTTTGGTTGGGGGTGATCCCGGTATTGGTAAATCCACTTTGCTATTGCAAGCTGTTTCTGCTTTAACGCGTGGTGTCAATAAGCAAGGAAGTCCCACAAAATGTGCCTATATTTCTGGTGAAGAATCTGTGGACCAAGTGCGGTTACGTGCTTTGAGATTAGGATTGGCAGATAATCCTGTAGACTTAGCCAGTGAAACGCGTATTCGAGATATTGTGGCGACATTAGATGTTGCAGATTGTCCCGATGTTGTTATTATCGATTCTATTCAAACGATGTATTCTGATATGGTTGAATCTGCCCCAGGAACAGTAGCTCAAGTCCGCGCATGTGGGCATGAGCTGATTCGTTTAGCAAAGAAAAGGAATTTTGTTTTATTGTTGGTTGGTCATGTGACAAAAGAGGGAACTTTGGCAGGCCCTCGCGTGCTGGAACACATGGTTGATACTGTGCTTTATTTTGAAGGAGATCGCGGTCACCATTTCCGTATTTTGCGCAGTGTTAAAAACCGATTCGGTGCTACAGATGAAATAGGTGTTTTTGAAATGACCGAAAAGGGTTTGTCGGAAGTACAAAATCCTTCTGCACTTTTTTTGGCGGATCGTCAAGGTAATGTATCTGGTAGCTGTGTTTTTGCAGGGATTGAAGGTTCCAGACCCATGTTGGTGGAAATCCAAGCTCTTGTTGCGCCTATGGCAGGAACAAGCCCGCGGCGTGCTGTGGTCGGATGGGATGCGAATCGCTTGAATATGCTTTTGGCTGTGCTGGAAACGCGTTGCGGTGTGTGTTTAAGCAATAAAGATATTTTCTTGAATGTGGCAGGCGGATTAAAGTTATCTGAACCGGCGGTGGATTTAGCCGCTGTTATGGCGGTATTGTCTGGTGTGTTTAATCATCCCTTGCCTTCGGATATGGTTATTTTTGGTGAAATAGGACTGTCTGGTGAAATTAGAAATGTGCCGCAGTCTGATTTACGCCTGAAAGAAGCGGAAAAGTTGGGATTTGCCAAGGCGCTGATTCCTCAGAATAAAAAGAAAAAATCGACTTTTAAAGCAACAGAAATCGGTAATTTAAAAACGTTATTAGAATTTTTTGAAAGGAAATAAAATGTTTGGGATTATAGACGTTATTGTATTAGCTGTGTTGGTTATATCTATTTTGTTCGCGTTGTATCGGGGCTTGATGCGTGAATTGTTGGGGATTTCTGCGTGGATTTTAGCGGCCTTTGCGGCATTGTACAGCTATGATCCTTTACACAAATTTTTAACAGGGCACGTGCAAAATGTAAAATTAGCCACTATCTGTGGTGTAGTAATTATCGCGTTGATTGTGATGATTATCATGACTATTTTCAATGCTAAAATGACGCATAAGCTTCGGAAAAGTTCGTTAAGCGGTTTGGATCGCCTGTTGGGGTTTGTATTTGGAATTGCGCGTGCGGCACTGATTATGGCGTTGGCATATATGTTGGCAAGTTCTTTTATATTAACAAAGGATCAAATTAAAGAAATGAAGGCAAATAATCGTTCGGTCGTGTGGATTCAATGTATGTCAAAACAATTGGAGCATTTGTTGCCGGACAGCATCCAAAAGGATTTGAAATCCTATGAGCCGGAAAAAACACAAGAATCCATAAAACAAATTAACGATATTGTTGAAGAGTATTCAGAATCTGATCGTGAAGCTTTGGATCAGTTAATTGAAAATATTCCGGAAATTGTTGAGGAGACGGAAAAATGAAGCAAAAAATAACAGCTCAGGATTTAATTGATAAGACGGCGGCTTTGTTGTCTAAAAGGTATGTGCGGGCTGTGCAAGAGCACCACGTTGTTGTGGCGGCAAGTGTGCTGAGTAAAGCCGGCAAAGTATATACAGCTTTGAATATTGGGACTTATCAACCCTCAATTGCCACTTGTGCAGAAATCAATGCAATCGGGATGGGGCATACGGCAGAAAAAGATTTTGAAATAGATATGATTGTTGCTATGCGGGATTTACCAAGCTATATCATTTCCCCATGTGGCAAATGCAGGGAGTATATTTCAGATTATGGTCCCAAAGCGCGCGTGGTTATGCCAGATGATTCTAAAAAAGGCTGGCGGTTGGTTAAAATCGCTGATTTATTTCCCTATAAATATGAAAAAAAAGGTTTGTAATGCATATTATTATTTCTGCTATTGGAAAGTTAAAGAAAAATTCGCCGGAATATGCATTGATTGAAACATATTTAAAGCGTATCAAATGGACTGTTGATATCAAAGAATATGAAGAGAAAAAAGCGTTGGCTGGTGATGCTTTAAAGACAGCAGAAGGAGAATTGTTGTTGTCCGGTGTTCCTGAACAGGCAAAAATAGTAGCCTTGGATGAGCATGGAAGCACTTTGTCATCTCGGGAGTTTGCAAACCAGTTACGTATGTGGCAAAATAAAGGATCAGACACAGTTGTCTTTTTAATTGGTGGCGCTGATGGCCATGGCAAAAATGTGCAAGAAAAAGCTGATTTAACATTATCTTTTGGGCGAATGACTTTGCCGCATTTTTTAATGCGAGTTGTGCTGGCAGAACAAATATATAGGGCACAAACGATTTTGGCCGGCCACCCCTATCATCGGGATTAAATTTTTTAAGTTGACTTTGAAATGCTTTTTAGATAGCATAAAATTGGCTATGGGTGATGTCCATGGCTGGGGTTTCGAAACCTCTAAGTAGTTGCTGTAAAAGCGCAAAACTGCCTTTTGGTCTATTGACTGGAAGGCAGGAAATACGGTCAGTAGACTCAATACCTGCACATTCTACTTAATGTTTCGAACTTCCAGTCGCCTCTCATCAAGGCGAATTTTTTTAACCAAAGGAAGTTAGAATGAAAAAATATAGTTTGATTTTGGGGATAAGCCTAATGTTGTCACAAACCGCATTGGCAGAAACAACCATTGAGTGGACGCAAGCTGGCTGTCAATCCGTTGGCGGTACGTGGATCACAGCTAAAAATGGCACAAATTTTTGCAGAGGTCCTGTTCAAACGAATTGGTTTAATGCGTTGATTTTTTGCAAATCTATAGGTCATAACCTTGTTAGTTTTGAACATTTATGTCCAGGAATCTCTGTGGCACCAAATAGTGCAAAAGGGGCTTGTGCTAATGCTAACAATATTGGTAATGTATGGGTATGGACAGGTATGCCATGGAGTACAAACCAAGCCTTACATGTGGATCTGTCAAATGGACGGGTGTATGCTGACTATGGCGCTGGATCGGGCGCTACTCGTAATACAGTCGCCTTTTATGCCCTTTGTGAAGAATAAAGTCATTTTCTGATATTTTGCTTGCTATTCGGCACAGATTGGGGTTATACCAAATCCTAAAGGATTTAAAGGATGACGAGTGTACCATATTGTTAAAGCCTGCGCCAATCGGTGTTATCTGGATGGGTTTTGGAGAGGGAAAGGCTTATTTTTATAAAGATAGCGAAGGCAATTGTACCAATACGAATCCAAACTAACTTAAAAAATATAAAAATATTCTTGACATTACCCATTCCTTTTGATACAATAACAAGGCTTAGTCCAAAAGACGGCGTGTTCTTGTCTCAGGGAGAGGGAACAAAACTTATATTGCTTTACAGAAAGGATATAAAATGACGAATACGTACGCATTATCATTATTGAATCACCCATCATCGTTGCCAAAGTATTTAACGGAAATAAATAAATTTCCTATGTTGGATGCGGATCAAGAGTATATGTTGGCTAAGCGTTATCGGGAAACGGGGGATTTAAACGCGGCTCATGAATTAACAACTTCGCATTTGCGCTTGGCGGCAAAGGTGGCAATTTCTTTTCGTCATTATGGTTTATCCTTGGCTGATTTAATTTCAGAGGCCAATATCGGCTTGATGCAAGCAATTAAAAAGTTTGATCCGGATAAGGGATTTCGGTTGGCAACCTATGCTATTTGGTGGATTAAAGCGGCTGTATCCGAGTTTATTTTAAAGTCGTGGTCCTTGGTTAAAATCGGCACTGTGGCGACTCAAAAAAGATTGTTTTACAATTTACATAAAATTAAATCTCGTTTGGGGTTGTATGGGGAAACAGGCTTAAATGAAGAAACGGCCGATTATGTTGCCAAAAAATTAGGTGTTAGCAAAAAAGATGTTATTGAAATGGAACAACGCTTGAACGGTGATTCGTCTTTAAACACAACTTTGTCCCACGATTCTGCCACAAACTATCAAGATATGTTGGTTGCAGAAGATGATACAATTGAAGATAGATTGGGTGAGGCTCAAGAATTATGTGTCAAAAAGCAATTGTTAATGGATGCGTTGTCTCGTTTGTCCGAGCGGGAGCAAGTGATTGTTAAAAAGCGTTTTTTAAGCGAGCAACCTGAAACCTTGGAAAATTTAGGCTTGGAATTTCACATCAGTCGTGAACGTGTGCGTCAAATTGAAACAAAAGCTTTTGAAAAAATGTCAAAGCAGATTCGTGCAAACGCCGAAAAATTGGCTTTGTAAAATAAAGCTGGTGCTTTTTGGGGAAATAGAGTATAATCCATCGTATGGATAAGGAAGAAATTAGAATTTATTCTGAACAGGATATGGTTGGCATTCGTGCCGCAGGACGATTGGCGGCAGAGGTGTTGGATCATATCACGCCTTTTGTCAAGGTAGGTGTTGACACAGAGTCTTTGGATAATTTAATGAATGAATTTATTCAAAGCAAAGGTGGTGCATCCGCGGATATAGGATACTGTGGCTATCCGAAAGCGACTTGCATTTCCCCTAATCATGTTATTTGTCATGGGATTCCTAGCCCAGATAAATATTTGCAAAATGGGGATATTGTGAATATTGATGTAACGGTTGTCTTGGATGGGTGGTATGGTGATACTTCCCGCATGTTTTATGTAGGACATCCAAGCGTTAAGGCAAAACGTTTAGTTCAAACAACATATGAAACAATGATGGCGGGTGTTATGGCTGTTAAGCCGGGTGCGACAACTGGGGATTTGGGTGCCGCGATGCAATCTGTGGCAGAAAGTGCAGGATATTCTGTAGTGCGGGATTATTGTGGTCACGGATGTGGAGGTATTTTTCATGGCGCGCCGAATATTTTAAATTTTGGTCGAAAAGGCGCTGGCGTGAAATTGGTTCCGGGGATGGTATTTACTATTGAACCTATGGTGAATGTGGGTAGCTTTGAAACCATGACTTTAAAAGATGGTTGGACGGTTGTGACCAAAGATAAACAGCTGTCAGCTCAATTTGAACATATGGTTGCTGTAACCTCAGAAGGTGTGGAAATTTTAACACTTTCGCCTAAAGGTTGGAATTATCCACCTTATCAAGGGGGCTAGGATGGCAACACAAAAAGATCTTCCTTTTAATGCGGGGCATCGCCAAAGATTGCAACAAAAGTTTTTGGAAAAAGGTGCGGATGCTTTCGCGGATTATGAATTATTAGAATTGATTTTAATGAAAGCTATTCCCAGATGTGATGTTAAGCCCTTAGCAAAAGAATTGCTCCATCAGTTTGGATCGCTTAAAAATGTGTTGTGTGCTTCGCCTGAAGAATTAAAAACGGTTAAAGGCATTAAAGATTCCGCCGTGACGATTTTTCAAATTATTGTCCAAGTCGCTCAACGGATGAGTTTTCAAAATATTGAACAACAACCTATTTTGGCGTGTTGGGAACAATTGCATGATTATGCCGTGATGCAATATGTCAATGAAACAGTTGAAAAGTTGTATGTGCTGTATTTAGATGCCCGCTTGCGTCTTGTGAAAGCAGAAGCCATTCAATCCGGAACAGATTTACATGTAGCAATTTACCCTCGTGAAATTTTAAAACGAGCTTTGTTGCTGAATGCGCATGCCGTTATTTTAATGCATAACCACCCATCGGGGGATGCTCATCCGTCACAGGATGATATTAAGGCAACACGAGAAGTAAAGACGGCTTTGTATGCGGCGAATATTCGATTGGAAGAACATTTGATTATTGGCAAAAATAAACAAGTATATTCATTCCGTGCAGCAGGGATTTTATAAAATCTAGATGATAGCGAAAAACAAAAAAGGAACAAAAGCCCCCTCTCTTTTATCCCTTTTCCATCGCATTAAAACGCGATCACTTGCGAGAACCGTAAAAAGGTGCTGACTCTGACTTCTTCTCTGTTGCTTTTGGAGCTGCTTTGGGAACAGCAGGCTTTGCTGCCTTTTTCGCAGCCGGCTTAGCAACTGGTTTAGCCACGACGACCTTTTTGATTGGCTCAGACTTTTTTGCTGGTTTCTTTGCAGATTTTTTTACAGCAACTTTTACAGGCTTTTTCTTAGGCGCAAATAATTGCTCACAGGCCCGAATCCAGCATTCTTTATCTTTGCCTTCAGGACGACCCGCTTGTTCCCAAATGTAATAAGCGGCCACCCGAATGTTTTCTTCATTGATTTCTTTTGTCATTGTAATACTCCTTCTACCTCAACATTGACAATATAAGACGAAAAAATTTTTTTTGCAACAACTTTTTTTAAAAAAAATAAATGTTTTCATCTTATGGATGATTTTTTAAGAATGTAATTAATTGATCTGCAGGCAACGCTCTGGAAAACCAATAGCCTTGACCATAGTCGCATCCGTGCTCTTTTAACCACTCTTGTTGCTCTGTTGTTTCAATTCCCTCGGCCAAAACTGGAAAACCTAAATCGTGGCCAAGTTGAATAATCGCATCTACGATGGTTTGGTTTTTTTTGTCTTCCATAAGTGTTTTTACAAAATCCAAATCTATTTTTAACTTTTGAATTTTTAATTGACGTAAGTGAGTTAGTGAAGAATACCCTGAACCAAAATCATCCATAGAAATCGTTACATTTAAAGCAGCTAACTTATCTAATGCGCCAGACTCAATAATATCTTGAGTTAAGCCTTGTGTTTCGGTGATTTCGCATTCCAAATATTTCATATCTATTTTATGTTCATCGGCAATATTTTTAACCATTTCAACGAAGTTTGGTTCTTGGATTTGTAATAAAGATAGATTAACTGCCATAAATAAATCTGGACTGACCGTGTGTATTTCTTTTAAATCTGCAAAAGTTTGTTCAAATAAAAATCGCGAAAAATTATTAATCAGTTTTGCACGTTCCAACAGCGGGATAAAATCCATAGGGGGAACAATGCCACGCGTGGGGCTCTCCCAACGCATAAGTGCTTCAACGCCTAATGGCTTTCCTGTTTTTAAATCCCACTCGGGTTGGTAATAAAAAACAAACTCGTGATTTTTTAAAGCCAACAGCAATTCATCTTCTGTAATGGCTTTTTGTTTTCGGGTCAGTAATTTTTTTAAAAAAGACATTTTAACCTCCTTGTAACAAAACTCTTTTCTTCTTTATAACCTATTTTTTTTAAAAAAGCACGTACTTTTCTAAAAAAAAGATACACTTTTTTCATTTTTTTAACTATAATAAGCCAGAAAGTCAATAAAAAAAGGAAAATAAGATGGTTCAGAAACCTATAGTTTTATGTATTTTAGATGGTTGGGGTTATAATCCAAAAAAAGAAAATAATGCCATTGAAATGGGCAAAACACCTGTATGGCATGAATTAATTGAAAAATGGCCACATGCAATGCTCAAAACCTCTGGTAATGATGTGGGGTTACCTGAAGGTCAAATGGGTAACTCAGAAGTGGGACATATGAATTTGGGCGCAGGACGAGTTGTTTATCAAGAACTTGTGCGTATAGATAATGCTATTGCTCAACATGAATTGGAAAAAAATCCTGTATTATTGAATTTGATAGAAAAACTAAAGGAAACCAAGGGAACATGTCATGTAATGGGTTTGCTGGGGCCTGGTGGTGTTCATGCAAAGCAAACGCATATGGTGGCTTTAGTTCAGATTTTGAATGATCATGGCATTGATGTTGCTATCCATGGTTTTACGGATGGGCGTGATACACCAGTGACTTCTGGAAAAGAATATGTGGCGGAACTAGAAGAATCTATTAAGCCAATGCCTCATGTAAAAATTGCAACGCTTGGCGGACGTTATTATGGTATGGATCGGGATAATCGTTGGGAACGCATAACGCAGGCTTATGAAGCTATTGTGAATGCTCAAGGCGTGCACTTTAATTCTTCTGATGAAGCCTTGACAGCTAGTTATGCCGCAGAGGTATTTGATGAGTTTGTAAAACCTTGTGTTATTGGAGATTACCAAGGTATGCAAGATGGTGATGCTTTCATTATGACGAATTTTAGAACAGATAGAGCGCGAGAATTGACACGGATGTTATTGCAACCAGATTTTGACTTGGTACCTCGTTCTCGTGTTGTGAAATTTTCAGATGCGGTGGCGATGACAGAATATTCCAAAGATCACACACAATGGATGCATATTTTATTTCCGCCGGAGGATTTACACAATATTTTGGGGGAAGTGGTGTCTAGTGCAGGGCTTAAGCAATTACGTATTGCAGAAACAGAAAAGTATGCGCATGTGACATTTTTCTTTAATGGGGGCAAAGAAACATTGTTTGAAGGAGAAGAAAGAATTTTAATACCAAGTCCAAAAGTTGCTACTTATGACCTGAAGCCAGAAATGTCCGCCATAGAAGTAACGGATAATTTGGTAGAGGCTGTTAATTCGGACAGGTTTGACGTCATTATCGTGAATTATGCAAACGGAGATATGGTTGGGCACACAGGTATTATGGAAGCCGCCATTAAAGCTGTGGAAACTGTTGATGCCTGTGTCGGACGTTTGGTTAAGGCTGTGACAGACAAAGGTGGATCCTTGTTTATAACAGCAGATCACGGTAATGCAGAAGATATGGCATATGAAGATGGCTCGCCAAAAACTTCTCATACAACGACGCCAGTTAAGGCCGTATTGGTGAATGGTGAAGGCGTTAAGGGATTAAAAGATGGGCGGTTGGCAGATGTGGCACCGACTTTGTTAGAGTTATTGCATTTGCCTCAACCCAAAGAAATGACAGGACATTCATTGATTGAAAAGGATGCTTAAGTGAAGTATTGGTGCTGTTTGCTTGTTAGTTTTCTGTATGCAGGGGTGGCGTTGGCCGCCCCTAGCGTCAGTGATTTGCATAAACTGGAAGAGCAAATTCGCCAAGAGGAGCAACGCCAAAAAGAATCTAAAAAGAAATCGGAAGAATTAACCCGAGAAGTCCAAAGTGTTCAAAAACAAATGGTCGCGTTGGCAAAAAATGTCCGCAGACAAGAAGGTCAACTGTCATTATTGGAGCAAAAGAAAAAAGAGCTTGAGGAACAACAACGAACCTTGGATGGACGTTTGGCTTTAACAAACCAACAGCTGGCGCGTATTATGCAAGGCATGCAAACATTGGCTTTGCGGCCGACGGAGTTATTATTGTTTGAAAGTAAAACCCCCATAAATATGTTGCGTTCCAAACAATTGATGCAATATAGTTTCCCTATCGTTGGTGGAATTCAAGAACAAACCAAAGAAGATTTAGCCGAGCTGAGTCGTGTGCGTGCAGATTTACAAAACAAGATTCAAGAAATTAAATCTGTGACAGTTCAGCTGTCCGAAAAAAATCAAAATATGGAAAAGTTGGCAAAACAAAAAATGGTGTTGCAGGCACAATATCTGTCGCACTATGAAAAATCCAAAGCCAAAGCTCAAAGTTTGGCCAAAGAAGCAAAAGATTTAAAGGAGTTGTTGGCTAAGTTGGAAAAAGAACGTTTAGCACAACAAGCGCGTGCTCAATTAACGCCGCATGTGGGGCAAGGGGCGTTTTATAAAGCCAAAGGTTCTTTACTGTTGCCTGTTCAAGGTGTCATCACTCAAAATTTTGGAGATATTGTTGGCCCAAGTGGGGCGCATGTTAAAGGTATTTTGATTCAAACGCGTCCAAAGGCTCAGATTACAACACCGTTTGATGGAACAGTTTTATTTGCAGGACCTTTCCAGAATTATGGACAGTTAATTATTATTGATCATGGAGATAATTATTTGACTGTAATGGCAGGGATGGATAAAATAGATGCAGCTGTTGGTCAGCAATTATTGGCAGGAGAACCTGTTGGGTACATGAAACAAAACTATACGAATTTGTATTTAGAATTGCGTCATAGTGGGCAAGCAATTGACCCGATAGAATGGTTTGCAACTTAAGGAGGTTGGATGAAAAAATTAATTTGTTTGGGGTTAATGATGGCTTTGCCTGTTTGGGCGGCTACTCCGACTCAGGAAAATAAAAAAGAATATGAAGACGTTTATGTTTTAATGGATTTGTTGGGCGCTTCTTTCCGGTTAATTAAGGACGAGTATGTAGAAGAGTTAAGTTATAAAGATATGGTGGAAAAAGCCGTCAATGGCGTTTTGTCATCTCAAGATCCTCATTCTGGGTTTTTGAATAAAGAAGAAACAGAAGAAATGCACACGCAAACTAAAGGGGAATTCGGCGGAGTTGGTATGGAAGTTACGGCGGAAAATGGTGTTGTTCGCGTCGTATCCCCTATTGATGATACACCAGCATTTAAAGCCGGACTCCAAGCCGGAGATTATATTACACACATTGATGGGACTTCCGTGATAGGGATGTCTTTAACAGATGCTGTCAAGCGGTTGCGCGGTGAACCAAAGACAAATGTAACAGTGACGATTTCTCGTAAAAGCGAGGAACCTTTTGATGTGAAATTGGTGCGTGATGTGATTAAAGTGCAACCGGTTAAATATGAAATTAAAGATACAATTGGATATTTACGCTTAATTACTTTTAGCGAACAAACAACAGAAAAATTGCATGAAGCGATTCGGGAGATTCAAAAAAAATTAGGCGATTCGCTGACGGGATTTATTTTGGATATTCGGAATAATCCGGGCGGTTTATTGGACCAAGCTGTTGGGGTTGCAGATACTTTTATGGCGCAAGGTGAAATCGTTTCTACACGTTCTAAAAAACCAGAAGATACAATGCGGTTTTCTGCTAAAACAGAGGATTTAACCCATGGCAAGCCATTAGTTGTTTTAATCAATGAGGGATCTGCCAGCGCCTCTGAAATTGTTGCCGGTGCATTACAAGACCATAAACGCGCTGTCATTGTTGGATTAAAATCTTTTGGAAAAGGATCTGTACAATCTGTGCGGGAAATCCCTGGTTTTGGGGCTATTAAAATTACCACTGCTCGGTATTATACACCGTCTGGGCATTCTATTCAGGCCAAAGGAATAACGCCGGATGTAGAAATTCCGCGGGCAGAATTAAAAGAATTACCCAAGATTAAAGGGTGGGCTGAAGGCAATTATGATACTGCTTTGTCCGAAGAAGAAGGGAAAAAGGCAAAGGATACTTTGAAAAAAATACAAGTATCTAAAGAGCTAGCGGACAAATCGTTCAGGGAAGAAGATAAAAAGCCAGACTATCAATTGGATCGTGCAATTGATATTTTGAAAGCCGTGGCGATTTATGAAAATGGTAAAGAAGTGATTGAGGTAAAAGAGAGTAACTAGGATGCCAAAAAACTCTAAATACAGATATTCTGTGGGCTTTATGCTGATCAATTCCCAAAAAAAAGTGTTTTTGGGAAAGCGGTGTTGGCCGAAGGATTCACCTTATCGTTTCCAAATGCCACAAGGAGGTATTCAGGAGGGGGAAATGCCTGAGCAAGCTATGTGGCGAGAAATGCACGAAGAAATTGGATTGGGGCCAGATACGGTTAAAATTATTACTTCCACAAAAGATTGGGTACATTATGATTTGCCAAAGATGATGCAAACAAGTATAGTTGGCAATATGCAGAAATGGTTTTTATGTATGTTTTTAGGCTCTGATGAAAATATTGTTTTAACAAATGAAAAGAAACCAGAGTTTTGTGGCTTTCGTTGGGCTTCTGCTAAAAAAGTACCATACTTGGCGATTCCGTTTAAGCGCCACTTATACAAACAAGTTTTAATAGAATTTCAACCTGTTTTGGATATGCTGTCTTCAGAAGACTTTATTTTGAAACAATAACCATTGCTTCGCGTAAAACTCGATCTCCAATCATATAACCAGTTTGCAATTCTTCTACAATTGTTCCTGGGGTTTTCGATGGATCTTCTACTTGTTGAATAACTTGGTGTTTATCTGGATTAAAAACAGTATTCATATCTTGCATTTTACGAACAGCGTGTTTGCCTAAGGATTCTTCCAATTGTTTATGCGTTAATTCTACACCTTGTAACAATCCAATAAAGAAGGGTTCGCATGGTTTGTCGGATTTACCCATTTCAACTTTTGCATGCTTGATAGCACTTTCCAAATTATCCATGGTTGCCAAAATATCTTTTGCAAAATCCTTATTAGCGTAACGGGCGGTATTTTGCATATCCAAAGCACACCGTTTGCGTATATTTTCTACCTCTGCAGCATTGCGCAAAGCCAAATCCTTCCAATGTGCCACTTCGTCTTGCAAATGTTTAACCAAATCTGCATCCTGTGTTGCAGGCGTTTGGGTTTCGGATTTTGTTTTTGTTTTTGTTTCTTTTTTCTTGTCCATGTTAACCTCACATACGGTTGTATCAAACATATACCTATATTTAGTCCCTTCATCTTAAAAAATCAAGTGCCATTGCTTTTTTTTGTAAAAAGGGGTAAAATAATGCAGGATTGTAAACAAGGAGTTATCTATGCCAAGACCCTCTGGACGTAAAGAAAATGAATTAAGATCAGTCGCTATTGTTCCTAATGTCAATAAATATGCTATGGGATCGTGTTTGGTAAAATGGGGTGATACGCACGTGCTGTGTACCGCAACTATAGAGGACAAAGCCCCCTCTTGGATGAAAGCTCAAGGGAAAAAGGGTGGATGGTTGACGGCAGAATATGGTATGGTGCCTCATGCGGGAAATATTCGTAAAGACCGTGATGCTATTAAAGGAAAACAGGATGGACGTTCTGTGGAGATACAACGCCTTATAGGACGCGCTTTGCGGACAGTGGTTGATTTGCATCAAATGGATAATAAAACGATTAAAATAGATTGTGACGTTTTGCAAGCAGATGGTGGAACTCGGACCGCCAGTATTACGGGCGGATATGTCGCTTTAAAATTGGCAATTATGCGTGCTTTAACAGAAAAAAAGTTAATAAAAGATCCTTTGATTGGTCAGGTTGCGGCTGTGTCATGCGGTATTGTTCAAAACACACCTGTATTAGATTTGGATTATGTGGAAGATTCTAATGCCGGAACAGATGCCAATTTTGTGATGACTGCGGATGGGCAGTTGATTGAGGTGCAAGGATCCGCTGAGGGAGCTCCCTTTGCCGTGGAAGAATTTCAGAAACTGTTGGCTCTGGCCCAAAAGGGTATTGCAGAATTGATTGAAAAACAAAATGCAGCACTTAAGAGCTAGGTTGTAATTTCAAAGTTACATTTGGAAAAATAAGTTTGGCGACATCTTTTGCGTTGGGATTGAGTTGACTTACGAAAAATTCGCGAGTACTTGTTTTTGTTAAATCACATTCTATTTCGGGATGTCGTTGTAAATAATCAGCCAGTTTACCGCCCATAAAATCATCTTGTGAAATAATATGCGTTTGGGGAAGAGCTTTTTGAAACAGTTCCTTGACCAGCGGATAATGTGTGCATCCTAAAATTAAAGAAGGAATATTTCGTAAGGAATCAGCATAGCCAAAAATATATTTTTCTGCAGCCTCAAAATCATTTTGTTCTATGGCAGGAACAAGCGCCGGTGTCGCAACAGAAACGACGTTGATTTTAGGATTTATTTTTTTTAACTCAATCCCGTAAATGTCTGAGTTTATAGTTGCCGGCGTTGCTACAACTCCAACAGTTGTGTGTGAATATAATAGTGCTTGTTCTACTGTGGGAATAATAACGCCCAATACTTTTGTATTTGGAGAGTATGAGGGAATAAATTGTTGTTGAATATAACGCAAAGCGACACAAGACGCCGTATTGCAAGCTAAAACAATCAATCTGCACTGTTGTTGGATTAAAAAACGCACAGAATCTAATGTATAGGTCAAAATCTGTTCGGAAGTTTTTTCTCCATAGGGTAAATGAGCACTATCCCCATAATAGACATAATCATATTGTGGTAATTTATCCATAAATGCTTTTGCAATAACAAGCCCACCTAGGCCAGAATCAAAAATACCCATTTTCATAGCGATAGTATAAGATTTTTTTTGCTAAAAGTCCATCAAGATTTGATTTTTGTGATGAAAATTTGTATGCTTGTATCATGACGATACAAAAAAATAAAGAAAATAAAAATGCTGTTCCAACAATGGACGAGTTGATGTCGTATTTACAGTCCCAATCGACGCCTGTTCACAAAAGGGATATTGCTCGGGCTTTTGGGATTAAAGGGGCAAATAAAGTCGCCTTAAAAAAGATGTTTAAAACGTTGCGTCGAGAGGGTAAAATTAGTGTTGGACGTGGTGGACGTAAAATAGGACTGGCTGATGCCTTGCCGAATCGCTTGGTTGTAGAGATTACAGGTCTAGATTCTATGGGGGATTTGATGGCGCGCCCTTTGGAGTGGAATACCGCTCAGCCTATGCCACAAATTGTTATTACTAAAGATAGGTTGTCTCCGCCGGCGGGAATAGGAGATGTAGTGCAAGCCGAAATTAAACCTGTTGGAAATAAAATGTATGAAGGTGTGGCTTTACGCAGGATGACCGCCGGACAAAATCATATGGTTGGGATTTATGAAAATGGTGTAGTGGTGTCTGTTGATCGGCGATTAAAACAAGAATTTGAGGTCAAGAATGTTCCATCTTCGATTAAATTAAAAAATAAAGATATTATTATTGTAGATATTCCGATGGTGCGTTCACGGGACCCTCAAGCAACTTTTGTTAAAAAAGTGGGATCTGCGACAGAAGCTTTTGCACCGACGTTAATTTCCATCTACCAACATTCTTTGCCTGTTGCGTTTACAGAAGCAGCTGAAAAACAAGCGTCTAAAGTTAAAGTGCCCATGCTGGACAAGTACAGAGAAGATTTTCGCAATATCCCCTTTGTAACAATTGATGGTGCGGATGCCAGAGATTTTGATGATGCTGTATGGGCAGAAGAAACTGATAGCGGCTTTCATGCCATGATTGGTATAGCTGATGTTGCTTGGTATGTGCGATCTGGGGATGCGCTGGATATGGATGCCAGATTGCGTGGTAACAGTACCTATTTCCCTGATAGAGTGTTACCTATGTTGCCATTTGAATTATCAAACGGAGTTTGTTCTTTAAATCCAAATGAAGCTCGTGCCAGTATGGTTTGTGAAGTGTGGTTGGATAAATCGGGTAAAAAATTAAAACATGTTTTTCACAGAGCACTCATTAAATCTGTTCGTCGTTTGACTTATGATGAGGTACAAATGGCACTAGATGGAAAAACGTCGATTGTTGGTTTAGAAAAGGAAATGGAGGCCTTGCATCATTTGTATCTGGCATTGGCAAAGAGTCGGGAACGGCGTGGCGTGTTGGATTTAGATGTGCCGGAACGTCAGGTATTGTTAAATAAACAAGGAAAAGTTGTTGGTATCAAGCGTCGTGAGTCACTTGCCAGCATGAAGTTAATTGAAGAGCTGATGATTTTGGCTAATGTCTCTGCGGCGGAAACGTTGGAAGAATCCAATGTGCCAACAATGTATCGTGTGCACGATAGACCTTCGGATGAAAAGTTAGAACGGTTAAATTTATTTTTGAAATCCCAAGGGAAAAAACAGGTGGGAAAAGATGCTAATCCAAAAGATTTTAATGCAATTTTACAAGCTGTAAAAGATACGCCACGGGCTTATGCAATAAATGAGTTTGTTTTGCGCAGTCAATCTCAAGCCATTTATTCTCCGGAAAATATAGAACATTTTGGTTTAGCTTTGACGCATTATGCGCATTTTACTTCTCCGATTCGGCGTTATGCGGATGTGTTGGTTCATCGCGCTTTAATCACGGCACTTAAATTGGGCGAAGGCGGTTTGGGGGCTGATGAGAAAAAAGCATTTGCAGATATTGCCTGTCATATTTCTTGGACAGAGCGACAATCTGCTTCGGCTGAAATGGATGCACAAGATCGGTATATTGCAAGTTTCTTATCCGGACGTGAAGGAGAGTTGTTTACAGGGCGAATTTCCAGTATTACAAGCTTTGGCATGTTTGTTTCGTTGGATAAATATGGGGCGGATGGATTTATCCCCTTTCGTGTGATGACAGATGATTTTTATGAGTTTGATGAAGATGCCGCACGCTTAATAGGGCGTAACAGTGGAAAGGAATACAATATAGGCGATATAATCAAAGTCGTATTATTAGAATGTGAACCAGAGACGGGAAGTTTGTTGTTTAAAGTTGCGCCTAAAAAAATGATACTTCAAATGAAAAAACATAAAAGACATAAATAAAACCCCCGAAAAAATCGGAGGTTTTTTATTCGATAAAGATGCTTATTTCTTTTTCAAAATTTCCATCAATTCCACGGGGAACAAGATGACCTTTTGAGATTGAGAGGTTGAGACGTCTTTAATTGTTTGCAATGTTTTTAATTGCATTGTCATAGGGCTTTTAGCCAGAGTCTGAGCTGCCTCTAACATTTTTTTGGAAGATTCAACTTCTCCGTCCGCTGTAATAATCATAGCGCGGCGGTTGCGTTCTGCTTCAGCTTGTTTTGCCATAGCGCGTTTCATATCTTCCGGTAATTCAATTTCTTGAACGTTAATAGACTCGATATCAATTCCCCATTTGTCGGATGCTTCATCAACAATCAATTTAATTTCTTCGCCTAGACGTTTGCGTTCGGATAAAACGGTGTCTAAATCATTAGTTCCAATAACATCCTTTAATGCAGATTGAGTAAGCTGAATAACCGCAAACACGT
This sequence comes from Alphaproteobacteria bacterium, assembly GCA_017960645.1. Lineage (GTDB taxonomy): Bacteria > Pseudomonadota > Alphaproteobacteria > CAAHEQ01 > UBA3637 > UBA3637. The sequence goes on along the minus strand of JAGCYU010000027.1, from coordinate 66,833 downwards.
AATCAGAAATTTTCATAACCACATCTTCCGGGCGTTTAACGCGGAAATAGACCACTGCGTTAATGTTGACAGGAATGTTGTCTTTCGTAATAACTTCTTGCTTTGGAATGTCCACAGTCTCAATACGCATATCAATTCGTTCCATTGTTTGAATAAACGGAACAACCCATACAAAACCTGGTGATAAAGTATAAGAGTATTTGCCTAAAGTAAATACAACGCCGCGTTCAAACTGCATAAGAATACGAAAACCAGGCACAACAAAGACTAAAAATATGAAAACTAAAAATACAAGCAATGGCAACATTGATTCCTCCCTTAAAAACTATGAAAACATTTTCAGTATAAAGATAGGAATTTTTATGTCAATAAAAATATGTTTGACAAAGGTATTTTTTTTCGTGTATCCTATACAAGAGCAAGGAGTTATTTATGAAAAAAGCGATTTGTTTGTTGTGTGTTTTGTTGTTTGTTACGTCTGTTCAAGCTAAACCTTTTCGTAGTGGTCTGTATTTAGGATTAAAAGGCGGTGCTGGGGTTGCAAAAATTCATACCCCATGGGCGGACGACTTGTCTAAAAAAGATAAAAAAAATGCAGCTTTTGCTATGGCTGCTGCTGTCGGTGTACGTATTCGGCATTTTCGATTAGAACTTGAATACATGATGATGAACAAACAAAAAGGATCTGGTTCCTATGAGCAAGAAATAGATACACTGATGGCTCAAGGTTATTTTGATTTGCCGTTTAAATCTGCTATACGCCCCTTTATCAATCTGGGAGCTGGGATATATACAGCTGATTTTGAACGCAAACATGAATGGTCGGACGATTCCAAAGCGTTTACATGGAGTGGGGGGGCTGGTTTGACATGGGCCATCAGTTCTGCAACAAACTTGGATATCGGGTATCGGTATTTGGATATCGGGGATTTCAAAACACGAGACGGTACTGTAAAACAAGATAACCATATCTTTTATCTTGGATGGCGGCACGTTTTCTAATGTGATCTCATTATATCAGTATATGCGAAAGACAGCTTGATTTTTTGGTGAAAAATCAGTATAATATCTGCCCAAGGAAGGCAGGTTGTATGGACGTTATTAAAATTCGCGGTGCGCGGCAACATAATCTGAAAAATATTGATGTTGATATCCCTAAAAATAAACTGGTGGTTATTACAGGGGTGTCCGGCTCTGGAAAATCCAGCTTGGCATTTGATACAATTTATGCTGAGGGTCAGCGCAGATATGTTGAAAGTTTATCCGCTTATGCACGTCAATTTTTGGACGTGATGGGCAAGCCTGATGTTGATTTGATTGAAGGATTATCGCCAGCTATCTCTATTGAACAAAAAACAACCAGTCATAATCCACGCTCTACAGTTGGCACTATCACAGAAATCTATGATTACATGCGTTTGCTATGGGCACGCGTTGGGACGCCATATTCACCAGCAACTGGATTGCCTATTGAAGCGTTAACTGTTTCACAAATAACGGATTTAATTTTGGCTTATCCAGAGGGAACAAAATTATTGATTTTAGCTCCTGTGATTCGTGCACGCAAAGGCGAATATAAAAAGGAAATTGCGGATTGGCAAAAGCAAGGTTTTACACGCATTAAAGTGGATGGAGATGTGTGTGAGATAGATAACATTCCTGCACTAGATAAAAATAAAAAACATGATTTATCCATTATTGTTGATCGCATAATTGTTAAAACAAATATTGCAGAACGTTTATCTGCTTCCGTAGAAAAAGCACTTAATTCGGCGGATGGTTTAGTTTGTGTAGAAGACGCATCAACACATCGGGAAAAATTGTTGTCCAGCAAGTTTGCTTGTCCTGTATCCGGATTTACCATCAGCGAGTTGGAGCCGCGTTTATTTCCGTTTAACAATCCACAAGGGGCTTGCCCGGAGTGTGGAGGGTTAGGGATTAAACAGGCAATCAATCCTGATTTAGTTATCCCGCACCCGGAGTTATCTATTGGGCAAGGGGCTATTGCGCCATGGACAAGTCAATCTGGAGACGTGTATCAATGGTATGAATATGCTCTTAATCCTTTGATGCGACGCTTGAACTTTGATATGTCAACAGCATGGAAAAAGCTGTCTGAAGAAGTGCAAAATGCAATTTTATATGGATACCATGAAAAAGGCTTAAATTTTGAAGGTGTGATTCCGAATATGGAGCGCAGGTATTTGGAAACGGAGTCAGATTGGATGCGGGATGAAATTGCAAAGTATCAATTGAATACGCCTTGTGAAGCTTGTGGCGGAGCACGTTTAAAATCTGAAGCGTTGGCAGTTAAAATTGCAAAAAAAAATATTGCAGAAGTTGCAATGCTTTCTATTGGGCAAGCATTGGCATGGTTTAAAAAAGTGCCGGATTCTTTAACACATGAAAAAAAGGAAATTGCCGAACGAATTTTAAAAGAAATTTTGGAACGCTTAACTTTTTTAAATAATGTGGGATTAAGTTATTTACCCTTGGATCGTATCAGCGGGACTTTGTCAGGAGGGGAGGCTCAGCGTATTCGTTTGGCCAGTCAGATTGGCACCGGACTAACCGGCGTATTGTATGTGCTGGACGAACCATCCATTGGTTTGCATCAACGGGATAATGATAAATTGTTGCAAACTTTGTTTCGATTGCGGGATTTAGGTAATACAGTCGTTGTTGTAGAACATGACGCTGATACCATGTTGGCGGCGGATGATATCATTGATATCGGACCGGAAGCAGGTCGCCACGGTGGGTATTTGATTGCCCAAGGAAGTCCCAAAGATATCATCAATAATCCTGTGTCTATTACAGGTCAATTTTTATCTGGCATGCGTCAGATTGTGGTGCCTGAAAAACGTCGGATAGGAAATGGTAAAATTTTAAGCTTAAAAGGCGCGACAGTTCATAATTTAAAAAATGTGAATGTAGATATTCCATTGGGCACATTTACCTGTGTGACGGGGGTGTCGGGCGGAGGAAAATCCAGTTTGATTATTGAAACACTCTATAATGCCTTAAATAATTTAATTAATAAATCAAAAGTTGTCGCAGGGCCTTATAAGACTTTACACGGAACAGGTGCTATTGATAAGATTATTAACATAGATCAAAATCCAATAGGGAGAACACCAAGATCTAATCCTGCGACCTATACAGGGATGTTTTCGGGGATTCGTGATTGGTTCGCAGGTTTGCCGGAATCTAAAGCACGTGGCTATAAAGCAGGACGTTTTTCTTTTAACGTCAAAGGCGGTCGTTGTGAAGCATGCGAAGGGGACGGCGTCAAACAAATTTCCATGCACTTTTTGCCGGATGTTTACGTGAAGTGTGATGTGTGTAATGGTACTCGCTATAATCGCGAAACTTTGGAAATTAAATATAAAGATAAATCTATTGCAGATGTATTGGATATGACCGTCGATGAAGCGCGGGATTTTTTTGATGCTATTCCATCTATTCGTGATAAGTGTGAATTATTGCAACGTGTGGGTTTGGGGTATATCACGTTGGGACAATCTGCAGTGACTTTGTCTGGTGGTGAAGCACAACGAATCAAATTGGCAAAAGAGCTGTCTAGAAAATCAACTGGAAAAACTTTGTATATTTTGGACGAGCCAACCACAGGTTTGCATTTCGCAGATATTCAAAAATTGTTGGAGGTTTTACAGGCTTTAGTAGATCAAGGCAATACCGTGATTGTTATTGAACATAACTTGGATGTGATTAAGTCGGCTGATTATATTATAGACATGGGGCCAGAGGGGGGCGATGGCGGCGGTCGAATTGTTGCAAAAGGAACCCCAGAAGAAATAGCTGAGGTCCAGTCAAGTTATACAGGTCAATATTTAAAAAAGTACCTGAATAAGACAGAATAAATGCGTTGACATTTACAAAAAAAATGCTTACCCTAAACCTAGGAGAAGTGGATGCGGTTTGGATTGATTTTTGCTATAAATGCACGGATGCTCATTTGTTGCGGAATGTTAATGATGGTTCCTGCGCTGATGGATTTGTTTTATCAACATGATATGGCAAATGCGTTCACACTTGCTGGTGGCTTTACGCTTGCAGTAGGATTTTTGCTATATTTTTTAACCCCAAAAGAACAAGAGCCTCTTTACCCAAAAGAAATGTTTTTGACAACAACTTTAATGTGGTTGCTGTATGCATTGTTTGCAGCAATACCATTTTATTTACCCCCTAATCCTGTCTCTTTTGCAAATGCATTTTTTGAGTCTGTATCTGGATTGACGACAACTGGGGCCAGTATTTTTTCAACCATAGATAAGCTATCGCCAGGCACATTGTTTTGGCGGTCAATGACACAATGGTTTGGAGGTATCGGCATCATTGTTGTGGCGTTGGTGGTATTGCCTGCACTGCGCATCGGTGGCATGCAATTGTTCGCAACTGAATCTGTGATTTTATCAGAAAGAATTAGCCCAACTGTACGCAAAAGCGTGCGCGACATTTTGATTTATTTTGTGTTATTAACGATGTGTTGCGGTGTATGTTTATGGGTTGCTGGGATGGGTGTGTTTGATGCTATCAATCACGCGATGACGACGATGGCGACTGGTGGTTTTTCAACACATGATGAGAGTATTGCTTATTATCAAAATACATCAATCGAATGGGTTTTAATCGGTTTTATGTTTTTAGCCGGATTGCCGTTGGTGATTGGTCCGCATATATTCCATAAACAATTTTCTAGTATCAAATCAAATGTGCAAATTATGACTTTTGTTAAAGGAATCATCATTTCTATTGTCATTTTGGGTTGTGCCTGCGGTTGGCAAAATGTACGGCTGATTTTATTCCAAGTCGTATCTATTATGACGACGACAGGTTTTGTCGTATCGGATTATAATGTTTGGGGCCCTGTCGCAATTGCTGTGTTTATGATTTTATTAGTTAGTGGAGCGTGCACAGGTTCAACCAGTGGCGGCATTAAAATGTTTCGGTTTGCCGTGGTGGGGCGCATTTTAGTGCAACGGATGAAAAGTTTGGTTCAACCGCACGCTGTGTTTGTTGCGCGCTATGGAGAGAAAGTTATAGACACAGACATTGTGGATGGCGTGTTGTTTTTTTGTGGGATGTTTTGCATTACTGTTATATGTTCTGTTATCGCGTTATCTGCGTTGGATTTAGATTATATGACTGCTTTATCTGGTACATTGACTTGCGTTAGTAATGTTGGTCCTGCTTTGGGAAATGTTATTGGTCCGACACAGAGTTTTGAAAATTTACCGGATGCCGCTAAATGGATATTGTCTGCGGATATGCTGCTTGGTCGATTAGAGTTCACAAGTATCGTTGTGCTGTTTTTACCATTTTTATGGAGGAAAAACGTATGAGTTTTTTGGATGATGCTCAAGCTTTTATGAAACAAAAACGAACTCAAGAATCTGTGATTGGAGATGATTTTTTGGTGACAGAAAAATCTAAAGAACAGTTTGCACAAGAACTGCGGAAATTGTATGAAAATGCAACGTGGCCGGAAATTTATCGTGCTATTGATTGGGTAATGGAAAACAATGGAAAACCGTATGATAAAAAAATAATCTTGGAAAAAATTCGTATAAAATTAGAAGATTAATGAAAAAATACTTGCGTATTGATAGCGTTAAGGTTATACTTTCCCTATAGGGGAAGAGAATGTTGAAAAAAATCTTATGGATTTGTTTGGCGGTTTTTGTTTGTATTGTTGTAATTGTAGCATGGGTTATTGCACACTCATTTAATGCTCAGGCTGTTCAAAATCAATTTGTTGCTGCCTTACAAGACATGACGGGTCGTGAAATAGCCGTTGGTGGAGCGCCGGAATTAAAGTGGCAACCGATTCCAACGCTTACGTTAAAAGATATGACTGTTTCAAATGTCACAGATTCTAAAATTCCTAATATGCTCACTATTAAAGAGGTGCAAATCCAAATTACATGGACGAGTTTGTTTTCTAATCCTGTTCGCATTAAAAAAGTTATTTTAAAAAATCCAGAGCTGTTGATTGAGCGTTTGTCAGCAAGTAATATTAACCTGCAGTTTTCGAAATTGTTTAAGCATAAAATGGAATTGGAAACACAAAATTTATTAGGGGAATATCAGAAAAGGACGGCTATTGACATTATTGAAATAGAAGATGGGACAGTAAATTATGTTGATGACAGGACACCCACAACTTTTGCGATGGATAAAATTCAAGGAGCAATTAATCTGGATTCTGTAAATGGTCCGATGATTTTTGCCGGAAAAGGAACGTGGGCAGGGATTGAATTAAACATGTCTGCACAATTAGATGAATTGCAAATGTCGCAGCCTTTAACTTTTTCAGGCCGTATTTCAGAACAAACAAGTCAATCAACTTTGGAATTTTCTGGAAAAATTGTTCAAGATGTGGCGGTTGAAAAGTACATGGATATAGATGGTATGGCCTCTGTCGGTCAACCCAATACATTACTAAAATTATTAAAATGGCCGGAATTTCCAAAAAGCAGAAATGAAGCTATATTGGCAAACTTTAAAGTGGGAATTGCACCAAGTGAGATCATGTGGGATAATTTAACCATGCGTTTAGGGCCCCCAGAACAGGCGATTGCTTTGAATGCCGAGTGGAAGTATTTTATATTCCATAAAAAGTTAGATGGGAAAGTAACTACAACATCTCCAATCGATTGGAATGAATGGAGTCCTTTTTTTAAAAATTTAAATTTGATGGATAAAAGAAATAAATTCACAAGTACTAATTGGATTGCAGATATCCAAAGTTTGATTGTAAACCGTCAAAAAATTGAGGACATTCATTTTGAAGGAAAATATGAAAATGAACAATTGTCTCTTCAAAAGTTAACAGGTGTTTTGCCTGGAGGAACAATGATGCTAGTTAATGGAAAAATTCAATTGGCGCCAAAACTTTTAATAGATGGCAACATTGATCTGCGTACAGATAATGCTCAAGATCTGTTGAGTTTTTTACAGGTTCCGCATTTTGATGGTATAGCAGAAAAAGCTTTACGTCAAAAAGGAGTTATGTCAGGTCACATTATTTTTGCTAAAGATGAAATCAAGTTTGATGTTTCTCGTTTTGAATTAGACCAAACACAGGGAAGCATTTTGTTTGAAAAAAACGAACAGGGTGATACAAATGTAAAATTAGATTTAGATGGAGTGAATTTAGACAAATATATTTCCTTGTTTTTGTCTGAAAATGTGCAATCTATTGCCGATGAGTTTTATAAATGGGAGCAACAAATAGAGGCGATGAAAAAGCCTGAACACCCTATTGCTTGGAGCGCAACTGTTAAAAATTTAGTTTGGCATCGATTACCGGTTCAATCGTTGAAAGCTCAAGGGGTGATTGCCCCGTTGGAAATGACAGCTCAAATTAATATGCAGGATGTAGCTACAGCGAATATGGATTTAACCGTTAAGTTAATCAATACAGGAGAAAAAAGTTGGTTCTTAGATTCTAGTGCGTTAGTTTTTTCTGCAGGAAATTTTGAAACATTTTTAAAACGTGCAGGATGGACAACGGGATCTGTATTTTGGGATAAAACACAGCAACTTTCTGCAGAAATAGGTATTTCTGGTCAAGCAAAAGAATGGCTGGCAAAAGGGGCACTAAAACGACAAAACCTGAATGTTTCTTTTGACGGACAAGTAACGAATGAAGGGTTAAAAGACATGACGGTCAACCTTGCACATCCAGACTTCCGTGGATTTATGTATGCTGTAGATGATAATTTTTCCGGTTTTTCAAAGTTAACAGGGGCCTTAAAGTTTTCTGGTGAGTTAACTGGAAATGCACAAAATTTACAAGCAAATGATATGACTCTGGATATTGGGAATCAAAAATTTAAGGGCAATTGGTATTATGAACGAAACAACAGGATTATCAAAGCAGAGTTAACGACGCCCATACTGGATGTTGCAAAATTTTTGCCCGATATAGCACCAATTTATAATTCTGTTGCAGGATTCTCAGATCAAAATTTGCCTGTGGAAAAATTAAGTCCTTGGACAGTTAATTTACGTTTAAATGCAGATCAAACGTATTATAAATCTTTTGATTTAAGGAATGTAGAGTTTGTTGGTGAATTAAAAGATAAAAAATTTTCTGTGCCTAATTTTAGAGCACAATGGGCAAAGGAAAGTGAGTCGAAAATAGCAATTTCTGGTCAATATGCGTGGAATGAAGAAATTCCAACGCTGAGCGCAGACATTAAGGTTCAACGCCTGTCTCTACGACCTGATGCTTTAATGTTGGATAATATCGGTTTAACAAAAGGAATTTTGAGTTTAGAGGGTAAATTGAATTTTGAAGGATTTAGTCCGGCCGAAATGGTTAAAAATTCCTCGGGGCAGGGCGTGTTGTCCTTGACAGACCCTGTTTGGATTGGCGCAGATATGACTGCGGCTCAGAATGTTGTTGATAAGGCCAAAAATTATAAAGAAAGTGTTGATGTCTTTGAGCCAGCTTTGATGCAAGCGTTGAGTAAAGGAAAATCTGTTGTAAGTTCTGCTAAAGCTGATTTTACCTTGGACAAAGGGATTATGAAGGTTGTTGATGGGGATGCTTTTTTCCCACAAGCGCGTGTCCCTGCTTGGAATCTAAAATACGATCTTTCTTCAAGGAAAGTCCAGGCACAGATGTCTGTGTTGTTGGAACAAAATATGCCACAAATTTTATACACATTGGATAATCATAAAAATTTAATTTATGATGTAGATAGTAAGCAATTTGTCAAGGCATTAGAGTCTGAAATCGTAAATATTCAAAAGCAGGAAGAAGCAAGGAAACTCCAAGAAATTCAAGAGTTAAACCTTGCAACATTAAAGACAAAGCAGGCCGAAGCAAAAGAGATGGCTGACCGATTAAAGCAACATCTGAATAAGGTGGAAAAGTTGGTTTGGACAACGCCAGATGAACGAGCCGGTACACTTTTGAAAGAGGCACAAACGATATTTGAGAAAAATGGGGCGGTTGCAGAGCAAGAGGGCAATACTGTTGCGGGGTATATTCAAGCAATGCAACAAATGGAAAACGCGCAGGGAATATTGATTGAAGCTGAAAAAGTGATATTTGCTAAAAAGTTGGTTTATTATCAATCAAAAACTGCAGAAAATTTGGTTGCTATTTCCGGTCATATTGATGAAATTACACAGTTTTATCAACAAAAAAGATATTTGGATATTTTGGCATCTATCATTCAAGGATGTAAAGAACAACAAGCAATTGTGCAACGCGCATCTGAGCAATTGCGGCGACATTTGACTCCAGAACAAGCTGATAAAGTCTATAGCATCATAGAGAATGCAACCCAAAAAGTGGAAATGGCCTACCGGTATGCATCTGATCTTTATACGGAAAAACAACAAGCGCCTCAAACTGGTGTGATTATTATTGAAGGTCAAGATGAATGAAGTGTATAAATTCACTATGTTGTGGCGATTGTTTGCAGGTTATGCGCCAGATTCCAGATAAAAGTGTGGATTTAATTTTTTCGGATCCCCCCTATTTTTTACAATTAAAAAAAACGTTGGTACGCCCTGATGCAACAACAGTGCATACAGTACATGATGATTGGGATAAGTTTGAAAATTTTGATGCCTATGATACTTTTACAAAGGCATGGTTGGTAGAAGCTTATCGGATATTGAAAGATAATGGATGTTTATGGGCTATTGGGTCCTATCATAATATTTTTCGGGTAGGATATCATTTGCAAAATCAGGGGTTTTGGATTTTAAATGACATCATATGGCGCAAAACGAATCCTATGCCGAATTTTAAAGGGCGACGTTTTACAAATGCCCACGAAACATTGATTTGGTGTGTTAAAAATCCACATTCTAAATATACGTTTCATTATGACAGTTTAAAAGCCTTTAACGAAGATTTACAAATGCGCTCGGATTGGTGGATCCCTGTATGTCATGGGCATGAGCGTGTGAAGGATGGAAAAGGAAAAACGTTGCATCCTACACAAAAACCCGAAGCACTTTTGTACCGTATTTTAATGGCAACAACAAATCCTGGCGATGTTATTTTGGATCCATTTATGGGAACAGGAACGGCCTGTGCGGTTGCAAAATCTTTGGGGCGCAAATGGATTGGAATTGAACAGGATGAAATCTATTTCAAGTTTGCAAAAGAACGGGTTCAAAATACGAAGGTTTTTCCCGATGATACATTAAGTGCCATGGTTAGAATATTGCCTAATAAAATTTTGTTTGGTGATTTAGTTGCAAATGGTATCATAAAAGCAGGGCAAAAACTTTATTCTGCGGATAGAAAATATTGTGCTATTGTTCAAGCGGATGGAAGCTTAAAATGCGGTTCTGATCGTGGTTCAATTCACCAGCTGGCCGCTAAAATGAAGCATAGCCTAAGCTGTAACGGATGGGCGTTTTGGTACTTTAATGAAAAGGGAAAATTAAAACCTATTGACATTTTGCGCGAGTGTGATAAGATGAAAAAAACGAACAAGGAGTGAAACATGAAAAAAGAAATTATTACATTAACTGTTTGTGCATTGTTAAGTGCATGTGCAGCAAATCCATATTCCGGAGAATCGCAAGTTTCAAAAACAGCTTGGGGGTCTGGAATCGGAACCGTTGCTGGTGCTGGATTGGGCGCTGGAATCGGAGCTTTGGCTGGTGGTAAAAAAGGTGCTTTAATCGGCGCTGGAATCGGTGCAGGAACAGGTTTGGTTGCAGGTGCCGGTACAGGTGCATATATGGATGCACAAGCCCGCAAATTGCGTCAAGAATTATTGTCCACAGGTGTTCAGGTACAACAAGTGGATAACAAAATTGTGTTGATTATGCCAGGCAATGTGACTTTTGGAACAAATGAAGCAACAATTGCTGCTAAGTTTGAACCTGTTTTGGATTCTGTTGCCAAGGTTATCAATGAATATGACAAAACAATGGTTCAAATTATTGGTTATACAGATAGCACTGGTACAGTGACAACAAACAATGCTTTGTCATTACGCCGGGCTAATGCTGTATCTAACTATTTACGGTTGCGCGGTGTTAATTTAAGTCGAATTATTGTGGATGGTTTGGGACCTCAAAACCCTATTGCCAGCAATAATACTGCTGCCGGACGCGAACAAAATCGTCGTGTGGAAATTACATTAATTAACCCACAATAGTTTGATTAGGTTCCTTAAAGCCCTCTTTTGACAAAGGGGGCTTTTTTGTGTATAATATCTGCATGGCATTTAATGCGCGTCCTTTAAAAGAAAAATTGCACCGTAAACGGTCTAGAACTAAATCTAGTGCGGCATGGTTACAACGCCAAATAAATGATCCTTATGTGGCAGAGGCACATCATTTGGGATTTCGTGGCCGGGCTGCATTTAAATTGCAACAAATGGATCGACAATTTCATTTGTTTGCCCCCGGTAAAAGGGTTGTAGATTTAGGATGTGCCCCCGGCGGTTGGACTCAAATAGCAGTGAAAGCGGTGCGTTCAACAGAAAATAATCCGTTGGTTGTCGGGTTGGATTTATTACCAACAGCCCCTATTGCCGGAGCCAGAATGATTCAAATGGATTTTACTTCGGATGATGCGCCTGTTGTATTGCAGGAATTATTGGGTGGTCATAAAGCAGATGTTGTGATGAGCGATATGGCGGCTAATACCACGGGCAATCACATGACGGATCATTTGCGCATAATGAACTTATTGAAAATGGCGTATGCATTTGCTGTGCAAGTTTTAAATCCGAATGGCATTTTTATTGCCAAGATTTTTCAAGGTGGAACTGAAAATAAATTTTTGGCTCAAATGAAAAAAGACTTTAAAACAATTAAACATGTTAAGCCCGATGCCAGTCGTAAAGATTCTTCTGAATTTTATGTTGTTGCTTTGGGCTTTCGGGGGAATGATGAAGCCTGAGCAGATTGAAATTGCAGTTCAAGAAGTTTTGAATGAAATTGATGTTACATCTGTACCAGCAAATGAGGTGTTGAATCATTATACGCGTTCGCGTCGCTATATCGGGTCGAAAGACAGAAAAATTTTAACGCAAAAAGTATGGGATGAATTGCGTGCTCGGCCAACACCCAAATGGATACAAAAATTAATCTCTGAAAAAGAATTACAGGCCATGAATATGCCTGCGGATTTTATTTTGCGTGTGAATGGCGATCGTATGCAAATGCAGCAGCTTCTTTCAGAACAAGGGATCGTGACAACATTAACACCCATTTCCCCCTTGGGTTTGGTTTGCGATAAGCGATTCGATTTAAATACGAATCCACTTTACCAACAGGGAGTAATTGAAGTACAAGATGAAGGATCTCAATTAGCGGCCTTGGCAACAGGGATTCAAGCTGGTGATACAGTCTTGGATTATTGCGCCGGGGCAGGGGGAAAGTCGCTTTGCTTTGCGTGGATGATGCAAGGAAAAGGACGAATCGTTGCGCATGATATTTCTAAGCGCAGTTTGCAAGAATTACAAAAACGAGCTAAAAGAGCGGGGGTGCAAATTGAAACGACGTTAAAACCACAAGGAAAATTTTTGCATGTTGTTGTGGATGCCCCGTGTTCTGGTAGTGGAACGTGGCGCAGATGTCCGGACGCCAGGTTCAAATTAACACAAGCACAAGTTAAAAAACTGGTTGCTTTGCAAATGGAAATTTTAAATAAAGCCACTAAATTTGTTGCAAAAGATGGTAAATTGCATTATATAACCTGTTCTCTTTTAGAGATGGAAAACCAATCACAGATGCGCACTTTTTTAAAACACAATCCTGATTTTAAGCTCATTCACCATCAACAATGGACGCCGGCAACCACATGTACCGATGGATTTTTTTTAGCAAGTTTTGAAAAGGTAAGTTTATAATTGCCTACACAAAAAGCCAACCAAATTAGTTTAGTCAACAATCAAAATACGGGTGCAAGATAATTCGCTCTTAACACAAAACAATATGACCCGCATAATCAGCGGGCCATATCAAAGGATTTTTAAATTTTAGAACACGAACTTTACGTGCGCCCCAGCACCATAAGTGTACATAGGGTGATCAAAAGGCTTTACTGCATGTAATTGTATTCCCACAGCCATATTTTTGTATGGATATACATCAATGCCTGCATTATATTGCCACTTTTCATGCTCTATTTTTTCTGCATTTACATCAAAGGCAAAATATTTGCTTGGTTGAATATACACACCAGGAGCTATGTGATAAAAGTCTTCAGCTAATCCTTTATCATGAGAATGTGCAAAGCTGTAAGACGCAACCAAATATGGTGTGACATAACCCACATGGACACCCAAACGAGCATTTGGGGTGATCCGTGTATAGTTCACACCATCCTTGATATCGCCTTGTTTATAAACAGCGCGTCCCCATGTTCCATCCAAACCTACAATTAGATCAAGCGGACATTTGTCAATTAAATGATAATTTAGACCAACAGTTCCGTTATAGGATGAATAGTGCGGAACAGGAGCTCCCATCCATGCTTTATATTGTTTTGTTTTAGGTGCTTGGAATGCATAACCGCCTTCCAAATGTAATGCTAAACGATCATACAAACCATAGTAAATCCGTTCGGCCACATCGTATCCGCGAGATTCACCGCTTTTTTCACCAGCCGCATTTTTTTCGGCACCTTTTGGCGCTTTCCAAACGCTACCGATTGTTTCGGAAGAAACCTGACCAGGTTTTACAAAGAACAATGGATTGGCAATACCTAAATTCTTGTTGGCACAAGTTCCATCCTCAGACTTAGCACAAGGCTTTTCCGCAGCACATGTAGCGCATGGTGCCGGGCGTGCCATTGGTGGTCTGGGCTTCCCAGAACGATAAGTCTCTTCATATGTTGTTGTCTTACAATTTTCACATGTTGGAACATTGTACTTAATTGTTGTTTGTTTGATAGTCCCTGCACCTTGTTCTGCAGCCATAGCAGAAGCTGCTAAACACAGTGACGTAGCAAATAATAAAAACTTTTTCATTTAAAAATCCTTTCCTTTGAGTTATATGCTAACATTACCATTATACAAGAAAAAATAAAAATCTACAACTATTTTATTTTTTCTTTAGTTTTTTTCTTTTAAATCGGGATAAGAAGGAATGTTTTCTTTTGGCATTCGGGTCAATATCTATTCCAATTGCCGTTAATAAACCATCTTCTATGCCATGAACAACTAATTCAATTGTATCCAATCGCAATCTGTCACCCACGGCAACGTCTGCAAACTCTTGTTGAAATAATTGGGAAATAGAATATTCGCGTATGCCTTTGTCAACAGTCAAACCATACATCCATTCTAATTCACCAAAAGTTGTTGTTGGCGCTATTGGAAAATCACTTAATGGTTCCTTAACCCCTACAACGCCGCCGCCAAATAAATGATCTAAAATAGGGCGTTGCAATTCCGAAGAGACAAAAACATAAATCTTGTCGCCAGCCTTTAATGCTTTTAATCTGGCGCCGGATGGATAGGAAACGCCGTTGCGAATAATCAGTGTTGGTCGCGCCCATTGCGGGATAGGTTCGCCCAATACAACAGGTGTATTGTCTGTTAATTCGTACATGATCAAGGAACTGTCTGTCAATCCCGGTAAATCAATTTCAGTTTTGACGGGATCCTTTTGCATCAAGGGCAAAGTGACGCCGCACCATCGTGCCAACATAGGAATGGCAAAGCCTTGAATCGCCAAGCTGATCATCACCATAACAAAGATAATATTAAAATATTCTGTGGCTAGTGGTAGTCCAAAAACTATGGGGATAAGGGCTAATAAAACCGAGGTTGCTCCGCGTAATCCCACAAAGGAAATGAATAATTTTTCGGATGCCGAATATTGGCGAAATGGCGCCAGTAAGAAAAATACCATGGCTGGTCGCGCAACAAACATTAAAACAACAGAAATGGCAAATGCGGGCAACCAAACCGATGTCAGTGCCGAAAAGCTGACAAATAAACCTAAAACAGTGAACATACTGATTTGGCTGAGCCACGTGATTGTTTGTTGGAATTTAGATATTTGAGTGTAGGCTTGAATGCGACTGTTGCCGACCAAAAAACCTGCGATATAAACGGTTAAAAAGCCGCTACCGCCCAACATGTTGGAGACAGCAAAACCAAACAGGCCTAACCCTAAAACAAAAATGGGATACAGGGCTGTTTCCAATTTAAAGCGATTGACTAAGAAGCGAATCAATTCCGCTAAGATAAAGCCCGCACCTGCTCCGATTAAAGCTTGTTGGAAAAATGTTGGAATGACAAAGGCATAGGAAATTGAATCGCCAAGTGTTTGTTGACGAATTAAAGAAGCAAAAGCTAATGTTAAAAAAATGGCCATAGGGTCATTTGTTCCCGATTCAATTTCAAGTGTAGATTTTACTTTTTCCCGCAAAGAAAGTCCTTTGGATCGCAATAAAAAGAAAACAGCAGCAGAGTCTGTTGAGCTGATGATAGAGACAAGTAAAAAGGCCTGTAACCAATCAATTTCCAGCATGAATTTGACGAATGGTGCCAAAATGCATGAGGTTAAAGCCACACCCAGTGTCGATAAAATCAGCGATGGTTTGGCCGCCTCGCGATAGTTTTTGTTTGGGGTGTGAAAACCGCTGTCAAATAAAATCATGGCAAGCGCTAAAGACCCGACAAAAAAGATGATGCGTGGATTTTGTAACGAACGCAACAATTCAATTTGACCGGCGCCTAGGGCAAGTCCGATACACAAAAATATTAAGATCAACGGAATGCCCACTCTGGACGAAATCAAGCTTGTCAAGATACTGACGGTTAATAAAATGCCGAAGATTAAAATGGGTGCATTAATAAAATCCATTGTTCCTCCCCATTTCTTCACGGGCTTTTAATTGGTCAAGTTTGTGGCTGACCAGTGCAGTGTCGCGACCAGCCTTTGCCAGCCTGTCATACATGCGCGCAATTTCTTTGTTTAAATAAGCTGTTTCAATTTCTTTTTCTAATTTTTGTTTTGCTTTAGTTTGTGAACCCCGTAAAATAGCATCCTTATTTTTTAACAAGGTAGCAATAGATATTTCCGGATGCTGTTTTTGTTGTTCAATGACATAAGGAAAATCATAAACGATTTTGTTGACAGCATTAACTATTTGGTGCTTGCTTTGTTTTTTCTTGCCACAATAATGTGCAATCATTTCAAAAGCGATGCGCGTTTCAAAGATATTGTCTGCTACAATGAATGGGATAAAATCCGAAAAGCCTTTCAAGTGAATATCCTTTAAATATTCCAATAAATGGTGAAAAAATCCATCTATATTAAACAATACAAAAGGTTTTAGGTCCAAAAATCCATCTTGAATAGCAATGCAATTATAGCTTAGTTCGTCTAATGTGCCAACCCCACCAGGAACAAATACGATAAAATCTGAATTTAACAGATTGGCTTTACGTTGTTCTAATGTATTAGAAATGATAATATCCTTTACACCATCCACATTGTCGGAAGGATACAGTTTTTTATAGTGAGCTGTTGTGATTCCTTGAATAGGCACGGGGATCCGTTTTTCTTTTTTAACCCATTCGCTCATGACGCCTTTTGCAACGGCACCCATGATGCCCCGAGAAGATAAACCAAAAGTAAGCTGGTAATTTTGACGGCAAATTTCTTTTCCCAGTTCAAAGGCTTGTTGTTTGTAAACGGGATTTAACCCCGAACGAGAACCGCCTGCAACAAAAACACGAGTGTAAGGTGTTTGTTTCTTGGGCGTTTTTTGTGGTGTAATGGCCTTTTTGATGCTTGCTTTTTTTGCAAGAGTTTTTTTCTCTGGACATACTAATCGTTGTTTTTTTTGCATAAACATCTCCCTACGTGTTTTATCAAACTTATAAAGAGTATAACACATTTTTTTAAAAAAATACTAGCACTTTTCGAAAAAAGTGTTAAAATATACTCCATAAATTACAAAGGAAAGGGATAACAATGGTTCGGAGTTTGATAAAAAAACTGGTTATTTGTGTTTTAATCATTTTAGTAATTGTGGGAGGATACTATAGTTGGAAAAAAATGCAATCTAAACCTGTTGCACAGACAATGCAGACGGTTGTGGATGCTATTCGGGTTGAGGCGGAAGCTATTATTCCAAAAGCGAGTTTTGTTGCGAAAATTGAAAGTAAAGATACAGTTGGGTTAAGAGCTCGCGTCACCGGCTTTTTGCAAGAACGGTTGTTCCAAGAAGGTGATTTCGTCAAAAAAGGACAACAGTTATTTGTAATAGAGCGTGTCAATTTTGAAGCCGCTGTTCGTGAAGCTCGTGCGAATTATGATAGTGCTGTTGCAACAGAAAAAAATGCTCTTCAATCATATGAACGTGCGCAGAAATTATACAAAACCAAGGATATTTCAAAAGCAAAATTAGATGATGCCGAAGCAGCGAGCGATTCGGCAAAAGCACATGTTGCTCAAGCCAAGGCCAGATTAGATTTGGCCGAACAGGATTTGGAATATACAATTATCACGGCTCCGATGGATGGCAGAATAGGTGAAGCAGCCTTTTCGGTTGGGGAATTGATTGGGCCAAGCTCTGGAGTTTTGGCAAAGATTGTAACAGTCAATCCTATGGAGGCAGTATTTGCGGTTAGTGAAAACCAGTTGTTGCTTTTGCGTCAACAATTTAAGGATGCAGAAAATACGGAAGTTCATTTTATAACGGCAGATCAGAAAGAATATCCCGAAGTTGGTACGTTGATCTTTATGGATACAACATTAGATGAAGCAATGAATACATTAAAAATGAAAGCTTCTTTTCCCAATCCGCAGTATAAGTTGATTTCTGGTCAATATGGGCGAGTCGTGTTGCAGGCTAAGTCGCCAACAGACGTTTTGATTATTCCTCAACGTGCTGTACAACGTACGCCAGGCAATGAGTATGTTTTAGTTGTCAATGATGAACATAAAATTGAAAAACGCCAGATTCAAACTGGGGCTGAGTTGGATGATTTTAAAGTGGAAGTTTTATCAGGTTTAAAAGTTGGGGAGACAGTTGTTGTCGATGGATTCCAAAAAATTGCTGAGGGCATGCCTGTTGAAGTTCGTTATTTGAATATGAAACAAGAATAAGAGAGGCTTTATGATTGCAGATTCTTTTATTAAACGCCCCAGATTAGCATCAGTTTTGTCCATTGTTATTGTGATGGCTGGTTTATTGATTTTATCAGCTATTCCGGTTGAACAATATCCAAACATTACGCCGCCGTCTGTTGTTGTGCAAGCAACCTATCCAGGGGCAAGTGCTGATGTGGTGGAGGCAACTGTTGCTCAACAGATCGAATCGGCCGTTAATGGTGTGGAAAACATGATTTATATGAGCTCGACCAGCTCGGATGACGGTTCATATAACTTAACTGTGACTTTTAATATTGGAACAGATTCTAATATGAATGCGGTGAATGTGCAAAACCGTGTTAAGCAAGTTGAAGCGTTGTTGCCGGAAGAAGTGCAACGGCAAGGTGTGATTGTGCAAGCGCGTATGTCCTCTATGTTACAAGTGTTAGCTTTGACTTCCAGCAATCCAGAGCATAATGCTGCCTATTTAACAAACTATGCATTGTTAAATGTTAAAGATGAATTGGCGCGCACAACGGGTGTTGGTGATGTGTTTGTATTTTCGCGTTTACAATACAGTATGCGCGTATGGCTGAATAATGATAAGCTAAAAAGTTTGAAGTTATCTACAAGCGATGTGCTTGCCGCGATTCGTAGTCAAAATATTCAGGCTCCTTTAGGACGCATTGGTGTGATGCCATCAACTGATGATCAAGAGTTCCAATTTGCATTAACAACCCAAGGACGTTTATCAACGCCGGAAGAGTTTGGAGATATTGTTATTCGCGCGAATACGGACGGATCTTATTTGTTATTAAAAGATATTGCGCGCATAGAGTTGGGTTCTGAATCTTATTCTTTGGAAGGCTTTTATAATGACAAACCAAGTGCCGGTATGGCTATTTTCCAATCCCCGGGGTCCAATGCTGTGGATGTGGCCAAGGCTTTGCGTAAAAAGGTCAAGGAATTGCAAAAACGTATGCCGGATGGTATGCAAATGGAAACATTGTTTGATAGTGCCGCATTTGTTGAAGATTCTTTAAGAGAAATTTTCCGTACTATCATTGAAGCATTTATTTTGATTGTATTAATTACATATATCTTTTTGGGAACGTTGCGGGCTACTTTGATTCCGACATTGGCTATTCCGGTTTCTTTGATTGGCGCTTTTATTGGGATGAGTTTGTTTGGCATTACGGCCAATACGATTTCGTTGTTGGCATTAGTGTTGGCTATCGGTATTGTGGTGGATGACGCTATTGTGGTGGTGGAAGACGTTGAAACGGTGATGTCAGAAAATCCCGAGCTACCTCCTGCCGATGCCGTTAAAAAATCTATGGACAGAATTACGGCGCCGATTATTGCGATTACTATGGTGTTGTTGGCGGTGTTTGTGCCTGTTGCTTTTACCCCTGGTATTTCGGGTATTTTATATAAACAGTTTGCCATTGCAATTGCGAGCGCTATGGTGATTTCCGGATTAAATTCATTAACGTTAAGTCCGGCTATTTGTACGTTAATTATGCGTCCGAATCAACAGCCTTGGTGGCCGGTGCAAAAGTTGATGTCGGGAATTGATTGGATGCGTAACATATATGCTTCAACGGTTGGAAAAATTATTCCGCTATCCAAAGGGGTGTTGTTGGTTATCGCTTTGTTTGGTGTTTTGACTTATTTCTTATTCAAGGCAACGCCATCTGGCTTTTTACCGGCCGAGGATCAAGGTGCATTTATGATGGAAATACAATTGCCTGCCGGAGCCAGTTGGAACAGAACAAACGAAGTTGTTAAAAAAGTGCGTGAACGTATTAAGCAAATTCCCGAAGTAGATGCCTTTATGACGGTGGTCGGATATGGCATGATGACAGGGGGCATTTCGGCTAATAATGCGTTTGGCGTTGTTAAATTAAAACCGTATTCTGAGCGTACAAAACCGGATCAGGAAGTGAATGCAATTATTCGCAAAGTAGCTATGATGACAGCAGATATCAAAGAAGCTATGATTATTCCGTTTAACATGCCGGCTATTATGGGAATTTCCGTAAGTTCTGATTTCGAATATATGTTGCAAAGTACGGAAGGTGCGAGCCCTGAAGAAATGTTGGGTGTTGCATATCAAATTATGGGTGAGGCGAAAAAGGATCCCAGATTAGAGCGCGTGTTCACGATGTACACAGCTGATTCGTTACGTGTTCAATTAGAGGTGGACAGAAAAAAAGCATTGGCTTTGGGTGTGCAAATTTCAGATATCTTTTCGACGATGCAGACGATGTTAGGGGGCACGTATGTCAATGACTTTAACCTGTATGGTCGTACGTGGAAAGTGAATGTTCAAGGGGATGTGGCGGATCGTCGGGTATTGGATGACGTCTTTAATATTAACCTCAGAAATAATAAAGGCGAAATGGTGCCGCTCAGGTCTTTAGTGACGGTGAAAAAAACGGTGGGTGCGCAAACGATTCAAAGATATAACAACTATCGCGCCGTTAAGATTCAAGGTTCTCCAAAGCCAGGGTATGGTTCCGGGTCGGCCATGCAGGCAATGGATGACGTTTCTAAAACCTTGCCGCAAGGGTACAAGTATTCTTGGACTGGTATGAGCTATCAAGAACAAATTGCCGGAGGGCAAACAATGTTAATTTTTGCGATGGCATTTATTTTCGCTTACTTATTCTTGGTGGCGCTGTATGAAAGCTGGATGATTCCTTTGCCGGTTATGTTCTCGATTGTTATTGGTTTGTTTGGCGCCATTGGTTTGCTTTGGATCCGTTCCATTACAGATGACTTATATGCGCAAGCAGGTATCATTGTGTTAATTGCTTTGGCGGCTAAGAATGCTATTTTGTTGGTGGAATTTTCCAAAGATCAACATGCCAAAGGCATTCCTGTGCGTGAGGCGGCTAAAAACGGTGCATACATGCGCTTCCGTGCGATTATGATGACAGCGTTTTCATCCTTGATGGGATTTGTGCCTTTGTTGACGGCGGCAGGCGCTGGTGCGTTGGCCAGACGTGCCATTGGTTCGTCCATCTTTGGAGGATTGGCAGCTGCTTCATTTATTGGTATTTTCTTTGTGCCATTGTTGTATGTTTTCTTCCAAGAATTGATAGAATTCTTTTGGCACAAGGATAAAGATAATACATGAAGATGATAAAAGCCTATATCCGCTATGTGTTGTACCTGTTGAAAATGCGTACAACAATCCCGGGTGCTTTGATTAACAAAAAGCCGATTCGGGAGAATGGAGATGAGTTGGTGGATTTGCGGCAAGTTCCTGGTTTATTTTTTGATAAGTCCTTTGGTCATCGTCCTGTTTTAATCAGGTCGGGGGTTGCAGAAAGGTTGAAACAAGCTCAAACGCTGTTGCCGTCGGGATTGCATTTTAAAATCTTATCTGCCTATCGGTCTATGAAGGAACAGCAAGAGTTATATGATTTTCATTATCAACAGATGAAAACGTCTTATCCTCGGGCTTCGGCAACAGATTGGGAACGCATGACAAAAGCGATTTGTGCTAAACCGGGGAATAATGCTGGGAGCGGACATCAAACAGGTGGCGCTATAGATATTACTTTGTGTGACGAGTTGGGAAATGAACTGGATATGGGCACAAAATATTTGGAAATGTGTTCCAAAACACCAACAGCATCCAAGGAAATTTCTGAGCCATCTCGGAATAATCGCAAAATTTTAAAGTCTGTCTTACACGCTGTCGGGATGCAAAATTATCCCAATGAATGGTGGCATTTTTGTTATGGCGACAGGATGTGGGCGATGTATCAGCATCAAAAATATGCCCTCTACGGTCCAAGAGACAGCATCTAGTAGCTTTTATGTTTTATTTTTAGATAATAAAAATATAGGGTAGAAGCTGTGCGCTATTATTTGATTTTTTTTCTTTTTTCGGGTACAATACAGCTCATGAAAATAATTACATTTGGGTGTCGGATGAATGCTTTTGAATCGGCTGTGATAGCGCGATTGATTCAAGGCACACATAAAGACATGGTTATTTTAAACACGTGTGCAGTAACGGCCGAAGCAGAGCGCCAATGCCGTCAAGCTATTCGCAAGGCTAGACGGGATTATCCAGAGGCAGAAATTGTGGTCACAGGTTGTGCTGCCCAATTGCATCCCGAAGTTTTTGAGACTATGCCCGAAGTAGATAGGGTTATCGGTAATTTAGAAAAGTTAAGTAAAGATACCTTGCGCCATTCGGATAAATGTGTTGTCGGTGAAATTGATCGGGACATTTCAATTCCTTTGGTAATGGATTTTGAAGGCAAAAGTAAAGCCTTTTTGCAAATTCAACAAGGGTGTGATCATGCTTGTACCTTTTGTATCGTGCGTTTTGCCAGAGGCCACAATAAAGGCATTCCCGAATCGCAACTTATTGAACAGGCAAAGGTGTTTGTTCAAAATGGCTATAAAGAGTTGGTGTTGACCGGTGCAGATGTTGCCTCTTATCCAGGCGGTCTTGTCCCGTTATTGGATCGTTTGTTGCAGGCAGTTCCAGATATTCAACGTTTGCGTTTGGGCTCACTTGATCCGGGGGCGTTGGATGATGATTTTATTCAACTTGTCAAAAAGTATTCGCAAATCATGCCCTATTTTCATTTATCAATCCAGTCCGGCGACAATATGATTTTAAAACGGATGGGGCGTCGTCATACGTATGAAAGCGTTATGAATTGGATTCAAAAAATGCGTCAAATATGTCCTTTGGCAACCTTTGGAGCAGATTTTATTACGGGCTTTCCAACCGAATCGGAAGAACAATTCAATTCTACATTGCAATTAGTGAAAACAGCAAATATTACGCATTTGCATGTTTTTCCGTATTCAGAGCGGCCTGGGACACCGGCGGTCCAGATGCCTCAAGTACCTATTAAAATTCGTAAAGAACGGGCGGCTAAATTACGAAAGTTGGGACAGGAATTGTATGAAAAATTATTAAAAAGCATGGTGGGAAAAGTTGTGCCTGTGCTGACAGAAGGAAATGGCAGTGGTATGACGGATAATTATGTGCGTGTTATATTGCCATCCGATTGTGTGGAAGGTGAAATTGTGGATATTAAAATTAAAGGAGTTCAAAACGATGCGTTGGTTGGATAAATTAAAGGCGGGTATGAAAAAGACTGCGGTTGTTTTAAACCTTAAGTCTGTGGATTCTGAGGATTTAGAGGAAGCGTTGATTCGTACCGATATGGGTTTTCAAGTGACCAACGAAATTTTGAAAGTGGTGCAGGCGAAACATCCTGTGGATGACAAAGAAATGAGACAATATTTGCATGAAGAGCTAGTTGCCAGATTGGAACCTGTTGCCAAGCCTTTGGAAATTTCAAATTATCACCCGTTTGTTGTTTTAATGATCGGGGTGAATGGGGCTGGCAAAACAACAACAATTGCCAAATTGGCTCATTTTTATAAAACACAAGGAAAAAGTGTTGCCTGTGTGGCGGCTGATACTTTTCGTGCCGGCGCCGTAGAGCAATTACAGGTATGGGGACAAAAGGTTGGAATGCCTGTTTATGCTGGCAAGGAAAACGCTGATGCTGCCGGATTGGTGTACGATTCGTTAAAAGATGCCCAAGACAAAGGGATAGATATTTTGTTTGTTGATACGGCAGGGCGTTTACAAAATCGAACAGATTTAATGGATGAGTTAAAAAAGATTATTCGTGTGATACAAAAATTGGATGCTTCTGCTCCACATGCTACATTGTTAGTTTTGGATGCAACTGTGGGGCAAAATGCGCTTTCTCAAGTGCAAATTTTTAAAGAACAATGTGGTGTATCCGGTTTGGTTTTGACAAAACTGGACGGGACAGCTAAAGGTGGTGTATTATTTGCCTTAGCTAATCAATTTCATTTGCCAATTTATGCAATTGGTGTTGGAGAAGGTGTGGAAGATTTACAACCTTTTTCAGCGACAGAGTTTGTGGATGCATTGTTAAATACGGGGGAATAAATGCGATTCGTTAATCGAACAGTTGCACGTTTTAAAAAATTAAAAAAGACAGATTATATTCTGTTGTTTTTGTTGTGCATGGTTTCTTTGACGGGCGGCATTGCGGTCGCTTTATTAGACATAAGCTTAACAAATATATTCTTAAAAAATCAAGGTCTCTTATCCATCGGTTTTGATTATTTATGGGTTGCTTTGTTGATGATGGGTGTTGGGCGTTGTGTTTTGATTTTGGAGCGCCGTAAAGGATATGGTTCTGCTTTTTATTTGTTTATTGCATGTATTATATTATGGTTGCTGTTGAGTGGTATTAAAACAGATTATCAGGAAATGATAGCCAACCTACTATTCATTTATAAATACGGTCTGTTATTTTTGGTTGCTCATGCTTGTTGGGCTATTAGTGAACGGCTTATTAAAAGTGATTTTTCTTCATTGCGTTATACAGGTGTAATGGCAGCACAATTTTGTGGGTACATGATTGCCGGAAAAATTGCGCTCTCTTATCAATACAATCCGTTTGAGTTGTTATGGGGATGTTTCTTGTCGTTGGTTTTATTTACCGTAGCTGTGAAATTATTTTCAGATATAGTCAGCATTCCTAATGAAACATTTGTTCCCAAAACCGGTGGTGTTCAAGACAAAACAGAGCAAAACTTGGTAAATTGTATTTTTGGACTGGCATTTTGCTATACTACAGCAAGGTTTTTGGGTGATTTTTATTTATATTATATGCTGATGTTACATCCAGAGGTTGTGATTAGTTCGTTGGCGTGGCTTTGGATTATATTTGCGGGTTGCGGATTGTGTTTGAGTCTATTATTATGGGGATGGCGCTTTTTATTCAGATACACTTTGTGTTTTGGAATGTTACTATTCAGCTTAAGTTTAACGATCTTGGCTTTGGGAATATTCATATCGGACAGTCAGTTTGTGTATGCAGGCTTTTTAGGTATGGTTCTTTTGGGATATTTTTATTATGACAGATATTTGCATTTTTTACCTTGTTTTTTGTTGCTAGGTCAAGGAATTCGTCTTAAAACGATGCGCTTGCTATTGATTGAACCGGTGGGGATTATTTTAACTGCGGCATTGATAATGACGGTTAGCACATCCATTCTTGTATGGGTTATTCTTGCTTTGGCTGTAGTTTTTACAATACTCTTTTTTGTGTCCAGACATATTTACAGCCGCTTATTAATGCAAATGTGTTATTTGCGCAGGTGGTGCCCAAACCCGCTTATGTTGACCTATCGTCCTTTGATCCAGATGCTTGTGCAAGGAGTAAGTGATGCCGATGAAGCACACAGTTTGTATTGTTTATCGATTTTATTACAAGGACATCATCCAAAGATTCGTTTGTATTTAACCCAAGCTCTGCAACATCCTTCGCCTAAGGTTAGGTTGTTTGCATTAGAAAAATTAAGTGATTTATTCTGGGATAAAAAATTTTATACTGTGGTGCAAAATATTTTTCAAACAGATTCAAACATAGAAGTCCAAAATTATGCGTTACATTTGATGATCCGATATGAAGCAGACTTAAATGATAAACAAGCCTATGAAACATATAAAGTCTACCTGCATAATAATGAACTGGCAGGGGGCGCATGTTTGGGGTTGTTATTTACAAAACATGGCTATATGGACGCCGTTAAAGCGGTTGGCAGTTGGTGCAGTTCTCCCCGATCCTCTATTCAACACAGAGCCTTAAAGGTTATGAGGCAAAAACCATGCCCGGAGTGGATGCCGTGGATTAAACCTTTTTTATTCCATTCTTCCGAAAAAATAACAATAGCCGCTTTGCGAGTTGTAGCTCAATTACCATATCCAATTCTATTGTTTGGTATCTTTGAAGCGTTGGATAATTTAAAGTTACGAGATATTGCATTAGATGTTTTACGTAGTTATGGCGATCGAGCATTACCCTCGATTGAAAAAATAATAACGGATGATACCAATCCTTTTGAACGTCGTAAAGTATTAATCGTTTTTTTGGGCCAACAACAAAGTAGTGCAGCAAAACAGATGTTATTACGTGTTTTGTTCAAAGTAGAACCAAAATTACGTATGGTCATTGTCAGAACAATTATGGCAGCTCGTATGGTTTGGGTGCACAAAGATCGTCGAGAAGTCATTTGGTTAAGCATACAAAATGATGTCCAACAATGGTATGAAATGCAGCAAACTTTAAAAGATCTTTGTATGCCTTCGGATCTAAATATGCAAAAAATTCTGGGACGATTAGAGGTCGCTTTTCAAACAGAAATGAATAAGCTGAGGCAATTGATTCTGTTTCAGGTTTTGTTATTAAATACACACTCATTAGTGAAGCGGTCTTGTCAATTATTACTGGATTCAGATACAAGCGCTTATGCGGGTGCCGCAAGTTGTTTGCAGGATTTGTTACCTAAAAAAATATATAAAACGATACAGCCAGTTTTGTTGGGAGAGATACCTGGATTGCGTAAATCTGAAAATGATGCGGAAGCGCAGTCTAAAGCCCAGAGTGTATTGAGTAAAATGATATTGCAAACCCCTAAATGGATGACACCGTGGTTATATGTTTTGGCATTATTAGGATTGAGCCAGATGAAGTCTAAAAATCTAATGTTGGTTATTGAAAAGGCTCTTGTTTCGGCCAATTGGTTGATTTTGGATACGGCTTTGTGGATTGTTGGACACGATGTTTCGGATAAACAAAAAGCTCAAGAGTTGATGTTGAATGTTCCAACAAGATATTTGGTACAACACAAGTTTCAAGAATTTTTGGAGGGAAAACGGCATGATTAATATTGAACAAATTTTATTGCTGAGACAGTTGGAATTTTTTAATCAGGTTTCGGATGAAGCGTTGGCAGATTTAATGTCTATTGCTCAAGAAAAGACTTTTAAGGTTAGAGAAGTGATTATTGATAACGAAATGCCGTATGCCCCATTACACATTATGCTAAATGGCTCTATTCAGGTGATTAATGCTGAAGGACAAGAGCAGATTCAAGCGGCTCCGCAAATTATAGGTCTTCGTCAAGTTTTTAATCCCAAACCAACTTCAATAAAGGTAATTGCACATACAAAAGCAACAGCGTTATTGATAGACAAAGACGCACTTTACCGCGCGTTTGTTATGCATCCATCTTTAGCTTTTGTTTTTTTACAAGAATTATCAAAAAAAGGTTGATTTTTGTTTTAAAAGTGTTTAAGCTAGGATTTAGGATAAACAAAAGGGGGAAAATATGCTTCGTAAAAAACGTGTAAAAAATATTAAACAAGTTGAATCTTTAGCATCACAAGGTGAAGGAGGTTCTCCAACAGTTGTTGAACACAAGGAAGAACGGATAACTTTTTTGTATGGGGTTGGGGTTGTGGCCTTAATGCTGATTAATATGAGTATTTGGGGATACTTTACATATGAATCGGTCCTTTTCTATCATTGCGAGTGTCAACATAAGATAACAATGGCAAAGCGTTTGCCTGCCGCAAAGGTGGACGCATTAGCAACTGTGGATGGTCATCCAATTACACAAGAAGATATGCAAGAGTTGATGTTAGATATGCCGCAAGTGTCCGAGTTGCCGATGGAAACTGTATATCCAAATTTATTGAATATGTTAATCAACAACAAAGTTATTATGTTGCAAGCAAAACGCCATGGGGTTGATCGTCGGCCTGAGATTCGTCGCTTGTTGCGTCAGGCAAACGAACAAATTGTTGGGCAAACGTATTTGAATGAATTGTTAGAAGCCAATGTCAGTGAAGAAGAATTAAAAGCTTTGTATGAGCAGGAATTGCAAAATTTCCAACGAGAAGAGGAAGTACATGCCCGTCATATCTTGGTTAAGACAGAAAAAGAAGCCAAAGATTTGCTTGTGCAATTAAAGGCAGGTGCAAATTTTGCAAAGTTGGCTGAAGCTAAATCTTTAGATAAAAATGCGGAAGGTGGCGATTTGGGATACTTCACAAAAGGAATGATGGTTCCTGAGTTTGGTGATGCTGTGTTTGATTTGAAAAAAGGGCAATTATCTGCGCCAATCCATACTGCTTTTGGATGGCATATTGCATATGTTGAAGATAAACGCTTGGCGGATCCTCCAACTTTTGAAGAAGTGAAAGATCAAATTAAACAAGCGGTTATGGAAACAAAATTACAATCTGTTTTGTCTAATGAACGGGCAAAGTTAAATGTTAAAGTTTTAAAGCCGACTTTAAAATAAACAGACAGGTTCTTTTGTAAATTCTGGCGTCTTTATATGAGATGCCAGTTTTTTTATTGTTTAAAATGTTGCCGATAAAACTTGACAAAATATTTTTTCCATATTATAATAGGATGGTTAATTAAGAGATTAACGCGGCTAAAGGAGGGGTGTATGGATGCGATATTGACCGACGAACAACGTTCAAAAATATTTTTAGATTCTCCTGAGTTTGATCAAGACAGTTGTGCGCTCATGCAGTGGGTTAAACACTTTTGTTTGGATTATCGGAAATCAAATCCAAATAATAATTCAAAAGATATGTGTGACGCATTATTTACAAATTTTCAAAGGGTTTGCCCGGGGCAATCTCCCATGTCCTATGCTTTGCATATGGGTCAGTATATCCAAGCGATGGCCTTAGTTAATGAAGGTATTGTGACCGATTTTAATTGTATCGTTGATTCAAAGACAGCAACGACGATAAGTAGTCCTGCATTGCATACAATAACTTTATTCGGGATTAATGTAAGAAATTTTGCTGCATATGCTGGGATAATGGATCCAGAAATACAGCAGACTAGTGTTAATTTATTAAATAATTTATTGTATATTTATCGTAAGTTAAAGGATGGTTCCGGGTTAAATTTAGGATTGCTTGCCGAGTATTATGCATCACATCCGAGAATAAATATCCCAGGTGTTTTGGATATTATGGATGAATGTGCTTTTACGCCGGAAAATGAACGTTGGCAAAATCCAGAACATTATGTTACTCAAATAGAAAAGTTAGCTCCGGAACACGCATATCAGATTAATCAAAAAGTTTCTGGTTCCGTGCGCGAATGATAGCCTGAGCACAAGTTCAAAATTAAAATTTGACAAAAAATAAATTATAAGTATAATGATGCCTTGATTCAGATAAATGAAAGGTTAAAAATGAGTATAAGAACAGATGCAGATCGCGCCAGAATGTGGGTGGATGCACCAGATATGTTATGGCATCGTTGTTGGTGTCCGGAAGAGTATGCCAGAAGATTTGGACAGGGGTCTAATAATGGAATGATTAGTGTGTTTGATGCTTATCAAGAAATGTTTTACCAGGATTTTAATGGAGAAACTCCATTTACTTATGATTTAAGACGTAATCAAATAGAAGCCGTTATAGCCTATGTTAATGCTGGAGCAAATGATTTTAATTGTGTTAGAAGAAATACGACGTCTCGTCCGACTTCGGATGCGGATATACCTTCAATATATGTGGCCTCTTTATTTGCAGATTCTTTAATTGGTTTGATTGCCGATATAAAAAATCAAAGCAGTATAGAAAATCGCCAGAATTATTTGAATGATTTGGTATATATATATCGAGGGTTGAAAAAGTTTGGATTAAATCAAAAGCTAATTGATTCCTATAAAAAGGCGTGGCCAGAAGTGACTGTAGATTCTATTTTTGGGTTAATGGACAGCTATGCCAAGCAACCGGAAGAAACGCGCTGGAACGATATAGAGAAAGATGCTGAAAATATTCAAAAGTTGGTGACCCCTCAAATGGCAAGAGTTACCAGAAATAATATAATGTTGCGTCATTTTCAACGACAGTAAAATAGTGATAAAAAAACAGGGGAAATTTTCCCCTGTTTTGATGCCTTTAGATCCTTAAAAATAGTATCTGGCAGATAATAAGATGTCATGAGATTTGATATCTTTTTTGAAACGTTCAGATCCATCTTTAAGTTTTGACCGACCTTCTCCTAAATCAGCAAAACGATATCCTAAATCTAAACTCCAACAATCATTCAAACGATAGTCAACACCAGCACCAACTGTCCATGCAAAAGATGTTTTGCTGTCGCCTTTTGTTAAACTGGTATTTTTGACTTTGTTATAGGACATACCTAATCCGCCCATCCCATAAACACTCATTTTGTCAAAGACAGGCATGCTGACATATACGTTCAACAAAGCTGGAATAGACCAAGTATCTGCACTTTTCCCTTCTGCTTTAATCTTACCCCAATTTCTCCAACCTACAGTCAGATCGGAATGTAAATATTGATTTAGATGATATCCCATACCTAAAGCCATTACGGCATTTTCTTTATAATCTTTATAGCCAAAACCATATCCAGCTTGAGCAATAGCATAGGCGTCGCTCATGTTGAGCCAATTATCATCATGGCGTTCTTTTGCTTGAGCTGCACCAGTTACAAAAATTAAACCAGCTAATGCTAGTGTTGATAATAAATATTTCTTCATTTTGATTCTCCTTTCTTTAAATGATCATTTGAAGCACAATAACTTTAGGGTGGCAAAACTCAAAAATCTAGTCCTAAGATTTAAAAAAATATTATTTTATATCAAATACATACGTTTGTATTGTTATCTATGATAAAAAAATGGTTGAGTTCCAAAAAGAGTTGTTATATACTAAGATTGGAAATACAGTTGAGAGGAATGAAATGAGCGATATTAGTGTGTTAAAAAATGTGTTACGAAGTGATGAGACATTTTATTGGACCGTTCGCGGATCAATTGCTGATTTAAAATATCATCCCGTTGTATGGTTGTGTTTTATTGGCATGATTATTTCATTTGTTCCTGCGCTTCAGCATGGTATGTTGGACGTTTGGTGGTGGGTATTGGTCGCGATGTTATTAGGGTGGTTGCCATCTGTGTATTGTAAACGGATTTATACTTCCTACACTTTGACAAATAAACGTTTAATCATTATTTCTGGCATTTTTACAAAAGATGTGGATGAAATTGAATTATTTCGTGTGGCTGATTCTACATGCAAGCAATCTTTAATAGATATGTGGTCTAATTTAGGCACAGTTACAGTTGTGAGTACGGATAGAACAGGAACCATTGTTATGCACAAGATTCCATATCCCAACCAGGTGCGTGATAACTTGCGGGAAGCTTATATGCAGGCGCGTTCTGACAAAGGGACTGTGATGCTGGAAAACTTGGGTTAAAAAACAAGATACGCATTTAAATAAATGGCAAATAAACTCCATAGAAATGTAGGGAGGATAAGTAGCCCAGCGATTTTGTTCACCTTACCAAAGGTGTAAGTGTTAATAAACAGAGCGCAAGAAAATAAAAGACTTACAATAAAGCTGATGGACGGGCTGTGCAGGTAAAAAAATGTAAAGCTCCATAACATGTTAAACATTAACTGTGCAACAAACCAGCGAGGCGAAGCCTTGCCCCATACTAAAAATGCAGCGATAGCTTGTAAGAATAATAAAATCGTCCATACGATTGGAAAAATAAAATCGGGGGGATTCAGCGGAGATTTTGCTAAACTATTATACCAATCCCATGTTGTTGGGGTCATGAACGCTGAGCCAACATATCCTACTGTGAATACCAATAATAACAAAAAGAATAAATGTGATGCGTTTTTCCAAACTGATATATTTTTCATTTTTGCTCCTTGTGTTATTGTTAAAGAAATGATAGGATACTTACATGAAAAATGCAAGATTGAAGCGCATGATAAAAAGTATTGTTGATTTTATATTGCTGCCTGTTTGTCCCATCTGTAATTGTCCAGTTGATGAAACAAACATGGTGTGTGCACATTGTTTTAAAGAATTACATTTTATAACTAAACCCTATTGTCAAAAATGTGGCAAGCCTTTTGAGTTTGATATAAAGGGGGACGGCGTTTGTGCCGGCTGTTTAAAGAAAAATCCGCCGTACCGCATGGCGCGATCTGTGTTGGTATATAACGAGGGTGTTAAAAAGTTGGTTTTACCGTTTAAGCATGCCGATCGGACAGATTTAACGGGTGTTTTATGCCAATTTTTATTGAAAGAGTATAAATCGCTCATCATGGATGCGGATGTTATTATTCCTGTTCCATTACATATCACACGCTTGTTTTTAAGGCGTTATAACCAATCGGCTTTATTGGCTCATCGTTTGGCAAAAGTGACACATCGGCGTTTTGAACCAAGCGTCCTAAAACGTACTCGGGCAACCCCAAGTCAAGGTCATATGAATACCAAACAACGGGAATTGAATGTGCATAAGGCTTTTGCTATTTCAAATCCAAAGAAAATTGAAAATAAAAAAGTTCTTTTGATTGATGATGTTATGACAACAGGTGCTACAGTTTGTGAATGTTCTAAAGTTTTGCTAAAAGCCGGTGCAAGCCATGTTGATGTATTAACTTTGTGCCGAGTCAAACACTAACAGGCTGAATCTTCATTATTTTCTTCAGGAAACTCGTTTGTTTCAGGCGTTTCATTCGTATGTACCACATACGTTCCTTTCAACCACCTTCCCAAGTCAATATCCGCACATTTTTTTGAGCAAAATGGATGATACTGTGGCGTTGATGGTTTCCCACAAATAGGGCAGGGAGAGGATTTTTTATCCATGTTAGTCCCGTGTAACTTGTGTTTTTTGACGGCGTTCGTGTTGTTCTTGAGCTTCAATACACAAAGTGGCCGTAGGTTGTGCCTCTAGTCTATAAACACCAATAGGATCCCCTGTTTCCAAGCAGTAGCCATAAGTACCGTCTTCAATTCTGTCTAAAGCAGCATTGATTTTGGCAATCAGCTGTCTATCTCTATCACGAGCCTTCAATGCAAGAGCTTGTTCGATTTCTTTTGTCGCCCGATCATTGACATCTGCTTCACGGAGTTCTGTTTCTTGTAAGTCTGTTAAAGCGCGCGCCATGCCACGCAATAAGTTTCTACGCCAATCAATCAGCTTTTGTTTAAAATACTCCAGTTGCATTTCATTCATATACTCTTCTTTTTCTGAGGGTCTGTAATCTTTTGGTAGTTCTATCATGGCGACCTCCTTTGTTTTAAGAACGTTACAGTTGTAGCCGAAATTGCCATAAAAGTCAAGTTGTTTATTTCTTATGAGATATTAAGCTTGCCAGATAGGTCGTCATTTTTCCACAGGATAATGCAATAACTGCACTACGATCGTCCTGGGCGCTGACTTTATTAGCACGCTGATGACCACAGGTTTGACATGTGTGAATAATATATTCTGTACCGTGTTTTAATTCAAAACCAGTGGCCAACATAATGCCTTTACAGGGACAGGCTCTATCTCCTGGTTGAATATCTACATGTTTGCTGGATAAACATCTGGGGCAATGATTGGTATAACCGTTCCCGTGAACTTTTAACCCACAGACTTCACAAGTAAAATCTTCTTTTTTTCGGGTAAATTTAGCGTGTTGCATGGCTTGTCTTTCCTGTTGAGAATACCGCAACAGACCATGCTGGGATAGGATAGGTTTGTTGTTGAGATTTAAATGATTTTGTAGCAATTTTTAAATACCATTTTCCAGGAGGCAAAGTCCATTGAATCGGTTCATGAAAGGCATTAAAAATTAAGAAAATATCCTGCTTTTTTCCCTTTAGTTTCACGGATAAAGCACGTACAAAATCTTGCCAATCTGTGGATTCCATAGGATGACCATCTGGGCGATACCAAACACATTCTTTAGGACTTAAAAAATTATCAGAAATAAATTGAGGATTTGATCGCCTAAATTTCATTAGCTGGCGAACTAAATCCAACATTTTATGCCCGTCTGAAGAAATATTTTCCCAATCCAACCACGCTAAATGATTATCTTGGGCATACAGATTATTATTGCCTTTATTAGAGTGTAAAATTTCATCTCCGGATCGAATCATCGGGGTGCCGCGGGACAATAGCAATGAGGCCATTAACCCCATGGCGCGCGCTAATCTGTTTTCTTTGATGGCAGGATTTTTGGTATCACCTTCTTCCCCGCCATTCCATGAATAATTGGCATCAGACCCATCCCGATTATCTTCTTGATTGGCTTCGTTATGTTTATGATTGTAGCTGACCAAATCAGCCAAAGAAAAACCATCATGTGCAGTAACAAAGTTAATAGATTCCCACGTTTTGCGTCCATTTTTATTATATAAATCTGCTGAACCGGTTAGGCGTTTTGCAAAGGCACCGGCCTGTCCCATATCGCCTTTCCAAAAGCGTCTGGTTGTATCTCGGAATTGGTCATTCCATTCTGCCCACCCAGGGCGGAAAGTACCAACTTGATAGCCCCCATTTCCTAAATCCCAAGGTTCTGCAATCAGTTTAAGCCGCTGCAGGACAGGATCTTGTTGAACCACCGATAAAAAATCACTGTTGCGTTGAAAAGTATTTTCATCGTCGCGTGCCAAAGTCGTGGCTAAATCAAATCTAAACCCGTCTATTTGCATGTTGGTTGACCAATATCTTAAAGAATCCATAACTAATTGCAAGACACGCGGATGATGTAAATTAAAACTGGCACCACAACCAGTAGTATCTTCATAATATCTTGGGTTGTTTTTATTCAATCGATAATAAATGGTATTGTCTATCCCACGATAACACAAAGTAGGCCCCATTTGATTACCCTCTGCCGTGTGATTAAACACAACATCTAAAATAACTTCAATACCAGCCTCATGCAGAGCGCGGACTGTGCGTTGGATCTCAGATGTTGCTCCTGTGGCTAAATAAGGAGTGTAAGGTGCCATGAATATAATCGGGTCGTATCCCCAATAATTACTTAATCCTTTGCGCTTTAAAATACCGTCTGTCAAAAAGGTCGCGATAGGTAATAACTCTACCGAGGATATTTGAAGTGATTTTAAGTAAGCAATAACTTTTTTACTGGATAAACCATAAAAAGTGCCCCGCAAAGCTTTTTCAACTTCTGGATTTAAAATAGTAAAGCCCCGTACATGAGTTTCGTAAATAACTTCTTCACTCCATGGAATTTTGGGTTTTTGGACGCCTTGCCAATCAAAGTGATTTTCATCAATCACGATGCATTTTGGCATATAAGCAGCACTATCTTGTGCCGAAAATGCTAAATCTTCCAAAGCCGAAGTTGGAACATACCCCAGCTGTGCGTTATTGGCTGTGACACAGGAAGTCAGTTTTTTTGCGTATGGGTCTAAAACTAATTTATTTGGGTTGAAGCGCATACCTTTTTCTGGATCATAAGGTCCATACACACGATAGGCATATCTTTGTCCCCATTTTAATCCTGGGATATAGCCATGAAAAACCTCATCAGTGTAATAAGGCAGTTCTACGCGTATTTCATTATTGCCATCATCATCGAATAAGCACAATTCTACACGTGTTGCATTTTTGGAAAACAATGCAAAATTGACCCCGTTTTTGTCAACGGTAGTTCCTAAAGGATACGGCAAACCAGGTAAAATTTTTATCGTCATCTGTGAATGCTTTCCCCTTTTTCTTTTAATTTAAATACCACAACGGCCAATGGTGGTAATACAACTTGTAAGGCATAAGGCAAAAAATTCCATCCAGGTTCTTCTGTACACAAATTACCAGAATTCATAATGCCTGAGCCTGTATATTTTTTATCATCAGAATTAAAAACCTCTTGGTACATGCCAGATTCTGGAACGCCTATGCGATAATTATATCGGGGAACTGGTGTGAAATTGCAAGCAATAATTAGTTTTTCACCAGCTTGATTTTGACGAATAAATGTCAAGCAAGAGCTGTTGGTATCTGAACCGTCAATCCATTGAAAACCTGAGTTTTCACAATCTAAATCATAGAGTTCGGAATGCGAAGAATAAAAGTGATTTAAATCTGAGATCAGTTCTTGGATACCGTGATGAACAGGGTATTGCAATAAATTCCATTGCAATTGCGATTGATAATTCCATTCTTGCGTTGCCCCAATTTCATTTCCCATAAAAAGCAGCTTTTTGCCTGGGCTCATAAACATATAGGTATAATACGCTCTTAAATTCGCAAAGCGTTGCCATTCATCCCCGGGCATGCGTGTTAAAATGGTGCCTTTGCCATGCACCACTTCATCATGGGATAAAGGAAGGACAAAATTTTCGGTAAAAGCATATAAGAATCCAAAGGTGAGCTCATTATGATGATATTTGCGGTTGATAGGATTTTCTTTCATATAATCCAAAGTATCATGCATCCACCCCATATTCCATTTATAACCAAAACCCAATCCGCCTAAGTATGTAGGACGAGATACCATCGGCCATGCGGTGGATTCTTCGGCAAATGTTGTGGCTCCAGAATTTTCCGCAAAAACAACTTCATTCAGACGCCGTACAAAATCAATGGCTTCTAAGTTTTCTCTGCCACCATATTGGTTGGGGATCCATTCGCCATCTTTGCGGGAATAATCCAAATAAAGCATGCTGGCAACTGCATCTACACGCAACGCGTCAATGTGATATTCTCGGATCCAAAACAGGGCATTAGCCAATAAAAAGTTGGAGACTTCATGGCGCCCGTAATTATAGATTTTTGTGCCCCAATCTTTGTGTTCTCCTTTGCGCGGATCCGCATGCTCATATAAAGCGGTGCCATCAAAATTTGCAAGCCCAAAAGCGTCTTTTGGAAAGTGAGCAGGCACCCAATCCATAATCACGCCAATATCTGCTTGGTGTAAAGAATCAATCAGATATTTAAAATCTCCAGGGGTTCCGTAACGACTTGTTGGTGCATATAACCCAG
The DNA here is from genome assembly GCA_017960645.1 of Alphaproteobacteria bacterium. Taxonomy (GTDB): domain Bacteria; phylum Pseudomonadota; class Alphaproteobacteria; order CAAHEQ01; family UBA3637; genus UBA3637. Next base: position 30,062 of record JAGCYU010000027.1, on the reverse strand, counting down.
TTTCTTGGTATCCCCAACTGCCATCAAATGGATATTCTGCTACAGGCAATAATTCCACATGCGTGAACCCCATTTTTTTGACATATTCTGGTAGTTCTTTTGCTAATTCTACATAGCTGAGCCAACGACCATCCTTGCGTTTCCAAGAACCTAAATGCACTTCATAGATGGAAATAGGGGATGTACGATTATTTTTTTCTTTGCGATTTTGCAACCATTCCCCGTCATGCCATTGATAAGTTTTATGATTGTAAACTAAACTGCCCGTTTTAGGGCGGACTTCACTGACAAAAGCAAAAGGATCAGCTTTTAATGGCAATAAATGGCCTTGAGCATCAGTTAATTCATATTTGTAAATATCCCATTCGGCTAAACCAGGAATAAATAATTCCCAAATACCGCTAGAACCTCTAGGGCGCATCATGTGGCGACGCCCATCCCAATCATTAAAATTACCAACAACACTAACACGAGTTGCATTTGGTGCCCATACAGCAAAGCTGACCCCATCTATCCCTTGATGGCTGATCAAATGAGCCCCTAATTTATCGTAAATATTTAAATGATTTCCTTCACCATACAGGTATAAGTCTATATCACCTAAAACAGGCAAAAAACTGTATGGATCATATGTTTCATAGGATGAATTATCGTGCAATGTAATTTTCAGTTTATAGGGGGTAAATTCAGTTGCTTTTGAAAGTTGAAGTTCAAAAACAGCACCCCATATACGCTCCATTTTTCCTATTTTTTGACCAGACGTATCCAAAACGGAAACAGTCTCAGCTTGAGGCTGTAAAGTGCGAATAACCCACGTTCCATTTTCTTTGTGTTCACCCAACACTGCAAACGGATCCCCGCGAAAGTATCCTTCAGTTAAAGATCGATATTGTTGTTCAGATAATGTCATAATCTCCCCAAACTTGCCATATAAATGATTAGCATGTTTTGCGTGAAAATGCAAGAGAGAAAGTTATTTTAATAACTTTTTTATTTCTTGATCTACTGCGTCTTTTAATAAGTCAGGGATCCGTTCACTCATCCATGTAGTTAAAATGGGGCGAACTTCTTGATTCACAAAATCACGGTATTCTGAATCGTTCATATCAGCTTTGTGTTCAGCTAATTTATTTAAAACAAGCTTCAATTTGTCTTGAATATTCGTTTTGTTTGTTGGCTGATATTTCATCGCAGGAGTTAAAACAAAGACGTCTTCTATTGCATCATCCAACGGTTCTGTATTTTTTTGAGTGTCATCAGACAGAATCTGGCGAATCGATGATAAAATTTCATTCATAGATATTTCTTGATCTTCAGCCACTTTAACCCCCTTTTAACTCAGACAATTAATCAATATCGTACCCAATCCATTTATTTTTAACATCTTGGTAATAAGCTTGTGCATCATAAGATTCCACATCCAACTTCAGTGTGTCCGGGTTTAATTGTCCTAAGGCTGCTAATAAAGTATATGCAGAGACAATTTCGTCCCGATGAGTTTGTACCAAAGAGACTTGATTATCCAAATGTTCCTGTTCTGCATCCAAAACATCCAATACAGTTCTGGAACCGACCTTTGCTTCACGAATAACGCCATCCAAAGCCATCTTTGACGCTTTTATTTGTGCTTCAATGGACGATACTTGCGCCTTACTGGCTGTATAAGTTTCCCATGCGGCAATAACCATAGCACGTACATCTTGAACGGTTTTATCCCACAAAATACGATATTTGTTTTCCAATTGACGTGCCTGACGCACATTGGCGTATTCTGCCCCTGATTGATATAAAGGAATGGTTAAGTTCGCGTGAACCTGCCAATAATCTGCTTTATCCACATTCAATTGTTCGTGTTGTCGACCGGTTGCGGCGGTAACATCTACTTGCGGCAACAAAGTTCCTTTTTTCGCTTTGACCGTATAGCTGGCGGCATCTTTTGCATATTTTGCAGCCTTGATTTGAGGGCTGTTTTCCATGGCAATTTCAATAGCTTGATCTAAAGACACAGGTAAATCAAAATCAATAGTTTTTATATCTTTTAAGTCAACAGGTTCTAGCCCAACGACGCTGAAAAAGTTTGCGCGTGAGGCTTTTAAGTTGCCTTCTGCCGCGATGCGATGTGCAGTGGCGCCTGATAAGCGTGCTTCGGATTGTGCTACATCGGTTCTGGTTAAATCCCCGACTTTATACCGTTTGCGATAGGAAGCCAGATGTTGCTTTAAAACTTTTTCATTGTTTTTGCGTAAATCTAAAACAGCTTCGTCACGGATATTATCCATATAAACAGTAACAGCATCTAATAAAACATTTTGTTCTGTGCCGGCTAAGCTTTGTTGCCCTGCACGAACTTGGCTTTTTGCTGCATTCACAGATTGAACGGTTGAAAATCCGGAAAAGACAGGTTGCTTTAATTGCAAACCGACCGACGTTGGATTTAAATATTTTTCATCTTTAATCGGCGTATAATCATAAGAGTTTTTATTGTACGTACGACCTGCAGAACCCACAGCAACCACATTGGGACGAAAACCGGATTTTGCAATAGCCACCTCTTCATCGGTTGCCTTTAACCCGGCCCGTTCTGCATTGATGCTCCAGCTGTTTTCATATGTGTAAGTCAAAACATCCTTTAATGTGCTGGCATTTGCTAAGTACGGGATAAAACATAAAGACACTAATAAAAATTTTTTAAACATCTATTTCCTTCGCCGAAAAATTCCACACATTATTGTAATGTATCTTGGAAATATTTGCAAGCTTTTTGTTTAAATACCCCCCATTGTTGAACGCTTTATTTTCAAAATGGGGGAGATTTTTTAGTTGTTTTTAGCTTCTTTTAATGCCGTCAACAAGTTTGTCGTAGCAGTCAAAGCTTCTTCACTCAAGCCAGCTTTTTGTAATGCCAACTGTTTAATACAAGCAGTTGAAATATTTTTTGCTGTTGTTTTAATATCTGTTGTAAAAGCAGAGCCGTCATTCACAGCAGCATAAGCTTTTGCTGTTAAACAAGCATTTAACGAGGCATTTGATGTGTCGGCGGTTTGTTGACAAGCGGCCAGCATCAATAAAGCTGTTAAAGATAATAAAGTTTTTTTCATGGTAATTCCCCTTTCGTAAAACTTCTTCAAGCTAGCGGGATTTACATAAAATGTCAATAGTTTGTATTGACTTTATTCAAAAATTTTGATACAATTCATGCAATTATTTTTATGGAGAGTGTACAATGACAGTGACATATGATGAATTGCGCAATTTATGGTTAGATTTTTTTAAATCAAAACAGCACGCGGCTATCCCATCCGCTTCTGTGTTGCCGGAAAATGATGCAACTGTGTTGTTCACAACAGCAGGGATGCAACCGTTGGTGCCATATTTAATGGGTGAAAAACATCCTGCAGGAAATCGTTTAGCAAATATTCAAAAATGTATCCGAACAAATGATATCGGTGAAGTTGGAGATCATTGCCATTTAACGTTTTTTGAAATGATGGGAAACTGGTCTTTAGGCGATTATTTTAAAAATGAAATGATTGCGTGGAGCTTTGAATTTTTAACCCAAAAGTTAGGATTTAAAAAAGAACAATTGGCAGTGACTTGTTTTGCAGGTGATGCCAATGCTCCTAAAGATGAAGAAGCGGCTGCCGCTTGGCGTGCTCAAGGATTGCAAGACAATCAGATTTTTTTCACAACCGAGGATAACTGGTGGGGATTAGCAGATGGCGGTCCTTGCGGTCCGGACAGCGAAATGTACATTGATGGTGGCAAGCCTGCCTGTGGTCCGAATTGCAATCCAACTTGTTCATGTGGTAAATACACAGAAGTATGGAATGATGTGTTTATGCAGTATTTAAAAAAGCCAGATGGCTCGTTGGAATCTTTAAGCCATAAAAATGTGGATACAGGTATGGGTTTGGAAAGGACATTGGCCTTTTTAAATGGTGAAGGTGACGTCTTTATGACGGAGATTTTTGAAGATTGTCGATTAAAATTGGAAGAAATTTCCGGCAAAAAATATGTTGAAAATTTGGTTCCTTTCCGCAAGATTTTGGATCATTTGCGGACGGCGGTTTTTGTTTTAGGTGATGACAGAGGTATTCCCCCCAGCAATACAGACCAAGGATATGTTTTACGTCGTTTGATTCGTATTGCTATTCGTAACTTAAAGAAGTTGGAAGTGAATGATTTTGTTCTACCGAAGTTGGCAGAATGTGTCGTTGAAAAATATAAAAAGTACTATCCTGAATTGGAACGCAATAAACACTTTATCATGGATGAGTTGGAAAAGGAAGAACAGCTGTTTAATCGCACAATTACGGCAGGATTAAAAGAAATGGAAAAGGTGTTGGCGCGTGTTCAAAATGGTCAGATTGACGGACAAACGGCGTTCCATTTGTATGATACTTATGGCTTTCCGTTGGAATTTACACAAGAAATGGCTGCTGAGCATAATGTTAAAGTTGATACAGATGGCTTTAACAAATGTTATGAAGCGCATCAGGAATTATCACGCAAAGGGGCTGAGCAAAAATTTAAAGGTGGTTTGGCGGATCATTCTGAAAAATCTGCCCATTATCATACCGCAACCCATATTATGCAGGCAATTTTGCGTCAGATGTTTGGGACAACTGTTATGCAAAAGGGGAGCAATATTACACCGGAGCGTATGCGGTTTGATTTTTCCTTTGATCGCAAAATGACGCCCGAAGAGTTGCAATATTTGGAAGAAAAAGTAAATGAGGTCATTGGTCAAAAAATCCCTGTGACTTGCGAGGAAAAAACTTTGGCGGAAGCTCAAGCTGAAGGTGCTTTAGGATTGTTTACGCACAAGTATGATGCAGAAAAAGTTAAGGTCTATACAATTGGCACAGTGTCCAAGGAAGTTTGTGGTGGGCCACATGCGACCAATACAGGTGATTTGGGGCACTTCCGTATTTTAAAGGAAGAATCCTCCTCGGCCGGCGTGCGTCGTATTAAAGCCGTGTTGGAATAAGTAAACGGAGTTATTTCATATGCCTAAGGCCACTTTGTCCCCAATGGCTATTTTTTGTTTCCAAGCGCTTGCACAAGTTCGGTAAGAATAATTTGTGAAACGGTCGTTTTTAGGCGTTTTCGAATCGGGCTAATATCAACTAAAAGAATCTGTCCAAAAAGAACATAAATGCACTACTTATAAAACAAATAGAATAGTACAGTAAACAATATAAAAAAACTTCTTTAGGGGAAGACTTTTTTGTAATCAGCAAAATAAATTGTTGTGTAACAAAAGAGGCCGATAATATCGTGATAATCACAATTCCGACTACAAAAATCCCTCCCATAAAGGTAAGAGCCAACAATGCCAGTATCCCTAACAATAAATTCATGAAGAACACGCCGCTAAACAGCTGTATTAAAATGCCTATCATCGCCGTAAGAATGAAAAATACAGCCCAGATACTGACCAAAACACTATAAAACGTACCAGCAAAACGATGTATGCTTTTCTTATTCATGCAACTTCTCCTTCTCCATTAGTCTAACAACAAAGTTAAGCATTTTTATTCGCCTCTGTCAAGATAGCTTTTGGTTATAAAAAATACCGCCCTGGTAAAGAGCGGTACTTTTTCATATTTATGGGAAATTATATCAATTTACCCATAGCAACTGCTGTGTCTAACATACGGTTGGAGAATCCCCATTCGTTGTCGTACCAGCTCATCACACGTAATTGTGTGCCACCCATAACCTTTGTGCCGTTGGCATCAAAAGTTGAGGAGTGTGAATCGTGTGTAAAGTCAATGCTGACCAATTTTTCCGCATTGTAGCCCAAGATTCCTTTTAATTCCCCTTCGGCAGCGGATTTCATAGCGGCATTAACTTCTTCAACAGTCACTTCGCGATTCATAATTAAGTTAGCATCCACCAAAGATACATCCGGAGTCGGAACACGAATTGATACACCGTCCAATTTTCCAGCCAATTCGGGCATGACCAAACCGATTGCTTTGGCTGCACCTGTTTTTGTCGGGATCATACTCATAGCAGCGGCACGAGCGCGATACAAGTCTTTGTGTAATTGATCCAAAATCTTTTGGTCGTTTGTATAGCTGTGAATTGTTGTCATAAAGCCTTGTTTAATGCCGAAAGCTTTATTTAAAACATAAACAACAGGAGCCAAACAGTTTGTTGTGCAAGAGGCGTTAGACACAACCAAATCATTAGCAGTTAATGTATTTTGGTTAACCCCGTACACGATTGTTTTATCGGCCCCTTCGGACGGAGCAGAAACTAAGACGCGTTTTGCGCCCGCTTGCAAATGCACAACAGCTTTTTCCTTGGCGGCAAAAATACCTGTACATTCAAAGACAATATCAATGTCCATTTCTTTCCATGGCAATTGAGCAGGATCTTTTTGTGCAATGACGCGTGTTTTTTTGTCACCGGCGATTAAATATTCGCCTTCGGCCCGAATATCCATATCCATCTTTCCGTGGATGGAATCATACTTTAATAAATAAGCATTTGCAGCGGCGTCGCCTAAATCGTTGATGGCAACGATATCAATATCCGTGCGGCCGGATTCCAACCAAGCACGATAGACTAAGCGGCCAATACGACCAAACCCATTAATAGCAACTTTTACAGTCATTTTCTTTTCCTTTCTATAGTTTTTGCTTTTACGATTTCTCGTAGGCATAAGTTAAGCACATTTTTTCCCAAAAAGCAAGTGATTTTTGACAAATTTTGGTTTGCGTGATATAATATAGTTGTTGAATGAAAGGAGTTCAAATGTCTGAAGAAAACGACCCAGTAAAACAACAATCTGAACAGTATATGCAACAATTACGGAAGTGCTTAGAAGCACGCCGTGAAGCTTATCGTGCTGCGCATCCAAAGGAAGAAAGCCAACAGAATGAAAGCGAAGGCGCCGAACAAGAAAATCAAAAGCTCGTGTTTAACGAAATGTTGGCAATGATGCAAGCAGAACGCTGCGCCTAAGGGAAAATCCCGAAGGTTGTTGCTTGCGACAGAAATATAAAAACTCTTGACAAAAAATCTATTTTTGTTTATAATAGGGCACCTTTTTTGTTAGGAGCAATCATGTTAGATATAGAATCAAGTGATATAGTACGGGAAGTTAAAGATGACTATGGAGTCGTTGTCGGGATGATTCCAGATATTAGATTGGGACGGTATACCCCTTTGCCAGAAATGCAAGTTTTATGTATAGGGGATGCAGCGGCAAATTTGGGCGCAGAAAAAATAGAACAATTAACCAAGCAGATAGAGCACATTGGTATTCTAAATACATTTATGTATTATGTTAAAACATTTCATGCAACGCCTCTTTCAAATGTAGAGACTCGTCAAGCATTACGAATTCAAATGCAAAAAATGCGGGCTATGTATCCAGAGGTATTGAAGGTTTCAACAGATGGTCGTAGATCTGCAGAATTAGATTTTTTCAATAAAGCGGAAAAATTAATGAAAACGGTTGCTAAGGGTGAGCTTAGAACTCCTATTGATTTAATGGGCGTTTTAATGACCGTATATGCTCAATACGCTCAAGAAACTGATGAAGATAGAAAATCTTTTTTGGCCAGAGGTATTTTAGCTGGTGTTGAAGCTTTGCGTGGGCCTACGGATAAAGAACCATTTGTTTCATGCTTGTTAAAAATTGCCGCACAAAGAAAAGCATATGAAATTAGAAAAGGGTATAGATTAAAACAGTCTAGTTCTTCAGGTTCAAAGTCTAAGATTTCTTTTGGACGTTGGTTTGATCCACATTATAAGCATCCTTCGATTAGTTATGGACATTTGTTCCATAAATCCTGTAGGCATACACATTATGAGGATAGTTTAGCTAGTAGATACAGATTAACCAGGACTTATTGATACAGCGGCCATTGTCCATGAACGATTTGATCAAGGGAGGCAAGGGATTGGTTCGTTAATCCGCGGTACACCCAATAGTTCATTAAAACACGTTCAGTGAAACTGCGTGTTTCTTTGGATGGGATGCTTTCCAAAAAGAGTAATGGGTCGTTGTCATAAGACATTTTCTTTTCCCATTTCATTAAATTGCCTGGGCCGGCATTATAAGCAACACTAGCCAACAAAAGATTGTTTTGAATGTTTTGTGATTCCAAAAGTTGTTTTAAGTACGTTTGCCCCAACGCTAAATTATAGGCAGGTTCTTTTAATCGTTGTTTTGTAAAGGGACATGAAAGAGTTTCTGCCAAAGCTTTGCCTGTATCGGGCATGATTTGCATCAATCCCAATGCGCCCACTTTGCTTTCTGCCCGATGGTTGAAGCATGATTCTTGGCGTACAAAGGCAAACACAAGCGCTTTATCCAGTTGCCAATCATTCATCGGACACCAATTAGGCATCGGATAACGTGTATTTTCTCCTTCTAAAGTGCCTGTTAAGCCTTGTAAAGCATCGGAAAAACCATTTTCTTCCGATATAAGGGTTAAAATCTTTTTGGCGTCATCGTCTGATTCTAAATAAAGTTTGGATAACTCTTGTTCTGCCCATTCTGTTTGTCCCAGCTGTTTAAGCGCATAAAACCTATTCAAAGCAGGGTGTGAAAATTCTGTTGTCATTTCATCTTCTGGGCGGCTCGGACTGGCCCAAGCATGGTTGATGTTTAGACCCAAAGCGCGCATGGCTAAAAATCCATAAAAATTGCGGGGTTGTTCTGCCGCTAATCGGAGAGCAGGAATAACTAAATCAAACTGTTCACTTCTAAGGTAAGCGCGCGCAGCCCAAAAACTGGATCGGGCTTTTATGGCAGCATGTGAAGTTAACGAGGCTAATTCTGAAAAAGCTTGTGCGGCCTCTGAAAACTTGTGTTCACGCCATAAAATAAGGCCTTTAACCCACAAAGCTAAAGGAACATCAGATTTGGATTTAATTAAGGCTTTTTCTGCATTTTCTAAAGCCAATTTGTTTTCCCCGTCCAGGAAGTAATTAAAAGCAAGTGCTGTTCGTGTTTTGTCAATATCAACTTGGGAAAATAATCGGATGGTATTTTTTTGATAGAGTAATTTTTTAGCGCTTAATGTATGTCCATTTTTTAAATGTTGAACAATGTGCTTCATCGTTTTTAAGGCATTTTTTTTTGATGGGCCTGATAAATATGGAAAGGTTAAATTAGAAATCAAATCAATGGGTTCTGTTCTCATCGGATGTGTGCATGCATTGGTCTTTTTCCCAAATAAACTGGTGGGTTGTTTTAAATTTTTAACTTTTTTTTGAACGCCAAGCGCGTACATATCTGTTGCGATAGGCAAGTCGGAATATTTTTGCATCCAACTTGAAATTTCTTGTTTTTTTGTTGGGTAATTTTTTGAAAAATAACGTTGAAATAAAATATAACCTAATAAGCTAGCATCATGTAATTTTTGTTGCAATTGTTTTGCTTTTGTATGGTTGCCTTGAGATTGCTCGTGCAAAATTTTATTGTAAGTGGAAATATCGGCGCTAGACAATATATAAGATGCCTGTGCAAAACAAGTCCAACTACAAACAATCAAGGAAAAAAGAAACTTACGCATGGCGCTATTGTACATAAGCTTGGAACATGAAGTGATCTTGACATTGTTTATCACTCATCCCTCCGATCATGCAACGCTTGATGGAAATATGTGGGGTGCGTGTTAGGAACATACATGCCGGTCCCGCTAAAGTAAGTTCTTGAGATGCCGTGGAGCCTGGCGCCACTTTTTTTACTGAAAACTCTACAGGAATTCCATTAAACGTTAACTCTGCTTGAAATGAATTCAGGGGTCGTTTCAACTGATTCTGTAATTTAACGGTGGCAAAACAAAACGAACTGATAGGATTTTGAGTAATAGTACTGTTAATCTTGTCTAAAAACATAAGTAATTGTCCTTGGTCTGTATCCTCTTCATTTTCCCTTTCTTCAATATTTTGCTCTGGAGATTGTGACGATGTAAAGGCAGCTTGAATATCAAGATTGGAAGATTCTAAATTTGATTCTTCTTCGGACGCTATTGATTGTAGATTTTCTTCAATCAACAAGTCATTTTGTACAGGCTTTTCTTGTTCATTTAATATGCTTTTTGAGTCAGTCTGTTGACTTGTTTGATAAGCACGTATAGCGGCTAATCTAGGGTCAATCGTTTTTTCTTCCTCTGTGATTTCTTCATCCATAATTGCATCTGAATCTAACTCTTGTGCATAAGGAGTGTGTGTAATACCTAAAATAGCATAACACAACAACCCATATATAAATAATTTAAAGCAATGCATTTGACTTCTCCCTGAAAATAAAGTAAAATCAGATTAGTAATCAGATAACATATCACATTCTCAGTATATAGAAAGATTTTTAAAATGGCAACATTTTTTTTCTGTGGCATTGGTGGGACGGGTATGAGTGCGTTGGCGCTTTACCTGAAACAATTTGGTCATACCGTTTTGGGTTCTGACCGGTCTTTTGATATGGGGCGCAATGATGACATGCGACAACACTTGACCCAGGCAGGAATATTGATTGTTCCACAAAATGGATTGAGTATATCTTCCAGAATTGATACCTTTGTAGTTTCTTCTGCAGTGGAAGATTCTATTCCAGATGTTACAAAAGCACAGGAATTGGGGTTGACCATAAAAACACGAGCAAATATTTTGGCGGAAGTGTTTAATACGCATTTTGGGATGGCTGTTGCAGGAACAAGTGGTAAAACAACTACAACAGCAATGATCGGCCATATTTTATATGAGACAGGGCATTCTGTTGCTATGTTGAATGGCGGAGTCAGTTGTAATAGTTATAATCATAAACCATGTTCTAATTTTATTTATACAGGTGAGGACGCATGTTTGATTGAAGCAGATGAATCAGACGGCTCTATCGCTGAATATTTGCCGGATATTTCTGTATTAACGAATGTTTCATTGGATCATAAATCATTGGATGAAATACGGAGGCTATTTCGGGATTTTTTGGACAAAACTAAACATGGTACCGTGATGAATTTAGATGATCCTGAATCATTGGCTTTAAATGTACAACGTCCGAATAATATTACTTTTTCAATACAGGGGAATCCAGAGGCAACCCTGTCTGCTTCTAATATTCAAGAAAGTTTACAAGGTTGTACTTTTGTATTAAATGGATCCCAAAATATCCGACTGCCTGTGATTGGAAAATACAATATTGCAAATGCATTGGCTGCGGTTGGTGTATGTATTCATCTTAGAATTGCAATTGCTGAAAGTTTTAAAGTGCTAGAGAGTTTTAAGGGAGTTAAACGCCGGATGAATTACATAGGGACAGGACATGGCGCCTATGTATTCGATGACTATGCACATAATCCAGCAAAGATTAAAGCCGCAATTGATGCGTTATTACCTTTGGCCAAGCGTCTTTTCATTGTCTATCAACCGCATAGTTTTGAAGCGTTGCGCTTGACTAAAAAAGATTTAATTCAAACTTTAGGAAATGTTTTATCAGAAAGAACAGAGTGGTTGATGTTGCCTGTGTTCTATGCTGGGGGAACTGTTATAAAAGATATTTCCAGTCAAGATGTTGTAGGCCCGTTGCAAACAAAAGGAAAACGCGCTTTTACTTTTCATAAGAGAGATGAAATTTTACTGTATTTGCGTAAACGTGTTTGTCCTGGGGATGTAGCTATTGTCATGGGCGCTCGTGATGAAACATTAACTTCTTTGGCACAAGATATTGTCAAAGTCTTACAACGCGAGGATGAACTATGACTCCTAAAATAGCCATTATTGCCCCTGCGTCTTATTTCCCTTTAAACCCCGGGGATGAAGACCGTATCGTTCATGCCGCATATTCTTTAGGATACGATGTTGTGTGGGGAAAGCATATACATGAGTGTGCGGGTTTCCTTGCGTCTTCAGATGAAAATCGGGCGCAAGATATTATGCAGGCGTTTGCCAACACAGATGTCGAAGTGATTATGGCCTTGCGTGGCGGTTATGGTTGTGCAAGGTTATTGGATAAATTGGATTGGAAGTTTATACAGAAACATCCTAAAATTTTTGTTGGTTTTAGTGATACAACAGTCTTGCAAAATGCATTGTTGTATAAATCCAAAATTCCTTCTGTAACAGGTTTTTTAGCGGGGTTTTGGACAAAACGAATGCCTTTGGCTTTCAAAGAAAATTTGCGCGCAGTGTTAAACGGGGAAAGTGTTGTTTTGAAAAATTTAACAAGTGTGACTGCTGGAAAAACACAAGGTGTTATCATAGGCGGATGTTTATCCGTTTTTGTTGGCCTTTTGGGAACACCCTATTTGCCAAGATTAAAAAATAAAATTTTATTGTTGGAAGATGTTCAAGAGGAGCCGTATAAGATAGATAGGATGTTGACTCATTTAAAAAATGCAGGTGTTTTTAATGCTATCAATGGTGTCATTCTGGGTGATTTTTATCAATGTTTTTCTTATAATGATAAAACAGCGAAGGCAGTGCGTTTAGTTTTGAAAGAACATTTCGGACGATTGAAAATCCCTGTGGTTGCGGGTGTTAGGTATTCTCATGGTCCTGAAAAAGTTGTCTTGCCATTTGGAACTTGGGCAAAAATAGATGCAGATAAGGGGATGGTTTGTATTGACGGGATGAAAAAAAAGTGTTAATGTGATGACATCAATACATGCAATAAAGGAGAAAACATGAAATTTTTTAAAACAATATTTAAATGGATTATGTATCTTATTTTATTACTCATTTTAATTTTAGTGGGTGTTTATTTTGCTGCAGGGTTTTTGATTAAGACGGCTGTTTCTAATATTGTACCACCTATTACACAAACAACAGCATCTTTGGATGATGTTGATATTTCCTTGTTTTCTGGTAAAGTTTCTTTTGGGGGATTGAAAATAGGAAATCCGGCAGGTTTTTCGGATAAAAATGTTTTTGAACTTAAGGAAATTTCTGTTTTATTTGATCCAAGGTCTGTTTTGACTGATAATATTTTAATTCATCAAGTCAAAGTTGATGGTGTTACCATTAATGCTGAATTAAATATGAAAATGGATAGCAATTTATCTGTTATTAAAAAGAACGTTCAAGATTTTATTGGCACAGATGAAAAAACATCAGCAAAGACAGCGCCCCCCAAAGCCACTTCTCAAAAAGCGGAAGGTGAAAAAAATGTTATTATTAAGGAGTTAACTGTGTCAAATGTCAGTTTAAATCCTGGGATTGCTGCCGCTTCCGCACGTATTCCTTTGCCTACTATTCATTTAAAAAATCTTGGCGAAAAGAAAAAAGAAAGCGTGGCCAATGTGATTGCAACGGTTTTGAATAGATTAACGTTAGAATCCATAACTGCTTTTGCAAAAGCCAGCAAGGATATGGTTGTTGATCAGGTAAAATCTTTAACCCAAGGTGTTAAAGATGTTTCTGATAGTGTTTCCAGTGGTTTTAAAAACTTATTTAAATAAGCTGCCGGTTATACAATTTGGGTTCTGTAAAGTGATGCATAAATAGAGCCTTCTTTTTGAATCAGCTCATCATGTGTCCCAATTTCGGCAATAACACCACGATTAACAACAATAATTTTGTTTGCATTGCGAACGGTAGAAAGACGATGCGCAATAATAAAAACAGTCCTGTCCTTCATTAAATTATAGATTGCTTGTTGCACAATCTCTTCCGATTTATTGTCTAAAGAAGAAGTTGCTTCATCCAAAATAACGATGGGTGCATTTTTAATAAAAGCTCTGGCGATGGCAACACGTTGACGTTGTCCGCCAGATAATTTAATGCCACGCTCTCCTATTTGAGTTTCTAAACCTTGAGGTAATGTCGAAATAAACTCATCTAAACAGGCATTATGTAAAGCTTGTTTAATTTCAGCCTCGGTTGCATCTTTTTTTCCTAATAAAATGTTCTCTCTGATTGTTCCGGCGAACAAAATATTATCTTGAAACACAACGGCAATCTTATCACGTAATGAATCTAATTCTAAATCTCGAATATCTATTCCATCAATTTTGATTGCGCCAGATTTCACATCATAAAAACGAGAAAGCAAGCTGGCAATTGTTGTTTTTCCTCCGCCAGAATTACCGACTAAAGCCACAACTTCCCCACGTTGAACTGTAAAATTAATATTGTTCAGAACCGGGCGTTTAGCTTCATATTCGAAACAGACATTTTCAAATATAATATTTTGTTTTATGTCTTCTAACAAAATAGCATTGGGCTTGCTGCGAATAGTTGGAATCTTTTCTATTATCCCAAAAACCATATCCATCATTGTAAAGGACATATAGATACTTTTAACATTATTTCCTATTGTTTTAATTGGGTGATATAACATTAAGAGTGCCGTAATAAAAGACACAAAACCGCCCGCCGTTAATTGTCCGGAAGAAATTAAATAACTTCCTAACCAAATCACACCAGCAATACCAAGGGAAACCATAAAATGCATCATAGGTGTTAAAAATCCCATTTTTTTTGTCATCCTCATAATGAGTTTAAACATTTGATGTAATGTTTCGGAAAAGCGGTCACTTTGATAATTATATAAATTGAAGGATGAAACAACACGATTCCCAGAAAAAGCTTCGGTATAATGGCTGATAATTTTTGCACCGCTAAATACAGTACCTTTCATAATGTCTTTTAATTTTCTTCTTAATTGTGTCAGGGGAAATAACGCTCCAAATAAAACGGTTAAAGCAATAATGGATAGTTGCCAAGAATTCCATAATAAAACGCAAATTAAAGATAAAGATGAAAAAATTCTGGTTGTGAACATCTTAAGGTTATTTAATAGGCCCCCACAGGCTATATCGGCTGCTTGATTAAATTTAAAGACGATGTCTCCAGATGATGTTCTATCAAAAAAGGATGGATCTGATCGCATTAATTTTCGGAACAAAGTTCTTTTAATATCCATCGTGATTTTCGTTCCTACCCATGTATTTAAATAGGTCGCTGCATAATTTAATAAGCTTTGAGTTAAACTGAACACGATAATTAAAGCGGGGAATAATATGCTTGAATTCATGTTTTTATCTATCATAACTACGTCCATATAGGGTTTTAATACCCAGGCGATAACCGCATCCATGGCTCCAATAGGGATAGTAATCAGCATGGCAATAAGTGCTCTAAACAAGTACGGACGTACGTATGGATAGATTTTACGATAGTTTTTGATGATGTGCATTGTTTTGATTTTGTTTTTTAACTTTTGCAACATAAAAACGTAACCCTGCTTTTATTGAATGATTTTAAACGACCATATTATACCACAAAATCTAAAAATAGTAAAGTTTGGGATGAGGCTGTGGCTAAAAAACGCGTCCCAAAGCGCCAGGTAAAACACTGGACAGAGGATAAAAATGAATTTGAGGATTCAATAAAATACCATCTACACTGTATTTGACACCAATCAAACCACCACCTTCTTCTGAGCGGAATAAAGCTCCTAAAAATGGGATTTTCCCGGGGAGGCTGTTGATTGCATATGCGGGGATCACAGAGCCGGATAAATCTAAATTTGGGGTATCAATGGTGCCTTTGACAGTCACGCCCAATGAAGAACCCGCGGCATAGGCATCTTGCAACTGAATTTTATGCCAAGGATCTATGGAAAATGGAAGTCGTACAGTATCCATCGTAATATCTTTATCGCGGAATGCATCTACAATACCAAGGATAGTTGCTGCTTGCAATAAAAAGCCAGGTTCGCGAATTGTAATTTTATCAACGCCAATTTCACCTTGTATTATGCCGTTTGTATTTTGTTTTGCATCCACCGAAATAATACCATCCTTGAATTTATCCTGTCCTGTTAAGTATTTTAATAGTTCCCCTAAATCACCAAAAGTACCTTGAAATTTATGTGTTTCTGGGATAAAGACAACGATAAAAGGTTTTGAAGTCTCTGCTTGTAAATGGAATGTTTTCCATAATTTTCCTGTCCGTTCTGCTTGAAATTGTATTTTTTTTAAAGAATGAGGTGCATGTAGTGTGAAAGAATCTAAATTAATATCCAGTAAAATATCTTTTGCCATTTTAGAATCGGTCTTTTCAGAGGAAGTTTTTTCGGGGCCTGTTTGCTGTGTTAAAAAAGGCATATCAAAAAGATTTGATATATCCCAATGTGCCCCATAAAGTTGTGTATGCAAAAGAGTTGTGGTCATATGTAAAATACCAGAAAATTGGTTGCCGTCTGCAATAACTTTTTCCAATTGCAGATATAAGTCTTCCCCCCATTTTAAAGCTCCTTCAATATCTAAATCTTGTGGTTGGGCAATATCTCCTTTTAGGTCAAAAGTCAAAGCGCCTTTTTTTAAATCTGAACTGGTGTCAGAGAAGGATAATAATAAACGGCCGGCGTTCCCTTTTGTTTTTACGCGAGAAACAGGATAAAGATTGGCGATGGCGTTATCCAAATTGATTTCAGCATTTCCTTGCCATGTTTTTTGATTGGTATAGATAAGGTTTGTTTTCAGATTTATCTTTCCTTTGATATATTTTTCTAAGTCAGGGATAATTTTTTCGAACATTTTCGTATCTATGACAGTTTCTATTTGATATTTTGTTGGCGTAAGAGCGTCCGCTTTAAAATCTTCTTCCCACAGTAAATGTAGATTTTCTTTTTGTACTTGAATATCCCCATCTAATTTCAATCCATCGTTTGTCACGTCCAGTTGAAAAGTACCATTATCCACTGCCAGATTCTCAATATCTGTTTGGAAAATAACGTCTGTTAAATCGGAATGAACTTGTACCTGAATTTCTTGTGGCTGTAAATCGTCCTGAAGCGGAAAACGTAAGTATAAATGCGTTTGTGCTGTCCCAGATATTTTTTGATAGGGTACGTCAAATTTTTCCATTAACTGTAACGGCGGAGATTCAATAATATTAAGCGTTTGTTGTATAGGACCTTGTGTATCAATGGTCATTTCTGTCCAGGAATTATTTGTATCAACATCGTGAAATAATAAATCGGCTTTGGTCAAAGATACGTCTTGAATATGTCCTGCATTTGCCAAAATTCTAACCTTTTTGGGATACAATAATATTCGGGCAGAAACATCATCGATTGCCGGCATAGGGGGCAAGTAATCAACACGAACGCCTTGAGCTTGCAAATCCCCAAAAACATCAGTTAACTGTGAGCCAGAAAAATTTAATCGGAAATAAGCACTGGACAATTTTCCTTGCGATAAATGTGTTTTGACCCATTGATGTGCAGTAGGTCCTTGTTCTGAAGGCCATACAGCTGGTACATCTTGCATGGCTGCATTATATACATTTGCTTCTAAAATAGTTGTTAAATCGTCAGAGTTCCACGAATGAAAAAATTGATTAAGTCCTGTGACAGATAACATTAAATCTGCTGTAACACCGTTTGTTAATGCAAAAGGCGATTGTGCAATCTTGAAAACCCGGAATGCGTCTGAGGCGCCGCCATTTATTTCCAACGTTTGAACAGAATAATTATTTTTGATAGGGGATGGTAATCGGATTTCGCCAGGTTTTAATGACTTAAGTTGAAATTTTAATTTTGTTAAACTATCGGCTATATTTTTATGCTTTTGTTTTGTATTAAATTTACCGCTCGCCACCAATGATAACGAAATATCAATACCGGATAAAATAGGTGCATATTTATCAAATACGGTTGGATTAAATTTTGGTAAATTTAATTCTAAGGATAATTCATTTGTTAATTTAGATAAAGAAGCGTGTGCTTGAAAATCTATCAATTGTCCTTGGATACGAGCTACACCAAAAAGCCCAGCTTTGTGTTTGAAACCGAATCTTTTTTGAAGAATTAAAGAAAATCTTGGGATGCTTAAAGATTGGTTGAATTTAATATCATCAATTTGTACTTGCCCATTAACAATATGCAGTTTGTCAAACGACATTAAATGTTTTAAAATAGCACTAAAATCCAATGAGGGTGAGGTGTTTTCTGAGGATTCTAGAGTGGAATCTTGAGAGATAAAAGTCCCGTCATCGCTGATGATCATATGAACTGAAGGATTTAAAATTTCTAAATAATCGGGTAAATAATTTAATGTGATCAAATGTAACAAACCATATGACAGATTGACCTCAGGTAAAGATAACACCGTTGTTTGGTCGGGCCTGACGATACTTAAGTTTTTAATGTTTAAATGGAAAATGCCTTTTTTGTTGGGCATGGCATATAACAAGCTGGAATCAACCTTTAAAGAATAGTTTTTATCTTTTGGTAAAAGTTGTTTTGAAATCTCTGGTAATAAAAAATCTGCACTCATGGGGTGTGTGTATAAATGCCAAAATGCCAAACTGCTTAAAAGAATAACAAGCGCAATTATGGCTTCTGCAAAATAATACAGCCACCTGAAAGTTTTTTTGACAAATTTAAAACATTTTTTAGCCATTTAAAACGAACTTACCCCCTATTTCCCTAGGATACTCAGAAATGCAAAACAAATCAAGCATGAAAATAAAGGAACCATGAACCATGATATCATTATTTTTAATAAGGCATAAAAATTAATGCCTTTACCCCCCTTGGCGCAGCTAATCCCCAAAATGCTTCCAATCAAAGTACATGAGGCTGGTATTGGTACCGAGTGTATCGTAAATCCTAAGTCTTTTAAGATAGCGGACAAAGCAGTGCTGGAAAAAAATAATAAAGTCATGGCGCTTGAAAAAATAACAACCCATGCTTCAATGGAAGAGAGGGGAAACAGGCCGGCGCTCACTGTGTTAATGACTTTTTTGTCTGCCATTTGCGCACCTATGCCAACGCCTAAACAAATGACACAAGTTATATACCAATTTAAGGGCAGACCTGTTGCTTGATAGGGACCTATGAGCGTTGAAATATTGTTAGCGCCCAAGGCATAGGCGGAAAAAATCCCGGTTATAATCAATAAAATGCGAACGATAACATCCCGATACAAAAGAGGAACTTGAATTCGATACAGAATAAAGCGGATACCTTTAAACAATAATAAACTAAAAACTAGGGCAATCAATGGACTGAGAATCCAAGTTTTTGCCATATTTGCCACTAAGAGCCAATTTATCTTTATATGGTTGTACAAATTTAATCCGATTAAACAGCCGACACTTGCTTGTACCATAGAAACGGGAATGCCTAAACGCCCAACTAAGAACAAAACTAAGCCAATACACAGGCTGATAATCAATGCATGGGAGGGGGTAATAGTGGCGGTTAATTGTAAAACAGATTCTGTTGTTGCCTGGCCGCTGATGATGGCGCCTAAAAAAACAAAAAGGCCCGTTAAGGTGGCTGCTGTTTTTAAAGAAACCATGCGCGTGCCGATGGCCGAGCCAAACACGTTGCTGATATTGATGCGCCCGAAAGACCACCCCAAAAAAAGTCCTGCAATTAAAAATAAAACTATCATAATGCGTGTTTCACCGAAATGATTTTTAATTTATCTGCAGCATCTTCTGCTTTATCAGACAATTCTTCCAAGTTGTTGACCATATCTTTGAGTTGCAATTGCCGAGCCAAATTTAACCGTTTGTTTTGAAAAATCAAAAGCTTTAAATCTTGGCCCAACAAATCAATTTTATGTTCTAAAAAATAACATTCTTGAATTTCATTTTCTACACTCATTTGACCAGCTAAGAAAGATTGCACGCCTTGAACCAAAGCTTGCACACAGTTTAAAGTGATGTGTGTTAGCTCTTGTAATTTTGGATACAGATTGGCTGGAATTTTTGGCGCTTCAATAGACCACAAAATGACCAAGGCTTCATATTGATTGATGACAGCATCGCATCCTTCTGTTAGATCCAAAATATCGGATCGCATACCGGGAATAATCATTTGTTGATACAATTCGGCTTCAATTTCGCGTCTTAAAGTATCATTTTGTGATTCTAATTCAGATATTTTTTGCTTGTACTTTAAAAAATCACGGTTGACACTTTTGTGAATATATATAGTAATGGCTTTTTCAAAAATAACACCAGCTTCAACAATGTTTGTTAAAAACTTTGTCATTTTATCATTTAATTGTTTTGTTTTATGAAATAAAGCCAGATGATTTTTCATTAACTTCCCCCTTTAGATTTCGTTAAATTGGCCAAACTTTCACGCATGAAATCGTTTAAATCTCCATTTAATACCCCATTTATATCCGAAGTTTCATAGTTGGTGCGCAAATCTTTAATCATTTGATAAGGTTGTAAGACATAGGATCGAACCTGGTTTCCCCATCCGTTATCGCCTTTTTGAGCTTCCACAGCGCCTTGTGCCTCACGGCGTTTTTGCAGTTCCAGTTCATATAATCTTGCGCGCAACATTCGCCAAGCTTCATCACGATTCGCAAATTGACTTCGTTGCGTTTGACAAGCGGCAACAATCCCTGTTGGAATATGGGTAATACGCACAGCACTTTCTGTTTTATTCACATGTTGCCCACCGGCACCGCTGGAACGATAGACGTCTATGCGGCAATCTGCAGGGTTAATGTCTATTTGAATAGAATCATCCACCACTGGATACACCCAAACGGAAGCAAAACTTGTATGTCGTCTTGCATTTGAATCAAACGGAGAAATACGTACTAAACGATGGACGCCCGATTCAAACTTGAGCCACCCATAAGCATTTAATCCTGAGATTTTTAATATGGCCGATTTAATGCCGGCTTCTTCTCCGTCCGACAATTCCATAACTTCTGACTTATAGTCGTTTTTGTCGGCCCAATGTTCATACATTCTCAGCAACATGCTAGCCCAATCTTGAGCCTCTGTGCCGCCGGCACCGGAATGAATTTCCAAAAAGGCGTCATTTTTATCACCTTCTTGACACAGTAAAGATTCCAACTCTAATGCATCCATTTGTTTTTCCATTTGAGAGAAATTTTTTTCAGCCTCGGCAAGCAAGCTTTCATCGCCCTCTGTTTCGGCCAGTCCAATCATTTCATAAGTATCATTGATGGAATTTTCCAAATCCTGTATTTTTTTTATGTGGTTGGTTAGGCCTGTGCGTTCACTCATCAATTTTTGAGCGCGTTCAGGATTATCCCACAAATGTGTGTCCGAAGTTAAGTCATCCAGTTCTTGGATCCGTTTTAAAGCCTTATCCCAGTCAAAGACGCTCCTTGATAAGTACTAAAATTTTCTTGTACTTATCGTTTAATGCAATTATTTCTGCTTTCATATTTTACTCCTTATTAAAAGATTAACTCATCGCCATCATTGCTTGAAGAACTAGCCAGATTAAATAGCACAAAATGCCATCTACAACAATCCATCCTAGGGCGATGAACCACGTTTTTTTATTCACATAATGTGGCAGATGGCGAAGACGGGTATAGATAAAATACACTAAATGATACAATAAATTAAACGCTGCAAAAAAGAGCGCCATCAAGAAAAGGATAGCCATTGATTCCATCATACTCAGCTTGATCAAGCTGAAACAGGTGATTAAAAGGGCAAAACTTGTAAAAATCGCGCATGGTAGCCACAAGCTGTAGAACCAAAATTTTTGCTTTTCAGGATTTTTGGATTTTTGTTTTTTTTGAGTTCTGCCTTTAGCTAAACATTTTGAAATCAATCTGGATAGTAAATATCCAATCCCCAAGACAATCGGCAAAATCCAAATCAATAAGATAATGCAAGATAAAATGTAATGTGTCATCATATTTTCCTCCTTTTAATATATGCCGCCAAAGTCTGGCAGGGTTTCTTCTTTAATTGTGATATCTTGGCCAATGATTTGAGCCGGTTTTTCTGGGTTATCCGTTAAGCGGAACGCTTCCATAATCACATTCGTATCGCCGGGTACAGCCGTTTTGCCTGTGGCAGCGTTCACACGAACCAATTTAACAGAATCCGGAACACGGAAAGGCGTATCTGGTTTGTCTTTCAAAGCCTCTTTCATAAAGTCACGGAAGATAGGTGCGGCGACAACACCTCCTGTATCATGTGGACCCAAAGAGCGAGGATTATCAAAACCAACCCAAACGCCAACAACTAAATCAGGGGAGAATCCAATAAACCATGCATCATGGCTGTCATTACTGGTCCCTGATTTTGCCCCTAAGTTGCGTTTCAATGGACGCACAACAGAACCTGTGCCGCGGGTAATAACGCCTGTTAAAATATTAACCATTTGATAGGCGCTGGCAGGATCTTGAATCTGTTCGCGATTGTCAGGAATGATTGGTTTTTGGTCGGGGTCTACGTCTTTGCCGGAACAAGTTGGGCATTCTCGCTCATCCTTTTTATAAATTGTTTTGCCATCTCGATCTTGAATGCGGTCAATCAAGCTGGGTGTAATTTTTTTACCGCCGTTAACCAACATACCATAGGCTGTTGTTAAGCGCATTAAAGTTGTTTCGCTGGCGCCCAATGCCGTCGTTAAATTGGGTTCCAACTTATCCGAAATATTGAATTTTTTGCCATAGTCCATGACTTTACGAATACCGATAGCTTGCGCTAAACGAACGGTCATTAGGTTACGAGATTTTTCAATACCTATGCGCAAAGTCGTTGGACCATAAAATTGTCTGGAATAGTTTTCCGGTTTCCATTTGGAACCATCTGCATTATGCATGACAATTGGGGCATCTAAAATCAAACTGGATGGCGTGTAACCGGAATCTAAAGCTGCTACATAAACAAATGGTTTGAATGAAGAACCCGGTTGTCGATTGGCTTGAATAACGCGATTGAATTGATTGCGGCCAAATGAAAAACCGCCTTGCATCGCCAAAACACGGCCTGTATGAGGATCTAGCGCTACTAAACCAGCTTCTACATCTGGCATTTGATGCAAAGTGTATTGTCCTTCTTTTTTCGGTGAAACCAAAACGATATCCCCCACCGATAGAACATCAGATACTTTTTTCACTTCATCCCGAGAAATGCGTCCTTGAGCCAGTGCTTTTTTTGCCCAAGTAACGTTGGTGAGGGGTATAGTGCCCATCATTTCTTGTCCGTCTTTTTTGCCTAAGAATAAAGTGGCGTTTGTATCGGTGACCTCAGTAACTGCCGCATAAACCCAATCCTTTGGAGCATATTGCTTTTGATATGTTGCAAGATTTTCTTTTGCTTGTTCTACAGTCTCATAATGAGCCACAGGGCCACGCCACCCATGACGTTTATCATAAGCAATCAATCCGTCTTGAATCACATTCACGGCAATTTTTTGCAAGTCGGGATCCAATGAGGTACGGATAGATAAACCGCCAAGGTAAATAGATTCATCTCCAAACTTATTGACAACCATGCGGCGTACTTCTTCGGAATAATATTGACCATCTTGGACTAATTTTTGAACACGAGGCGTTAAGTCAATAGGTTCATTCATTGCCTGTGTGATTTCTTCAAAAGTCACATATCCATTTTGCCACATTTGTGTTAAGACCCAATCGCGGCGTTCTTTAGCCTCTTTTGGATGGCGGACGGGGTGATAATTATTTGGTGCTTTCGGTAATGCCGCCAAAAATGCCATCTGTGCAAGGGTCAATTCATCCATAGACTTGTTAAAATAGTTTAAAGCTGCGCTGGAAACACCGTATGAGCCCTGTCCTAAGTAAATTTCATTCAGGTATAATTCTAAAATATGGTCTTTGGTAAAAGCTTGTTCAATTTTGCGCGCTAAAAGAGCTTCTTTAATTTTACGAGAAAATGTTTGATCTGCGGTCAATAAAAAGTTTTTAGCAACCTGTTGTGTGATGGTGGATGCCCCAACCAATCGGCGATTTCTGCCAATGTTTTTAAGATTCACAAAAATAGCGCGCGCCAGACCTGGTAAATCCAGCCCCCCATGTTCATAAAATGTTTTATCCTCTGCCGATAAAAAAGCCTGCTTTAGTTTTGTTGGAATCTTTGATACAGGAACAAAAGTGCGTTTTTCTGTGGCATATTCCATTAACAAAGAACCGTCATTTGCATATAAGCGCGTTGTAATCGGTGGGCGATAATCTGATAATTGTCGGTAATCGGGCAGACCGATTGAATAGTGTAAAATTAACAAAAATAACAAAACCCCAACGGCCAAACTACCGAAGAAAAAAACGCTTACCAATGTAGATAAAAAACGCATAATTTTGTCCCCTCAATATAACCAAGCACAAGCTATCATACTTTCTTTTAAAGCAAAATTCAAGATTTTCTTTGATTTTTAATAAAAAGATGTGTATGTATCATGTTATGAGATTATTGATTCAACGCGTAAATAAAGCACAGGTAACTGTTGAAAATAAAATTGTTGGAAAAATTCAACAAGGGTTGTGTGTATTTGTTGGTATTGCCGCTAATGATACGGCGGCGGTTTTGGAGAAAATGGCGAACAAGTTGGTCCAATTACGCATTTTTGAAGACCCAGCAGGCAAAATGAATTTATCTTTGTTGGATGTTGCTGGGCAGGCCTTACTTGTTTCTCAATTTACATTGCTGGCGGATTGTTCCAAGGGGCGGCGTCCGGCATTTATTGGGGCTGGAGATCCCCAAAAAGCCGAAGAGTTATACAAACACTTTTGCAAAATGGTTGCCGCAACGGGTATCGCTGTACAAACAGGCATTTTTGCAGCAGATATGACCGTGCTTATAGAAAATGATGGTCCATGCACCTTTTGGTTGGATAGCGAAAAATAATTTTTTGTTTGCTTTTTATTTAAAATGCATTATATTAGGCACTGATAATGATTATTAGTGTTTTAGGAGATTAAGATGACACCTTCACAACAAATTTTTCAAAATTTAAGAACATATATGAATGAACAAATTGTTGGTCAATCAGCTTTGGTTGATCGATTGTTGATAGCTTTATTAGCCAATGGTCACCTGTTGGTAGAAGGGGCACCGGGTTTAGCCAAAACAAAAGTGATTAAGGTTTTATCTCAAGCCATAGAATCTTTGGCACATCGTATTCAATTTACGCCGGATTTATTGCCTTCAGATATTACGGGAAGTGATGTGTATCGTCCAGAAACAGGAACGTTTTATTTTCAAAAAGGTCCTATCTTTCATAACTTAATTTTGGCAGACGAAATCAACCGTGCGCCGGCTAAGGTGCAATCTGCTTTGTTGGAGGCGATGGGGGAACGTCAAATCACGGTTGGTAATACAACGTATCAATTGCCTCAGCTATTTACTGTAATGGCAACGCAAAACCCTATTGAAAATGAAGGAACCTATCGTTTGCCGGAAGCTCAATTGGATCGTTTTTTAATGTACGTTATCATTAATCATCCGGATATTGAAGCTGAACGTCGTATTTTAAAGATCGTGCAAGGGGAAGAAAAACAAATTCCTGTGCCGCAATTTCCTAAAATTAAAGAAAAAACGATTTTTGAAGCCAGACAGGAGGTGTTGGCAATTCCTATGGCCCCGGCGCTGGAAGAATATTTGATTCAATTTATTATGGCAACTCGTGATCCTGCAAAATATGATGATGAAATTGCCAGATTGTTGCGTTATGGAGCAAGCCCTCGTGGGACAATCGCATGGGATATTTGTGCACGGGCGAATGCTTGGTTAAATGGTCATGAAACGGTATTGCCAAGCGATGTGACAGATCTTGTACATGACGTATTGCGTCATCGGATTATTTTGTCGTTTGAAGCAAGGTCCGAGCATGTGTCTGCCGATGATGTTTTGGATGCCTTGTTAAAACGTGTGCCTATGCCGTAAGAGGGGAGTATGGGAAAGCAATCGTATAGTTCAGTAGAAATACGTCTAAAAGATTTGCTTGCTCTGAAGCAACAAGCGGAAATTTTAAGTGTTCCTCAAACAAAAAAAAATGTTTATACGGGTGTGGGGGATATGCCATCGCCGTTTAAGTCCCGGGGGCTTGATTTTCAAGAAGTGCGTGTTTATCAGCCAGGGGATGATATCCGTCAAATTGATTGGCGGGTGACGGCCAAATATGGTAAGCCTTTTACCAAGTTATATACAGAAGAAAAAGATCGTTGTTTGTTTTTTGTGTGTGACCTTAGGTCGAATATGCATTTTGCAAGTCATGGTGATTTTAAAAGTGTGATTGTGGCGCGGATTACGGCTTTTTTGGCGTTTATGGCTGCTCATAAAAATGATAGGATAGGGGCTGTTTTGTTGACAGATGAAGGTTTGCATATCGTGCCCGTTGAAAAATCGGATACGCATTTAATGGAGTTGTTGCATGGATTGGTCGAGCCTACTGCAAATACACACGTGGAAAGTTCTTTATATTCGGCATTTAAGCAACTTGGACAGTTATTGCCTTCCGGCTCGTTTATTTTTGTATTGAGTGATTTTTGTGATTGGGATGAAAAAGCAAAAAAAGAGTTGGCACATTTTTCTATTAAAAATACAATATTACTATGCCCTGTCTATGATGCTTTGGAAACACAGTTGCCCAAGGGAAAGTTTACTTTTTCAGACGGGGAAAAACAATTAACCTTAGATACCGCGAAGGCCGCTTTTCAAAAAAAGTTTTCTAATGTTTGGGCGCAACGCATGCATCAATTGCAAGTGGCGGCAAGTGGACAAGGATGGGGGCTAATGCCTGTGGATACGGATAGCGATTATTTGGCCCTTTTGACACATTATTGTATGCGGGGAGAAGCGGTTTAGATGAATAATCAAATTGATTTAACGCCGTTAAAAGGATTGCATGTCATGGATCAACCATCATGGTGGCCGTTGGCATATGGTTGGTGGATTGTTTTTGTGGGCGTAGTTTTTGCGGTGATACTGTTTTTTATGTTGCGTAAATGGTGGCGTGCCCGTCCAGTTGTTTATGCAATGCATGAACTACAAAAAATACAAAAAATTTCCAAAGACATTGAATATTTGCGTGCATTATCCAACTTGATGAAACGTGTGGCCATTTTAAGGTTTGGTCGTGAGGAAATTGCTCCGTTGACTGAGGATAAATGGCAACATTTTTTGCTTCAAGTTGTTCCGCATACTTTTTCTGAATCAGAAGCCAAATCAATTGCTTTATCTCCTTATGTGGATAAGGTAAAAACGCCTATCAAACGGGAAAAATTACGCGCGCAAACGGCAAAATGGATTCAAGCTGTATTAAAAAATAAAAATTCTCTTGACAAATCATAAAAAAATCGCTAAAATACCCCCAGTTTTAATTTCCAGAAAGGCAAATAACTATGGCAAAAAAGAA
Organism: Alphaproteobacteria bacterium; assembly: GCA_017960645.1. Lineage (GTDB taxonomy): Bacteria > Pseudomonadota > Alphaproteobacteria > CAAHEQ01 > UBA3637 > UBA3637. The sequence goes on along the minus strand of JAGCYU010000027.1, from coordinate 2,959 downwards.
TGTAAAAAATGAGATTCGTTTAACCAGCACTGCTGGAACAGGCTATTTTTATATTACAAAAAAGAATCCTAAGACTCATACTGAAAAAATGAAAATCAAAAAGTATGACAGAAAAGCTCGTAAACATGTTGAGTTTGTGGAAAAACCGATAAAATAACCTCCTTTGAGTCGGTTTAACAAAAAAAGCTCCAGTTGATGGAGCTTTTTTAATGGCTTTTAAGCTTGAGGCGCTTCATCTTCCAAAATATATCCGCGTCCCCAGATAGTTTTAATATATCCAATTCCACCAGACAGTTTTTCAATTTTATGCCGAATTTTACACAAAAAGACATCAATAATTTTCATTTCTGGTTCATCAATTCCGCCATATAGATGGTTTAAAAATTGCTCTTTGCTGACGGTCGATCCTTTCTTTAACGCTAGCAGTTCCATCAAAGCATATTCTTTTGCCGTAAGCTCCAAAGGCTGTCCCGCCACAGTTACAATTTTTTTGTTTAAATCAATATCCATCTTGCCAACGTGAATAACCTGTTCGGCATGACCTTGGCTACGGCGTACAATGGCGCGAATACGTGCAATTAACTCATCATTATGGAAAGGTTTTGTAATATAATCATCAGCTCCGTTGGACAAACACTCAACCTTTTTATTGGGAACGGCAATTCCAGATAGAATCAACACAGGAGTTGAAACGCCACGGGTACGAATATGGCGCAAAACATCTGCCCCAGTCATATCCGGCAACATTAAATCTAAAATAATCAAGTCATATTCATATGATTTTAAAAATTCCAAACCTTCTTTGGCCAATAAAGCAGATTCTACAATCATCCCTTCATGTTTTAATAAAGATTGAATAGTTTGGTTTGTAATGCGATCGTCTTCTATCAATAAAATATGCATGTTGTTCTCCTTAGGATTAACCATATATTAACTTTTTAAAAAAAGCAAGTATAAGTTTGCATTTTTATAAAAAAAATTACGGTGTGTTTTAGGGTATAAAAAATCCCCCACATTTGTGAGGGATTTGTGGTAAGCTATGAGTGTTATTTTTCCAAAATAGCAACACCAGGAAGTGATTTTCCTTCCATCCATTCCAGGAAAGCGCCGCCCGCCGCAGAAACATAAGTCAGTTCTGGTTCTGCCCCGGCTTTTTTCAACGCTGAGACAGTATCGCCACCACCGGCAACGGATGTTAATGCCCCGGCTTTTGTTTGCTCTACAACAACCTTAGCAATTTCATTTGTTGCTTTGTTAAAAGGTTTAATTTCAAAAGCACCAACAGGGCCATTCCAAATCAATGTTTTAGCGTTGCGAATCACCTCTGCAAAAGCCGCTACGGATTTTTCTCCAATATCTAATAATGGCTTGCCAGCAGGTAAATCATGGACATCGGCTGTATGTGCTTCCTGTCCTTCTGCAAAAGCATCTGCCCACACTAAATCTGTTGGTAAAACAATCTTGCAAGATCCTGCATTGGCCAAGATATTTTTGGCCGTGTCAATCATATCTGGTTCAACCAACGATCCTTCGCCCATAGGAATGCCTTGTGCAGCCAAGAAAGTGTGTGCCATGCCGCCACCGATGAGCAAGTAATCAACTTTTTTAACCAAATTACCCAATAAATCCAATTTCGTAGATACCTTGCTACCACCAACCAAAGCAACGGCTGGGTGCACTGGATTGCCTAAAGCTTTATCTAATGCTTGCAATTCTTCTTGCATTAAACGACCGGCACCACGTGGCAATAAATGAGCCATACCTTCTGTTGAGGCGTGAGCGCGGTGAGCTGTGGAAAAAGCGTCGTTAATGTAAATATCAATTCCGTGTGCTAAACTTTCTGCAAATTCACGATCATTGGCTTCTTCCCCTTCGTAAAAGCGTAGATTTTCCAATAGGATTACTTCGCCGTTTTTCATATTACGGATAGCATTATCACGATTTTCACCGATACAATCGTCAATAAATGTAATTTTTAAACCGCTGACTTTTTCCAAGGCTGGTGCCAAAAAAGCCATAGAAAATTCCGGATTTTTTTGACCTTTTGGACGACCAAAGTGACTGGCAATCACAACTTTTCCGCCGGCAGAAGCAATTTCTTTTAATGTTGGAATAAAGCGGTCAATACGCGTCGTGTCTGTAATTTCACCATTTTTAGCGGGCACATTTAAATCTGCCCGTACAAAAACAGTTTTTCCATTAAAATCAAAATCATTTAAAGTCTTAAACATTCTTTTTCCTTTCTCTTTATTGATGCGTTTGTTGTAGCCTTTTTTTTAAAAAAAATCAAGGAAAATATATATTGTCAAAAGTTTCAGAGCAAAAATTATTCTTCACAAAGGGGGCCTGCCCACTTGTTTTTATTTCTCAAGCAATCTCCACCATAAGTATAAAACCCTCCATTTTGAACAAGAAAAACCTTATCATTATCCCACCCCATATTAGTCCAACTTCCTATCTGTTGGCCAAGTCCTTTTGTATTTGGACAAGTATCTTGAACTGATTTGGCTCCTGGGCACACAGATTCAAAACTGGCCAATTTTCCCCCAATACTCTCACACCAAGTAAAGGCACTCCACCAGTTCATGGTTTTACCACCCTGGCAAAACTTTTTGCCATTGCAATTGTTTGTTAGATTGGGATCGTTTGGATCGTTGCACAGGCCGCCTTTGTCGTTACCATAGCTGTTGGCGGTAATGATTGTGCCGCCATAGGTTGTACAGTTGGACCAGAAATCGGCGTGTGCAACGCCAGTCATTAAAATAAGCGTTAATAATGTTATGTACTTTTTCATTTTCTTTCCCCTTTCTTTAAAATTTTCCCTTAGAGCGAACAAGCCCCCAGACCGCCGGAACGAGATCTCCGTTCCCCACGCACTGGTGGAACCCCCTCTCCGAACCGCCGGGACGAGGCAAAACTTCACGAGCTGTAGCGAGTGTTAGTTTTACCAGTTCCGTAT
>JAGCYU010000026.1 GCA_017960645.1 Alphaproteobacteria bacterium | reverse complement strand
TTAGAGTTCAGTGTCACAGCAGACGGAAACACAACAAACCACATCTGGAAACAATCGACGGTATCGATGCCATGGCTGAGTGCGGAAGACTTTTGCCACAAACTGGGCCGCCAGGTGGTTACCAGAACACAGTTGTGTGGGTTAAATTCAGGTATTGGCTCAGCCCCGTGTTCAGAAGCGGCAACCTATATGGCAGTCAAAGAGCAAGCCACACATCCGTTTTGGATGGAAGAGTTGTCGGCATGTACAGCATATCGACAAATCAATGGGAACTTTGAATCTGCGAACAAATCCGCCTCGGGTAATAATGTGGGAGCGGTTTGTTCCGAGATCAGTTACGAAGATCCGTGCGGCGCATCAAAGATCTATAACAAAGACGATAAAACATGCGATGAAGTATGCCGGACAAACAATGATTGTGTGGGGAATAAATACTGCGACCTGATTACGTTCACAACGGATGAAGGATGTTACTTTGAATCCGGCGTCTGCCGCAGTGTGTTAAGTGATCGTCAAGATTACACAATTGCGTATGACGACGGTGAAAATTATACATCGGAAGATTGGGTGATCTCAAAGCGCAAGATGAGCTGGGACAGTGCCAAAAACTTCTGCGCCGCCTTGGGCAGCCAAATCGTCTCACAAGAGGACTTTTTAAGCACCGATAATCCAAAAAAATGTTCAACATCAACAAGGTGTATGCTGGTCAGAGAAACCATAGGAAATTCCGGACAAACATGGTGGTTCGATGATCAGCCTGTTGACTCGGATACATGTAAGGCGTATCAAGCAAGCAGTAGCGCTTTGGGAAGTGATACTTTGCCTTCTGGAGCTTCTCGTAAGGACCAGTTGACCGCTTTGTGTGGCCCTTTGAACAAAATCACAAAACCCTGTGAATGTTATGACGGTTCTTGCGAAGCCTCCTGCTTGCCTAAAAATGGTATGTGTAGTTATAACATTACTATTCCGAATGCATCTGACATGGTGAAAACCGCAAATTGCAGCTATAGCATTTCTATTCCGGATGCCTCAAGTTTGGTTAAGACAGCTAATTGTAGTTATGACATCAGCATTACAGATACAACGGCTACTGTGACGGCTCGCCAGCGGTGTACCTCGGTAGATGAATATTGCTATGTTGCCTATTTGGACGAATATTGCCAAGATGGCATCACGGCCAGTGCTAATAACAGAACGTTGTATGGCAACTGTGTTAAATACAATAGTAACAGTACGCAGTGTACATTGAGCATGCCTGCCGGTGTGAGTGTTCAGATAACTCCAGAACATAGATGTACCTCGGTAGATGAATATTGCTATGTTGCCTATTTGGACGAACATTGCCAAGATGGCATCACGGCCAGTGCTAATAACAGAAAATTGTATGGTAACTGTGTTAAGTATAATAGCAATAGTACGCAGTGTACATTGAGCTTGCCTGAAGGTGGTGTGGGTGTTTCAAAGGTAGTTGGATGTCCGATTAACAAGTATTGTTATGTGAAGTGGACTGAACAAAATTGTTCCTCAACAATACAGGCAGGTTCGCAAGGTTTGCTTTATGGAACTTGTGTGCCTTGGAACTCAAATTCGCCACAATGTGTGTTTTAGGAAAACATTTCCTAAAAAAATTCTTTACTTTTGTATTGTAGACTATATACTGTTCATACGAATGAAAGGAAAAATATGTCCAACACATCAAGGATTTTAATCACTGGAGGGGCTGGATTCATTGGTTCTTCTTTAGCTGATAAACTGTTAACGCTTGGCCATCAAGTCATCGTATTTGATAATTTTAATGATTACTATGATCCAGCAATCAAGCGCACCAATATCAAACAAGCTTTACAAAATCAAAATTATAAGCTTTATGAAGGCGATATTGAAAAAATTGAGGATTTAGAAAAAGTTTTTTCGGAAAATAAAATAGAGGCAATTGTCCATTTGGCGGCACGTGCAGGTGTTCGTCCTTCCATTGAAGCCCCTTTAGCATATGCTATGACAAATATCATTGGAACTATAAATATTTTAGAAATGATGAAGAAATATGGCATTAAACGGATGAGTATGGCGTCTTCTTCCTCGGTTTATGGCAATTGTCAAGCAACAAAGTTTTCCGAGGATTTGAATATCCGAGAACCAATTTCCCCCTATGCTGCCACAAAATCTGCAGATGAACAGATTTGCTATACCTATCACTATTTATATGGTTTTGAAATATATATGCTCAGATTTTTTACCGTTTTTGGGCCAAGACAAAGACCTGATTTGGCCATTAACAAATTCGTTGATTTGATTATGGCCGACAAGCCTATTGATATGTATGGGGATGGGTCAACGATGCGTGATTACACCTATATAGACGATATTGTGGACGGAATTATTTCCTCTCTCAATTATCATCAAACAGGGTATGAGATTTTTAATTTAGGTGGGGGAAGTCCTGTGACATTAAAGGAAATGATTGCTACAATCGAGGAAGTATTGGGAAAAAAGGCTGCTGTTAATCAATTGCCTATGCAACCAGGTGATGTCAATAAAACCATCTCGGACATAACGAAAGCGCAAAATTTATTGGGATATCAACCCAAGACCTCATTTAAAGAGGGTATTCAAAAGTTTATTATGTGGAAAAAAAGTTGTTGATAATAAAGGTGTAGGGTTTAGCTATTTCAATTGTTGGCCTGCTTTTCCCCTTGACAGTAAAAAGTTTTTATGCCACTATGCATTATATATTTGATAAATCAAAAGGAAAATAAGATGAAAATAACATACGGATTTATTGGCACAATGCTGGCTGTAGTTTTATATAACTCAAGCGTATTGGCAGATTTTTAACGCCAACTAAATGTCAAAAGATTGGATCGCATGTGAGCATTGCTCAAATTAAGAGTAATTATAAAAATTGTACGAATTGCGGTGCGACGAAAGATTCTGATGGACAAAGGACTTATTATTGCACATGTTGCGGAGAAAAATCTGAAGCAACATGTACTTCTTCACAATATATTGTTAATAATCAATGCAAAGCCTGCCCTGCGAAGGCCACATGTGATGGAACAACGGCAAGATGTAGATTCCAGTATAAGAGATTGGAATCAAATGGTGTTGTGGCGTGTGTGACTAGCGAGAAATTTTGTCAAAAACAAGGCTCACACGTTAGTATTGCGTATATCAAAGAGCATTTAAAAACTGTAATAAATGTTGGTCCGAAAGCGTAAAAGCTGGGGCTTGTGCAAAAAACAAAAAAGCTCATAAACATTATTATTGTAATTGTGGAACAACTTGTGATAACATGAATAGTTCTGTTACAGTTCAACAAGTGGCCTCACTAATTCAGGGGGTGGAATCTTCATCTGGTGAAAATACTGCAATAGGAATGTCCGATGAAGTTGTTGAAACTTTGCCAAGTACTGGTTCTAACAGCGGATCATCTGGTGGCAGCGCTGAGTCCAGCTCAAGCAATAAAAAATCTTGTAAAAAGCAAGGCTCGCATAACAGCATTGCTTGGATTCAAAGTAAATATAAAAACTGTGTGAACTGTGGCAGTCAAACGGGTTCTAATGGTGAGGTTGTTTATTATTGTCAGTGTGGCGATGGATGTAAAGCCTCAAAGAGTTCAAGCTCTGATGGTTCTAGTAAAAATGTGACAAAATCAACGACAACAACCCCCGTCAAGAGGTAGGGTATTAAATAGGATATTTTGATTTGATTGCACATATTTTTGTTACTTAAATAAACTTATTTTTTTGTCTTGGGCTTTTGCCTTTTTAGTTGACTTTTATATTAGAAAAAAGTATAATACGCCAATTCAAACTTAAGGAGCAAATATGACTTTACAAACAAATGATCAAAACCACATTGATTTACCAGATGATTTATTGCCTGTTTCACGTGTGATAGCACGAGCGCTTATGTGTCCCAATTATAACTCAATCCAACAAGAACAGTTAATTGCCTATGTGCGTGAAGCGCAAAATTTATGGCAAAATCAGCAAGATGCTAAAGAATCTCATGCTTATTATTTGGTGGCTGCTTATCGTGATTTAGAAGCACAAAAAGTATTAAGCAAGGAAGGCCGGATTTTGCGTCCTAGTGATTTTGCAAAGAGTGATGAATTGAATGGATTTTTGTGCCGTCCCAGAGGCTTTGCGCCCATTATTTTGCAACGTACAGCGGAATTTGTTAAATTGATGAATAGTCCAAATGCAATCCGTATCTATGCTTGCGGCAAAGAGATGGCATAGAATTTTCATTTTATTTTTATTTTAAAAAGTTTAATTATTTATTCTTTACAAAGAGCAAAGACAGCGTCAGTATTCTTCTTTCCATCAAGGTCAATCCCGCTGTCTGCCCTGAAATAAACTGTTTGTCCATCTTTGTAAGGAGACGGCATAGAACTCCAAAAGAGAGTGGAGCTAAGGCCAATTTTTAAGTTTTGACATTTTTGCGAAGAAATGCTATTTGGACACGCTGTATCAATATCCACTAACTTATGTCCGATAGATTTACACCAAATGAGGGCGCTAAAAAAATTCATCTTTTGGGCGCTTCTGCAAAAATTAAGGCCATTGCAATGTGCGGCATCACAACCTTCATCCGTGGCGCTGTGGGCTGTGATCCAAGTACCACC
>JAGCYU010000025.1 GCA_017960645.1 Alphaproteobacteria bacterium | reverse complement strand
GTTAGAGTCCAACGAACAGCAACTTTATCTTCATCAGCCACCATTTCTTCTAATTTCCATTGAACATCAGAAAAGGATTGACGCATCCAATGAACAACAGACAAATATCCTTTGCCTCCATATAATGGTTCAGGACTTGCCGGCGTATAAAATGGGGCATCAGGTGCGACCAATTCTTCGGCCAATGCATCATCTGCTGTGTTTATCATTGTTTCAAAACGATACATCGCCTGTTTATTTGCTTCCACTCTATCTTGCTTAAAACAACCCGTTAAGAGCAACAACATGCACGCAAATGTTAGAATATGTTTCATGGAATACCTTTCTGTTGTGATTTAGAAGCAATTTACCAGATGTCTGCCCGAAAATCAACCCCCGAAAAGCGCCCCACCGAAACCGCTCGCTCGCCAAAAGGCGGCTACCCACTTTGTTTTCTTCCTGTGTGATGGCCTCAGGCAGTTTAATCCAACTTATTATACCAAATACCTCTAAAATCAACTTTAAGGGGGTATACAGGTGATCTTTTTTGATTTAGGTATCAACTACCCATCCAATTCCCAATCGCTTTTAGATCACCTGATTTTCACAAAATCAATGGATGGGTCTTGTATTGAAGAAAAAAAGGAACTTGTTTCATTTTGTGATTTATATAAGTTATTTGTTTATTATTATATAAGTATTTGTATATGAGTGATAAATAGCCCTGTAAGCCCCGTCAATACAGAGCAATCCAATTTACAGACGACAACAAATCTATCCAGTGGTGGAAATTGCGTGCGACAAATGGTGAGAATATTAAATATCACCCTGAGAAACAGGAGCATCCATTTTTAACAAAGTCGGCAATATCAGTGTTTTTGGTAGGAATATACATTTTTTTTGAAAAATGACAATTTTGAATTTTCACAAAATAAATACCTCCGTTCAAATAAAAAATAGGAGAAAGAACATGAATACACAAAATGATAAAATCACAATAACTGAAAGGGCTATCTTAGAGTTAGTCCGTTATAAAACCAGAAACAATTATATCTTTTTCGGTGGTAATGATTACATCGCCAAGGCAATAGATATAACCAAGAACAGTGCCAAGACACTTGTGAACCACTTGATACGCATGGGATACCTGAATAAGACCTATGATAGGTATAAAAGACGGGTACTGTCATTATCGGGCAAGCCATACCTGAGATTGTTTGAGGACTTTACCGGAGTAGATAAGAAAATTGTGACCTTGGAACGAGATGATGCTATGCGGGATAGTTTGTATTATCAGCGGGAATATGAAGGCGCAAATGCTCGAATGGAAACCTTACAAAAAGAAAGAGATGAGATTCAGTTGAAGCTGATAGATGCCGAAAACAGAATTTATAAACTGGAAGCACTGTTCCTGAACAGAGGGGTATCCAAAGAACAATTAGAGCAGATGATTGCCTAATAAAAATCCCCCGATATTATTCGGGGGATTTGTTTTACTTAATCGCAATCTTTCGTGATTTTGGCGGTATCACTTCCTTCTTGGGCAAATCTATCGTCAAAACACCTTTCTTGAACTTTGCTTCAATCTTATCGTCAGCAATATTGTCTGGCAGACGGATTGAACGAGAGAACGTTCCATACGAACACTCTTTCAAATAATAACCTTTATCCTTTTCTTCGGTTTCTGCTTTCTTTTCTCCGCTAATGGTTAAAAGGCCATCATCCAAAGACAACTCAATGTCCTTTTCATCCATACCAGGCAACTCTGCTTTGATTTCAAACTTGTCTTTTAATTCTGCAACATCCAATTTGGGACTCATAACAGCTCTTGTCTCTGTTGTGTCCAATGGACTCATAAATGCGTCGAACAGGCGATTTATGTCGGATTGTAATCCCCAAACATCAGATGTTCTTGGTTCTAGTTCAGTTCTTTTTACAATATAGTGTGACATAATCTTTCTCCTTTCATGGCGGGTTTCACTGTTTCCCAACCAACACTTTACATATAGGTCTATGTTTGTCTTTTTCAAGGGGGTAACAAAAATAAATCCCTCCCATATAGTCAAAGGAGGGATATATCAGGTAAATGTTTTCTTTGAAATTATAAAAAAATGTTTTAGTTTTATATCCTCCTTTGTTAATGACGGGGCTTTATATCCCGACAAAGATATTTATCGAAAAATGATTCAAAAATGGAATCTTTATGAAATAGGAAAATATTCCTTGATTTTTTTGTGAATTTATGCTATACTTTTGAGCAGTTAACAGGGCAAACTATACCCTGTTTTTTTATTGCCCATAGGGAATGAACCCTATGGGCTTTTTTATTAACTGAAAGGAAAGAAAATGACAAAATATATATGGCATACACAAGAAGATGATAAAGTACGCCCTTGGCATGCTTCTCGTGATGGAAAAGTTTTTGATTCTAATAAGCCCCCCAAAGGTGGTAACCCAGGAGACGCTCCTAATTGTCGCTGCTGGGCTGAGCCAATTGAAGAAGAAAAGGAACATAAAGAATCTGGAACAAAAAAATTACCCCCAATTGTACCTGATACACCTGCGGAATGTGCTCAAAAAGATGATATTGCAATCGAAAAGGCATTAGATATACTCATAAAAGTTGGTGTAGAAGGGCAAGTAAATTACATTTACTATGATACAAAAGGGATACCAACCATAGGAGATGGTGAAAATATCAATGATAAAAAAACATTTATGGATATAAATATTTTACATAAGGGAAACGATATTGCTTTAACACTAGAAGAGAAAGCAGAGCTCTATAATGTTGTCCAAGCTCATAAACCGAAACTGAAAAAAGGTGAAAAATATGATATCAAAGCACAAAGTCAACCTTTGTTTCAAAATTATATCATTTCCGAAACAGAGCAAGATCGTTTAGCAAAAGAACATTTGAAACATGACTTAGTAAAAGTGAAGGAAGAGTATGCAAAGCATGGTATCAATTACGCAGAAGTACCACCGTCAGCAATAGCTGGATCATTGGAAATTTGTTATAATCGTGGTCGTAAAGGATTTGAAGAATTTAATAAATTTATAGATCTTGGGATAAAACAACGAGATTATGACACTGCCTATGAACAAAGCCATCGAGAGGGTATGTCCACGAATAGATATAAAGCCATTCGAAAGTTTTATGAAGATGCAAAGCGAGAAATGATTTATAAAGAAAACTATGGGGTTTGGCAATAATTTATTCAATTAAAAGACGTTTGCGATAATCCCAATCTTTTGTCGGACCACATTCGTGGTTCGGCAAAAGTTTTTTATCGATGACATCAATGTTTAGAATATCCGAATGTTCAAAAGTCGGCTTCTTAAGTGATATTTGCATCAATACATAACAGTATTCAGGATTTTCTTCATCCATATATTTTATAGCAGTAAATTGGGAATAATAACATTGATTTTTTTGTTGACAACACTTGAGCATGATATGTGTTTCTTCATTTTCTAACAATTCGCAAGAATCCGTTTGTTTTGCAGGATATAGTAATTTGACTTTTCCGTTTTCATCGTTATAAACGGTAGTGATAGAATTTGGCGTCACAAACTCATCATGAGCTTGCCCACCTCCTACATGATGCTTTAAATAAAAGATAGGATTTTTGAACTTTACTTCCTCTTTAGCCTGAAACAAAGAACAGGCGGTCAATAGTGTGCACAAAAAAATCAAAAACTTTTTCATGCTTTTATTGTAAGGGTTTTATGGAAAAAGTCAATAAGTATCAAAAAGATTGGATGAAAAATATTGATGTTGCAAATTATCAATAAATGAAGTAAGATGCTTAACATGAAACGGATAGGTCTTGTATTAATGATGAGCATTATTTTGGGTGGTTTGTGGATATACATAGATCATAGAAAAAATGATTGCCTATCGGCTGGAATATGCCCAAAAGGATATCAATTCAATTCTTGCGACTGGAAAGGGTGTGTTGTAGATGAAGACTCCTGTCAAGGCCGGGGCCGTTGGGATAAAAAGCAAGAAATTTGCTTCTTTAATATTTCTGTTTCGAGTGGATTTGAAAAAGAATCCTACGATCTGTTTAAAGAGTCCCAATTTGGTAATGGGTTTGCTATGATCAAAGACAGCTATGGCAAACGCTTGAATCCAAAACAAGATGAGCCAAATTACATTGATGGAATTATGGCTGCATCTGTTATAATGGGTTTAGTAGGATCATAATCTTTTGTGTTTAACACACACAAGTCTCCGACTAAATGACGTTCACTGGGGCAAAAACGTTGGCAAAAGTCGGGATTCCAACGAGCACCTATATCAATGGGTGTATTGCAACTATAACAGATACCAGCATCGTCCATCATGGGCTTGTCACTTGGGCAATTTAAGACACTCGGTACATTTCCGCCAACATCTTTAATGATTGTTCTGTTGGGGCATATATCATCACAATCTTCCTCAATATTGCAATGTGTTTCCACACGAACGACCTTAGGATAATCACATGGAAAACATTTTCCATCCCAGCGCTTAAAATGATTTTTTTGTGGACAAACACTTTCACATTTAGTCACACCCCATTTTTTATATTCCTTATAAACACGATCTGGACAACGATCGCACTCCTCTTTTGTAATGTCCCAATCACTGGGATCTACACATGGCTTACATAACGCCAATCCAGAACCCATTTCGTAGCCATCTGGACATTTGCCATTTTGAGGTCGTACCATGCCAGCCCCCTTTAGGGAAGGAAGGCAGACTCTACGATCAATCAGGTGCCAGTTTGGAAGACATTTGCCGTCAGTAGGATCCATTGTCGGTGTTTCTTGTAAGGGTGACCGATCAAAAACAGATTCCTCCTCGCCATATCCCAAATCATTTTCTGCTTCTTTTTGTGTCTTATAACAACTTCCGTAACGACTTTGAAAAGGCAGATCATTGGGGCATTTTTCAACAGCACAATTAATTTGTTTAACGGAAGAGCCGCTTCCTTCAAAATTAACAACACGCCCAGGACACAAAAAGGAGCAAGCATCGACACTGCCCACAATAAACGCTCTTGGATCATCACAGTTGTGACAGGTATTTAGCTGTATAAAATCACAATCTCCTGCCAGAGAGGGAATAGATGATATAAAAATAGACAACAAAGCAAATTTCTTCATATTCTTTATTGTTAAACATTTGATGTAATCTGTCAAGATTAAATTTATGGGGTAAAATGCTAGATAATAAATCAACATTATCCTTTTGTTGCTAAGAAACGATAAACAAAAGAGGATCTAAACTCCTGTTCAAATTCTTTCATTTCATCGGCAAGTGGATAGGCAATTTTGGATAATTCTTTATGGAGTGCTTTAATTTCCAAATGTCGTCCATATACTCGTTGGCCAATGCCTTTGTTTGTCCAGCCACCCAAAGCGTTTTGATGTTCGGTGTGTAATCTTTTCTCTATGGCCTTGCATTCAAACGTATGCCGGAACGAGTGAAATACTTTGTCGGGAGAGGTAATACCAATTTCATCCAAATATCTGGCAAACCAGCCCTGGATTATCCGTCCATAGCCGTTTCTTTTTGTGTTGGTTAAACAAGAAAAGACTTTGTGTTCTTTGTGTTCTTTTTGATATTGAACATAATCTAAAAAGCCCAGTTGCTTCAATACGGGATGAATAGGAATAATCCTGTCAGATGCTTCCGTTTTCACGAATTTATCCACAGAATCAGCGCAAATGTGAAAACAAGGCACACCTTTTTGAACAATAATATCGGAAATATTTAACTGACAAATCTCATTTTGGCGACACCCTTGATACAAAGCAATTAAAGGTATCCAAAACTTCGCTTGATTGCGCCTGTGTGCTGGATTGGGATATGTGTTTGGATTAAAAATCTTCTTTAATTCCTCGTCAGTAAAGGGGGAACGATGGTTGCGTTGGCAATTTTGCGGCAAATCTATCACTTCATTAAAAGCATTAGTAATAATCTTTTCTCGCACAGCAAAACGCATAAATTCTTGAAAGGTGATAAGGTGTCGTCTGATTGTTGAGTTGCATAAGGAATTGTTTGTCATACGTAGGATTTTATCTTTGTGATTACCCCAATGTCTTGAGACATTATGCAGCCTTTCTGTTATAAACAAGCAATCCTTTTCAGTAATGTCTTCAATATAATCTTTGCGCAAAATCGTAAATATCAAAAATAAACTGCGCTTATTGGCATCTAAACTGCTTGGCCGCATAACCTTTTTGTTCGCCTTGTGTATAAGAAATCTTTTCATTACTTTTTGCCAAGGTGTTTTATGTTGGTTTTGTTTTGGCTGGGACCTTTTATTATAATCAATCAGGCCTAATGATTTAAACCAAGCGATATCTAATTGGTTGTTTTTCTCTGTCATTGCCGGGGAGAGTTGTGTTTGCACAAAAACAGATTGAAGCGTTGGCGCTGGATCTTTTTTAATAAAGGCTTTTAGGTAATCTTTTAAGGATTGTATAGTTTGCTCCCCAATTTGAAAAGGAAGGACCGTTTGGGCGGTTATCTGTTCTAATTTGCCAAGCAAGTCATCGGTCCTATCTTTGAACAAAAGCGTACACATATATTCAAAAGCCATACAGAATTGTTGAATTTTCCACAATTCTGTTTTCCATCTTGTTGTGGCAATTTTGAAGTCTGCTGTTTGGAGTGAATAACGGATCTCCGCACATCTTGCAAACGGATGAAGGTGTTTGGCCAATGCAACCCGCATATAGTATGAATGCCCTTTGAAAATCAAGTATGGGTATTTTGTGCTCATTGTCCTCCTGTCATGGCTGGTTGGACGGTCAAATGGACACGATAGGTTCCGTGGGCATCCGTCATCAAAAGCCAAAAGTATTGGGAGAAGAAAGGGTTAAGTGTCATCAAAGGACAGTTTGTGTAAGTGTCTTGTTTGGACGCTTGGTTGACCACCCTCTCTGAACTTTGAAAAATTACAAAAAAGAACGAAAAAAACGCCTTATAAAACAAGGCGTTATTTTGAAAATGGTGGGCGACTACGGATTCGAACCGCAGACCCTATGCGTGTAAAGCATATGCTCTAACCAGCTGAGCTAGTCGCCCCCCTCATAGGATGTCAAAAAATATATCATCCTTTTATGTAAATGTCAAGCAAAAAAAGAAAAGCCGAAATTGGTGGGATTTTTCTTGCATTTATCATGGAAGTTTGATATAATGGCGTCAATGACCCTATCATCTAACGGTTAGGATACGGCCCTCTCAAGGCCGGTACACGGGTTCAAATCCCGTTAGGGTCGCCATCAAATGCAAGACGCCATTTGTTGGCGTTTTTTCTTTTATTTGTAAGCGCTTGCACGAGTTCGCAAATTCACTTTTCAAAATCAGCTATTTTTTCAAATTTACGAACTAATTTCAAGAAAAATCCTTTAAAATCAATACAGGCTCTCTGGGAGCATCAAATCAAGAGAAGATAAACATAATACCAATCAGGTTAGCAATCAAACTCACAACAATCAAAGGCACTAACAACAATCCCAGCAAACATCCTTTCTTACCCCATCCCCTATATAACCACACAAATAAACATATCACATACAAAGGGAACAAAACCAATGGAGCAAGTTCATCAAATTCCTTCCCATGCAACCCATAAAAATAAACTGGAAATGCATAAGCCAAAGAGGCGAGAACCATAAAGTAAACACTTCTTAATTTGTTCAGAGCAATATTTTTCTGCTTGCTATCTTCATTTCTATCTAAAAAGAAAAATAGTATAACCGAAATAGAGGTAACAAAACGAAACATCGTTCTGATATCCTTTAATGCTCCAGAAAGGGGTGGTGTATTAGGAAGAGTATAAGGATCGAAAATTAATTTAAAAACACCATAAAGCATAACACAAAATAGCCATCCTGCCGGCACTCCCAGAAGGATCCACGCGATTTTATGTTGTTTGGGATGCAAAATGGCGGGACGCATACAAATGTAAAATAGCATAGAACAAAAACCAACATCAAAGATCGTAAACAATCCTTCATACTGCCGAGACGAGAAAAAGTGCATTCCCAGCCACAGTAAAAGCAAAACAGCCGCATTTAAAAGCCATCTGAGATAATTTTGTTTGATTATTTTCATCATGGCACACCATCCTTTCTTTGCTCCAGATTAATATATAACAAAATTTATGTCAATATAATAGTTCGTGAATTGCACACCTCGCCTCGCCATCATGTGTAAAACGCCATTTGTTGGCGTTTTTTATTTTATTGCCAAGCGCTTACACGAGTTCGTAAATTCATTTTCCAAAAACAGTCCTTTTTCCACATTTACGAACCAATTTCAAGGAAAACCCTTTGTTTTCAATAGAGGCTCTTCGGGAGTATCAAATTCCAATCCCAAGAAAAAGGACTTGATTTAGGAAATATTTTATGTAAAATAATTTCAAGATTTCATAGATAAAAGGAATGCAATGAAGAAAAAAAAGAATTTAAAGATATCTTGTAGAAAGGCATCATTGAAGGACCTTGAAGGAATTTGCCAACTTCGTAGTCAATCGGCAAATGATCCGGAAGATAAACTGACAACTGAATATGCTTCATATGATCCTAAAATCGATAATCCATGGATTCAAAAATGTCTAAGGACGAAACAAAGAATTATTCTAATAGCCGAGGATACAGAAGGTATATGTGCCCACTCTATCGTAGCAATTGAAAATGTTCCCAAAAGAAAGCAACAATACTATACCTATCAAAAAAAAGCTTTAATTGTCCATCTATATGTTGCCATTAAAAAACGTCATCAAGGTATTGGGAAAACACTGCTAAGCTATACATTAAAATTTTTGGAACAACAAGGTGTAGATTTTGTTGAATTAGACTGTTATATTGGTAACACTAAAGCAGATAGCTTGTATAAAAAACTTGGCTTTAAAGATATCTTTATTAAAGAAAGGCTCAATTTCAAATAAATTCAAACAAGAAAGACAAAACAACATGAAAAAATCTCAAATTAAATTCAGTCAAAATGCACCTACAACCTGGTATCCTGCGTGTCAGGATAATTTTCCACCAAAGATAGAAGATGTCAAAACAAAAACACTTCAAAATCAATGGTTACTATCTATGTGTGGTTTTGATGCTAGAAAGTATGATTTGTCCGCTTATCCAGCAGACATGTTTTCCTATACCTCTCTAACAAAATGGGGTAAAAAACCAAAAGGTTTTAATCCGGAACAGGTTTTGGAAGAAGGTAAAAATCCTGGTTTAGGACTTAGAGCTTTACATCAGTTGGGGCTAGACGGAACTGGGATGAGTATGGCTATTATTGATTCTCCCATGATGCGCCATCCAGAATATGAGGATAATATTGTTTATTATGAAACATTTGGTTATGGAGAGAATCCTTAT
>JAGCYU010000024.1 GCA_017960645.1 Alphaproteobacteria bacterium | reverse complement strand
TGCCACATCGAATATAGATATGAGCTGGGATAGTGCCAGGAACTTTTGCGCGGCATTGGAGTTGCCAGTTGCTACACGCGCAGATATTTATGATGCATGGGATGGTGTAGGCACGATAACGGCGGATACGTGTACGCAATCTGGTCGGTGCTCAGCCATTGGTAGTACCGATGCAAATGTGTACAGGTGGTTCGAGCTGGCCCCATCGGACAGCGCAAGTGCCTATTATGCCCGGAACAATGAAGCACCGTCCTCACATGCCCGTGTCAACCAACACCGCGCTTTATGTACACCATACAACCAAACCACAAGGGAGTTGGATCGGTGTAGCGTCCATGACGATTGTGCCGAAAGCGAAGATGGAAAAATTTGTATGAACGGTATGTGCGCCGAATGTTCACAAGAGCAATTTTGGAACTCTAAAAAATGTGTATCTTGTCCAACAGGAACAGGCTATGGATGTACATATGTCAGTCAAGCCGATCGGTGCTTGGGGACAGGGTTTTATGGATACATTGCTAGTTGCGGTAATGGCGCGATGGTGTCTTGTGATAGAACAGAAATCATAAGGACAATGGGTGCCGATAGCATTACAAGCTGTAAAGCATGTCCCAATCGGTGCTTTAATACGGCGGATAATACCTGTCGGGTATCTGGAGAAGATTATTTAAAGAATGAAGACGGCACATGCTATTGTAATCCCCGTGAAGATACATATGCATATGAGAGTTATTGCCTGTATCGCCCGGAGGGAACATATTTAGATTCATATCATGTAAATATTAAAAGTTGCACAACAGAATTAGGTTATTGTACTAATTTAGATAATGCCGATCGGTGCTTGGGGACAGGGTTTTATGCAAGTAGTAATGTTTGTACAGCTGCCATGGCGGCTTGCGATAAAACAGACGAATCGTTAGGAACTCAAGGTGGTCAAGGAGCCACAAGCTGTAAAGCATGTCCCAATCGGTGCTTTAATACGGCGGATAACAAGTGTTACCTTTATGGCATAGGAAAAACCTACGTGGTTAAAACAGCCGAAGGTTTATGTGTGAAATACGCCCAAACCACATGTGATTGTTTTGATGGTTCATGTGCCCAAAATGCTTGTACGCAGGTGGATTATTTAGAGAGCACAGGGAGTCAGTATATTCGCCTTATTACCGGAGAAGTTGATAGTACTTATGGTTTAAAAATGACCTATTCAATGACGGCAGTCTCTGATAACTATCCGGCGGGTTTTAGTACCACAAACAATCGCAGATTTTTATTCTTTGGGGCACGACAAAATTATGGTTGGGTGTATGGTTGGAGTAGTTATAGTACCTCTAAGACATCTCCTTCTTTTCCTTTTTCAACTTACCCGGATGGATTGGATAATTATTATACAGCGACTTTAAATTACCTGAATAATAAAAAGTGTTCCTTTGGCAGCGATACGTTATATGACATAAGTGGAGCCAGTCATACATTTACAAATACTGATTTCTTATTATTTAAAAGCTATTCAAGCGCTGTCAAATCAAGGATTAAATCAGCTGTTTTAACTAAAGGGAGCGAGATTATTATGAATTTGATCCCCGTGAAAGATTCCTATGGGAAACCCGCTATGTACGATAAAGTCAGCCAGACTTTGTTCTATAACCAAGGTTCTGGGGAATTCGTTACACCCTGATTTCATCCCCGTTAAAACAACATAAAAAAGCCACCGCGTAAGCGATGACTTCTTTACTTGGTGGGGAGCAATTAGCACTTATCGAGCCAACAATCCAGCCGATTTAAAAGCATTAGTATCAAGATTAATACCTTAGAATGAAAAATTTATTTAGAAAGTTTTTTCTTTCGAGTATCTCTTTCCTTTGTTTGAGATATAAAGTATTTATACAAAAACTCAATTAATTCATATAGGGCTATTCCTATAAGGAAAATACCCCAATAACAAAAAAACTCCATAGGTGAAGACCCTAATAATAATTCAAGGATTGTCCGTGAGCGCGGCCAATACCACAAACGAAAAGAAATTGTGCTAAAAACAACTACAACAGCTCCAAAATACAAAACGCGCTTTAGTATTCTTGTGCCAGCAAGACTAAATGCCAACAACCAGAAACATATTCCAATGATAAATGGGACACGTGAAGGATTAATGTAATAAAGTCCCGCTGTGAAACTAGATAAACAACAAGCAGAACAAATCCATGCCACTCCTTCCATTACAGACACTAATTTATGATGCTTGTTAGGATTCTGATTAACTATAACTCGCATAATAGCACACAACAAACAGCAAAAAAAGATCCCATAAAATCCGATGGTTGCCATTGCGTAAGGAATCGCCAACAGCTCCATAGATGCTGAATACGTCACCAGTACTACTGTCATAATAAGGCCAATACTTAAGAAAAGAATAGAAAGCTTTCCAGCTGTTGTATGTACAATATTTTTGAGTAATTTTTTCATTTTTCCTCCTTTTTCTTGTGTAGTATACCGAATTATTCCACAAAACGCAACATATAAATTTGACCAAAACACCACGTCGGACTTGAACTTGGATAAGTGATTGTTTTACAAGGGGATGTATGCGAAAGTTCGATAAGTTACGGAATTTAGCCATTTTTGAAGGCTAAATCATCGAACTTGACCCAACACTTACGAAACATGAAAAAAGCCACCGCGTAAGCGATGACCTTTTTACTTGGTGGGTCCGGAGGGACTCGAACCCCCGACCAGCCCGTTATGAGCGGGCAGCTCTAACCAACTGAGCTACAGACCCAATAAACGGGTTAATTATACCAAAAACAAAAGAAAAAATCAATCTTTTTTTGAATTTTCTTAATATATTGTAATGAAAAGGTTTTTTCTTGCTCTTTTTTTCTTTTTTTATTGGTTTTTTGTTTTATTTTATGGTATAATATGTACAATTGAGGAAAAACATCAAAAACGGAGTTAAATATGAAAGACTATACATTCAATCCCGGTGATTTTGTTGTGTATCCTGCCCATGGTGTTGGGCAAGTGACAGCGCGAACAAAAACTACTGTTGCTGGTCAAGATATGGACTTGCTGGCCATCCAATTTACAAAAGATAAAATGACTATGCATATTCCTAGCACAGATGCAACCAATAAAGGACTGCGCCAAATTGCAACCCCTGCTATCATGGGAACAGTCACAAATATTTTAAGTGTTAAAACAAAAACAAAGCGGATACCTTGGAGCAAACGGCAAACAGAATATGTTGCTAAGATCAGTTCAGGGGATCCTATTTCTTTGGCAGAGGTTGTACGTGAATTGTATCGTGCGCCAGAGGAAAATTCAACCTATAGCGAACGTCAAATTTATGAAAAAGCGCTGGGGCGATTGGCTCCTGAATACGCAGTTATCCACGATATTTCAGAGGCAGAAGCTGTTTCAAAAATTGAAGAAATTTTACAATCTTGTGTATCGGCAAAATAAAGAAAGGGGAAACTGGTGCAATTTCGGATTTTAATACTGTTGTTATTAGCAATTAGCGGCTGTGCAGAGGTTGGTCCGTTTGAGGACAGACGTCGTGAAGCGGGGCAAGTGCCAACTGTAGGAAAATCCAAAGACAATCGACCGGCAATATGTTACAATCCTGTGTGGACGTCTGTCACAGATTTACA
Source organism: Alphaproteobacteria bacterium (assembly GCA_017960645.1). GTDB lineage: Bacteria > Pseudomonadota > Alphaproteobacteria > CAAHEQ01 > UBA3637 > UBA3637. The sequence continues at coordinate 29,846 of JAGCYU010000024.1, read as the reverse complement.
GGCTTTAGCAGATGAAGCCTGCGCCAGAACAAATCGCAAAGCGGAATATGTTGAATCCGAACATTTTAAATGCAGGTTGACTGCCCCTAGCGTTGCGTATTTCAAGTGTAAATAATTTTCCATTTCTTCATTGCATTCTGTTATTGTTTCGTTTATACTGAGCCTAAAATAACTTTATAGGGAAGATGGTAATAAATGAAAATATTGATTGTTGGCAAAAAACAACAAATGCATTGGCCGGAAAATGTCAATAAATATTTATCAAAACATGCCGATACTAAATTGTTTTTTTACAACAAATGGCATGGGTTATCCGCATCTTTATTAGGACATAAACGTCATGCAAAATGTTTAAGTAAAACCATTCAAAAATTTCAACCAGACATTATCTTTTATGTCTCATTCATGTTTATCCCGCTTGAATACTATCAAATCCTAAAAGATTTTCCAAAGTTAAAGCGCATTGGATGGGCTGGAGATAACTTTGGTTTTAAAGACCCAAAACCAAACTTTTTAGATTTATGTTTTGTGTTTGACACATACTGTTTTAAAATGCTCAAAAAGAAAAGATGTAAAGGAATCTATTTACCTCTGTGTGCAGACGAACACATTTTTCAATATGCGCCTTTTTCTATCAAAACAAAACCTATTTTTGTTGGAGCAGCCAATCCGGAACGCGTTGCACTATTAGCAGAACTTAAAACACCCGTTGTTATCTATGGTAATAATTGGCCTGTGCATCAGCTAAAACAACACGAAGTACATAATACCAAGATTTCACACGAACAAATTTCCAAACTCTATCAAAAATACCTGCCATTCAATATAACCTATTCTAAGAATGTCAAAAATGGTTTAAATTTTCGTATATTTGAAATAGGAACTACAGGTAATCCTATCATTGTGAACCATAGCCAGGACCTTTCTTTGTGTTACGATCCTGATGAAGTCATTTCCTATCAAAATGCAAAAGAGTTAGATGCTATTTTTGAAGATATTTTATCCAATCCAGAAAAATATAAAATAATTGCTCAAAAAGGCTATATAAAAACAATGCAATGCCATACATTTGAAAAACGCCTGGAACAAATGCTTAAAATCATACATCAAGAATTACATATATAATTATTCTAAAGTATTAGCAAAATAAGTTTTCACGGCACGTACAAGCGCGCGACTTAATCCTGCACGATAGCTTTCTTTTTGCAAGGCTTTATCCTCTTGTTTATTCGATAAATAACCTAGCTCAACCAATACAGACGGAATACTGGGCGATTTTAACACAACAAACCCAGCAAACCGGTGCGCATTGGGAACCAATTGGACTTCTTTACGCATTTCTTTGACAACTTCAGCCGCATACTTTGCAGATTGATCCATTGTATAAGTTTTTGCAAAATCAATCAGGATATTGCCAACCTCGGGCTGGTACTCGCCCAAATCCATACCCATTAAAATATCTGCTTTATTTTCCCGTTCGGCCAAAGCAGCCGCCTCTTTATCAGAAGCAGTTTCAGAAATCGTATAGACAGACAGCCCTTGAGCGGACCGATTGCGCGCGCTATCTGCATGGATAGAAATAAACAAATCACCATTTGCTTCATGCGCTTTTTGTATCCGTCCGCGCAAAGTAATAAAGACATCTTTATCGCGGGTCAGGACAACATTATAGCCTGCCCGTTCCAACATTTTTTTTGTTTCCTTAGCCATTTTTAAAGTTAAATCTTTTTCATATTTTCCAGATACAGAAATTGCACCTGGATCTTGCCCACCATGACCTGGGTCCAAAACAATGACTTTCTTTTTAACAGGAGATTTTTTTTCAAAATTTTTAACTCCTACTTTTGTTGCGTTGGTTGTTGCAGCAGCTGCTACCCCTCCCACAATTTCCATATCCAAAACAAAACGCCAATTGGCACCTGCCTGAGGCGGCAATATGAAATGCTTTTCTTGAATATTTTTGTTGGGCAAATCCAAAACGATACGTGCAGTTTGACCGTCTGGCGTTCCTGTACGAATCCCGCTGATGAACCCCGTATTGGTAAATTGTTTTGTTTGACACTCGGGCACAAACTTGGCATTTTTAACATCAATAACCAAGCGGGCAGGATCTCCCAGCCGAAAAAGAGCGATATCCTTTTTGCTTTCCAAATCAATCACAAACCGTGCTTTTGTATCAGAATCACTTGAGAATCGTAAATCCTGAATATGTGCCCACACCGAATTAGTCCACAAGATGAGCAAACAAGCGACATAAATAATTTTTTTTATCATTTTCCCTAAATCAACAAAAAAACACTTGCTTATTTCTTCATATACCGATATAATGTAAAAAGCAACAAAAAAGTTGCTAAAACTAATTTTTTTAACGTTTGGACACAAAATGATGGAAAAATTATGGCTTTTATTAGTTATTATTGGCTCTTATTGGGTCGTGTCTGCACGTTGCTCTAGAAAGTATTTTACACAAAACAAGTTTTTTAACATAATGGAGATTTTAAAACCATGTCAAAACAAATGCTTATTGATGCCACGCATCCCGAGGAAACTCGCGTGGTCATATTGGAAAATGGTCGATTGGAAGAATTGGATGTTGATACCCAAACCAAGAAACAGATAAAGGGAAACATCTATTTAGCCAAGGTTATTCGTGTTGAACCTTCACTGCAGGCAGCTTTTTTGGAATATGGTGGAAATCGTCATGGCTTTTTGGCTTTTGGTGAAATTCACCCCGATTACTATCAAATCCCTATTGCAGACCGTGAAGCTTTGAAAAAACAAATTGCGGATCAATCATCCGACGAATCGGAAAATGAAGAAGCACCCGACGTTGAAACAGTTGCCGAAACAGAGGAAGTTTTCCACGCGCGTCCTGCATTTCATAAACGCTATCGGATTCAAGAGGTGATTCACACCGGCCAAGTCATGCTTGTCCAAGTTGTGAAAGAAGAGCGTGGAAACAAGGGGGCGGCTATGACAACCTATTTGTCGCTGGCAGGTCGTTTTTGTGTGTTAATGCCAAACAATGGTCACGGTGGTGGTGTATCGCGTAAAATATCTTCAATTCAAGACCGTAAAGACCTGCGCGAGATTGTGGATAAATTACCTATTCCAGACGGAATGAGTGTTATTGTTCGTACCGCAGGGCAAGGCAAAACAAAAACGGATATCAAACGTGACTTTGAATATCTTATTAAAACATGGACAAAAATTCGCGAATTGACTTTAAAATCGCTTGCTCCAAAATTGATTCACGAAGAAGGCGATATTATTAAGCGCTCTTTACGTGATGTATTTACAACTGATATTGATGAAATTATTATTGAAGGTGAAGGCATTTTCAAATCCACCAAAGATTTTGTAAAAGCACTGATGCCGACTCAAGTCAAAAAGGTCAAACAATATAAAGGCAAAACGCCCCTATTCAGCGAATATCAAGTAGAAGGGCAATTGGAACAAATCCATAACAACGTTGTGCGCTTGCCATCCGGCGGCTATTTGGTGATAGACCAAACGGAAGCATTGGTTGCCGTGGATGTCAACTCTGGTCGTTCCACGCGCGAACATGGCATAGAAGAAACTGCCCTGCAGACAAACTTGGAAACGTGTATTGAGCTGGCTCGCCAACTTCGTTTGCGCGATATGGCTGGACTGATTGTGATAGACTTTATTGATATGGACGAACCCAAAAACAACGCGGCGGTAGAACGTCATTTAAAGGAAGCTTTAAAAAAAGATCGTGCACGGATTCAAGTGGGAAAAATGTCCGGCTTTGGTTTAATGGAAATGTCGCGTCAAAGGCTGCGCTCCAGCTTTTTGGAATCCAACTATCACACCTGCCCTCATTGCGGAGGTCAAGGCGTCGTGCGCTCGGTTGAATCATGCGCCATGCATGCTTTGCGTTTATTGGAAGAAACAGCTATTCAAAATGCGCGTACAACTTTGATTTTGTCTGTACCGCCCGAAGTAGCAGGATATTTGTCCAACCACAAACGCATCCATTTATTGGACTTGGAAAAGAAATATCAAGTTGGCATTCAAGTTGTGGCAGATGAAAACCTGATTAAAAATTCGGACTATCGTTTAGAACGGTTGCGCGAATCCGGCGAAAGAACAATCTTACCCCAAGAACAACTGCACCTGCCAATGGCCGAACGTGTTGATTTGGAAAAATTGGGTGCTGAAATTGTGATAGGCGATGATATCAAAGGGCACCATGGCCGCCGTCGTTGGAAAAACAAAAAACAATCCAAAAAAACGGATGTCAAAGATGAAGCGGATCAAACGCCATCCGAGGCTGATTTTAAGCTGGTGGAACAAACCACGTTGGCAGAAGTTGAGCAAAACACCGAAAAACAAACTCGCCGACCAAAACGTTCTGCAAACGGAAATAAAAAAGCCAAAACAGCTGATGAAAATATGACAGCTGCAAATCCACCGTCAACGGAATCAAAAGAACCCGAAGAACCCGTCAAAAAAGGATGGTGGAATCGATTGGTTGGTTAAAGTTGGTTAAAAATTTCCCCCGCATTTTATGGGGGATTTTTTGACAAGTTTTGGATATATTAGATGTGGGACACTTGGATAATCAGGTGCCACAAGTATCATCGCTTACGCTATACATTCCCCCATTTGGACAATCTGGTTCGTGGTAGTTTTTTGGTTGGCAGCTGGCGTTGGTGAGGTTACAGCAAAATTATTACTCAAGCTTGTATTATTATGATTCAACAATAAGTCCGCAGAGCCTAAATAGGTCCGCTTGTTAACCTTGTTGATGATTTCTTTGGCGTGGCGTTTATCCATAGCAGAGCAAAAGCCGGTGATCCCGGTAATGGCTAAAACACCCATGATGGTCAGCACGCCCAATATTTCTACCATATTGCGGTCGGATTTAGAATAACAATTTGATTTCAAACGATTATTTATGGGCCGGGGGTATTGCTCAGCCAAACCTTATGTGTCATTTTAAAATTCCCTTTTCCACGAAGTGAGCATGCTTTTTGAATGCAACTATTATTATTTGGTATGCGTTTTTTGTCTGGCGTTAATGATTCCTAAACCTGGATTCATTATTTAGTTCTTTTAGTTGTCTTTTTTAATATAACTTCCATCATCGTAATGTCATCAGATTGATTTGCGCCTTTTGTAAAGCGATGAATCCTATGCCGTACACGGGATATAGTATCTCCCGTCCCTTGGTTTAATGCTTTTTGCAATCGTTCTGGTCCATAAAGTTTTTCGGTTTTTGTTTGAGCTTCTGTAACCCCGTCTGTATATAGGAATAATCGATTATTTTTCTTAAGTTGGAAAGAACCAGTTTTATAAATATAGTTTGGGGTAATACCCAAGACCAAATTTTGATTCACTTTCACATAGGTGTACTGTTTTCCTTTTTTCACAAGGGGCGGACAATGTCCTGCGCTGATATATTCTATCTGACCTGTTTTCATATCCAATATACCAATGAAAGCGGTTACAAACATCCCGCGCGCATGGTTATCACACAGCCCTTTATTGACTTTGGACGCTGCTTCCGCCAAAGGATAGCCAGCTTGCAGCATATTTTTAATCATGGTCTTGGCCGACATCATATAAAGCGCGGCTGTAATACCTTTACCAGATACATCTGCCATCACAAAGGCGTAATGTGTTTTATCCACTGGGAAGAAGTCATAGAAATCGCCACCAACTTCACGGGCAGCTGTCATGGATGCCACTAATTCAAATGCTTCGTTTTTTGGGAAATCTGTTGGTAAAACAGAAGTTTGAATCGTGTGTGCGATTGCTAGTTCGGATTCAATCTTTTCTTTTTCCTGTGATACACGCGCCAAGTTAATGATATGTTCTTTGATATCTTTGGTCATTTTATTCAAGATAGCAGCTAATTGTGCTAATTCCAGGGGCTGGTCCAGTTGAATCGCTAAATTCAAATTGCCTTTGCCGATTTCTTCGGCAGTTTGGGTGAGTTTTTCAAGAGGTTGATTGATATTCTTTTTTAATACAAAGTATAAAATCCCGATAATCAAAACACAGGCAATCAACAATACACTTAGCACAACATGCAAATGATGAAGTCCTGCCGAAAACAATTCTCGCTCTGGCACATTGATAATCAAAAACAAACCATTATGTAATTGTTTGATATAGGGAATATATTTTGTGCCATGGTAATCAAAGGGAACACCTTCTTTTAAAGCAGTCGAATACCACGCTAAATTTTTGAGTGATTTTCCCATGACTTTTGCTGTGTCAATGCCTGGTTCGGTTGTCGCAATAATGTAATCATTGGTTTTGTCTGCAAATAACACAAAGCTGTTTGGGGTTGGTTTAATTGTTAAGATAGATTTTAAAATAGTATCCATTTGCCAATCCACCATAGCAATACCAACTAACTTTTTTTTGTCATAGATACCAACACCGACAGTTGTCATCAAAAATTCAACTTCACTGCTTTTATAAGGTCTGGTCCATGATATTTTTTTGCCTGACTTTAAGTCTTTTATTATTTCGGCATACCAATTTCGGCTGAAATAATCATAATCACCCCTTACACAGGACGGTAAAAAACCTATTTTACCATTCTCATCCCAAAGAGCATGAATACAGCTGGACTTGCGATTTTTATCGATTTTATAGGGTTCAAACCAAATCCCATTTCCCATAGAATTTGGATAATTTTTAAGCAGTCGTTTGGCAAAAAATTCTCCTGTTTCTTGATGCTTTCCGTTTTGATAATATATTTCTCCCATGACTGCCAAATCCAATGCTTCTTTTTCCATTTCGGCCATTTCTTTATTCAGTTGGCCTTCAAAGGCCATGATAGAAGAATTATTTCCTGCAATAATCAATTCTTTGCTGTGATGAAAGGTGTATAAAGATACGCCTGTCAAAATACAGGTGAGTACACATAATAAGGCAAAAATCAGAACCAGAATTTTTGATTTAATTGTTGAAAACATAGGCTGCCCCTTTTCTTAAATAAAGCATACCTTTTTTTTATTGAGTTTTCAAGCGAATTTTAAGAAATGATCAAACCGTTAAAAAATAATAACAAAACGTTATTATAAACAAAGAAATCATTGATTTTTTGATGTGTAATAGTGTCTTTTTATTTTAAGAAAAGAAAAATGCACCTTTTTAAAGCTGATTGGAATAAATAATTACCAGCCAGTTAAGTCTCTAGTTCTGTAATCTTTTTAATAAATTCTTTTTGAATTAGACATTGCTGTTTGACTGTATCTAAATTGACAAATTCATCAGGGGTATGTTGCCCACCTCCTGAATAACTGTGCATGATAACAGTTGTTCCTTTTTTATTTTTCATCATACAAGAATTAGATCCGCGTCCGTCTCGTATAAATTTTACTTTTTTCCCAGTGATTCTTTCTATAATGCTTGCATATAGAGCCATTATTGGCGCATTTCTATCTTCATTAATTGAGCCAAATTCATATATTTCTTGATATCTTGTATTTCCGACGAGCTCTGGCTGTATAATTTTTTTTATATCTTTTCCGGTTAACCCATTGATTACTCTGAAATCAAGTTCTGCAGATGCCTCTGCGCTAACGCGATACCTAGAACTCCCTCCTTCTATGATGCCAATTGTCAAATGATTTTCCCAAAAATCGCCCCCTTCCCGTTTACTTTTGGGCAAATGCCTACCATCATAGTAGGGGAAATGTTTTCTGATTCCGATTAATGATAGCATCAGATTATCTATAGCACTTGTTCCCATCCACGGGATTCTTGAACTGACTTTTTTACCTTTTGAAACTAATTTTCCAAAAATGGCATTTTTTGTTTTTTCAACGATCGCTGAGATACCTGTAAGGCCATCACTATCCAAAATAATTTTTGAATGTATCCCCTTTTTTTCAACGACATCCATACTACGAGCGCCAATTACTTCTTCATCCGAAGTGAGGACAATTCCCATATTTATATCCAATCCCATCTTTTTCACCCAACGAAGTAACTCTAATCCAATGGCCACTCCTGTTTTCATATCAAAAGAACCTCGGCCTCTTAATAAATTTCCATCTATTTTAGGAAGATATTGATCTTTATTTTCCGCAGGAACCACATCTATGTGGCCCAAGGACATAACATCAAATTTTCTTTTTTGACCATTTGATATGATGACAATAGGATGATTTTCATTTTCGATAGTTTCAAAATATAATCCGTTTTGATTGGCATAATTTTGCAAAAAATTAACAGCCTTCATAATCTCGATGTAACGATTTTCAACCGTTTTAAGCTTCATAAGCTTTTGTGTAATATCAATAACTTCCTGTATCATTATTTACCCCATTATGAATGTAGAAAAGCGTTTTCCATAAAAACTCCTTCTGCTTTTGCATATTGTGTTTGACAGCTAAATCCTAATTTTTTATAGAATCCCTCAGAAGGGTTATTTTTTAAGACATATGCATAAATTTTAGTGGTGTTGTACTTTTGACTAAAATATTCAAAGAGTTTTCTTCCATAGCCATGGCCTTGCATTTCTGGTAAAATATAAAATGCATAGATTTCTTTATACTCAGATAAAACAGAATCCCTTGCTTTGCCTCCCCATAGAAAACCCAAAATTTGACCGTCATTTTCCAAAACAAAAAGGGATGTATCTACATTATTCATAATGCGTGTTTTCCATTGATCTGTTTTCTGCTTTGTTACAGTTTTTTGAGCTAATATTTCATCCGGAATCAAGCCTGCATATGTTTTTTTCCAAGTTATGACAGAAACATTACAGATGCCTTCAGCATCTTCTGGTGTTGCTAATCTAATTTTCATATATTTCTCCTTTTATACACATGGAATCTGCTCCTAAATAATCGCCTGTTTTTATATAACTTAAGGCGCGGCAACCGCCACACATACTTAAAAAAGTACAATTGCCACAGGGTTTTTTGAATTTGTGTCGTTTGCGTAAAGAATTCAATAGATTACTGTTTAACCAAATATCATCTAATGGATTCTTAAATACGTTTCCCGCAGGGATTTTCAAAAATGGACAAGCATAAACGTCTCCTTTTACGGTTATATATGCGGATGCAATTCCTGCCAAACATCCTCCAACAATTTGATTTTTGGGATATTGTTCCAAAACTTCGTGTTCTTCTGGATCTACAAGAACCTTAAAATGATTATTGAAGGAAACATGGTTATTAGATTTACTAAATGTATTTATTTCTTTGAGCACTTGATATAATTGTTTTTGATTCAAAGTTAATTTATGTAATTCCGGGTATAAGGGAACCAAACAATTAAAGGAAATATATGCATCTTGACTTCTCGCATATTGGACAAAGTCAGGAATAAGCTCATAATTGAGTTTGTTGAGGGTCACAAAAAGCAAAAAGAGAATATTATTTTTCCTTAAAAGCTCAAATTTTTTTTCTAATATTTTTAAATAATCATTTCTGATGGATGCTTTAGAGTTTGGCAGTTCATCCAAACTTAATTGTATTTCATCAAAAACCTTGCATTTTTGTATATTTGCTTCATTTAATAACAAACCATTTGTCATTAAAAATAAAGAGTTAATACCTTTATCGCGGGCATAGTTTGCATATTGAAATAAATCAGGGCATAAAAGGGGTTCTCCTCCAGTGAATATGAGTCTTGTTATTTTGTGTTTTATGGCAAAATCAATTAATTTATACACTTCTTGGGGTTGCATAAACATTGGTTTTGTTCGATCCACGTAGCAATGCAAACAATTTAAATTGCATTTGTTTGTGATTTCAATTTCTAATAAATGAAGACCCAACTCTTCTTCAGTCATCGCTACATTTCCTATAAATATTGCAACATATCACACGATGGATCGCCGGCAAATGCATTGCCTTTTAGGATATTTGCTAAAGCCTTGCACCCACCAGCACATTGTTTATACTTTATGCAATTAATGCATTTTCTATCGCTGTAGTCATAATAACGAATTTTGTTTAGCATCTCGTTATCTTGCCAGAGCTTTAATAAATTATTCTCAAAAGCATTTCCACAATAAAACTCATCTCGTTTTAAGTGGTTACATGGGAACAAAGATCCATCTGCGGTAATAAATAATGCAAAACGTGCAGCCATACAAAAAGGGAATTTGAGATTTTTGTATTCGTCGGACATGAATATAAAAGAATGACACAACCTAACAAGAACCTTTAATTCTTCTCTGCTTTCCTTAACTTGATTTAAAACTTCCAACCATTCGGTTTTAGTGAGCATTAATGCCTGGTCTTCTTTTTTGACAGGGACAAAATCTAAAAGTTTCAACTTAGTTAGCCCCAGTTCCTGAATAAAATTGGCAAGAACTTTTATATATTTATAATTTTCTTTGGTGACTACTTGAATAACCGTGACACACTTTTCACCAAATAGGCGCTTTAAATTTTTAAGGGTTTCTATCTGTCTACTGTATGAACTGACGCCACCTCTTAATTTTTGATACACAGCCGCATTGCAAGCATCAAGATTGGTTTGAATTGTATCAAGGCCTGCCTCTTTTAGTTCTTGAATGACAGATTCTGTCAAAAAATATCCGTTTGTATTTAAAGCGGTGCCAATACCTGCATCATGGACTTTTTGTATAGATTTTAATAGCAAAGTTTTTCGTAGCAAAGGCTCCCCTCCTGTAAAAATAATTGTTACAGGATTAAGTTCTTTTACTATTTTATCCACCAACAACAAAAAACGACCGTCAGAAAGCTCAGGCTTATTTCGGTGCGAATTCCCTTTATTATAACAATATGCGCAATCAAAATTGCACCGATTCGTCACGTCAACCTGAACCTCTGCAGGCCTTTCATAGTACTCTGCAAATTCATCTTTTATAAAATTGGTCAAACAAATATCCTATGCAGCATCAGGACCATCACAGTTAATTGTACAACCATGAGATAAAGCATCAATAGCCTTCATTTTCCATGTATCAATGGTTTTAGGTTGTTCTTTTGGTTGCTCTGGCTGTTTCACATTTTCTTCCTTTTCCATGGAACCCTCCTTTCTTGGACTACGGCCCTATTATACCCCAGATAATATACTATTACAAGTGTATTTTTATCTTATTTTAAATTTTTTTGACCAGTGACAGTACCTTTCTAACGGACGATGTCCCCAGTGTACGGTAATAGTTGTGTCTTAATGATCTAACGGAGATGAAATCACGGTGTAATGAATTGCCCAGAACCTAGATTATAGTAAAGTCTTTTTTCCACTTGATCATACATAGCAGGGATATCATCCGGATCTAAAACTGGTACCAAATCGCGAACAAGAGCGCCATTATCCCAAATTTTAAAATAATGCATCTTGGCTTGAGAAAAACGCTGTATATTCCCATTGTTGTTTAAAGCGAAAAGTGTAAGAGGCCAAGTGTCGGTGAAATTTGCAGATGAAACAGAGAAAATCAAATATGTTATCTACATATAACTTATTTTTCTCTGTTCTATATATATGTTGAACGTTATTGTATGGAGCAAAACTTACCGTAGGTTCGTTTGAAGCATATTGATAAACAAGATAATTATTCCATGCTAATAATTCGTACATTGAAGATGTTGAATTTCTAACACCGAATAATTCTGTATTTTGTAAATACGTCCATTCTGCGTTTGTTTCAATTGAGGTATTATTGTTAGGCATAAAATTTGTATCAATATATTGATTGCCTGTGCTTCTCAGATATTCTATTTTTTTGCAGGCGTCTTTACACATCTTTGATTCAGGATCACAAACCGTACATTCATCTTCAACAAAGCAATCTATATTAGATTTGCATTCCTCTGTTTCAGGATGGTAGGCACCATGAATATTGAAATCAACACCCCCACCTAAATTACAGAAAAGTTTTTTGCTTACTCTATCAAACATACAATTTTGTGTGCCTTTTGGATGCCAAGGAACGTGTACAGGCGTGAAATCTCGTGACAATTTTTCTTGATTCCAAATTTGAAATGCGTATCCTTTAATCTTGGATGGACCAAAATTGTTAGCCTTAAACAGGTAAATACTTTTATTTGTAGAGTAAGAGGTTATTTTGGCCCAACTATATCCTACACCATCAACAGTACTCCTGCCGTTTTCTACATTAACGGTATGTAATGTATGATAAAAGTCTTCATCAGTATTCGTTATCGAAAAATTACTTCCTACGCCATTTTTGAAGGCTCCACAAATGTTGTGGCCACCAATACCTATTGCCAGATTTGGATCAATAACGCCCATAATACAATCATCAGTTCCAGCGGTAACAATTCTAAAAGTAGCTTCAATTTTAGTGTTTAGTGAGGGAATGAAATCTGCGTCATTGTGTACCAGTAGATTCCAAATAATCAAGAGGGATACATCTATCTTTGCAGGTTTTGCTTTCTTCATCGCAGATGATACATTCGTTTTCGCCACAGGCATCTTCTCCTGGAATACATTCGCTGTCACATTCCCCAACACAAATACCTTCTTCTGCGTTTTCTGCAATATTGCACGTGCCACAGGTGGTACGACAATCCGAATGTTCTCGACATACCTTTGCTGGTGGTATTTTATCTTCAGTGCCTAAATCATCATTATAAACCATCAAATACGTTCCGTCTGGTTCTGTGCAAGCTTCAATCAGTTCGGCAATATTTTCTTCTGAAGCTAAACGCCTAAGAACTGTTTTTTCGGAAATCATAGAAAGAATATTTTGGCATATTTTTTCGGGCATTTTGGATACTTTCAGTCCGAATTGGCTGACAGCAGGATCAGTGACCACTGCTGTATCAAATGTACCGCCCGCAAACGTATTGTTTATAAATTCTTCCAACGAAGGGGCGCTTTGATGAAAGCCTTTTTGTCCCGAAATAATCACGGCGCGCCGGTGGGCCTCATTCAAAATCTTGCTGGCACGATGTTTATCCATAGCAGAACGAAAGCCGGCAATCCCAACGATGCTTAGAACGCCCACAACAGCCAGCACGCCCAGCATCTCGATCATGCTGCGGCCAGATTCATAATAACCATTTGATTTTAAATGACTATTTTTTCGGCAGCGGGGGTATTGCCGAGCCAAACTTTACGTATCATTTTTAAATTCCCTTTTCCCCAAAACTAGCATACATTTTTTCAAAATGCAATCACTTTTACATGTATTTTTTAATTATCTGGTCTTAATGGTTTATAAAACTAGCTTTATTATTTATCCTTTCCACAGTACCGACACAATATCATCGTGTTAACTAAAAAGCAAAAATATCAATTGACTTTTAAAATAAAAAAAATATAATCAACTTAGGTACAAGAAAAAATGGAACATTTTTGGTATAATTTACGTAATCGTTTTGTGAAAGCCTATAATTCCGGTTATTTGCCTGAACAAGATGGACATAAGATATTCTTTCAAGAAGTTGGTAATCCAAACGGAGAGCCAGTTATTTGTTTTCATGCGGGCCCTGGTGGTTGTGGAAAAGTATCTCAAGCTTATTCATATAACTTGAAAAAATATCGTGTTGTTATCTTTGATCAAAGAGGTTGTGGTTTGTCCATATGCAAGGATGCTTTTAAAAATAATACAATTCAAAAAACGGTGGATGATGCCAATAGATTGCTAGATTTTTTAAAAATTAAGACAAAAGTCATTGTTTCTGGGACTTCTTGGGGGTCAACGTGTGCTTTGGTGTTTGCTGAAACTTATCCAGAAAAAGCCAAAAGAATCATTGTCAATGCAATTTTTTTGGGACGCAAAAAAGATGGAGAATATTTAACTCCTGTAACACGTTTATTTTATCCAGATATGTTGGGTGAAATCAAGAAAGTTACAGGTAAAGTTGATCCAGATAAATATTTTAGTAAGTTGCTTTTTTCTGAAAAATATGCCGATCAGCAAAAGGCAATGAAGTATTATGAGACGTTAGATTATATAACCAGCTCTGCGGCTCTTTCTTATGAATTCAAAAATAGGGAATATACGGCTCAAGAAATTCATGTATTTCGAATCTATATGCATTATCAACTGAATCATTCTTTTTTGAAGGAAAATCAAATTTTAAAGAATATTACTAAAATCAAAGATATTCCTACTGAGATTTACCAGAATAGATGGGATCCAAGTTGCCCGCCTTATCAAGCTTATGAACTATATAAGGCATTACCAAAATCTAGATTGCATATAATTCCTGTACAAGGTCATCTTCATCCAGAGATGTTTTGGCAAATGTACCAAGATAATATGAATGATTATGCTGTTATAAAATAAGAACTATACTTTTTTCATCGTTGCTAATTTCATTTTATATAAGTGCATTGCACAAATTAAAATGGGGATTAGCAAAAGTGTTGATACCATAAAAGTTTGTCCAACCCCGATTGTATCAAATAAAGGTTTTAGGGCTATCATACTTATAGCCCAAAAAACGCGGCCAATCATTGAGTTAACAGATAAAATGGTAGCCCTTTCATCGGATTTTATTCTGTGATTGATTAAAACAGATGTGGACATATTTGCCAAGACAACGGAAGAGCTGCCCAGTATCATAAGTATTAAACAAATATAGGTCTCAATTGTTCCAACATATTGGGATAAGCAAGCACCCAAGCAAGAAATAACAATAACCAAACTTTCCAGTTTGATAATACCAGATAAATTGATTTTTTCTAAGACCTTGCCTGAGATGCCTGACCAAAACGTACGTGCAAATGCATGTAGTCCCATGATAATGCTAAAGACAAAAATAGGTAAATTCTTTGCAACCATGACGGATTGCAATCCCCACATTAAAACTAAAGTTAATGTTCCATAAAGGGCTGGAAATAACATCAACCATTTAATTTCTGAATGTTTCATCGCATATTTGGAAATATCCAAAATATCTTGCCATTTACTTTTATCTTGAGCAACAATACGTCTAGATTCTGGTACATCTGGTAACAGAAACAAGATATTACCGGAAATGATTAAGCAAAAGATGGACACCCATACTGGAATGGTTGGCCCAAAAAATTGATAAATGAAAGCACCAGAAAAAGTTGCTATGGTTAAGGAAAGGTTATGCAGCATTTTCATTTTTGCATATTTTTTATGGAAAACCATCTATGAACTGATTTAAGTGGTATCATATTTTCTCCTTACTTAAATGCTGTCATAAAAATTCTGGCAAAAACGTCTTTGAATTGTTCTGGATGATCTTGAATTTTTTGTTTTAATTCTGGGATAGAAAATTCATGTATTTCAGCAACCTCTGAGGGATCAAAGGTAATTGGATCGTCCGATATCACTTTAAAGACATTATGACAAGCTCGTGGCTTCCCATCTCTGAAGGTATAATCTTTTCCAACAAAAGTGGCAGTAGTTGCTTTAATTCCCATTTCTTCATTGAGTTCGCGCAAAGCGGCAACTTCATAACTTTCTCCTGCATCTACATGACCACCGGCAGAATAACTCCATTTGCCCGCATCTGTTTTCTTAGTTAAAGCAATTCTTTGCAAAATGATATTACCTTTGGAATTAAATAAAAAGATTGCGGCAATCATTGGATGCCTGTTTTCTGGAACAGGTACGCCCCTGACGGCGACATCCACAGGATAGTCTTCATCATTAGCTAAGCTGATGACTTCTTTGCCACAACCAATTAAAACAAATGGGGTAGCATTTTGGCTGGACAAAGTATCTATGTCAACCCAAACAGCTCCGTTCGAATCTAGACCGTCTCCTTGGGTGGTTGGTTCGCCCGATATTATTGCATCAAACAAAATCCCAGTATGTTGCAGACACCCTGTTTTTCCGCTTTCTTTTGTAAATTGAGAAAAGAAAATAGTTTTTTCCCGTTTGTTTGTACAGGAAATTAAGTTACAGTTTGTTTCTTCTTTGATTTCCCGAGCAAGAGTTTGTTCCGGCGTTTCGTTATCTTCTGGTGAGCCGCCAGGTAAATCATACAGGCCTGTATATGGGCCACGGGCTTTACGAATGACTAAGATTTGATTATTTTTGCGAATAACACCATACACTCCTTTATGAGATCGTGTCACAAAGGAATGTGAAAAAGCTGGCTTTTCCATTGAAGACTCCTACTACTATATAAAACACACACCAAAGATATAAAATTATTAAATAAAAGTCAATCTGTTATAAAAAATTATCAAAATTTTTCTTGACTTTTTTTGCATTTTATGCTATAATCTTTCGTGGTTAATGGCACTGGTGTATCCAGTGTTTTTTTATTAACCATACTACATCTTTTAAAAACTCCTCTTTATGTAAGGGGAGTTTTTTTTAAAGATTTTTTTCACTTTATTATATAATAACAGGAGTATTTTTATGACAGAACATGTAAAAATCTATGGTGTACAACCACGGATACAATATACAGCAGACGGAACTTCTTCAACCTATGAATTTCCGTTTGCTATTTTTAAAACGTCAGATATAGAGGTTTATTTTGCAGATACATTACAAGATACATCCACTTATAGTGTTTCTGGAAGTCGCAATTCTGATGGAGGAAGTGTTACTTTTGGATCAGCCCCTGCATCTGGTACAATTATCACAATTGTGCGTAATTTATCCATTGAAAGAACAAGTGATTTTCAAGAAGGAGGTGCTTTACGAGCAGATGTTTTGAATGATGAGCTGGATTATCAAATTGCATGCCAACAACAGCTTGCAGACAATTTGAATCGTTCTATGGTTTTGCCCCCATATGCTATGGACAGTGACGTTAAATTAACACTTCCAACGCCTGCCGCAGGTAAGACCCTTGTTTGGAATGCCAATGGAACAAGTTTAGAAAATTCGACCATCGAGGTAAATGCGTTAGAAAGTACATTAAACGGCTATAAAACGGAAGCTCAAAATGCTGCCAGTACAGCAACAAGCAAAGCTGGTATTGCTGCTAGCAAAGCAGATATTGCTACTACCAAAGCCAGTGAGGCGATTTCAGCGGTCAATCAATTAAATAGTATGAGATCAAATTGCA
The DNA here is from genome assembly GCA_017960645.1 of Alphaproteobacteria bacterium. GTDB lineage: Bacteria > Pseudomonadota > Alphaproteobacteria > CAAHEQ01 > UBA3637 > UBA3637. The sequence goes on along the minus strand of JAGCYU010000024.1, from coordinate 12,894 downwards.
TCACAAGTATTCCGCAAGATATTAAATTAGAATTAGATAATGGAACTTTGACGTTGAAGAGTGGTAGTAAATACTATGCTCCAAATGGGGCTCAATATCAGATAACTTCTGATAAAACAGCAACTTCTTCTTCAAATGGAACAAGATATGTATATATAAATTTAACCAGTAGTAATCTTGTAATCGGTCCAACTATGGTTGAAACGTGCTCTGGTTCTACAGATTCTTTGAATGGTACTGCATGGCATATGTGGTTTGATACGACTAATAGTGTTATAAATAGATATGGTTCTGATGGAACAACTGCTTCATCGACGTGTTCTTTACCTTTAGCGATAATAAAAATAGCGGGAGGAGTTATAACTTCAATAGAAAAAGTATTTAACGGGGCAGGGTATATCGGACACCATGCCTTTGTATTACCAGATGTTCAAGCATTGATTCCAAATGGATTCAATCCTGATGGAACGTTAAAAAATATAAATTATAACCATACAGAATTAACTATTATTGAAATGGTATACTCTCCTTCTAATGATATATACAGAACATTAAATATTTATAAAAATGGAACAAATGATGTCGTTTGGAGTGGTTTTTATAATGGTGACATTGATACACTAGATAATATTCCAAATAATTCCGCTCAATATTATGTCAAAGATGAAAATAAAGTATATACAGGAAATACAAAAGTACAATACACTGGAACTTTATTAGTTAGGTATGGATATAATAACACATCTGTAACTAAATTTGATATTGAGCCTGTATTAAGCTTGGCAACAACCAATGATAACTTTTTTACTGGAATAAATAAAGTTATAACACCTGCCAATGGAGATAACAGCCAACAAATAGCCAATACAGCGTGGGTATTATCTAATACCGGATCGACGCCTAGAGATATAACAGAATTAAAAGATGGAGAAGGCTCATTAGTTAATGCAAATGGCTTAATGAATTTATCAGAGAGCTGGCAAAACTTTGATGAATTGATTATTATTGCTTCTTCTTCGTCCGTAGGAGAAAAAATGACAGCATTTAGAATTTCAACATATTGGCTTGATTCTTTGCTTAAAATTTCTGGGAGTCCAGTAATTTGGTCTAATTATAACGCTGCATATTTGATTATTGCAAACTATACAGCAACAAATCCATCAACTACGAGTGATTTATATATAAGCGGTCATTCATATTGTTATTTAAACAAAATCTATGGTATTAACAGAAAATCGTCATAAAGGAGTTTTCATGAGTGAAGAAGAAATTTTAGAAGAAGAGGGAACGCCGGCCATCTTTTTAAGAAAAGTCGACGTTATTATTCAAAATGAAAATCAAGATCCTATTATTATTCAGGCAAATTAGTCAATAGGTATAGAATATTTTCCAGGAAAAGATCCTTCGCTAATTAAGCGTTGGATCTTTTTTCCTTAGTTTTTTTGTAATAAACAGGAATGCGCAAAATTTTAATAATAAGGGCGCCAGAGCTGGTACGTTTGATTTGCCAGCAAAAGTGAAAAAATTTTGATAAGAAAAAACGACCATATAATATTATTGGCTTTGTGGTACCTACCCCTGAAATTTTATAGCCGTATTGCAAAATAATTTCTGCAACAACGCGCTCAATCATGTGCGCTAAAGTATGATTTTTAATTTTTTCATCAGAGGGATTAAAATCTTGAACAGAATAGGCAAGCAAAGGACGCATTAGCTGGGCGCGTACATAAAACATTGTTCCCGCGATGAATTGAGTTTTGAAAATAGGTTTAAAACCTAATTTGGTAAGGATAGTATTAATATCTGGTAATAATTCTTCGTAGGTGCGTTTTTCGTCGGTCAAACAAAATTTTGATCCAACCATCCCAGTATTTTTATCAGAAAATTTCGCAAAACATTTTTGGATTTGTTCTTTTGAGCCTAGTACGGAATCCCATAACACATAGCTCCATAATTTATTACTCATACTGTATCCATTTAAAATTGTAAAATTATTACTTTTGAAGGATTTCGTATGAATTTTTAAAATATACTCATAATTGTTTAAATCAATATGGTGCAAAAATTCTATAAAAGGGCCTACATCATAGCCATGGTTTGGAACAATCATAATCGTAGCTTTTTGATTAAAGGACTTAATGGTTTGTTCGATATCTTGATTGTGTTCTACCATCGTGACAAATAAATCATAATCTTGGTATTCCAAATGCCTTAGATATTTCAATATTCGAGGCAGTTGTTTTAAATAATAAAGATGTAAATGAACGGCCAATTTCTTCATACTTAAGCTTTTAATCGATTAAATACAGTAAGCCACCATGGACAATGAACTGGTAAAGTTGTTTTGTTCAATATATTTTTGGATGAAATGAAGCCTTTTAATGCAGCATTTTTACAGCGTTTAATTAGGTAACAAGCACAGACTGTTTTTAAAGATTTTTCGTCAGCAAATGGATGACGTTTATTTTCTTTCACCAAACACTCTAAAATATGGTTTATTCTATTCAGTAAATCTGAAAAGTTAATCCGACATCTTCCATTAAATACATAGTTATTTAAAATTTCATGTTCTTCTGGCGTTAATTGAATGCCATATTTTTTGAGCAAAGATTCGCGATACTGTAATTGTTCATTCATAATTTCTTGACGTCGAATACAAGAAGTCATCAATGGGTGCATGCGGTATTTATACAAAATATTTGGTAAATTGTGTAATTCAGCATGTCGAGAAATATCCAAATACAGTTTGCGATCGTTTAAGCTGATAAAACGTTTGTCATAAGTAATATTGAACCGGGTTAAAATATTTCTGCGAATCATAGCAGTAGGATGGTGGATAGGGCAATGAAATAGCAATGAAGCTTGTATCATTTTATGTTCTTGGGGATGGCGAACTGTTTTAATTTTGGATGGCTTTCCAAACCGTTTGTATGCAGTACCACAAATTCCTACTTCTTCATGAGATTCCATATAAAGGTATTGTTTTTCTAAACGGGTTGGCAGCGAAATATCATCATGATCCATGATGGCTATATATTTGCCTGTTGCCATTTTTAATAATCTGTTATGCGCTTCTGCTATACCTAAGTTTTGTTCGGATTTAGTGTATTTTATACGCTCATCATGAAAGTTTTCTACTTCTTTATCTAACTGTAAATTCTTTGGGGAGTCATTTAAAATTAAAAATTCAAAATCCGTAAAGGTTTGATTTAAAATGGAAGAAATAGCTTTTCTTAAATACTCAGGTTTTGTATTGTATATCGGCATGATCACAGATATTTTTGGCATTACAAACTCCTGTATTTATTTCCCTTATATATAAAAGAACAGGAACGTATTATATCATAATTTATTATAAAATTCAAGGGCATTTTACGGACACAACCCATGGAATCTTTATCAATGGTGCAAAGAGATATCCTGCTTCAAAAACTAAAAGTGATATTTAGCTTTCAAAGAGCCAGTATGACTACGATATTCTGAGCGTGCATCTACGTCATAGCCAATACTGAAATCCCAATTTCCAGAATGTATTTCCGTACCAATGCCTCCCGTGACACCTAAACGTTTTAAGCGACGGTTTGGAACATAATAAGCCGAACCGTTGGACAAGCTGACAATGCTTTCAGACGCTTCAGAATGGAAGTCATAGGATACCCCCAACTTAGCATAAGGTTTCCATGTTGTGCCGTTCTGTGTAGCATAGGAAGCACTAAAAGTACTTCCAGCCATAGCTGTCCAAATATCTGCATTGGTAGCGCTGATACGTTTATCATCGCTATCTGTATATGATTTTTGTCGGAAGTTAATATAGCGTAACCCTGCATTTGGTGTTATTTCTATATTGTCAGCCACAGCAAACTTATATCCTGTTGTTGCTTGTGCAGAATAGGTGTAAACATCAAAATCAGCATTCGTCGCACCCAATGTTGACCATGCTTGTGTATCATAATCAGACCATGATATCCCAGCAACGCCATTGACAAACCAATTGTTTGGTTTGTATTCTCCATACAAACTTAAGCCATGTGTATCCACATCCATTTGACGATAAGAGGATTTGATATCATTTTGTGTATAAGCATAGGCCAAACCGACTTTTGTATGATCTGTCATATTGGTTTCTGCCCCAAGAGCCAGTCCTTTGCTGTTATCTTTAAATCCTTGAGATGAAGCAGTACTGTTCAGTTTTGTTTTGTTGTACAAAGCCTGCCCCCACATTGCCCCGTGATTGCCAACAACATCTCCTGCGCTAAGCCCGGCAACAGATCCCCCAGCGCTTAAACGAGAAGCTGACGTATCTAATAATGTGTCTGTTGACATTAAAGCCGTTGTTTGAACGATGGCATCACTGTCTGGGTTTGTTGCGGACAAAGCTTGAATGTAGTTCTGTTCTCCTCCAACAACTTGAGATAATGTATTTAAATTGTTTGCCAAGGTGGCTTGACGAGGAGCAGCAAAGACTTGAGGTGTATCAACGAAGGCCGCCGCTGCCGCTAATACTCCTGGGGAAGCCGAAGCATTACGTTCAATCACACCTTTTCCGCTAAGAGCACTGGTAACCATAAATTGGCCAACGTTGTTTTCTGTGAAAGTATAACGGTTGTTAGCAATCGTTACATTACCCAAACTTCCTGTAACATCGTTGTAGTCTAAGAAGTTGAATGAGTGTCCAACGATGGAAGGATTATCCTGGCTTGCTTTTGGTAAAGTAACTGCCAGTGTAATGTTTTTAGGCGAACCATTGGCGTTTGTTTGCAAGTTTATTGTGTCTGCATGTAATTTACCATAAGCGCCATTTTCAGCAACATTAACATATATTGTCGATTTGTCATAGATATTTGCTTCCCCGGTTACATTCAATGTATTTGTTCCTAAATACAAATTACTGCCTGTCATGGTAAAGTCACCGCCTACATTTACATCCTTGTCATAGGTCAATGTGGAATTGGTTAATTTCAAGTTATGCAAGGTTAAATTAGCTGTTGGAATAAAGCCATTTAAAGTGCCTTTGACATTCTTGAATTCCAATGTGCCTGCAGAGCCAAAATCAATGCTGTCACCTACATCAACATACATTTTTGCTGCATTATTGGAAACAATTACAGAGCCTGTATTAGTCATGTTGATATTACCTTGAATTTTTCCGTTGAGTACTAATTTGGAAGCGTCGTTTTTCATGGTAAAGCCATCAGTTGCAGTTAAAGTTTTTCCTGCTGCGACTTCAATCGTTCCTTCATCCAACAAAACATCATGAACGATTAAGTTTTCTTTGACATTGACATAAGCTGATTCAGAACCTGTAGCATTGCAATCTGTATTAACTTTTAATGTTCCACCAACGATGTTGCCTTTACCAATCGTCACGTTTGCCTTTTGAACAAATAAGTTACCTTCTATTTCTGTATTTGTAATTGTGGCATTTGTGCTATAAGTCCATTTTTGTTTTGAGTCTATGACTGGAGCATACATTGCCCATACTTTAAGTTCTCCGTCAATTTCAGTATCAGAAACAATAGCGTTTGTGGCTTGATATAAACTCAGCGAATCAAAATCTGATTTTTTGACGGTTGCTTTACCAACCCAGCTGACACCCACATCTGCCCCGCCAGAACGATCAAATGTCACTGTGTCAAAAACGGATATTGCCATATCATCTGTTCCAACTGCGGAAAGAGTAAGGTTTTTCCCATATCTGATATAAGTGTTACTTGTGTCCCCACCATTTTTGTCATAAATAGTCATGTTTGTCAATTTAACATTTTGTGTATTGCAAATGCTAAACTGATTAGCCTTTACTTTCCCATTGGACATAGTGACGTTGGCCTTGGTATTATATTCATTGTCAATACCAAAATCATTAGCTTTAATAAAGTTCACTTTATTTGTGTTCAAAAGGCTTGTATTTCCAGTAAACGTAAAGGAGGTATTGGTTAACTCAATATTTGAGCTGGCCTGTAAATTTGCACTTGTTACCGTCACAGTTGCTTTTTGATTTGCATCATTGTCAATAATAATATTTCCGGCTTCCATCCGTGTAATAGTGCTATTTTTGGCATTACCCGTGATTTTGACATTAGCGTTTTCTAATGACATTGGGCCACTAACATTTAAAATTGCATTTGTTAATGTTAGAGTTGATTGTGGTTTGAGTACATTTTCTACGGAAAAAGTTGTTGCTGTAATTCCAGCATCAACACGCGTCGCATCTCCAGTTATTGTGACAGCTGAATCATAGATTGATAATGCAGACGTTTCTAATAAGCCGCCTTTAACAACGTTTAAGGTGGAATCAGCGACTGTCATATTGGTTGGAGATACATTTGGAAGTTCATTATCCATGTTATCAACGGTGAAAACGGATTTGTTTTGAACAGCCATATTGACCGCAAAGTCGGACGCAATTCCATATTCATTGTCATGAATTTGTTGCAACATAGAAGCAGATAACTTTGAATTATCCAAAGTCAAGGTGTTCAAAGAAACATTGTCTGCGGTAGTAGCCAGGTCATGAAAATTTTCAAAAACTTTATTTCCGTCTTTGACATTATTGACGCCGGACAGACCAAAACCATAAATACACCCTCCTAAATCAACATCTCCGATAATTTTTGTTGTTGGGGCTAAGGTGACAGAATATGCCCATCCATTTAATGAACCATTTAATGTGCCCGCCAATACTAAATGAGCGTTATTTAAATAAATTGTGTTGTCGGTATAATGGTCATTAACCCAGTCATCCTGAACAGTCAAAGAGGCACCTTTTGCGACGTTTAAGGTACTACCGCTTTCAAGATGAACGCTACTGCTTGCGGTGAAGGTGTTTTTACCCAAAACATTCACAACTGAATTGTTGACGATATTGATATGTCCCTTGCCTACAGGGGTGTTCCAGGAGTTATTGGCAATAGAAGATGTGCCGTTCATGGTTACACGGGAATTACTTAATTCAACGTTATTTGCAAAGTCATTCAGACCTGAAAGTGAAGCCCCTTGTAATGTGCTGGAAATCCGCTCTCCATTTTGTGCCCAATAGATTGGGGATAAATCTGTGAAGGCCACTTTATTGGATTCAATTTCGTGCAATAAGGTATTTTTAATGGACGAATTACCGTTCAAAGTAACACGGCTGTTTTGAATGCTTGTCAATTCACTTGATCCGTTTTTGTCATATTCAACGTATGATATGTTCTCGGGCTTTACGGTAATGATGGCAATTTGTTGGTTACCAATGGTTGAATTATTCAAAACCATATCAACATTAGATACAGTTGTTTCGTGACCGCTTAAAATTGTTCCGTTATTTAATGTGGCTGTCAATTTTTGATTTAACGTGTTATTGGAAACAAGCAACTCCTCGGCAAAGACGCGTGATGCCGTTAAATTGACATTTGAGGCGTCTGTAACCTCTAATGATCCCATTTGCATATCATCAGTTTTACCTATGAGGGTGGAATTTTCCATATAGCCATTTGCAAATAAATATTCGCCATTGGAAAAGTCAACTGTGCTGCCGTTGTATGCTGAAACATCTCCAACGTTAAACTCATCAAAGTAGAGTTTACTTACACTCATTTTGGATCCATCAGACAACTGGATCGAGTCTGTCATAATGGGCGCAGTTGTGCTAAAGAGTGCTCCGTGATCCAAATGGATTCCGTCGCTCGCGTACAACATTTTGTTTGTTGAAAATGAGGCCCCGTCTGTGATGTCTAAAGAAGAAAGTTGATTGTCAATACGGGTATAGCACATACCATTTTCGTCGCACCACTTTCCTCTTTGGTCCATTAAGGCAACTTGAGCTGGTGTCAAAGCCCCGATGTTTTGTGAAATCCATTTGTCTTTTGGATCTGTCAGCATATAGTTAACATACACAATCTGTTCTGGATCGGTTGCAGAAAACATCGGATTATTTAATGTATACTTTGATTTTGGTCCAGATAATTTCAGCTCTTCAACATCTTGAAGAGGGTTGCCCAAAATAGATTTTATATCACCAGCATGCCCATCTAAATGGATTTTTGTAGCCTTGTAAATTTTACCATTGATTTTCCCCGGACGGGTTAATGACAACAAGCCATCGGTAGAAACACCACCATTCAAAATACCCGAGATGTTGATTTCGGAATGTTCTCCAGCGTAAATGATGGGTTTAAAAAATTCGCCTAAATCATCTTTATAGCCCACATTTCCGGTAACTAAAGTTAAAGAAGCACCCGGATCAATATTGATTCTGGAAATTGCCTCTGCATATTCTCCTTCATCATTAAAGCCAAGAGCAACGCTTCCCGCTCCTTGAGTTTCATCTGCTGCGTTTTTAAGGTAAATTGTGTTCTTCCCTTTGACATTTAACTCGGAACCATCGTATAGTTCAAAAACACCATTTGTATCAGAAAGAGCGACAAAAGCGGTCCCGCTCATATTTAATGTAGAGTGTTTGAAATCAATATCTCCTTCAGACATTTCAACGCCTGGATTGAGTGTTACTCCAGTCTCGTCCCAACCATACAATCCACGAATAAGGCTTGTATTTTCATTTAAGGTAATCGTACTGTCTATTACATCAATGTCGCCCGTTGTTCCTTGGTGCCCCAAAATAGATGTATAAGCTTTTCCTTTTTTCAAAGAAATGGTTGTCCCATTTATGATTTGCATATTGCCTGATAATTCATTTGCTATTTCGGATGCGTATTCTCCTGTTATGTTGGATGCAGACAAAGTTATACTGGCTTCAAGGGAACGATCAATACTGGCTAAAGCATCATGGATTTGTTTAAGCTTGGTAATATTTTGACCAACATCTGCTAAGTATTCTTGCAGCTTGGTATCGATGGGTTCGCCCCAGGAAAGGTATTGTGTACCAGTACTGTCTTTCCATACAATTTTGGGATCGCTGGGGTTTGTAGTATCATAACTTAACCGGACGCCATTTGGCAAAGATATTTCTTGGTCACCCATATAATTGACATGGCCGAGTATGTTGCTAGCCAAGTTTTCGGTGCCAAACTCTCGAATGTCCTCTAAAAATTCTTCTTGTTCTTCTTTATCCATAAGAGCAAAAAAGTTTTCCCCTTCGCGCTCTATGGATAAATCACTGTAAATTAAATCTACATGAGAATTTTGGACAGTTAATGTTGTTAATCCTTCACTCCATAAATAGCCTTCTCCAAAAATACCACCGTCATTTATTGTAACTTCACTTTCTTGAACGGTTGCTGAATGAGCTTCCAATTCGCCGCCTGTTAAATTGATAGTTGCATTGGTTGCCAACAAATTATCGGCATGAAATTCCACCCCTTCATAATCATCTAAGGTCATAGGATGGTTTATAGTCAAGGTACTGCGTGCGGCTAAAGTGAAATTGCCGTTAATATGAAAATCTGCATCATTATCTGGGAAACGTGTCGGGGCATTAATGGTCCATTGGCTGTCTGAGCCAACAATTATGTTTCCAAAAATATCTGCTTCAACTTCGGATTCACGCCCAGGAGCTTCAAGATTCCACACAGAATCTCCGGTAATTGTCATCACGTGGGCCGGACCGTATTCTTGTCCAAGCAACAAATACGAGTGGGCATTATCCCCCTGGGCCTTCAAAGTGAACTTTGTGTTGCCTGAAAATGTGATGTTGTCTGTTGCGACAAGGCCGGCATTTGTAAGGACAACGTCGGCACCATCTTCAATCGAAAGTGCCTCGTTAATGTTGGCAACATTACCCGTTATGGGATAGTTTTCAGAAATGGTCATGGCGTTGGCGGGCGTGGCAAATAAAACGATTCCTAAATTCAACAAGAAGCATTTTTTTAATATGTGCCGATATTGTCTTGTTAATTCCATCAATGTTGTCTTTGAATTTGTCATGTCCTTGCTCCTTTGATTTACAGAAAATTTGAATTTCCTAAATAGCCTGACCGAATACGATTGTATATGATTAAAAAATAAAAGGCAATAGATTAAATCAACTTTTAAATATATTTTTTATGCTTTAAAACAAAAATATAAAGTTGACATGCAATTAAAAATAATTTATACTGCCCCTCATCTTGGCTGTTGAGAAAAGTGCCTTTTTAACAGAAAATGAAAATTTATAATTGAGAAAGAATGATGCGCCCATTAACAAAAGCGATTTTTGAACGCGAAGGTAAAGACTCTGTTGGTTCGCAGGGGACTTTGGAACAGGTTTGGCATGCCTATGAAAATGCGGATGATTTGTTAGACTATATTGTGGAATGTAAATCACTTAAATATGTGCAACAGTGGGGATTGGAACAAGCCTATTTTTGCCTTGCTGCAGGATTAGAAGATCGGATGGTTGAAAAAATCCCACACAAAGCAATGCAAATCCTAAGCTTGAGTATTTTGAAAAAATTATTGGAAAGAGGATTAAACTCTATAATTGAAGCTGTAAGTATTTATCAAAATTCTCCGGAAATTTTTAAAACAAAATATGCTTCTTCAAAAGCGGCTTTTTTTAAAGACTTGTTTTTTGATCATCGTACTCCAGTATATAGTTTCCCGCCTTTAAAAACAGGTGAAAATCCGGCATTAACACGAGATGAAAAGCTTTCTGGATTATGTGCTAAATTATATCAAAATGCTAACCTTCAAGAACATTCAGCTGCTTGGTTGTTTTTTTCAAATGGTGGTGATAATGTAATGCAGGAAGCAATTTTAATAAGCGATATTATTGAAAATGTGCGTAAAAATAGGTTGGGGGATAAAGGTCACACCTTTTCTATTATTCCAATGAGATTACATCGCTCAAAGTGACATAGGAATACCACAATGGAGGCGAGTACGCAAATAAGGAAGTATGTTATTTACAGAACTTACATCTGATAATAACAGCAAAAGCCACCGATTGAAAGGTGGCTGTTACAAATGGCGGGGGTGTGCATGCTATCTTCGAACAAATTTGGATCAGTTAATGCCGCTTGCCGAACGAATTCAAGATATCAAAAACCAACTTTATAAAAAAGATACTTTTTAACCCAATTCAATCTGTTTTTTATTTTTTGAAAGATACCATATCTCGACGTAATTATATAGGATAAGTTGCTTTTATGTAGATCATTCAAGTATAAAGCCAATTCTTTTATAAAAGGAAGGGTCACATTCAAAACTATTTCTGGATTGTTATAAAAATCCCTATACCTTTTTGTCCATTCTAATTGTAAGATATTTGCTTGTGATAATTTGCGTTGTAACCGTCCCGTTAATCCCGGTTGTCCGGTGTAAGAAGGATGATTTACAACATATTTCAGTTTGTACTTTTTGCAAAGCTTTTTGATAAAGAGTAATTCTTTTTTATAATCTTCAACTGAACAATAACCAATTCCGACCGCCAAATCGAAAGGCCTATCTTTCATGGCATGAACATCCAGAAAATAATGTTGTTCTAAATGGTTATCAAAAATAAATGAACTTAGCATGCACTTTTTAGGAACATATTTATTTCGAACAATATACGATAAATGATAGGTTTTGCCTAAATATTGAGCAATACTTCCTGTAAAGCAATCGCTCCCTTTGAAATGTTTGTGAACAGTTGAATTCGTTGCGTGTGGCGCAGTCAAACAAACATAAGAACGATATTCTTTATATGAAAAAACAGTATGTTCCTTTAAATTACCACTGTAATCATTTTGAGAAAATTGTTTTTCCAATCGTTTTAATTGATTAAGTTCTTTTAACTTTTTCATATCCATTTTCTCCGCCATTTTATAAAGAGTTTATCATAATATTTTAAAACTATCAATTCTAAAAAATTCGATAATGAGAAAAATTTGACTATTTTTGAAAAGAGTCTTATCGAACTCGCACAATGCCCTGGAAACAAAAGAAAAAGCCACCGATTGAAAGGTGGCTGTCTAAAATGGTGGAGGTGTGCATGCTATCTTCGAACAAATTTGGATGAGTTAATGCCGCTTGCTGACCGAATTCAAAACATCAAATCCAGCCTCTAACTTTTTTCCACCGTGGAAAAAAGTTATAGTTTTTTTATAACTTCTTCTATATCGCCACTGATGATTTTGAGATCATCCATGGTTTTGAATCCTAACCTTTTGTACCAATTTAAAGGAAAACCATTTTCATCTTCATAGGTATGTGCTTCCAGTGTTGTTGCATTGTATTTGTCATGCGCACATACACACAAAGCTTTCATCAACTGAGAGGCAATCCCTTGACGCTGATATTTTTTAACTACAAATATTTCACCATCTTCCAGATGATTTCCATCCCACCAAGGTTTCAAAACAGAAGTCACAACTCCGACAGGTTGATCTTTATCATATGCTACAAAGAATAAGTCCTTATTTTGGCGATAAAAGTATTTGAATAATTCAATTGCTTTTTCTTTGGTCCATTTTTCCCCTAGTACTGAATTGGCATAATAATTAGCATATTCTTCCGCGATAATATCTAAATCTGTTTCTTTCTTTAAGTTACTAATCGTAATCATAGACATTTCCTTACAGCTGATAGCCCAACGCTTTAAAAAGCATTTGAAATTCATCATCATGCAACAAAAGAGTCTTATCCCTGTTTTTAATCATTTGCCTCAATTCGTCAATGGGAACATATCTAATTTCGGAAACTTCTTCTTCCTGAAGAACGACTTTATTTACATCCAACGACAAGCGCAGTAAATAGACATCATTGAATTCGTTGTTTATAAATGTTGGTCCAGGACGACTGGAACTTTTGCTTGTACCAATAAGGGTCAGTTGCTCCGGCGATATATCAACACCCAATTCCTCTTTTATTTCTCTAACCGCACCTGACAAAGAATCGTCCCCTGCTGTTAAATGTCCTGCACTAGAAATATCCCACATATTTGGATAACTGTCTTTGTTAGGACTTCTTTTTTGTAAAAGTATTTCATCTTGATCG
>JAGCYU010000023.1 GCA_017960645.1 Alphaproteobacteria bacterium | reverse complement strand
AGCCTTTGTCAACAGGTTAAATCGTTCCTCTGGAAAAAAGTTGCCGTCCTAAATATCCATTTGTCTTGAACAAGCAGATGGGGACGAGAGTTCAGTGGATTGCTGTCCCTCCCGTCCAAAAGGATTGTCTGTCTTCTTTTTGCAACTGTCTTTAAAAATCAAATTAAATTGGTTTGGTTCAAAAACTCGCCAACCATCGCAACATTGCTACAACCCAAAGGTATTTCAACTACAATGAGAAAATGCTCTCAAATGCCGTGGAGAATGTGACGATTTAGAAATAATGCTCGGACAGGGATGATTCTGCCAAAGCCTGTTTCATGGCATCATACTGTTGCACGATTGTTCCTTGTTGCATGACATAAGCACAATCCATCCAACCCAATAATTCCAGCCGGTGTTCTACCATCAAAATGCTGATGTCCTGATGAGATTTCTTAAAGTTCTTCAAGCATTCCATAATTTCCATAGCGGCCGCAGGTGAAAGTCCAGCACTGGGTTCATCCAACAAGTAAAGTGAACAAGGTTTAATCAGCACCATAGCGATAGCCAATGCCTGTCTTTGCCCACCAGACAGCAATCCAGCACGCTTATCCAATTTCCCTTTCAACATTGGAAAATCTTGCAAAATACCTTCAATGGCTTTTTGTTTATCCAACTTCAAAGGAAGTAAACTGGTTTCCAAGTTTTCTTGAACGGTTAAGTTGGTGAAAACGTTTTGGACTTGACGCAAATAGCCAATGCCGGCATTAATTCGTTTGTCAATCGCAGCATTGTTTTGGCGGGTCCATTTGTTATCCTTAAACTGAATGACCGAGGTTGCTGTCCATGGTTTATTTTCCCCGACAATTGTTTTTAAGAGCGTGGATTTACCACAACCATTTGGCCCCATCAATAACATGGCGGTCTTTTGTGGTACAGTGAAGGAAATATCACGTAAAATCTTTAAAGTGCCATAACCGCTGGTCAAATTTGTAACGGTCAACAAAGGCAATTTTTGTTCTGCCTTTATCTTTTTTGTAGGAGTTGTTTTCTTTGTTTTTAGTTTAGCCATTCCTACTCCTTTACAACCTTTGCCGTTCCATCTGGTTGCATTTGTTTCAACACAAACGGAGGTAAATAAAGTTCACCGCGTTCATCATAGCTGACTTTTCCAAAACCAGTTTCAACATCTTTTAAATTTGCCAAACCTTCACGAATTTGTTCAGGTTTAGTACCATTTTTCATGGCTTCTGCAAGCAATCTTAAAGTTTCATATCCGAAAGCCACAAAGAAGTTATTATTGGTAGTTTTGTCTTCTTTAACTAATTCAGAAAAATCATATGTTGGTGTCACAAAATATATACCTGAAGCATTATTGGGAATTAAACTACTATTCATTTCTATATCCCACGTTGTTATAATATCTCCTTTATAGCCCATACGGATTAAAGAGTTGATTGCTGCGATATATCCTTGCGCGTATCCATATACAACAATTATGTCTGGGTTCTTGTCCATCAATTTTAACACTTGAGCATTAGTTTCCATATCTGTCACTGCAAATGTTTCTGTGGCTTGAACTTGTTTACCGATTTTATTCAATTGTCCAAGCAAACCTTCTTCAAATTCCTTGGCATCTGTTGAAGAATGCGTTCTTAATAAAGCAACTGTCTTTTCGGGATATTCGCTAACAATATAATGACCGATTTCAGAAGCAGTTGTCCGAGCTGCAATCCATCCGCGAAAGATTTGAGAACTTGCCAAAATTGTTTTATCTTCGGCATTGATTAAAGAAATGGTTGGAATCTTATGTTGTTCCAGTAATGGAGCAATAGATGCTGTGGACGGTGTTCCCGATGAAATCAAAGCGTTTGAATCCACCAAGCGATTGAATAAAGAAACTGCTTGCGTTGCGGAAAACTTACTGTCTTCCATGCGTAAATCTATTTTGAAATTATATTGGCTATCGTTATTGATTTGATTTTGGGCAATCTTCAAACCTTTTAGAAATTCAACACCATCTCTGGCCAATGGTCCTGAAAGGGGAAGGAAACCACCAATCTTCACGACATTATCCCCAATTTGTTTATGTTGATTTAAATACCACACACGGCCACCGAAAACACCGACTACAACCAAAATCACCAAAGTCCAAATTAATTTACGCATGTTCATTTCTCCTATTTCACTGAATAAATGCCCTTAAATCCATTGGGTCTGTAATACATTAGCACGATTAAGATTGTGCCATAAACGATTTCACGCAGGTTAGCGGCACTCTCATCTGGTAATCCCAAAAAGCGTAATCCTTCTGGAAACAAAATCATGAACAACACGCCTAAGAACGGTCCGATTATATTTCCCGAACCACCTACCAACAATATACACAAAATGAAGATACTTTCTGTGAGTGAAAAGGATGTCGGGTCAATATAAGTGACATAACTGGCAAATAAACATCCTGCCAAGCTGGCCAATACAGAAGAAATCACAAATGCTCGACTCAATTGCTTTTGTGGAGAAATGCGCAAAGATTCTGCGGCTCTTTCATTATCACGCACAGCACGCACAGACAATCCAAAGGGACTATTGAGCATCACCCAGAACACACCTGTTATCAAGGCCGCTACTATGACGGATAACAGCACATATTCTGGAACAGTTGAAACTTCCCAACCGAATAATGACGGCCGAGGAATTTCCGACAGGCCATAGGAACCGCCTGTCACTCCTTCCCAGTTATCCAAGATGGTAAAGACAATCATCTGAAATGCCAAAGTTGCCAGCACAAATGTTTCACCCCGAAAGCGAAGGACAACTTTGGATAAAATCCACGCCACAAGTCCTGCAACTAACAATGAAATGCCACAGCTTGCTACAAATCCTACAGGCATATTCAAAGCCACCAATGCATACACATAAGCACCCATACCGTAAAAGGCCGCCTGAGCCATTGTCATCAATCCGCCCAGACCTGTTACCAAATTGGTGGCATACACCAAAATCAAGTAGATGGAAATCATTATCAGTTGATGTAATACATAAGTCATGTTTATTCCTTTACAATCTTTGCTGTGCCATCTGGTTGCATTTGTTTAATAACAATCTGTGCGTGAGGTTCTCCCTCTTTATCATAGTTGATTTTGCCTATAGCAGTTTCAAAATTCTGCAATTCATATAATCCTGCTTCAATTCCTTTTGGATTTTCTATGGTTTTCAATAATGCTTCTACTGCGGCATATGCAAATGAAGCTACGACATCAGGTTTATCGCCAAACTTTGCAGTATAATTTTGTAAGAACTGTGGATTCATTTTATTTGCTTGGGAATCTATTGTAGTAAAGTAGATACCATCTCCTTTATTGTGGATGTTTTCCCACACAGCTTTATCAAAAACACCGAAATCTGTAATAATTTCGCCTTTATAACCTAACTCGGACAATTGGTTAAATGTTGTTGTATAACCAGGTCCAAATCCCCATACCAGAATCATGTTTGGATTAGTTGCTAAAACTTTCTCAACTTGTGCTCGAACATCCATATCCATAACATTAAAAGTTTCTTCCGCTATCACTTTCCCACCTAAATCTGCAAAGTATTTTTTAAAAAATTGACTGCCATCATCACCATAATTATTTTTAATTTTCATTATAGCAGCATCGGAAATATGTTTTGTGTTATAAGTAAAGCTTGCTAACCTTTGTATCATATCCTTTGACGATAAGGACATTCTGAACAAATAAGGGCTTTGAGCAGGAAGACCAGAATCTCCGGAAACCAATACAATTGTAGGCATCTTTGTTTCGTTGATCAAAGGTCGTAATCCAAATGCAGGAAGGTCTCCCAAAACAATATAAGCACTTGGATTGGATGCTTTTAACTTATTAAATGCTGAAATACTATCCTTTACAGTATATTTTCCATCTTCAAACAAGTATTGGATTTTATAAGGTTTCTTCTTTGTCAGTTCTTCAGTTGCTGTTTTCAGTGTTGTTACAATGCGATCCGTCATATTTTCATCAAATCCAGACAAAGGAACAACAACACCAATTTTGATGGCATCTTTATTTTGTTCGGCTTGTTTATGCAAATACCAAGCACGGCCACCGAATACGGCAACCACTGCCACAATTACCAATGTCCAAATAAATTTACGCATATTCATTCTCCTTTTTTACTCTTTCACCACTTTTGCCGTTCCGTCCGGTTGCATTTGTTTGATAGCCAAATCAAAGGTACTATTACCATCATTTAAGAAATACACCTTGCCAAAAAGTGTATCAAATTCTTGAATTTGAGCCAAACCCACTTGTATTTGCTGAGGATTCTGTTTTTGCGCCTTGCTTAACATATAAACCGCTTCATACCCTTGAGCAGAAACAGTTGTAGGGCTTTTTCCAAAACGCTTTGTATATTTTTCATTGAATTTAGCAAAAACCGGATTACTTTTTAAATCTTTTGCTTCAGCAAAAATATTTCCTGATGCTATTTCACGAGGATTAAAACCAGAAATCAGATTGCTTACAGCTGGTTCAGAAAGAATCACTCCTTCAAAACCATATTCTTTTAGTCTTTTAATAGCTGAGATGTAACTTGGTCCATAACCTGTAATATAAATTCCATCTGGTTTGGTATCAAGAACTTTTAACACAGTCGCACGGGGTTCTTCATTGGCTTGAAATTGTTCTATAATAACGGGTTGTTGATTATAACCATTAATAAATCCTTTTGTTCCTTCTTTCCCAAAGATTGAATCCATTTGTAATATAGCCACTTTATTTAACAATAAATCGTTCTTGGCATATTGTCCTACAATATAGCTACAATAGTAATTAGATGGGGAAAAATGGAACATATACTTATCTTTGTTTTGCTCTAAATATCCAATACTTCCAACTGCTGTTACAATTGTTGGAATTTTTTCTGCGTTTATTCTTGGGGCAACCGGTAAGATTTGATTATCCCCTGCCACAATCGCGGTATCTATCTTGGAGAATAGTAGTTTATTGAATGCAGAAAGTGCTTCTTTTGGAACCGCTTTTCCATCTTCTATTTGTAATTTAATTTTTATATTACTTGGTTCTTGGTTGATTTCTTCCGCGGCTAAAATAGCACCATTATTCAATTCTTCACCCATCGCTGCAAATTCACCAGAAAGCACGCTAAGTAGTCCAATCTTCACGACATTATCGCCAGTTTCTTTGTGTTGGTACAAATACCATGCTCTGCTGCCAAAGATGGCAACAATTGCAACAATAACCAAAGTCCAAATAAGTTTCCTCATTTTATTTCTCCTTTTGATAGGCCAATATAAATCCGTTTCACTTCTGCATTGGAAAAGACCGTTTTGGCATCTCCATGACAAAAGACCTTTCCTTCGTGCAAGAAATACACATAATCTGCCAGCTTTTGCACCACTTTCATATTGTGTTCAATCAAGCCGACAGAAATACCCATTTCTTTTACCATTTTGCTGATCAGCTCCACCATTTGGTTCACCATCACGGGCGAAAGTCCAGCTGTCGGTTCGTCCAGTAAAATATAGCTGGGTCGTCTGGCGATAATTCGTGCCATAGCCAATAACTTTTGTTGCCCGTACGACAAGTTTCCAGCCATTTTATCTTTGTGTTCGGCAATTCCAACCAATTCCAAGAACCCTAAGGCCTCTTTTTTATGGTCTGTTAAAAAGCTTTTCAGTTTAAACAAATGGTCAAATGCCCAAGCGGGTTTGCGTTCGTGCCTGTCCATTAAGGCCACCAACACATTTTCCAAAACAGTCATATCCGAAAAAATCCGCAGGTCTTGGAACAATTTTGTAATGCCCATATCGGCCACCACGAAAGGCGGCATGTTGGTTATATCCCGTTGGTTCAATAGGATTTGTCCGCTATCTGCCGACAAGTTGCCGGTGATGATATGAAATAAAGTTGTTTTTCCCGCACCGTTTGGACCTACAAAAGCCGTTACCATGCCCGGCTTGATGATTGCTTGCACATTGTTCAGAATAACCGTTTCCCCGAACTTCTTACAAACCCCTTGAATTTCCAATGCGTTTATATCGTTTGCCATCTTATTCCTTTATAATCTTTGCCGTCCCATCTGGTTGCATTTGTTTAATGGATAAAGAATCCAAATATAATTCTCCGTCCGCATTAAATGTGACCTTTCCCATAACGGTATCAAAATCTTTCAGAGATAAAAGGGCTTTTCTGATTTCCTCTGATTCAGTTCCACCACGCTTGATCGCCTCTGTTAAAACCTGCATTGTCATCAAAGTAAAAGCTGTAAAAATATCAGGTTCTTCTTGAATGGCTTTTTGATATCTATCCTTAAAAGTTGGAACTTGTTCAAAATTGTATTCAGCGGTTGCAAAGTAACACCCTTCTGCATTGTTGGTAATGTGGCTATATACTTCGGCATCCATAATGGCACTTTCCGTTAAAACAATACCTGCATACGCATTTTCTTTTAGTTGATTAAATGCAGCAATATATCCTGTTCCTGATCCAGTGATAAAAACAGCTTTTGGATTTGTGTTCAAAATTTTAGCAATTTGCGGACGAACATCCAAAGAATCCATGGCATAGCTTTCATTTATCAAAACTTTTCCACCATCTTGTTCAAATTTTTCAATAAAGGTATTGGCCATATCATCACCATAGTTGTTTTTAATTCTTAAAATAGCAACGGTGTCTGCGCCTTTATCCAATAGGAACTTGCTATTTTTTTCAGCCAACACATTATTTGCATGAAATGCCCTAAAAAGATAGGGATTGTGTTTTGTGATATCCGCAGTTCCTGTAATCAAGGCAATGGTTGGAATCTTATTTTCTTTGATACGAGTTTTTAATCCATACACAGGAACATCTCCCAAAACGATTATCGCATTTGGTTTATCCATTATCAGTTTATTAAAAGCGGACAAACTGTCTTTGACCGTATACTTGCCATCTTCCAGTTGATAAGAAATACGCTGATTTCCTAATAAGTTTTCGGCTTCAATAATATCTTTGGCAACATTTAAAGTAGCGACAATTTTCTTGTTGCTATCAGAAACAATCCCACTCATTGGCAAAACGGCACCAATCTTCACGATATTGTCACCAATCTCTTGGTGTTGGTAAAGCCACCACGCACGACCACCGAATACACCGACCACAACCAAAATCACTAAAGTCCAAATAAGTTTCTTCATATTTTACTCCTTCACAATCTTTGCCGTTCCATCCGCTTGCATTTGTTTAATAATGACGGGGAAGTTTGAACTGCCATCTGTATTGAATGTAAGCTTTCCAAAGAATGTATCCAATCCGTTGATTTTCTCCAATCCTTCCTTCACATTGGAACTATTCTTTAATGCTTCCGCTATGACATAGATGGCATCATATCCCATCTTGGCATGGGTTGTTGCTTCTTTGCCATATTTGGCATGGAACGCCTTCAAAAAGCCATTCAATCTTGCTGGATTGTTTCTGCTGTCTGCTTCCGCAAAGAAGATGTCCGTTTTGTCTTTAACATTTTCTTGGGCTTCTTGGCCACTGATGGTATAGTCAGACATAATCACCCCAGTATATCCTTGTTCTTTCAGTTGATTCAAAGCGTTTGTATATCCCGGCCCATAACCGACCACATATACTCCTTCCGGATTAGTGGCCAATATCTTGGCAATTTGGCTACGAGCATTCAAATCTGTTTCTTTGTATTTTTCCCAAATAAGCGGTTGGGCATTAAATCCTTGTGTAAATCCTGCGGCTGACTCTTGCCCATATACAGAAGCAACAGACAAAATGGCATAGTTGTTTAGTTTTAATTCATTCTTCGCATATTTTCCCATAGCAGCACTTGTTGATTGTGCGGATGGATTTACAAGAAACATATATTTGTCTTTATTATTCTTTTGAAAGCTCAATGTGCCAACAGAGGTTAGAATAGTTGGAATCTTGCGTGTTTCAATCAACGGAGCTACTGGTGGAACTTGGTTTTCTCCCGCAATAATCATTACATCCACAGAGTTTGTATCCAATTTGTTGAAAGCGTTGATGGCATCTTTTGCAAATCCTTTTCCATCTTCAATGCTTAAATGTAGTTTGATATTATCTGAATTAGCATTGACTTCTTCCACAGCCAATTTTGCACCATTATCTAACGCTATACCTAAATCAGCATACATGCCGGAATTAAAGGATAACAAACCAACTTTTACAACATTATTCCCTGTCTCTTGGTGTTGATAAAGCCACCATGCCCGGCCACCAAAGACACCAATTACTACCAAAATCACCAAAATCCAAATGAGTTTTTTCATGCTCTTACTCCTTTATAACCGTTGTTGTTCCATCCGGTTGCAGTTGTTTGATAACCAAAGGCAATCGCATGTGTCTATCCTCGCCTATGGACACTGGTCCCAGAATCGAAGGGAAATCCTTTGTATGTAATATTCTTTCATAGACATCGTTAACAGAATAATTAGGGGATTTAATTGCATTAGCAATAATGCCGGCGGAAATATAATTTATCATAGCAAAACTTGAAGGCATTTTGTTATATTTTTGTTTAAAGAAATTCACGAATGATTTTATTTCTGGGTTGTTAGAATCTATATCAAAGCGTGTGTCTGTCCAATATAAAGGATATTCAGTTGGTTGAATTTCATTTCTATAACTTGTGACATTCCAATCAGTTAAAATCACGCCTTTAAAACCTTGCTCACGGAGCTTGTTTAAAACAATAGGATATGTTGGTCCCCAACCAAATACTGCTATCACTTCAGGATTTTCTTGCAGAACTTTATTAACTAAAGAGCGAATACCAGAAGAATTATCTGTATAAACTTGTTTCTTTAAGATGGGGATGTTTTTTTCGGTTAATCTCTTTTCAAAATGATCTGCCATTAGCTCTGGTTCTGGACCCTTGACATGAAAGATGGCCGCATTAGAAACCTTTAAATCATTTATGGCAAAATCAGAAATGTAGTCAATTAAATACTTCGTATCTGGAAATGTATTAACACCCAGTTTAACCGTTTTACAAGCACAGGCATATATTGGCAAATTTTGTTCTTGTGAAATTGGGGAAATTGCAATAGTTGGAACGTCCCCATATACGAATATGATGTCCACATCTTGCGATTGTAATTTACGAAAAGCGGAAATAGAATCTTTTGCCGTGAATTTGCCATCTTCTGTTATCAACTTTACTTTAACATCAGATGTTTTATTGAATTCCTCCAAAGCTTCTCTCATCACTTTATTGGTCATATCTCCATCATCAGGAACATTCCCCGTCATCGGCAAAACGGCACCAATTTTCACAACATTTGTTTCGGATTCGGCTTGTTTATGAAGATACCATGCACGGCCGCCAAAGACACCAATCACCACTAAAATCACGAAAGGCCAAATAAGTTTTTTCATGTTTTACTCCTTTATTCTTCTTCCATTCTTTTTCTTACGCCAAACAGGCCGTTTGGTTTAAACAACAACACAAATACCAAAATAGCAAAGGTGACAAAACTGATCCATTCTCCCGAAAACAGCCACACGACTACACTTTGTAAAATAGCAACACAGATAGCACCAATTCCCCATGCCCAGTATCTGTCTAGCCCACCAAAGAACACAGCAACGGAGGCGGTTAGCAAATAACTCATTCCCGTGTGTGGTTCCAAGCCCACATCATAGCCGATTAAAACCGAAGGCACCGCCACCATAAAAGCAGCCAGACACATGATGACTAATCGGATTGTATTCAAAGGTAATCCCATCACAGGCACTAATTTTGGTTGGTCGCCCATGGCCCAAATAACCTTGAACCACTTGCTACGGTGTATCAAGTATCCCAATCCACCGAAGCATATTCCACAAATCAAAAACTGAATCAACTGAATTCGCGTGATTTTTAATCCGTGCCACAGGTAAATCGGCTCTAAATCCGTTGAAATACTCTTCACATTGTTTCCGAAAATCAAAGCAATCACATTTTCCACAATAATCATCACGCCCAAGGAAGCTATCATCGTCACACCGGCCGAGGACTTTTGGTTAAAAAAGGGCAAATAAACACCTTTTTCAATAGCCGCCCCAAAGGCCACCGCCAAAATGATTGTCAAAGGAATGGCACTCATCAATCCCATATTAAACCAATTCATCAACGCATACAGGATATAACCAGTTAAAATGAATTCAGCACCCATGGCCAGGTGAAAGATTTTAAGTGATCTATAAACCAATCCAAAACCAACTGCCAAGCACGCCAAAGGCATACCTTGAACTAATCCGTTGATAAAGAGTTGGAGGAGTAATGTCATTCTGACTCCTTCACAATTTTTGCTGAACCATCAGCTTGCATTTGTTTGATAACAAAGTTTGGCAAATGAATTTCCCCCTGTTCATCATAGCTGATTTTACCAAAACCTGTTTCAAAATCTTTTAAATTAGCTAAACCTTCACGAATTTTTGCTGAATCTGTACCATTTTGTTGAATAACCTTCGCCATTATTCTCATGCCTTCATATCCAAAAGCAGCAAATAAATTATCTGCTAAATCTGGGTTACTTTTGATTAATTTTGAAAAATCATAGTTTGGCATTCCAAAGTAGATACCCGCAGCATTGTTCGCTATCAGCTTATGGTTCATTTGAACGTCTTGATTTGTTATGATGGCTCCTTTATATCCTTGCTCTAACAAAGAATTCAAAGCAGCAATATAACCTTGGGCAAAACCATAAACGACAACAACATCCGGATTTTTATCCAAAAGTTTTATAACTTGGTTTCTGGTTTCAATATCTGTTACAGCAAATGTTTCTTTTGCAACAAGCTCTTGCCCAATACCTGCAAGTTGTGTTGTCAATACATTTTCAAAAGAATCTCCATCAATAGATTTTATTTTTAAAAACGCAATTCGACTATCTTTAAAATTCTTTGTCACAAATTCAGCAATAACCCCTGCTTGTTTCGAAATAGAAATCCACGCTCTAAAAATCTCAGGAGTGCTATAAATAGTTGCATCTTCAGCATTAACCAACGAAATGGTTGGCTTATGATTAGCTTTTAGTAAAGATGCTAACCCGTTGACAGGAACGGCACCAAATGTAATAAAGGCAGGAACAGAATTATTTAATTTATGAAATGCAGCTAAAGAAGCAGGAACTGAAAATTTGTTATCTTCTACCCAAATATCTATCTTTGTGTTAGATGTAGGATCTCTGTTAATTTCCTCCAACGCAATTTTCATACCTGCCAATGCATCCATTCCATCTCGTGCGGTTGGACCAGTAAGAGGTAGCAATGCCCCAATCTTTACAACATCTTTTTCGGCCACAGACTGTTTGTGCAGATACCAAGCCCTGCCACCAAATGCCACTATAATCAAAACGACTAAAACCCATAGCAATTTTTTCATAATGAACTCCCTTTCTATTCAAAGAATAGAAGCATTTTACATAAAAAATATACTTATTGCAACAAAATTCCCGAAAGAAATACGAGTATTTTAGACAATTCGTTAAATTGCAGAAAAAGGTGTCAGTCAGACAAAGATATCCAAAATCCTTGGCGTCCATCCTACAACTATGTGTAGGTTTTTGAAAAGAGTAGATGCGAAAAAAATGGAGAATTAAATCTGCAACTGATTCACCAAAGCATTATAAATTTCAATCTGTGGCTTTGAAAGTAGTGTATCAGTTACTTCAAATATTCCATATGCATTAATTCCCTGATCAATAAGCTGTGCCAATTTCCGAGATATAATAGAAAAGCTCTCTTGATTAAGATTTATTCCGCTATAAAGATTATACAATGGACCACTGAGTTCATTTAAATAGGTTAGTAATTCGCCATAAGTTGTTATATGGTTAAACTTTTTTTCTAAATTGCCAAAAACTTCATCCTCCTTAGTACCTTGTGGATAATAACCTCTACGATGATTATTAAAGATGGTGACCGCTTTATCAACATATTCTTTATACTGTGAATATATAAGCTGAATTTTTTTGTCTAATAATTCGTTGAGTTCGGGGCTAATTGGTAAATTTCCCGAAAATGTCTGTTTGTCCCGATTATCTTTAATAAATTTTTTAAATAACAAATGAACTAATAAAGAACTACGAATACGTTCTTCCTTATGATGTATTGCAAACTCAACAATACTTAATAAATTTGTTAACTCCCTGAGAGAGGGATTGGTAGCTACAGAGTATTTAATTAAATCTTGTTGAAGTGTTTGTAAACTACAAAAAGGTTTACTTTCTACATCCAGATAACCCTTTTTTATTTCTTTTGCAAAAGTGCTTTCATTTATTTGATTGTCAATAAATTGCTCATAATTCGGGGCTGGGATATTAACCCGATAATTTATAAACTTTCGCAAATATTCTCCAGCTCTAAAATTATCTAAAGAGTATACAGATTCAATACAAGATGTAAGAGTATTATAATTAACAGGCAGTATAATTGTTATTCCATCAACATCAAAAAAATGTTTAATTACCTCTAATACCCTAATGGCATAATCCGGACGACAACGATCTAGTTCATCAACGATTAAAACGAGATGCTTTCCAGGTAGTTCTGTAATGATTTTTGTTAAATCGGATTTAAAATTCCGTAATGGATTTTCTTGTTTTAATAGTTCTTCTTTTAAATCTTTAAATTTAAATGTAGTTGATAATCCTGGCATACCAAATGAAATATCAAAACTACTCATAACTTTTATAAAAATTTTCAGAATATCCCTAATATTTTCTTTTGTTGTCTGCAAATTTTGGCTAATTTCTTTTGAAAATGATAAAAATGGATCAGGTAGGTTATCATCCTCCCATGCGCTAAAGTAAATTGCCGAAATAGGTTCCTTCCTATTTGAACCCAAATACTCACAAAATCGGGAAGAAAAGTATGTTTTTCCCATGCCATATCCTCCTTCAAGAGCTATAACTCTTGGGCATTCTTGTTGAAGTATTGCTTTTTTTAAATCATTTGCAAATTTTGGAACATCCGGAAAGGAATCTTTCCATAAATCTTTCCGTTCATTATCCTGTTCTACTCCTGTTAAATTGTAAAAGTTCGACTTATCTTTCATATATAATCCTAATTAAGCATTTCAACTGCAACATATATAGGTATGATACATCCGAAAGTCAATACTATATTTTTGACTTAATACGATGCAAAAATTCTTTTCTGCATGCATCATAGATATCATCTGTTTCGTTTAATAACAAAACTGGTATATGTGTTCCACATTTAAAAAAGTATCCCAATGTATCTGGAGTATTATATAATTTGTCAACACAATAGTTAAAACTACCAATCGTTTCATAAAATATCCTACTTTGTTGATATTCTCCTCTTATAAGTTTTTCAATAGATTCTCCTTTATCAGAGACACCCTCTCCAAATTTAATAATTTGAATATCACTATAATCACTTGTATAATATATCCAGCAAAAATTAGGAGAAACAATGAAATACCTTCCACCATCCACATGTGAACAAAAAAGTTCTTTTAATACTGTTGTATGATATTTGAGATATAAATTATCCGCAGAAGATTCAGCGATAGCTTCTGCCCATTCATACTCAAATTGAGTATCTATATGATGAAAAGTAATTGTAAATTCTGGGAAATCTTCATAATAACGAACTACATCGCCATCTATCGTAATAGATTTCCACTTTTCTGTATTTTTAATATATGTATTCAAGCGTTCTATCGGAGATAATGTTAAGCCAAAACGTTCTTGCCACATTTTGGCTATTTGATACTCAGATGCAGTGCTTTGTATAGGTGTATTAACAGCACCATCACGAGTATAAATTACCCCCGCTCGAATTATACGTTTACCGTTTTTCCCAGTTGTTTCCTTATCTTTTGTTAAAAAGTAAGGTTTATCCCTGGTATTTTTAATAATTAAAATATCAATCTCTTTGTTCTCTATTTTAATGGTTTCAATATTAACAATTGGTTTTATATTAAAAGAGGCATTTTGAATTAAGTTGTGCAAATTTTCCTCAGATTTCCTATGAGGGTCTGTTGAAACATCTTTGATACAATGTGTTTTATCTTCTACCCCTATAACTAAATACCTATCAAAATTGGCAGACGAATTTGCTAGACACAATATATCAAATAACAGGTCGGCATTATCTGTGTACCATTGTGCCTTGAAATCCAAAAAATTAGATTCTTTTTGTTTAATTAAGTCTATTAAATTCATTTTTATCCGTAATTGTGCCCATACCCCTATACAGTTAGTATTATTTTTTAACTCATGTCCATTTATTTCTCTTTGTAAAGTTCTTTCTGTGCAGTTACTACAAAATTATTATAAGCATTCAAAAACTCTTCTTGTGCTACAGCAAGTTCATCATTTCTTTTTTTATAAAGTAATTCCATTTCTTCCCTTTTATCGTTTGGACAATCTTTGTAAGGTTTATACAAAGTAAAACCATCACCATCTAATTCATACGGGTCCATAAATGCTTGAGAATATCTATTTGTGCTATTCTTCAATTGCTGAAAAGATTGTTGAACTTTTTTTGATAGAAAAAAATACTCTGGTTTTTGGAATATTACATCTCTCAAATCATGTAATTTATACAACAAGTTTTTTGGGATTGGGTTTCCTATAACAAAAAACTTCATATTTTCAATAAAATTGTCACCATCTCTACTGTCTAAAATGCCTTTTATTTCTTCAAATAATTGCTGATC
This sequence comes from Alphaproteobacteria bacterium, assembly GCA_017960645.1. Lineage (GTDB taxonomy): Bacteria > Pseudomonadota > Alphaproteobacteria > CAAHEQ01 > UBA3637 > UBA3637. Next base: position 455 of record JAGCYU010000023.1, on the reverse strand, counting down.
CCTTTTGTAGGGTTTAAGATATTCGCAAAACGTTTTAAATAACCATCCTAATGTGCCGGCTATAATAGGTATAAGAGACACAAACCATCCTTGCTGCCACCACGAGAGTATACATTCTTCCATATTTTTTCTTTTGTTGAATATTAAACGATTTAGTTAACAGATGATATATTTTAGCATAATATAACTTATAAAGTCAAGATAAAACTCCCACCGAAACCGCTCCCTCGCCAAAAGGCGGCTACCAACTTTAATAAACACTCCTGTTTTGTTCTCATTTTAATCAGAACCACACAGGAAGTCAAGAGGAATACAATTCCTTGATTTTTTCAGTAAAATGTAGTCTAATAGCTAAGGTAAATGACAAGTTGTATTCATGCGTAATAAGGTTTTAATATATTGTGACTATGGCACAAGTGATATAAAAAATCTCAAACGAGGCTTAGAAGAGTATT
>JAGCYU010000022.1 GCA_017960645.1 Alphaproteobacteria bacterium | reverse complement strand
GGCCTTACTATCGCCGCCTTTTCCCCACCCAAAAGTCGTTTAGGAAAGGCAGCTGTTGTGGGAGGTATAACCTCCTTTGCGCCCGTGAGCATGGCCGTCGGGTTAAAGGCTGCCCGCGATTATGACCAATAAGAAGTTATGATATAACTTGTGGCATCCATCTTGTTCGGTGGATGCCACATTCTTATTGCTCATCAGGGCGCTGTTTATTTTGAATAAGTAGAACTAATCATTCGTATGCCAGTATTTTTGATTTATCGCTGGCATTGGGTGTGCCATCTTCTTCCAATCAGCTACAGATTTTGTTGTGCCATTTGTTAAATTATAAAATGGTATTACTTGTCCGTGCTTAACTTGTATATCAAGTGATGCTTCAATGGTTGAAGTGTCGCCATCGGTATCGAAATAAAGCGTTACATCTTTTTTGGCATCACAACAGCGTGCGGGAGTAATACTTTTGTCAATTAAAGTCGCAGGTGTCTTTCGATCCAATGCTTCTTGTGCTTCTTCCTGTTGGACAGAACGAACGGCACAACTAGCACAACCTTTTAGACATACACCTAAAGCAAACAATCCAAGCAAAGTTTTTGCTGTTATTTTCGCACCACTTACCAATTTGTCCTTTGTTTCTTCCTTCAATTCAGGGAGTTTGATTTTGGGAATGCTAATTTTAATTTTTTTCATTTTGTTATCCTTTCAATTATACTTAAACGTTCTTTATCTACTTGCGCCAGAATGCCCACCTGTGGGGGTATTACTCGTAGGCCTTGAAGACTGTGCCAATCTTTTCTTCTCAGCTTCATAGACAGGTTGTAAGCTTTTAAGAAGCTTTTTGTCTTTTGGTTTTATTCCTTTTTCAAACAAGGTGTATACTAATGCTTGCCCATATCTACAAAGCTTTTTGCGTACTTCAAAGTCTTGCTTTGTTTCATCGTCATCATAATCTACCATAGTTATCGGGTGTACTATTCGAGAAGGTTTGCCTTCTGTTATCTGTTGTTCCAATAGATATTCTAATCTCCCAAAAATTGGATCAACATCTTTCGGCGGTTTAAAACCATTCACTTTTGCAATTTCTAACGCACAATGAGGTTTAACTTTACCAAATTCCATGAATACTTCAAAAAGAGACTCTGGCTTAAACAATCCCATCCTTTCCGCATTAGGATTAGCTCCAGCATCTATCATTAACCGAACAATACGATTCTCTATCTCTACATGGTTTATGTTTAGTGGTGAAACAAGAGATCCTTTGGTCGCAAAATCCATCAAGCTTTTATCCAATTCTTCTTGGCGTGTTTCTCCATAGCACAAATGAAAGTAATCTTTCATTTTCATTAAATCTCTATATGCTGCGATTTTCTTGGCTTTGGCTGCCATGGCATTGTTTGTTGTCATCGTTATCCTTTCGTTATAACGTTAGTCATCCTCTACCTTAGATCCAAACGACAGTCTTCCCACAGCCATCCAAACCGACCGCATCATAGCACATTTTTTACTTTATGTCAATTTGTAAATCATTACATCGGTAAATCATTTGCGATAAATACTTACACAACAAAGTAAGGACAACTGATGATATAACTTGTGTTTTTTGTTGCAGATACCTTTATGCCTTTAATAGCCTGCTAATTTTTCTTCTAATGTGGCGCCAAACAAGCAATCTATCAATGGGCGTTCAATTAAAGTATAACAACCATATTCTTCTTTGGCCATAGCATTGATGCAAGCCCTGGCACATGACACCATCACGTTGGCGGTAAAGTCAGGATTATCGCCCGATACAGTATATTGTTGGTGTACTTCCATCGCAGTACGTTCTATATCACCTTCATGATGTAATGTATTATATTTGTTAATGTCTTTAACAAATAAAACCTCGGTTGGATCTTGTTTGAAGTAAGGATCCTTTTGAATTGCAGCGGCCACCTTTTGTTCGTTAGCATCTTTTTCTAAAACCACATAGACACGCCGTTTATGTTTTCCGCGGCCATTGGCTAAAGTTAATGCAACAGCATCTTTGACACCAGGAATGGCTTTAACAGCAACAGTATGTCCCATGCTGCGTCCGCCCTTTTCACCTCCAAAAGTAGTTGTCGTTTTACCTGTGATTGCCACCATCTTCATCAAGGCTCGAACGACAGAATCTGTACCCGGATCCCATCCGCAAGCGGTCATGGAAACAACTTTGTTAATCTTGGCCGATAAATCTCCATCCTGCTTTAAATCCAAAATATGTTCGTGCTCATCATAACTGTCTACTGTGCATATGCCCAATTTTTGATACATTTTCATTTTTTCCGGAACTTCACGAGAAGGAACACACAGCAAAGCAACATCAACTTTGTCCAATTCTTGAATATCTGATACAACTGTGGTGTTTTTTAATTCATCCAGATTTTTCAATAAACTTGCCGGACGGCGTACAACTCCAGTCAAAACAATATCTTTAGATTCTTCAATAGCACGTTTGCAACCGCGTCCCACATTTCCCCAACCAATAATTGCAACATTTATCCTTTGCATTAAATAAAACCTCCAGCCATTTCTTGATATAGTTGTTTATAATCGTTACCAGATTTATCCCAAGAATAATCTTTACGCATGGCCATTTCACGCATTTTAAGAATATGCTCCGGGCGATCATAGTATGTGGCGTTCGCCCACCCAATGGTGTTATACAAAGCGTTAGCAGAAACATCATTAAATTTAAAGCCTGTGCCAACACCATAGTATTCATTGTAATTTAAAACAGTATCTTCCAAACCACCTGTGGAGCGCACTATCGGTAAAGCGCCGTAGGTTTGGCTGACCATTTGGGTTAAACCGCATGGCTCGTATAAGCTGGGTACCAAAGCAAAATCTGCCCCCGAGCACATCAAGTGTTCACCTGCGGTATCATATCCAATTTTGACGGCGATTTTCCCCGGGTATTTTTTGGGCAGTGAATCAAAATAATTGTTGGCCCATTGTTCCCCTTGCCCCATAATCACAAACTGTGTTTCCATAGTGTTTAAAACAGGTTCAATGCAATTAGCCAGCATTTTAATGCCTTTTTGTTCAGCTAAACGCACGCACATAGAGACAATTGGTTTGTCCGTGCTGGATAAGCCTGTGGCTTGAACCAAATGGCGTTTGTTTTCTTCTTTGCCTGCTAAGTGGGTTTTGATTGAATATTTTTCAGGAATAATAATATCTTTTTTGGGGTTCCAAAGTTCTGTATCAATACCATTCAAAATACCACATAAATCATTTTGGCGTTCGCGTAGTAACCAATCTAATCCTGCGCCGAACTCAGGCGTTAAAATTTCACGAGCATAATTAGGACTGACGGTATTCAGCTTGTCGGCAAAACGAATGCCCCCTTTTAAAAAATTGATGCATCCGTAATCTTCTAAGGCACCCGCATGAAAATCCGCCATGTTAATTTTAGCATAGGATAATAAATCGGCTCCAAAACGTCCTTGATAAGGAAGATTGTGAATCGTTAATAATGTTTTTGTTTTTGCAAAGAATGCATCCCCATCATGTTTGACATAGTAAGGGACAAGTCCTGTTTGCCAATCATGCAGATGAATAACATCTGGTTGAAAACCTAAATCCTTTGCGGTTTGTAAAGCCGCCCTATCAAAGAAGGCGTAACGATAGCCGTTATCTTGATAAGCAACGCGCGTCCACATATCGTCATAAACGCCGTTGCGATCAAAATATTTATTGAATTCGATAAAATAAGTATCAACGCCTTTAACATAGCTTGAATGATGTACTGAGAAGAATTCACTGCAGTTCCCCATAGCGACACAGTTGCCGTCCATGACTTTTTCAAGTTTGTATTTTTCATAATCAATCACAGAATATAAGGGAACAATAACTTTAACATCAACACCTTTTGTAACTAAGGATTTCGGTAGCGCTCCAACCACATCCCCTAAGCCCCCCGTTTTGACAAAGGGTGTCATCTCACTTGCGATAAACAAAATCTTTTTTGCTGTCATTTGTTCTCCCTTTACAAACTGAGTATAAATAAGTTTTTTTTTATTAGCAAGCGTTTTTTTGATTTTTTCTTGCTTTTTCTCTTAAAAAAAATTATTATCACCAACGAAAGGATTAAGCCATGGCGTGTGATGAGTACTTAACACCGTCTTTGAATGGTTTTATATGGCATCTTTTGTCATGTTCGGAGCAGGCAGCAGAAGTGTTAGCTGAGCGTTTCTCTTTACCTATTGCAACGGCGCGTATTTTGTTGGAAAACGGTATCTCTTTAGAAACGGCCCAAGCCTTTTTATTTCCAAAATTGAAAGAGCAATTGCCACATCCGTTTTCCTTGAAAGACATGGAAAAAGCGGCAAAGCGTATGGCTAAGGCTGTAATCAATGGTGAGCCCATAGGCATCATGGGGGATTATGATGTAGATGGTGCCACCTCAACTTCTGCATTAAAATTATATCTGGAAAAGTGCGGTATTCAGGTTTTAACTTTTATTCCCGAGCGCGAAGATGGATATGGCCCAAATGCAAAAAAAATGCAAGAATATAAAAATGCCGGTTGTTCGGTTGTGGCAACTTTGGACTGTGGAACAACGGCTTTTGAACCTGTACAATTTGGGACAGATTTAGGGTTGGATGTCATTATCTTGGATCATCATAATGCTGAAAGTACGTTGCCGAATGCCTATGCCGTTGTGAATCCCAAGCGGTTGGATGAAGCGGTAGATCATCCTTGCCATCACTTGGCCGCGGTTGGGGTGGTCTTTTTATTTATTGTTGCTTTAAATAAAATTTTGCGCGAACAAGGTTTTTGGAAAAATAAAACGGAGCCTAATTTAATCCAATTTTTAGACTTGGTTGCTTTCGGGACAATTTGTGATGTTGTTAAGTTAACAGGGGTGAATCGATTATTTGTCAAAACTGGTTTGGTTCAAATGGCAACGGGACAAAATATGGGATTGAGTGCATTAGCTAGGTTGGTTAATTTAGAAGAAAAGCCAAATGCCTTTCATTTAGGATATTTATTCGGACCCAGGGTTAATGCATGCGGGCGTGTTGGCACGTCTGCACTGGGCGCAAAATTATTGTTTTGCCAAGATCCGTATGAAGCAGATATTTTGGCACATGAGATGGAAACGTTTAACAGCTTGCGCAAAGAAATTGAAAATGATGTTTTGGCTCAAGCCATTCAACAAGTGGAGAATCGTACCAAAGATACACCTTTCATTGTTGTCAAAGGAGATAATTGGCATTGTGGCGTGATTGGCATTGTGGCTGGCAGGTTAAAGGAACGTTATAATTTACCGGTGTTTGCTTTGACGCAAGAAAAGGATGAACTTAAAGGGTCGGCTCGTTCTGTCATAGGTGTGGATGTTGGAGATTTAATTATGCAAGCCTTGGCCCAAGGGATTTTGTCGCATGGAGGAGGGCATCCTATGGCCGCCGGTTTTTCTTTACAGCCGGGGAAATTGGATGAGTTTGTTGCTTTTTTGCATAAACATATAAAGGAGGAACAGGTCCGTAGTGCTGTTCCATCTTTGGATATTTTTGGTGTATTTAATTTATCTGGAATTAATTTGGAGTTTGCCAAAAGTTTGCAATTGTTGGAACCGTTTGGTGAGGGCAATAAAGAGCCTTTGTTCGTGATTCAACATGTTCGGATTCCCTATTGCAATTTATTAAAAAATGGGCATATCAGTTGTACCTTAACCAATGAAGCAGGACTGACGATGCGTGCGGTGGCTTTCCATGCAGCAGATACAGAAATGGGACGTCAAATTCTTGCTTCGCATGGGAATCATTTTTTTGATGTGGCTGTCACAGTCCATGCAACTATATGGCGTGGCACAGAACAAGTCCAAATACATATTGTTGATATGCGCTCAGCTGTTTAAATAGAATGGCCGGAACGCAAAATGGAATTGGCAAGTTGTGAAGGCCTTTCTGTTTGTGTATGCATCACAATTGGTGGACAGATTGTCAAAGGTTTTGCACTACCTAAAGTTCCCCTGATGATAATGCGTTTAGCCGCGGTGTTTGCTTTTGATAAAATAGGGATTAACTGGATATCCCCCAATTTTTTGGATAACACCGGCAAAATATCATTTAGGCATTCTGGTCTGTGAATAATGGTCAAACTGCCCTTGGACTTGACGTGCTTTAAGCAATATTCTAGCCATTTTTTAAGGTCAAAATCTGCTGTGTAGGCCAAAGCTTGTTCTTCGTTTTCGCGGGCTTTCCCGGTTGTGTCATAAAAAGGAGGGTTCGTCACAACATGATTGAATAATTGGCCTTTTAAAGGGTCTTTTGCTTGAAAAATATCATTGCGAATAACGGTAATTTTTTTATCATTTAACAGGGCATTTTCTTGAATCAGGCTCACCAAATCTTCTTGAATTTCCAACGCCGTTAGTTTAATGGGAACACGAGCGGATATGCAAAGTCCGATGACACCGTTGCCAGCCCCTACATCTAAGATGGTTTCTTGAGGTTTTGCACGCACAGCGGCTGCCACTAAAACAGAATCAGAGGTGGCTCTGAGCCCATGTATTTTTTGTTTTAACTTAATTTTCCCGCCCAAAAAGGCATCTGTTGAGTGCATATCAGACCTCCTTTAAATAATTTATGGTTCCGCGTAGTATAAGTAAAGGCGCATCAAAAGTCAACATTTTATTTGTTTTATATACTATGGTTTTGTTTGATTGGAGTATTAAAAAGGGAAGGTCAAATAACCTTCCCTTTTCTCTGCTTTATTAACGGTTAGTTATTTGTTAACTGCATCTTTCAAAGCCTTACCAGGTTTGAAACGGATGACTTTATGAGCAGGAATTTTAATGTCTTTGCCTGTAGCAGGGTTACGACCTGTACGAGCAGGAACTTTTTTCACAACAAAAGAACCAAAACCTGGCCATTGAACATTGCCATGTTTTTTGATGTATTCAACCAATGCATCCAATACTGCACCAGTGGCTGCTTTTGAAGCGCCTGTTTTTTTTGCTACAGCTTCTACGATTTCTTGTTTACTCATTTTAATACTCCTTTATATAAAGTTGTTTCTTTTTAGCAAGGCCTTTTACCTTACTGAATTCAGTTTATGCCTATTTTTAATCAATTGTCAACACTCTTTTTATAAAAAAAAGCGATTTTTTTTATTTTTTTGCTCATTTTGGCCATTTTTTTAGGGAAAAACAGGTAGTTTAGGTGTATTTTTTGTCGAAAACTACCTTTAAACATAATTAGAATATACGATTCGTTTGAATCCAATAAGTGGACAAACTTACTTAATAACAGGGCGAATAAGCGCTTGATTCAGAACTTCCGGGATTTCAGATACCAAAATGATATTCAGTTCATCTTTCACAATTTTTGGAATATCCTCCAAATCATTTTTGTTGTCTTTTGGGATAAATACCGTTTTAATACCTGCCCGCAAAGCCCCTAATAATTTTTCTTTTAAGCCGCCGATAGGCAAAATATGCCCGCGCAAAGTGATTTCTCCCGTCATGGCAACTTGTTTTTTTACAGGGATCCCAGTTAAGGCTGAAACTAAAGCTGTAATAACAGCCACTCCGCTGGATGGTCCCTCTTTGGGTTGAGCGCCTTCCGGTACATGCAAGTGAATATCTTTTTCATTAAACACTTTTGAATCTATGCCGAATTCTTCCGCATGAGCACGCACATAGGAACGGCCTGCTTCAATGGTTTCTTTAAAAACTTCACCCAATTTCCCAGTAAAGGTAATTTTTCCAGAACCAGGCATAGTTAATACTTCATGGGGCATAATGCCACCGCCAACTTCTGAATAGTATAAACCGGTGGAAACACCAACTAAATCTTTTATCTCTGCTTTTCCAAAGAAATGTTTTGGCTGGCCCGAATATTTCTTTAAATTGGCAGGGGTAATGGTTACTTGATCGGCTTTCTTTTCTTGTAACTCTTTCACAACTTTGCGTGCGATGTTCGCAATTTCACGTTCAAGTTGACGTACGCCGGATTCCATTGTATAGCGGTTAATCAGTTCTTGAATAGCCTCATCTGCAATAGTTAATTCATTAGGTTTTAACCCAACTAAATCAAACTGTTTAGGGATTAAATGACGCTTGGCAATTTCCATTTTTTCTTGTTCTGTATACCCAGACAGCTCAATGATTTCCATACGATCTAATAATGGACGAGGCATATCTAGTGTATTAGCCGTTGTAATAAACATGACGTGTGATAAGTCATAATCCACTTCCAAATAATGATCTGCAAAAGTTTTATTTTGTTCTGGATCCAATACTTCTAATAAAGCTGAAGCGGGATCTCCACGATAGTCATTCCCAAGCTTATCAATTTCATCCAATAAAAAGAGGGGGTTGATATTGCCTGCTTTTTTCATGTTCTGAATGATTTTGCCTGGCATTGAGCCAATGTATGTTCGTCTGTGTCCGCGAATTTCGGCTTCATCATGCATGCCGCCTAAACTGGCGCGCACAAAAGTACGACCTGTGGCTCTGGCAATAGATTGACCGAGGCTCGTTTTTCCAACACCAGGGGGACCAACCAAGCATAAAATAGACCCTTTGACACAACCTGTTCTGTGTTGCACAGCCAAAAATTCTAAAATCCGTTCTTTTACTTTTTCCAAGCCATAATGATCTTCATCTAAAATTTTTTTAGCTGCTTTTAAATCGGAGGAAAGTTCCTTTTTTTCGGTCCATGGTAAAGAAATCAGCCATTCAATATAGTTGCGAATTACACCGCCCTCAGCCGAAATAGGTCCCATCATCTTCAGGCGTTTTAACTCTGATAGCGCTTTTTCAGTGGCTTCCTTTGACATATTGGCTTTTTTAATTTTATCTTCCAATTCTATCATAGATGTGTCATCGCCGTCTCCTAACTCTTTTTGAATGGCTTTCATTTGTTCGTTTAAGTAATATTCGCGTTGGGATTTTTCCATTTGACGTTTGACGCGTTTGCGAATATTGCGCTCAACGTTCAAAACTTCAATTTCTTTTTCCATGACAGCAAATAAAGCGGCCAAACGTCCTGTTAATGAATTATTTTCTAAAATTTTTTGTTTTTCATCTACTTTAACAGCCAGGTGCGTTGCAATAACGTTTGCTAAATTAGCAGGTTCTTTAATATCGGCCACGGCCGTTAAAATTTCAGGAGACAAGTTCCCAGATAAACGAATATAATTTTCAAACTGTTCCACAACAGAACGCTTTAACGCATCAATTTTTGTTGCATCTTCGTCTTTATCTGTTAATAAGGCGGCATGTGCTTCAAAAAACGGTTCGCTTTGAGTCCAATCCATGACTCGTGCACGTTCTTTGCCTTCAATTAAAATTTTAATTGTGCCATCGGGCAGTTTTAATAATTGTAAAACCTCGGCTAATGTTCCTACGCGGAATAAGTCGCCAGTGTAAGGATTTTCATTTTGTGCATCTGTTTGGGCAATCAAAAGGACAGGCTTTTTATTTTGCATAGCGTTTTCCAATGCCGCAATAGATTTTTCGCGTCCAACAAATAACGGGACAACAACATTTGGGAAAATGACAATGTCTCGTAAAGCCAAAACGGCATAAATTCCATCTACTGCTTTTTCGGTCATAGTTTTGTCCTTTGTTTTGGTTTGTTTTCTAATATATATGTATGTTTTATCAAATTGTCAACGGTTCTGTTGACTTTTTTCTGCACGTGTGTTATACTACCGATGCAAGAAAGGAAGGACACATGATTCCTATTTTAGGCATTACTTGGGGTGATTTTTGGGCATCGTGTATTATTCTGTTTGCCATATACTCTTATGCGGCATCTATGAAATAATGCTTTTGTTTCAATCTGTTATTTGACTGTTCGTTGACTTTTTTGTGCTTTTATGATATAATATTAGCGAAGGAAGGAGGCGCACATGATACCGATCCTGGATATGACTTGGGATGAGTTCTGGGCAACTTGGGTAATTATCGCAGCCTGCTTTGCAAGAGCGGTAGCGCAGTCCAGATAAACTAGGAATCATCCTCTAACAACAGAGGATCGTTGGAATGTTTAATTCGTTGTGGCGTTTTTTTTATTTTCGTTTCATCTGTTAGACTTTTTAAAATCGCATCAGGGGATAGCCCTTCCAAAAGTTGTTGTTCTACTACTTTGTTGGCTAAGCTATGAATAGCTTCTTGTTGGAATTGTTCCAATAATTTTTCAGATTTGCGCTGCTTACGTTCCATCAATTTATGGTAAAAGCGGACAAATTCATAAAGGGGTTCGCCACCCTTTTCATAACCTGAAATACCTATAAAGCCTATTTTTTTACGAGCTAGAGCATGAATGCCATCGCCATTAACGTCACGATAAGTAATCCAATCATCTACAATTTCGGGGATTAAAAATCGCTCTAGCAGATTGGCGCGAATAATCCCAAAATTAAGTACTTTTCTGCCATCTTTTTTTTGAGTAATTTTTATTTGTGTATCAAAAAATTCTTTTGATTCACGACCTTGACGATGAAAATCCATAACGGCACATGTGACCAATAAGGCCATAAGAGCTAGTTTGAATTCTTCATTGACTTTATAAATCATTTTTGCCGGCATTAAGCGGACTTCTTCATCATTACACGCCTGGTGTATGGCAAACAGATTGAGCTTTTGTAATTGTTCAAATTGAGATTTTGTAAAGGGAAAACTGGATACTATTGTTGTGGCGTTAGTATATTGCACAGCTTGATCAAATGTCATCATGTTCTTGCCTCTTGCTCTACTTAATTATAAAGGACAAAGGCAATTTTGTCAAGCACTTGCTTTTTCTGAATGGTACACAAATTTGGGTTTTGATTTCCCATTTACCACCGATTTATCAATGATGACTTCTTGAATATTTTTATTCTCAGGTAATTCATACATTAAATCTAATAGCAATCCCTCCATGATGGCGCGGAGTCCGCGTGCACCTGTTTTGCGCTTAAGGGCTTGCTGGGCAATCGCTGTATAGGCATCATGTGTCAAAGTTAATTTTACATCTTCCATTTCAAACAATGCCTGATATTGCTTGACAAGGGCATTTTTCGGCTCTTTTAAAATTTTGATTAGGGCTTCTTCATCCAAATCGGTCAAGCTGACATGTACAGGAAGTCGTCCGATAAATTCAGGAATCAAACCGTATTTCAATAGGTCGTCCGGTTCCAGTTTTGTCAGCAATTCGCCTACTTTCAGGTTGTCTTTATTTTTTACATCTGCACCAAAACCAACAGAGTATTCTGTATTCCGACGAGCAATCACTTTTTCCAATCCATCAAAGGCTCCACCACAAATGAATAAAATGTGTTGTGTATTGACCTTAATATATTCTTGATTGGGGTGTTTGCGTCCTCCTTGGGGAGGTAGGCTGGCCACAGTGCCTTCCATTAACTTTAACAGGGCTTGTTGCACGCCTTCACCAGAGACATCTCGTGTAATAGATGGACCATCGGATTTGCGTGAAATTTTATCAATCTCATCAATATAGATGATGCCGCGTTCTGCTTTGGCGACGTCATAATTGGCCGCTTGCAACAATTTTAAGACAACATTTTCCACGTCTTCACCAACATATCCAGCTTCTGTCAGGGTAGTTGCGTCCGCTATTGCAAAAGGAACGTCCAATGTTTTTGCTAAAGTTTTGGCTAATAAAGTTTTACCACAACCAGTTGGTCCAACCAATAAAATGTTGGATTTTTCTAATTCCACATCTTGCAATTTTTCTAAACTGTTTAAACGTTTATAGTGGTTATAAACAGCTACACTTAATACCTTTTTGGCTTGGTCTTGTCCAATGACGTAATCGTCTAATACTTTGTGTATTGTTGCAGGTGTTTTTAATGGAAGTTGGGTGTTTGTTTCTTCCAGTTTCAGCTCGCCTTGTTCCGTAGCAGCTTTAATGGCAGAATCATTCGAAATAATTCCGTGACATAAATTAACACAGTCATCACAGATAAAAATGGTTTCCATTTGTCCATTGTCCAAGCGTACAGATTTGCCTGCAATCAATTTCTTGACTTCGCTTTGGCTTTTGCCACAGAAAGAACAATGTAATTCTTTATCTTGATTTTCGGACATAGAAAACTCCTTGTTAAGTAGTATCTTTAAAATACCATAAATTTTGTGAAAATACAAGGATTATTTCAAAAAAATTAACTCTAAGTGGTGTTTTAAACCGTTAATATATTCGTGAATTTCTGGATTCTTAATGACATTATGACACGAAAAACTGGGTAGTGGTTTTAACCCAATAAATTGCTGTACTTTATGCATGGCAATCAATGCGTCATCGGGCGAGGGGGTGCCAGCCCAAAAACCTTGCCCAAAAGCATCTAATGGAGAATTCCAAGTCGTAGATAGCATATATGTTTTATCTGTTAACTTTCCACCTTCGCCATAGGGTCTGTTTGGCGTGCCATAAAAAATACCATACTCCAATACTTCTTGCAGATATTTTTGCAACAAAGCTGGGGCATGAAACCAATAAATAGGATATTGATAAATAATGGTATCTGCCCACATAAATTTGGCTTGCTCTTTTTTAATATCCCAGCCTTTTTGCAAAGTGCTTACTTTAACATGAAAGTCTTTGTTCCTGGCAAACACTTCTTTCATTGTTTGAACCAAAGTGCGTGTTAATTTGCCGTGTGCAGTCGGCGTTTTTTGATGGCCATTGATGATTACAATATTTGTCATGTTCTCTCCTTGTTTGGAATAAACATAAGCAGGATCAATCAAAAAATCAAGGCTATCCGACCAAAGAAATAGCTAGGTTTGAAATTGCTGTTTTATCGGCTTCTTTGACACTAGACATAATACTGACGACAGGCTCTATAAATGTAATATTTTTACAATTTTCTAAACTGGCACGCATTTTTTTTGCCGCAATTGGTGCCCACGATCCGTTTTCAATAAACGCAACAGTACGATTTTGATAATTTTTAGCTTTAATATGGTTTAAAAAGGCTTCTACAACAGGGAACATTTCCCCATCATAGGTTGGGCTAGCCACAACCATTTTATCGTAACGAAAAGCATTTTCAACCGCTTCTGCAAAATCTTCGCGTGCTAAGTCTGCAATCTCTATTTTTTCATCTTTGTTGCGTAAAATTTCTGCTAATATTTCAACCGCTTGCTTTGTGTTGCCATAAATGGATGCATAGGCAATAAAAGTTCCTTTTGTTTCGGGTTTATACGAGCTCCAGATATCATATTTTTCCAAATAATGTCCTAAATCAGACGTCAGCATAGGACCATGTAATGGAAAGATTTTTTGTATGTCTAATGTTGCGACTTTTTTTAACACATTTTGTACTTGTGCACCATATTTTCCAACAATGTTGATATAGTAACGGCGTGCTTCACAATCCCAATCTTCCTTTGTATCTAAAGCGCCAAACTTACCAAACGCATCAGCTGAAAATAAAACTTTATCCTTTGTATCATAAGCCATCATGACTTCCGGCCAATGTACCATAGGCGCCATGATAAATTTGAGTGTGTGATGCCCTAAATCAAGTTCGAAGTTTTCATCTACAACAACCGTTTTATCCGTTAAGTCAATTTCAGGGAAAAATTGAGGAATCATTTTGATAGTTTTAGTATTTGATACAATTTTTGCCGTTGGATATTGATGCATAAAATCTGCTAAATTGGCTGCATGATCCGGTTCCATGTGCAGTACAATCAAATAGTCTGGTGTACGACCTTGTAGCGCTGATTGTAAATTGTCAAACCATTCTTTGTGGACACGTTTATCCGCTGTATCCATCACAGCAATTTTATCGTCCATAATGACATAGGAATTATAGGAAATACCATTGGGAATAATATATTGACCTTCAAATAAGTCTAATGTTTTATCATCTGCTCCGATATAATAGATATCGTCTGTTAATTTTGTGTGCATAAGCTTCCTTTCTGTTTTGGAAAAATATAGTGCAAAACACGCCAAAAATCAATCAAAATCATCCGGAATTTAATACTTCACTTGCACAAAGTATAGGCCATGTGCGGGGGCGGTTTCTGCGCCTTTTGTCCTGTCGCATGCTTCAAATGCTTTTTTAAAATCTTGGACGGACCATTTGTCTGTACCTACACGCACCAAAGCGCCGGCAATGTTACGGACTTGGTGATGCAAAAAAGATTTTGCAGATACCCATATTTCCACATTTTCTCCATTTTTTTTGATCTCGCATGTGTCCAAAGTTTTAACAGGGCTTTTAGCTTGGCATTCGCTGGCCCTAAAAGTTGAAAAATCATGTTTTCCCAACAGCAAGTTTGCGGCTTGTTGCATTTTATCTATATCCAAGGGTGTGCGTATCCACCATGCTCTTAAATTCGTTAAAGCAACGGCCGGATAAGGTGTATTTTGAATTTTATAAACATAGCTGCGTTGTTTGGCACTAAAGCGTGCATGAAAAGTGTCTGCAGTTTGTTCTATGGCACGGATAACAATAGGATAGGGGCGTACCAGTGCATTTAATGATTCAAATAATTTATAGGTGTCTATACTTTGTTCTGTTTCAAAATGGGCAACTTGTCCCAAGGCATGAACGCCTGCATCTGTGCGGCCACTTCCCCAAACGATAATTGTTTCACGCAGGGCGGTCTTTAAGGCCGTTTCCAATACGCCTTGAACGGATAAATTTCCAGCTTGTTTTTGCCATCCAATAAATGGTGTCCCATCATATTCTAAAAGCAATTTATAGCGCATTGTTTTCCTTTTATGGTGTTTTAGGAATTTTAATGGCGTCTAAGCCCAGCAAATAAGTTCCTTTAGCCACAACAGTTCCGTTTAAAAAATCATGTGCCGATTGCTTGGCTTTCCCCGAGCGTTGCAATTCTTGAATGCGGACCGCATTTTTGCCACAGGCAATCAACAATTTATCATCTATTGCTGTTCCTGGTTTCGTGTTATGAGAAATATCAACCACTTCTACACAATAAATTTTAATTTGATTTTGAGAATCAATTTTATCTAAATAAACACGTTTTCCAGGGTATGGCGCAAAGGCACGAATGGCATTGCAGACTTGATCTGCGGACATGTTCCAATCTAAAAACATATCTTCATCGGACAGTTTTTTTGCATATATTCCTTCCTCTGGTTGCTTTATGGGGGCGGGTTGTGCTTCAATTGTTTGTAACAACAGATCTGCACCCATAGTTGATAAAATATCATGTAATTGCCCGCCAGTCATGTTGGGCGTAATATCAACTTTTTCTTGGGATAAAATGTCCCCAGTATCTATTCCTGCATCCATTTTCATAATAGTAATTCCTGTTTGGATATCGCCTGCTTCAATAGCTCTTTGAATAGGGGCCGCTCCTCGCCAACGAGGTAGTAAAGAAGCATGAATATTCCAACATCCCATTTTTGGAGCGTCTAAAATAACTTGTGGCAAAATTAAACCATAGGCACAAACAACGCCTAAATCTGCATCTAAGTTTTGAAATGCTTCCACAGCTTCGGGATTTTTAAAAGTTTTGGGTGTGTAAATGGGTAAGTTATTCTTTTCTGCTAATTGATAAACAGGACTGTATTTCATACATAGATGTTGACCCGCCGGTTTAGGCTCTTTGGTATAAACTGCCACAATTTGATGACCGGAATCTATCAGTTTTTGTAAAGCAGGTACTGCAAAATCCGGAGTTCCCATGAAAACAATTTTCATTGTTCTTCCTCCATTTTTTGACGCCGTTTTTTTTCTAAATGCCGTAATAATTTATCGCGTTTTAATTTTGATAAATAATCAATAAATAAAATACCATCTAAATGATCAATTTCGTGTTGCAAAGCGACGGCTAACAGGCCGTCCGCCGCGATTTGTTGGTTTTGACCATATTCGTCTTGATAAGCAACAATAACCGTTTCATATCTGTCCACATCCGCATATTCTTTTGGAATGGATAAACAGCCTTCGTTATGGCAAACTTTGTCCTCAGAGTGTGCAATAATGCGAGGGTTGACAAGTTTGATCGGATTTGGTTTTTCATCTTCCCCCGCGCAATCTACAACAACCAGTCGTTGTAACAATCCCACTTGATTGCCGGCTAGGCCAACGCCGTGGCCTGCATACATTGTTTCCAACATGTCCGCCAATGTCTTAGCAATAGTTGAATCCACATTTTCTACAGGCTCAGCTTTTTGCCGTAAAACGGGTTCTGGTATTTCATAAATTGTCAATTTCGTCATTTTTTTTCTTTCAATTTAATTTCTTCTATTATATACTAAAAATCGATTTTTGCAAAGGAGTTTTTCATGATACGGCTGTTTGTAGGTCTTAAAATACCGGATAATATCAAAAAGCAAGTACTGGATTTAGATAGAAATTTAGCAGGGGCTTTGTGGAAAGAGCCGGAAAAACTGCATTTAACATTGGCTTTTGTTGGAAATATAGAGGAACCCCAAGCTGAAGAATTACGCCAAGAACTACAGTATGTGCGTTTTCCCGCATTTCATTTGTCGTTCAAGGAAATAGGGTATTTTACAAAAGGGGATTTGCCTCACCATTTATGGGTTGGTGTTGCCGAAAATAAAGCATTGGGAGAATTGCAAGAAAAAATATCAAATATTGTTAAAAAATTACAACTTAATTTTCAGGATAAATTTAAGTTTCATCCACATATGACTTTGGCGCGATTGCAAGGAACTCCTCTCTCTGCTGTATTGGATTATGTTGCTAAAAATAATTTATTCCATTCTGATGAATTTTTGGTCGATCATTTTGTTTTGTTTATCAGTCATGCTAGGGAAAATGGGGAAGGTAAATATTACACTGTTGCCGAGGAATATCCTTTGTCGCTGGTTTGATTAAAAAAGATTGTTGACACAGACTGATTATTAAGGTATGTTTACTTTGTGGTTGATTCCAGAAAAGGAGTGAAGATGCGTTGTCGAGTTGTAGGTATTGCCCTATTGTGTTATGCCAGTACAGCTTTGGCCGGGATTCAGGATTATGACAGTATCATGAGTGCTGTGCGGGCACGTGATTTGACTCAATTAAAAAAATTAGTGTCTGCTGGTTATGATATTAATGCTACGGCAAATGGTATGACTCCTTTGTGTGAAACGGTTTATTCCAAGGATTATCAGGGCTATGAAATGTTATTGACACAAGGGGCGGCGTTGTATGCTCTTTGCATGAAAAATATGTCACCACAAGTTGCAAATGAATTTTATGCTGGTCAACCAAAACTGGGAACGTATTATACAGGAACAATGGCAGATGCTCAAGTAACTCCTGGTGCAGGGGCAATTATTGCCGATACCCTTGTTTATTCTGGTGAAGTTGGTTTGGGAGCCGTTGCATTGGGGGCCTTAGCTTTCTCTGGTGGTGGTGGCGGCGGTGGCAGTAGTAGTGGTTCGGGTAGTGGATCCGATGATGATAGTGGTGATGACTCCGGTAGTGGTTCCAGTTCAGGTGATACCCCTATTATAATTCCAGATTCACCCTATCAAGCGGATCAGGATGATGTTTCACAATACGAGACAGTATCCTATTTTGCAAAAGTAAAAATGGGTGAGGACAAAAATGGTGAAGATATTTATACAAATAGCTTCTTACCTTCTCTTAACGCTTCTTGGGCTTATGCTCGTGGATACACAGGGTATAAAGTTAATCGGAATGAGTCCGGACAATTAATAGAATCTGGGGAAAATGCTATTACAGATGAAAAAGTAAATATAGCAATTTTAGATAACGGTTTTTTTATTAACAATACCAAGCTTCAAAGTAATCTTGCCAGTTCTTTGTTTGATGCTAATGGTCAATTTTCCCCACCAGTAATAAGCAGAATTTATGGCGCATGTAAAAATAGTGGAGATGCCGACTGTTGGAAAGAAGGATCCATAACGGTTCATGGCGGTCAGGAATCGATCCTTATTTATCAAGAATATGGTACACAAAGGTGGGTGGATTTGGATGAATGGGAAAAATACAGATACAATACAACGTTTAATTTAGGGGGCCAAGATTTTTATACTTATGATGCGCACAATCCACTTCCTGCGCCGGATATTGCCATGATGATGTCTCCAGATGGATTATATGGCTTTTTAGTGAATGATTCTATTCAATGGAGTCAGCATATATATCAGCGAGACGAGAATCCCACATTTAGCGTTGATGATTTGGCAGTGGGTTGGGTATATACGCCGGGTGATCCTTCACAGAATCAATCCGTTTATTATTGTACTAAAGATCGATTGTTTTGCGCCCAAAAAACAACAACGGGTTATCAACTTATCAGTGCTAGTGCGCTTGCAAACTTAGAAAGTTCGGGGCAGTTTGTTATAAAGGAAAACTTAAATATGATGCATGGAAGCTATGTGGCAGGTCTTGCTGTTGGCGCACGCGATGGCTCAGGCAATTTCCATGGAGTCGCTTTTGATGCAGCGTGGATACCTGTTGCAATAGATTTTCCCGCTGGTGAAACATTAGAGTATATTAGTGACGCTGTTGAATTTGGTGCGGACATTATTAACTTATCGTTAGCTCCTACTTCTCCTGTGGCTTTGGCAGGATTGAAAGATGGTTCCGATACGCTGGCCAAAAATTTGGCTACGAATTTTGTTGTTCATCCAGAATGGAAGCATGCTTATGAAGTTGCGGCTAATCATAATAAAATAATGGTATTTGCTGCGGGTAATGAAGGGGATGAAGAGGGGCATGATGTTGATGAAAACAATCCATATGAATGGCGATATGAGTCTTCTATTTTAGCTGCTGCTCCTGCTCTTGAGGAATTTTCAAGAGGAAGTGATCATGATTTAACAAATTTAGTTGTCGCAGTAGTGTCCGTTGATGCAGATAATAAACTTTCGGACTTTTCTGCTATATGTGGTCAGAACAAAGATTGGTGTATTGCTGCTCCAGGAGAAAATCTTCTTTCTGTAAATGGTATGATTGGAAGTGGAACTTCAGCTTCTGCTCCACTTGTATCTGGTGCATTGG
The DNA here is from genome assembly GCA_017960645.1 of Alphaproteobacteria bacterium. GTDB lineage: Bacteria > Pseudomonadota > Alphaproteobacteria > CAAHEQ01 > UBA3637 > UBA3637. The sequence goes on along the minus strand of JAGCYU010000022.1, from coordinate 45,451 downwards.
CGGTTATTAAAGGGGCGTTTCCGCATTTAACAAATCAACAGGTTGTTCAGATTTTGTTTGAGACGGCTCAAGATTTGGGTGAAGAAGGTGTGGATGAGATTTATGGATATGGATTAGTCGATTTAGATGCGGCCACAAAGCCAGTTGGACAAACGGTTATGGCGATGAGTACAGTGGCTTCTGGTGCAAGTATTAGCACTGCTTCTTCAAAAATTACTATTCCAACTGTGTTACAAGGTATGACAGCAAAATTGCCTCAAAATATCGTTGTGTTGGATAAATATCAACGTGCGTTTGCTGTGCCAACTGCCACTTTAATTAAAACGGTTAAACATGAAAATCAATTGAAAAATCGTTTTAAATCATTGATGGCTGGGGATGAACACCAAGTTGTGGCAACAGATCGTTTTACGATGGCGTGGTCTGAACGTCACGAAGATCATCGTTCTTCAGAGATGAAGTATGGTTTTGTTGATGTGGCCATGGCGTTATCCGATGAATTAACATTTGGGGCATTTTATAATGAAAACACAGAAAATAATGGTGGAACTTATATGGGACGAACCTTGAACAATCCATTTACGAAAATGAAAGAAGCTTGGGGAATGAACGGTTCTTATAATTTTGCAAAAAATTGGCGTGTGGATACGATGTGGGCGACAGGCAAAAATGCTTTTGTGGATGAAGATGATTGGAACGATATGGATGCTAATCGTGTGAACGTATTGCAAACGACTTTAACTTGGTCTGGGCTAGAAAATGTAGCATTTAAACTTGTTTCTGGTTTGACAGATGAACGTGCTTCCACATTGGGATTATGGGGCACAGGTGCGTTTAAGTCTGGTAATACACGGACGACTTTCTTTGGAGCTGGTGCTACGTGGCGTTTAAGCAATAAATTCCAAATAGAGGGTATGTATTATTACGGTATGGCACATAACTCTGATCAAAGTGCGTTAATTAAAATGTCCAATATAACGGCGGAAAGTTTTGCATTTAACGCAATGTATACGCCGGATGAACGGCATTCTTATGGGGTGGCATTGATTTCTCCTATGCGTATTCGTTCTGGAATTGCTGAAATAAATTTGCCTGTGGCTAGGGATTCGTATGAAGATGTAATGTATCGTTCCGTTGCGCGCGCAGATTTAAAACCTTCGGCCAGAGAGTATGATTTAAGTAGTTATTATACTAACAGGTTAACAGATGCGGTTTCTGTACAAACAGAATTGGGTGTTCGGTTTAATCCTGATCATCAAGCAGGAGCGGCACCTGACTACCGTGGTTTAATTTCTGTTAAAATTGAAATATAAAAAAACGCTCAAAACTATTTTTTATCTTGTTTTTGGTCTTGGAATGTGCTAGGATACCCTAAGACGATGAGAATATAAAAAGGGATAACTAGTTGAAAAAGATGAAATTTATTGCTCTTTTTGCTATGCTTTTTTGGTTGGCATTAGCTACACCCGTTGTTGCGCAGACACCTACTTCCGTACGTGATTTGATTTATCAGTATGCTGTTCAAGGCAACGTGGCGCAATTAGAGCATTTAAAAAAAATGGGTTATTCTTTGGATGCCTTGGATGTGCATGGGAATACAGCATATTGTCAAGCTATTTGGATGCAGCAACGTCGCGCAATTACGACACTTCGTGCCGCAGGAGCGGATAGTCGGCCGGAGTGCTTGAAAAAAATTCCAGTTGTAACTGTTGATATGATTTATGATGCTGCGTCGGATGGGGATTTAGACCAGTTAGTTGCATGGGAAAAAATAGATGTTCAAGTCGATGTTGTTGATAGTGAGGATGGCAATTCTGCGTTATGTAAGGCTGTGTATGCTCAAAATTGTAAGGCAATTCAAACGTTATTGAGAGCAGGGGCGCAGGAAGCACAAGCCTGTATGCGTAGAGTGCCGCAATCTGTGCGTGATAAGTTAAGCTGTAAACCTATTGAAATTAATTGGGATTTGGTTGGTTATACCACTTTGGGAATTGCTACAGCCGGAGGAGTTGCCGCATTGTTAATCGGCAGCGGTGGCGGTGGTGGTTCACCTACATGTTCTGCAGAGCAGCGTTGGCAAGGCAGCAAATGTATGAGTTGTGATACCTGTTGGTTGGGAAGCACTTGTATTGACCAAGAAATTATGGATTCTGAGTATTATTATCGTGATTCATCCGATGCTTCCTGTTGGCAGGTGGCTCCGCCGCCTATTGCCGCAACGGAAAGTGAGTTGGAAGAGGGGGTGGCACGTGTTAGAAATGGCGCGGGTTATGCGGTGAACGCAAGCGCTTTTGATTTAATTAATGTAGCGTATGCTTATGCACGGGGTTATACGGGCTATATTGTAAGTCGTAGTGATAATGCAGGACGCTTAACGTATGGTCAAACCAGTTATCAAGATGTTTTGAATGGGGAATATCCTGCTTCTGTTACTAATGAAAAAGTGACTGTTGCGATATTGTCTAGCGGCACTACGATAGGAAATGGTGGTTATCGTATGGTTACCAATACTGATAATGTGGGGGGATCTACTGAAGAAATTACCTCATATCTGCCAGTATGGGATTGGACAGACGTGAATCCTCATTTTTATGAGGTCGCAGAAGCAAGAACAGGACAGTCTTATCACAAATCTGAAACAGAGATAATGGTGAATCGTACGATATCAGACGTCAGTACAGAAAGAGATGGGGGGGTAGGTTTAGATACGTCCTTTGCTTTAAAAGACAATCAACCATTTGGTTTTAATTATGATTATGGTATGTGTCCCACAGGGGTGACCACCAATTGTTGGGCCCCAAAGGATTTAAATAAAACTAACGCTTTTGGTTTTTATGGATCAGATAGTAATTTTCAATATTTGTGGTTCAGCAAAACAACGGCTCAGCCGGCGGGATTGCATAGTGAAGCGCCAACTGGGGATGATGCCGAATATTTTGCTTGCTATACAGGGAACGATTTGAAAGCATTAGCAGATACATATGAATATGATGCAAACTATGTGTATGATTTAAATGATCCATCTCCGCACTATACAATTACGACCAGTGCTACTGCCAGAAATGCAGGGACACTTTTAGCTTCAATTGTTGCATCGTTGTATCAAGATTTAGGTGCTGATAGTATGCATGGCGTTGCATATAATGCGGCAATTTTGCCTGTTATTACTGATTTATGGTATCCATTACAATCAAAGACTTTTAATGCTATTATTCCATCATCAGATATTATTTTGAATGATAGAACGTTACAAACACGTTATCCCAGTAATACGCTTACAGGTTCCACTTCTATTGTAGGTGGAACATTAGTAGTAGATGACGCAATCGGTGCTTATAGCAGAGTAGGGGAAACGACAGAATATATCCCAGGGGCTGTAGCTAATTATTTTGGAACAGATACATTGAATGCTTTTAAAGCGTTAGCCAGTAATTCGATTATTTATATTACACCAACAGGGTCCAGTGCGACGAATATATCAACGCCGGGTTCTGTGACTATATCGCATTCCCAGCCCACTTTAGATGCTGTGATTCCTTTGTTAAATGAGTTTAATACATCTAAGCCTTCTTGGATTGCAGCACATGAGTCAGAGGATGAAACTGGCGGGGCTTTACCTATCTTAGATGATAATAATGTATTAAAGAACTTGTTTATTACGGTCTCTGCTGTAACAAATGTGGACGGGGATAATGCGGATTTAGCATCATATGCTCAACCTTGTGGTATTTCAGCCAGTTATTGTTTGGTTGCTCCAGGCAGTTTGTCCGGGGCTCCTGCATCCTCAAGTTCAACGCTTATGTCTAATGATTCTACGTCAAATGCAGCGGCGGTTGTAGCAGGGGCAGTAGCTTTATTAAAGGGGGCGTATCCTCATTTAACTTCTCAACAGGTTGTAGAGATTTTGTTTGAAACAGCACATTATATTGAACCAACGGAAGAACAGATTGAGGCTTATGAGACAGCTTATTCTCACACTGTGGGAGATGTGACGTTTACCAGTGCAGGAGTTTATCAGGAAACGGAGTTGATTTTGGATATGAATAATTCTAATCCGAAAGTGGAAAAGTATAATTCAATTTTCGGACGCGGATTGATTGATTTAGATGCGGCAACTTCTCCGGTTGGGGGGATGGAAGGTCTATGGGTTAAAAGATTAAATGCCAATACGAATGTGACTGCGCTTTCTACCAGTTTGCTTTCTACATCGGCCATGTCGGTAGGACTGAGTGCTTCTTTACCGTCTTCCTTTACGGCATTTGATATGTATGATCGGCCGTTTGAATTGCCTACTTCAATGTTGTTTAAGGTAACTGATAAACGCCGTGCAAAATCTTTGTCTGACTTTAAAGCTTTCGTTGCAGGACGTGATGAAATTGTGGCCAATCCGTCCGAAAATTTCAGCATGTCGTATTTATCCAGAACCAGTACGCAATCAAGTCCGGTTGGGTTTGGCTTGATGAAAATTCAGGCTAAGGTGGATAAAGCAACCTTTGGCATGTTCTACAGCGAAAACACGCAAAAGTCATTTGGTTCATATATTACACGCAAGTTAAACAATCCGTTCATTCAAATGCGTGAGGCGTATGGGCTCAATACAGGTTGGCAGTTTAATTCCAAATGGTCTGTGGATGCTAGCTGGATAAGTGGTAAAAATGGTTTCTTTGACGAAGATGCTATGAATAAAAATACCAATTTGCCAGATAATTCAATGCAAGCTTTAACCACCAGTGTGACCTATCGTCCGGTGCAACCGTTCGGTGTGAAGTTATCTTCTGGAATCATGCGTGAAAATGGTTCTAGTTTGGGTATGGTTTCTTCGGGTGCCTTTAATATCCAAGGGGCAAAGACTTATTTTGTGGGGGCAGGTCTTACCTTTAACCCATTAGATAATTTACGTTTTGATGCGATGTATTATTATGGTCAAACAAACACACAACAAGGTGATGGATTGATTTCGTTAGGCAAGATGATGAGCGACGGGTTTGCTTTGACTGCTGAATATAATCACTCGGACAATTCAGCTCTTGGTTTTCAAGTTTCTTCTCCTTTGCGTGTAAGGTCCGGAACAATGCATGTGTCATTGCCTGTGGGGCGTCATCCGACAGAAGATATTTTCTATTATAAATCTTATGGGGTAGATATGTCGCCGTCTGCGCGCGAGTTGGATTTATCGTTATATTTGAAAGAGCAAATCAGCTCGGATGTTTTGTGGCAGACAGAACTGGGAACGCGTTTGCATCCGGATCATCGTGCTGATGCTGCACCGGATTATCGTGCTTTCATGAGTTTGCAGTGGAAGTATTAAGTTGCGGATGTTTTTTTAAAAAAGTTCTTGCTTTTTTAAAAAAATGTGTGTATAATAATTTCCGTTGTCGCAAGATGCGGGTGTAGCTCAGGGGTAGAGCGCAACCTTGCCAAGGTTGATGTCGAGGGTTCAAATCCCTTCGCCCGCTCCAATTTAAAAAGCTTATTTTCCAAGCGCTTATAAAAAGGATTCCACGAGATTTATTGGAATCCTTTGTTTTTGAAAAATCATTACAAATCAAGAGCTGTTTAAAAACCCCCATGAGGCACAATCACAAAAAAAGTGTGACACATGGTGTGATGCTTGTGCACCTGTGTCCGCTCCACATTTGTGGTTGCAAAATAACGTATTCTATCATAAAATGAAAATCACACATAAAACAGCACAAAGGATGTTCTTTGTATGTTTAATTGTTCTGTGAAAGGTGGTCTCTCGTGAAAGTTAAAAACCCGAATGATTTTATGGACTTTTCTGTACCTTTGTGCAATGAGAATGAACAAGCTTTTTTGCCAGAAGTTAAAAAGCATCTCCAAAATCAACTTGCCCTAATGACGGGAACAGAAAAACGAAAATTTTTAAAAGATATTCTGACAAAATTACCAAAAAAAATTAGCCAAAAACTATTTGCAACAAAAGGCCCCTTTGTTTCCTTAGTCGTATGCGTTTATAATATGGAAAAATACTTGGCGGAATGTTTAGAAAGTTTGATTCATCAAACGCTTCAAAATATAGAAATTATCTGTGTCAATGATGGTTCCATGGATCATAGTTTAAAAATTTTACAGGACTATGCCGCCCATGATAAGAGGATTAAAATAGTATCACAAAACAATCAAGGCCCTTCTATCGCTAGGCGGGTTGGAATGTCGCATGTTACAGGAGAATATACACAATATGTGGATGCAGATGATTATTTAGAAGCAGATGCTTGTGAATGTTTGTATTTATATAGCAAAATCTACGATTTGGATATGTGCTCATTTATGGCTATAGAATTTTTTGACGAAACCCGAAAGGAATATGAAACGCCCTATCATCGTCTTCAGTGGTTAGATGCCTATCCAAAGCCAGTTATGACAGTTGAAGATATACAGCCTATTGTACATAAAGTTGCTGTTTCTACTGCCTTGACGATTTATAAAAATAAATTTTTAAAAAATTGTCGAATTGAATGGGAAAATAAACCGTTATTGTTTGAAGATACTTTGTTTTTTACAGAAGCTATATTTAAAGCTAAAAGGTTTGGATCTTTAAAAGAAACGTTTTATCACCGTCGCGTTCACGAGGCGAGTGTTACGCATAACCTGGATGCTCATTTCTCAGAATGGTGTCAAGTTGTATTGGGTGTATTTGCTATGGTGAAGCCTTATGGTAACAAGGAAATTTTGAATAATTATTTAGAATTATATGTACCTCAGTGGTGGAATATATATAATAATTTCTCTGTTCCTTTGCAAAATAGATATAAACAGGATGTGCTGAATTTTTATGAACAGCTTATTTTAGAATATCAATATCCCGTGACACAGGAAATGCAACACTGGTATAATACCATTAGCAAATAGATATGTTTGAATGCTTTTTCAGCTAGAGTGACGGGTAATGCAGTTTGAGCCCTTGGTTTCATATTGTGTCCTAAATTTTATTGCCCTGAGATTTTTTTTATTTTCAATTTGAGATAAGACTTTATTTACCATAAACCTGAGGCAGATAATTTTCATATCCTGTATCATGAGTAGCATTCGGAATGATGATTAAGTTTTTTTCATCAACCAGAGTTTTGGTCAAGGGATATGGAACGACTTGATCTTTATCTCCAATTAAATGAAGTTGAGGGACAGATGGTAGTTTGTTTAAATCGGCTGAATCCGTTAAAGGTGGTAAATGTAAGTTTTGAGTCCATTTCGTATGATTTAAAACGCCTGCTAAAGTAATCCATTTTTGGATAGGGATTGTTGAATTTTTGTTTATGACCAAACCGGATAACAAAGCACCACCGGAATAACCAATTAAAATGACGGGTTGCTTTTTGGAAATGATTTGAATAGCTTGTAAAATGGAATCTATAATGTGCTCAGAAAATCGTCCGGTTGTCCAATCTTTTTGGGTGCACAGGGAATCAGTTATGTATTGGCATGGACGAGCCAAATAAACAACATTTGAATTTGGATCATTAAAAGCGATTTTTCGCAAAAAAGTACCCCGTGGTGTTGGGTTGTTTGTTGGTTGACCAGCATAATTAAACGCGTATCCGTCGCCTTCCAGGTAGATGCGGATTGGAGATCGTGTATCAGTTATCTTTTGCCAGGAAGCTAATTTATAATAATCTGTTTGTATTTTTTGATACTGAAAAGAATCTGGGATAACAAGACTGTGACACCCACATAATAAAAATGAAAGTAAGAATAATTTTTTCATATGAGTATTATATCTTACATTGTTATGTTTTACAACAAAAAGGCCACTTTTAATAAGAATGAACAAATAAACGTTGTGAATTCGGATATTATTGCGCAAATGCAAGTGGCGGCAGATGTTAAAGAATAAAACTCAATGAATGAAAGTCTCCGATTTCAAGTCGGGGATTTTTTATTTGACATTGTGTTTGCTTAATGCTAGCATATCACGCGGACAAGGTGATGTCTTGTCTGAGGTGTAGAAGCCTCTTGATATGCGTCTAAATAGACGTTAAATATTTATGCCTTCTAGCTATGGCTGGAAGGCGGTTGAATAAGCCTTTTTGGTCAATAGACCGCACTATTTCATATCAAGTAGTTTCTACCTTCCAGTCGCCTCTCATCAAGGCGAATTTTTATTTTTGTTGGGAGGAAAAATGGCAAAAATTACCGTCTTGATGCCTGTTTATAATACGCAAGAAGAATATTTAAGACAAGCGATTGAAAGCATCTTGAATCAAACTTTTACAGATTTTGAATTTATTATCATGGATGATGGCAGCACGAATAATGCCGCCCAAGTTATCACGTCATATCAAGACAAACGCATTCATTTTGTTCAAAATAAAAAGAATATGGGCTTAAGTGCTGTGCGGAATAAATTGATGCAATTGGCCAAAACAGAGTATGTTGCCTGGGCCGATAGCGATGATATTTCTTTACCCAACCGTTTAGAAAAACAAAAGAATTATTTGGATAAGCATCCGGAGGTTTCATATGTGGGGTCGTGGTATGAATTGTTTCCAAAACACTATGTACGCAAATTGCCAGAAAAAGTCTATATTATAGATATGCTGAGGGCTAATATAACATGTGAATCATCAGCGATGTATCGTCGTAAAGATCTTGAAAATCTTTTCTATGATACCAGCTTGATTGTTGCAGAAGATTATGATTTTTGGGTGCGAGCACTTTTAAAAGGATTACAATTAATTAATTTACAAGAGGTTTTATTAAAATGTCGTCAACATTCAGATAATATCTCGCGAAAAAAAAATATTATGAAAAAAGATACACAAAAAGTGCAAGATATGCTGATTCAAAATCTTTCAAGCGATTTTATTATACAAAAAAAATTGCATCATTTGTTTGAGGAAATGAGGGGAATAAAAATACCTTTGTATAAAGTTAAATTTAAAGAAGGATGCAGGCGTTATTATTTATTTGGTTTTATCCGTATTTTGAAGCTTCAAGGGAAAAAATAATGACTGGGAGTGAATTAACCATTCCACAAAGTGATTGACAAGCCAAAAATAAATGGAATTTTCTTAAGTGGTGGAGGTAAGCGGTTTCGAACCGCTGACCTCTTGCATGCCATGCAAGCGCTCTACCAGCTGAGCTATACCCCCACGAGCAGAGTGCATTATACCGCATAAAAATGAAAAAAGCAAGTATTATTTAAAAAAATAGGGCACGAAATCGCACCCTATCATGATAAGCTTTGAATAAATATTACATTAACGCCAATGTTTCGTTGGCAATTTCCAGTTCTTCATTTGTGCGAATCACATAAATTTTGAACTTGGAATCTGGTTCAGAAATCAAAGCATATTCGCCTGGGCGCTTATCATTTTCGGCTTCATCCAATTTAAAGCCAAGCCCTGTCAGGCCTTTCATCACTTCGCGGCGGACAATTTCATCATTTTCCCCAACACCTGCTGTCCATACCAAAGCGTCTAGTTCTCCATTTAATTGAGCAAAATAATTCCCGATAAAGCCTCGAATACGATAGGTCAACATATTCAAGGCAAGCTTGGCGCGTTCGTCATTGGTCGCGACTTTTGCATGCACATCACGCATATCGTTAACTCCGCAAATGCCGAGTAGCCCGCTTTGCTTGGTCATCATTTTATCCACAGCGTCAATGTCCATGTTGGCATTGCGCATTAAAAAGCCGACTGTAGCAGGGTCAATGGATCCGCAACGTGTGCCCATCATTAAACCGTCTAAAGGTGTTAAGCCCATAGAAGTGTCAATGCACTTGCCTGCTTTGATGGCACAAATAGAGGATCCGCTGCCGATATGGCAAGTAATTAAGTTGGTTTGCGAAAGCGGTTTGCCTAATAATTCAGCTGCGCGACGGGCAACATATTTATGGCTTGTGCCATGTGCGCCATATTTGCGAACGGCATATTTTTCATAAATTTCATAGGGCAGTGGGTACATATACGCGTAATCTGGCATTGTTTGATGAAAAGCTGTATCAAAAACAACGATATGTGTTGCGTTGGCAAAAATTTCTTGTGCTACACGAATACCAATCAAATGGCCTGGGTTATGTAATGGCGCCAAAGGAATCACAGCTTGTAAATTAGCAATCACTTCTGGTGTGACCTTCATAGGTTTGAAATAGGAACCTCCATGCACGATACGATGACCAACACCGGTAATATCATCAATGTTGTCAATTACGGCAGTTTCTCCGTGCAACATCATATCCACAGCTTTTTTCATACCTTCGGCATGTGTTGGAAAACGTTCTTCAATCACTGTTTTCGTGGCTTTGTCTGTATCGGGGAATTTCTTATGTGTAATGCGGCTGATACTTTCGCCGATTTTTTCCACTAATCCAGAACACAAAACTTCCTTTGTATCCATGTTGAACAATTGATACTTAATTGTAGACGAGCCACAGTTAATCACTAAAATCTTTGCCATAGGTTATCCTTTCTGTTGAGCAAATAAGGCAGTAAATGCAATTGTATTGATAATGTCTTTGACAGTTGCCCCACGTGATAAATCATTGACGGGTTTGTTGAGCCCTTGCAAAATCGGACCCACCGCCAAACATTTATCCCCAAGAGCGCGTTGAATAGCTTTGTAACAACAGTTACCTGTGTTTAATTCGGGAAATACAAAAACATTAGCATGACCGGCCACAGGGCTGTTTGGAAGCTTTGTTTTTGCAACCTCTGGATCAACAGCCGCATCAAATTGAATAGGCCCTTCAAAGGCAAAATCTACATTTTTTTCACGTGTTAAACGAATTGCTTCGTTGACTAAATCCACAGATGGTCCTTTGCTGGAAGTTCCTGTGCTGTATGATAAAAAGGCAACGCGAGGTTCAAGACCAAAAATTCGTGCAGTTTGTGCTGAAGTGACGGCAATCTCTGATAATTGTTCACTAGTTGGGTTTGGCGTAACAGCACAATCAGCAAAGACTTGCAATTGCCCATTATAGCACATCAAAAAAGCACCAGAGACCATTGTGGCACCTGGTTTTGTTTTAATGAATTGCAATGCTGGACGGATTGTGTTGGCAGTTGTGTGTTCTGCCCCAGAGACCATGCCATCAGCAACGCCCTTATACACCATCATTGTCCCAAAATAAGCGCCGTCTTTCATCATGTCACGCGCTTCTTCCAACGTTAATCCTTTAGCCTTTCTGAGTTCAGCCAAAGTGTTGGCATAATCTTCAAACTCGGTCGCATTCAAGTGATCAATGATGTGTGCTTTTGATAAATCCAACCCCAATCCTTTTTCCTTGGTGTGAATCATTTCTGGATTGCCCAAAATAATAATGTCAGCAATGTCTTGTGCCAAAGCGTCATGTGCCGCCTTTAAAACGCGGTCGCATTCGCCTTCTGGCAAAACGATGCGTTGTTTATTTGCTTTGGCAGCATTGATAAGGTTGTTTTCAAATTGTTCAATAGACAAAGTTTGTTCCATTGTTTATCCTTTCAAAATAATGCCGAAAGTTTAGCAAAATTTTATCTTTTTTGCAAGTGGGAATCTGCGGATATTAAAATTATTCTGGTAATTTTGTGCGGATAACTGTTAAAGGGGGAATCTTGGATAACATCGTGCTATCCGGCAGAGCTAATTCAACCTGTTGATGAATGGGGCCTGCCGACATAGCTGCTACTGCTTGATGATTGGAATGATTAAACATTTCTGTAATCTGGAAACGATAAGGCTCCCATTGGTCTGGGATCAAAACTTCCAACTCCATACCGATGGTCAGTTTATGTTTTAACAAAACAAGCAATCGACCTTCTGTGTTTCCCAGAACTTGTCCCGCATAACGCCAGCTTCCCGTTGAGGCAGACACATCATAGTTGTGAGCTTCCGGACCTGCATTTCCATCCAAAAAGCCCGTGGTATAGCCCCGACTTTGTAATGTTAAAAGTTCGTTTTTATAGGGCTCTGCGTTCCATTTTTTAGGATCTTCAAACCATGCATCAATGGCTGCGCGATAAGCACGGGCAGTAATAGCCGCATAGTATTCGGATTTGTTGCGGCCTTCTACTTTAAAGGAATCAATGCCAACGGGCAAAATATCATTTAACCTGTCCAGTAAACATAAATCTTTGGAGTTCATGATATAGGTGCCGTGTTCATCTTCGCTGATTTCCATTAGTTCATTTGGACGATTTTCTTCTTCTAAATAGACTTTGTATTTCCAGCGGCAAGAATGGGCACAATTGCCTTTATTAGCACTGCGTCCTGTCATGAAATTAGACAGTAAACACCGGCCAGAATAGCTTATACACAAGGCACCATGAATAAACATTTCCAAACGGATGTCGGGGCATTGCTGGCGAATTTCTTTAATTTCAGTTAGTGGTGTTTCGCGCCCCAAAACGACCAAAGAAGCCCCTTGATTTTTCCAGTAATTAACTGTTAGAGCAGAGCATACGTTTGCTTGGGTAGAAATATGCAAAGGAAGCCATGGACATTTTTCTTTGACATAGGCAAAAACACCAGGATCTGCGACAATAACGCCGTCCGGACGTAACGTATCCAACATGCTTGTAAATTGTTCTAGCTTAGGAATATCGTGGTTGTGGGTAAATAAATTCATAGCCAAATATACTTTTTTGCCTAAAGCGTGTGCATAGTCAATACCTTCCTTCATTTCATCAAAAGTAAATGAAGTTTTGTTGCGCAAACTCACTGCAGGCATGCCGGCATAAACAGCGTCTGCACCATACATAAAGGCGGTTTTTAGTCTATCCAATGTGCCTGCCGGCAAAAGAAGTTCCGGTTTTTTCATGCTTTTAATCATAGCAAAAAATGGGGTAAAAATCAATCTTTTTTATCGCCCAAAGCAATGATATCCAATAAACGCTGGTAGTGCGGATTATCCTTTTGCATTGTCTTGGTGAGTTTTTTGGCGGCAGTTAAGGCAACAGTCGTTTTGCCGATTGATAAATTATATTCAACCATTGCGTATTGAGCGTTTATGGGCTGTTTTAACACATCATAGGCGGTGGCCATTAAGCGCCAAGGAAGCACAGGTTCTTCTTCGACCAAAACCACATGTTGAAGCAGCTTTAGGGCTTTTGTGGCATTGCTTGTTGTTTTGTTTTCCAAATAGCTTTGAGCCAAAGCTGTTTCAATTAACGGAGCGTTGGGTTTTAAATTATTTGCTTTTTCATAGTTAGTAATGGCTTTTGGAATATCGCCAGTTTCAAAATAAAACTGTCCTTTCAATTCGTATAGATAAGGGTTGTTGGGTTCAACGGTGATTATTTTATCCAGTAAAGCGATGGCCTCGTCACGTTTGCTTAAGCGATACAAAGAAATCGCGCGAATGTATTGTGAGGTTAAAGAATTATCTTGGTACTGTTTTAAATTGGCTTTTGGATCGTTCATAAAGCCTATTAACTTTGCCCGAATACGATCAAAAGTTTTATTTGGCTTGGGCGCTGGTGCATTTTTTGTAAAACGAGCCACATCTTGCATACGCGTTTGGGATAAAGGGTGTGTACGCAGATATCCGCCGTCCTCGGACATATTGATGCGTTCTAAATGCTGGATGGCTTGCATTGTATTGGTAAATCCTTGCATGGAATAGCCGAGTTTATTCATAATATCAATCGCTATACGATCAGCCGAGCTTTCTTCGGTTTGACGATAGGTTAAAAAGCTACCTAAAGCAGAGGATTGGCTGCCTACCATTACAGCAATTCCTGCATCAGGGCGACCAGCTGCCACAGCAATGACGCCTCCTAAAATAGTGGAAATTAACGTGGCTGTTTGTGCATTTTTATAGGCCGTCATACCACGTGTCACATGACCTCCAACGATATGGCCTGTTTCATGGGATAAAACAAACATTAAATCATCTAACATTTTGGATTGGGTAATTAGCCCCGTGTGAATAAAAATAGTTTGACCGCCTGCTACAAAAGCATTGATGCTGGGGTCGTTAACCAACATAATGCGTGCATTTTCAGGCTCTAAATTGGCAGCTTTAAAAATAACTTGAACCCATGCTAGTACAGCCTCTTCAACTTCCGTATCTCGAATCAGGGAAATCGCATGCGCTGGTAAGCTCCAAAACATAAGGATTGTCAGCCAAATATAAATAATCTTTTTCATAGTTTTTATAGTAGTCAAAAAAAGTGTCAGCGTCAAGAAAGAATACTTGACAATTTAAAAATAATAGTATCCAATATAACACATAAGGAAGTTTAAAATGAGCGATACTCAAAAAACATGGATTGGCTTTTTATTTGTATTTTTATTGGGCTGTATCTTGTTTTCTTTGCATGGTAAATCGGGTTTAACGCAAGATGGTACAGATTTTACTTTGTATGCCGCTTTTGATAAGTCCGACGGTTTAATGAACGGAGCGGATGTACGTATGGCTGGGTTAAAGGTAGGCCATGTTGTTTCTCAACATTTTACTGATGGTTATAGAATTAAGGTTGAGTTGGCGTTGGATAAAAAGTATGCGCTGCCTGTGGATTCTTCTGTAACCATTGAAACAGATGGTATTTTGGGCGCTAAGCATATCGAAATTGTACCAGGGGCCGATGAAGAAATAATGGAGAGTGGGGATACTTTTGGTTATACTCAAGATGTGTTAATTTTAAACGATTTGTTGGAAAAAATGACGTCGTATTTGCGTAGTAAAAAGGAGAATTCAGATGAAAAAGAATCCGATTGAGACAATTTTGGGTGTGTTTGTATTGGTGTTTACCGCATTGTTTTTATTTTTTGCAAGTTCCCGCATTGATAAAAAGGAAATTGCAGGTTATACTGTTAAGGCTAGTTTTTCCAAGGTGGGTGGTTTGGAAGTTGGTTCGGATGTCCGTATTGCAGGAATTAAAGTTGGTTCCGTTTTAGCAACAAAATTGGATCAAGAGACTTATGCCGCGGATGTTTTTATGAATATCAACTCAGATGTTAAGTTGCCTATAGATACAGTGGCAGGGATTGCTGATGTCGGTATTATGGGAGATAAATATATTCGTTTGGAACCGGGGAAGAGTCAGGCGTTGTTATCTGATGGTGATCAAATTATGCAAACAAAAAATTATAAATCATTGGAAGATTCTGTTTCCGAATTTATCTTTTTGTCTACAAAATAGGGGATGGATATGTATAGATTGTTGATTTTGTTTTTGTTAGGATGGACGGTGAACGCTTCGGCCGCTGATATTCCAACAGATTCCGTATTGTTGCGTGGTTTGGATAAGACCACAGGACGTGTTAAAACGTTTGAAGCTAAGGTTGGGAAGGCTACCTCGTTTGGAGAGTTGACGATTGTGGTTGATAAATGTTTAAAACGTCCCGTGGATGAAGCCCCAGAAAATACAGCTTTTTTGACAGTGGAAGAGACTGAAACAGGAAATTCTGTGTTCCAAGGGTGGATGTTTTCGTCTAATCCTGCTTTGTCTGCTATGGAACATCCTGTGTATGATGTTTGGGTGCTGGAATGTGAAGATTCTGCAAGCAAAATAGCGCCTATTCAAACTGTTGCGTCTAATATTACAACAGAAACCTTAGATGAACAAACTCTTGCAGAAATAGATGATTAAGTCACCAAATGGCTGGGTTTATTATTTAAAAAATTATAAATATTGTCTAATGTTGTTTGAATAATGCGGGCTAAAGCATCCGATGTATTGAATGCAATGTGCGGTGTTGCAATAATATTTGGATTTTGTAATAGTTTGAGATTCAGAGCTGAATCTAGTAAAAAAGGGGTATCTTGGGCATAACCTTGTGGATCTATGTCATCATGCAATAAAAAGTCTTCATTTTCCAGTACATCTAAGCCAGCACCGGCAACAATACCTTGCTGGACAGCTTGGTAAAGTGCTTGTGTATCAATTAAATCTCCACGGGCTGTATTGATAATATAAACACCTTTTTTCATACGCACAAAAGCTGCTTGATTCAATAAATGTTTGTTTTTGTCGCTAGAAGGAATGTGGAGTGATATGATATCGCTTTTGGCATATAATTGATTTAATGAGGTGTATAATGGACTAAATTCTGTTTTTGGAAAAGGATCATAAGCCAAAACTTTCATATCAAAGCCTTTTGCCAATTGAATCATGTGTGAGCCAATAGAGCCTGTGCCAATGATGCCAATTGTTTTTCCGGCTAAATCAAAACCAATATAATCTTGGATGCGCACACGATTACGAGACATGTCGGATTGTGCCAAGATAATTTTGCGTGACAAGGCTAATAATAAGCCAAAAGCAAATTCTGCCACCGTTTGTGCTCCATAATAAGGCACATTTGCAACTTGGATATTGTGGCGTTTGCAAAAATCTAAATCAAGATGATTAATACCAGTGCTTCGTGTTGCAATCAGCTTAAGGTTTTTAAATAGAGTTAATTTCGCGTTATCCACCATTTTAGAGTGTGTAAATATGGAAATGATGGAAGCATTTAAATAAGGGCGTAATTTTTGTGTTGGTACATAATTAAGGGATTCATAGAAAAAAACAGGTTCTATCCCGCAATAGTTATGCTTTTTTAAAAATGTTTTTAAATCTTTATCCGCATCAAAAAATAAAACTTGCACCATAAATTCTCCCTTTATTCATAAGTGGGATATGGTGCATGAAAAGACAAGACTATGGCATTAGTAAATCCAAAAAGTGGATGATTTTTTCTCTAAGGTCTATGCGAGGCACAACTTGATCAATCATGCCGTGTTCCAGTAAATATTCAGAAGTTTGAAAATTATCCGGTAATTTTTCGTGAATAGTTTGTTCAATAACGCGGGCGCCTGCAAACCCAATAGTTGCCTTTGGTTCTGCCAATGTAATATCTGCCACCATGGCAAAAGAAGCAGTCACACCACCTGTGGTAGGGTTTGTCAGAACGACAATATACGGCAATCGTTTTTCCTTCAGCTTTTTGACAGCCAAAATAGAACGTGCCATTTGCATCAAAGATAAAATTCCTTCCTGCATCCTTGCTCCGCCAGAAGCAGGAATTAAAATGAGTGCGGCCTTTTGTAATAACGCTAGCTCTGCGGCCTTGACAATTGCTTCGCCCACAGCTGTTCCCATAGAACCGCCCATAAAATTAAAATCAAAGACCCCTATAACAACAGGATGCCCATTCATTTTTCCATGAGCTACTATGATAGCATCATCTTGACTTGTTTTTTTGCGTGCTTCTTTTAAGCGATCTGTATATTTTTTGATGTCGCGAAAATGTAAAGGATCTTCTTTTACAGCGGGTAGCTTTATCAGTGTGTATTTCCCATCATCACATAACATTTCCAACCGTTGTTTTGCAGGTAGGCGAAAATGGTATTGGCAGGACGGACAGACAAGATGATTTTTTTGAATTTCTGAATGAAACAACATCGTTCCACACCCCGGACACTTATCCCAATAATTATCGGGAATATCCTTGGTAATATTCACTTTTTTAACAGTAGGACGTGAACGAGTGGTGATCCAGTTCATTAAGCACCTTTTTTATTTAATGCTTCCTTGACTGCTTTGCCAGCTTTAAAAAATGGAACACGTTTTTCTTGAACAGCAACAGGAGCACCTGTTTTAGGATTGCGACCCGTTCTCGCCTTGCGTGTCCGGACGGATAAAACACCAAACTCACGTAATTCCACACGATCACCATCAACCAAAGCATTCGTCATGGCATTAAAAAGTGTATCAACAATACGACGTGCTACATGAACGGACAATTTTTCCTGTTCAGCCAATTTTTCAACCAGTTCTGATTTAATCATGTTTTTTCCTTTCTTTTTTATTTATCAATTTTTACCCTGTTTTTTGTAAAAAGTCAAGTGTTGATTGATTTTTTTGTTTGTTTATCTGTTCTGAACCAGATACAATATCAATCAATTCGTCTGTGATTTGATTTTGACGCAGTTGTTGATATTCCAGATTAAAAGCCGATAAAGAATCATCTATATTGCGTTCGGCTTCTTGCATATGTAACATTCGTGTATAGTGTTCGCTGGCCAGGCTGGCAGTCAAAGCATGGGCTAACACAACAACCAAATATTCCCGTACAAGAGCCTGAAACAGTTCGTCTTTACTAGCCGTAATTAAAGGCGCCATACGGCCTTGCCATTTTTCTTTTTTGACATTGCCAAATTGTTCCGAGGGCAAAGGAATAACTTGCAAATAATCGGAGATAAAGGCAGTGTTTCCTTGTTTTTGATTAAAAAATAAATAAACAACGTCAATATGTTTTTTTGCAATAAGCTCATGTATTTTTGTTAAGATTATGCCAGAAATAATGGAAATTTCTTTTACAGAATTGGATAGGGGATACATGCCTTCCGAGTGCAAATGATAAAGTGGTGCCAACAATCCAATACGTTTTCCAATAGCAAGAATATGTTTTTCTCCATTTGGATGCAATTCGTTTAATGTCTGTTCTGTAAAGGACATTAAATCTCGATTAAAGCGACCGACAAGGCCATTGTCTGAACCTATAACAACGGCCAATACGTTTGGATTGTTCCGTATTTTCATGGGCTGATATGTAAAAAAATCTGCTCGGGTTAAACCATTAAAACCTGCTTTGACAGTTTGCCCATATTGATAAAGGGACACAAGAGCCTTTTCATACTGACCAACGCTGGCAGAGGAAAGAGATTTCATTGTGCTGACAATTTCTTTCAGGTCAGTTGTCGTTTGAATCCGTTTTTTTAAGATTTCAAGGCTCATTTTCTCGGGGTAATTCCTTCATCTAGTAACGATTGTTGAAAGGCTTTAATCAGCTTGTTTTGTGCTAAAGAATCCAACTTTTCTTTATGCATAATAGCATCGACTATGTTTTTAAATTTGGTATGCATGGTTTTGCTGATTACGGATTGTGCTGGCTGGATTTTATCTTGAGGCACATTATCCAATAATCCTGCATTCACTGAAAGGAAAACAGCAATTTGACTAGCTACGTCCATTAAATGATATTGCAATTGTTGCAAAACAAAACGTATGGCGCGACCTCGTGCTAGTTTCTTTTGGGTTTCTTCATCTAATTGAACGCCGAATTTTGAAAAGGATTCCAATTCTTCAAACTGTGAATAAAAGAGTTTTAAAGGACCAACAAGTTGGCGATAGGCAGGCAGTTGAGCTTCTCCACCGACACGTGACACAGAGGGACCTGTATCAATCGCTGGCATTAAACCTTTTTGGAACAAGTTAGCGGATAGATAAATCTGTCCATCCGTAATGGAAATAATATTTGTAGGAATATAGGCTGAAATGTTGCCTGCTTCTGTGGCTACAATAGGTAAAGCGGTCATAGACCCGCCGCCATCTTTTTTGCGTAAATGTGTTGATCTTTCCAATAACCGCGAGTGAATGTAAAAAATATCCCCAGGGAATGCTTCCCGTCCAGGAGGTGTGCGCAATAGCAACGACAATTGGCGATAAGCACGGGCATGGGAGGTTAAATCATCATACACAATTAACACATCTTTTCCTTTGGACATAAAGTATTCGCCAATTGAAGTGGCTGCATAAGGGGCGATGTATTGTAGTCCTGCTTCATCTTCACCGCTGGCCACAACAACCACACACTGATTCATAACCCCATTATCTTGTAATGTGGCAATAACGCGCGCTGTATCAGAGCTTCGTTGTCCAATTGCACAATAAATAGAAATTACCCCTGAATCTTTTTGGTTTAAAATGGTATCTACTGCAATTGCTGTTTTTCCAGTTTGTCTATCCCCTAAAATTAATTCACGTTGGCCACGCCCGATGGGAATAAAAGCATCAATGGCTTTGATCCCAGTTTGAAGTGGAGTATCCACAGTAGCTCGTTCCATAATTGCAGGGGATTCACGTTCTACCGGCAAGCGTTCTGTTGTCCTGATCATGCCTTTTTTATCCAATGGCAGGCCCAACGGATTGATAACTCGGCCAAGTAGTGCAGAGCCTACAGGCACGTCCAATACACGCTCTGTGCGGACAGCTCTATCGCCAGCTTTTAATGAATCAGCATTGCTTAAAAAAATTACCCCAGCTGAGTTTGGTTTGAGTGAATGGATCATGCCAATGACCCCGTTTTTAAAGGTCAATAATTCATTGATTTTAGCTTTGCTAAGACCGGAAATCTCTGCAGTTCCTGTTGCTAAAGACAAAATTGTATTAAGCTCGCTGACGCGCATTTTAGGCTGCGTTTTTTTGATCGCTTTATTTAAAATTTTTTTTGCATTAACAGTTGTTTTTTTCAGCATGTTATTCATCCTTTTCTGATAAAATCAAAGCAGTCGTTGCAGAACGAATATTGTAGTTTAGTTCATCTAAATAATTTTTTAGGTTCCACTCTATTAAGCTATTACCAACGTAAATTTCTAATCCCAGTATTAAATCAGAATCTACTTTCCACATTACTTTCGTTTTGGCGTTAATTGGACAAACTTTTTTGAAAGTTTTAAGCAATTCTTGCTGTTGTTTTTTACTTAATTGATTAGATGAAGTTATATTGATAACATTTTGTTTTAATAGATTTTTTTCTAATTCTAATTTTTGTTTTTTATCTAGCTTATTTATCTTGTTTGTAATCGTTTGAATGACAGTATCAAAGGGTGTGCCTTGGGTTAATTCTTGCAAAAGTTTTTGAGAAAAGGCAACGAATTGATGTGCAATAATAGAACGCATTTCATCTTGAATAGCCTTCACTTCTGTATCTAAATTTTGTTGCAGTTGAGAACGTTTTTCTTGTTCCTGTTTATGAATATCAACGTTCAATTGTTTATGTAAGTTTTGCTCTTCTAAGGCTAAATCATTCAGGCGTTTTTGACGCATGTCATCAAAGTGGGCTTTTTCCTTTTCCCATTCGGCCTTTTCTTGGTCAACTTGGTTTTTTGCATCTTGAGCAGATTTTACCTGTGCATTGATTTCAGCTTGACGTTTATCAATAACTTCCAATATTGGATGGTACAAGAAACGTTTAAGCAACCAAATCAATACAAACAGGTTGACAATTTGTGCACCAAAGGTAACCCAATCTATCCCCATTATAAACCTCTTAATTTGCTAATTTTGCTATTTCAAGGGCTTTGTCCCAAAAAGGATTGAAGTACAAAATAAGTACTGTAACAACAAATGCATAAATAGCTGTTGATTCAATCATAGCCATAGCAACAAACAAAGTTCGTGTAATGTTTGGGGCTTCATCTGGTTGTTGTGCAATAGCACGCAAAGCATTTGCGGCTGCATTTCCTTCACCCAAAGCAGGGCCAATACCACCAATAGCGATGCATAAACCTGCCGCTAAC
Organism: Alphaproteobacteria bacterium; assembly: GCA_017960645.1. Classification (GTDB taxonomy): domain Bacteria; phylum Pseudomonadota; class Alphaproteobacteria; order CAAHEQ01; family UBA3637; genus UBA3637. The sequence goes on along the minus strand of JAGCYU010000022.1, from coordinate 24,219 downwards.
ACACTCATTGCTCCAATTAAAGTTACAGGATCCATATTAAACTCCTTTCTTTGTATCGGATTGTACATAGGCTTCGTTTGGAGCAACCGCCGATACATATACGATTGCCAGAAGCGCAAAAATATAAGCTTGAATTGTTCCTGTGACTAACCCTAAAATTTGCAAGGGCAGGGGGATCAAAAATGGGGCAAGCATCATTAAAACAGTAATGATGACGGCTCCGCTGAGCATATTTCCATATAAACGAAATGCCAAAGAAAATGCAGACGAAAAATCGGATAAGATGTTTAAAGGTAGCATAAATGGTGTAGGATCAATGAATTTTTTTAAGTAACCTTTGATTCCCGCATTTTTAATACCATAATAGGGCATAGCACAAAAGACACATAAGGCAAATGCCGCTGTCGTGGATAAGCTGGCTGTGGGTGCTTTGAACCACGGAATAATAGTCAATAGATTAGACATCGCTATGAATAGGAAAAAAGTGCCCATCATAGGAAGATATTTCATTGGATTGTCGCCACTGACAGCGTGAATTTGACCTCGGATGGTTGTGACAACCATTTCCAGTAAAGTTTGAAAGCGGCTTACTTGAACTGTTGTTTTTAAATTGCGTGTAATCAGCCAAGAACCCACAACAAGAATCGCCATCACAACCCATGAAAAAAACAACGTGGCGTTGATGCCTAGCGGTCCCAAGTGAAACATAATAATATGGTCTAAATCTTCAATCATGCTTTCCTCTTGATGTTTTTGGCAATGTTAATAACAATCCATCGTGTTACTAAAAAGGCAAAAATAATCCACAAAAACCGGGCGACATTTTCTTTTGCCATAACAACGGCGGTAAATAAAAGCAAAAATAATCGTGCCGCAGTTGTAAACAGTAGCCACAGTCCTTTGTGTTTGATTTTTGGTAGTGTTTTAATAGATAACCACAGTAAATATTCATAGGCAATCCCGATTAAAATGCCCGTGATAATACAAACAATTAACGTTGCCATAGAAAGTGTTGTCATTTTTTACCTTCCTTCCTTTTAGGTGGTAAAGTAGCTGTTTTTTTCAGCCAAGTATTGGCGTTATACAAACCTGCACCGAATCCAAAAAGAATCATATTCAGTGTCCAGGAGAAATGTTGCAGAGGGAAGGTTTTATCTAAAAATAATCCTAAAGCAATTCCTACGACAACAGGGATTGACATTTGCCACCCGTAAACTGTCAATAAGGCCGCACGATATACATAAGAATTGTTTTTGGACTGTTTCAAATTATCCGCCTTGCGCTCCAAAGTTTTTGCCGTTTTTTCCATTTGTTTTTCAAAGGATGACATGAGATTCCTCCCGCCGCAATTGCATTAAACCTTTGGTTAAACCAATTTCCAACCGAGCCATAGAAACGCCAACTTCTTTACGTTCCTGTTCCATTTCTTGAAAGGCTTGTTTAATATGTTGTTTTAAATGCTCTAAATTATCGCTGATGACAGCCCAAGGAGTGGAAACGGAAACTTGATTGCCACATTTGACAAATAATCCTTGGTTACAGGCGACGTATTTTAATTTGTTGTCTTGAGTCAAATACGTCATAATACCAGGTTTTAAAGCGGTGATAAAATCTATGTGTTTTGGTAAAAAGCAACGAAAACCATCAATTCCTTCAATTGTGATTTTTTGAACAGGACAAGATAAAATAATTTCGGTGGGTGTCACAACTTTTAATTCCACTTATTTATCCCCCTTGATATTATGTTTTTTAATAGCTTCCTCCACAGTTCCAACCATGTAAAAGTCTTCCTCTGTATAGTCATTAAATTCTCCGGACAAGATGCGTTCACATCCATCTAATGTATCTTTTAAATCCACAGAGCGTCCCTCCATGGTTGTAAATTGTGTTGTCGTAAAAAACGGTTGCGTTAAAAAGCGTTCCAACTTGCGTGCGGTTTGAACAACTTGTTGATCATGGGCTGGCAGTTCATCAAAACCAAGCATGGCAATAATGTCTTTTAAATCTTCATATTGGGCAAGGGTTTGTCGGACCTGTGTTGCAATGCGATAGTGCCTATCTCCAACAATGAGTGGGGTCAACATATTGGAATTAGATTGTAATAAATCAACAGCGGGGTATAGGCCTTGAGCCGCACGCGCTCGTGACAAAACAATGCTGGAGGATAGGTGTTGGAAAGTATGCACTGCAGAAGGATCTGTAAAATCATCTGCAGGAACATAAACTGCTTGAATAGAGGTAATAGCGGCATCTTTTGTTGAAGAAATACGTTCTTCTAAATCAGCAATATCTGTGCCTAAACTAGGCTGGTATCCTACGCGTGACGGAATTTGTCCCAAGGATACAGATACCTCAGAACCCGCCTGAATAAAACGGAAAATGTTATCAATTAGCAACAATACGTCTGTTTTCTTTTCATCACGGAAGTATTCTGCCATTGTAAGGGCCGAAAGAGCTACACGAAAGCGCAGGCCAGGGGTTTCATTCATTTGCCCAAATACCATGACTGTTTTGGGTAAAACACCGGCAGCTTTCATTTCGTGATATAATTGATGTCCTTCACGAGAGCGTTCTCCTACCCCGGCAAAGATGCTGACACCATCATAGCGTCCGACCATATTGTTAATCATTTCTGTAATTAAAACTGTTTTGCCTACACCAGCTCCACCAAACAAACCCGTTTTTCCACCACGTTCCATAGGTGCTAATAAATCAATTGCTTTGATGCCGCTGATAAAAATTTGGCTGGAAACACTGACATCTGATAAAGGTTTAGATGTTGCATGAATATCGCGTACGGGGGCTTTATCAATTGGAGCTTTATCGTCAATTGTATGACCCAAAGCATCAAACATACGTCCCAGCGTTTTTTGTCCAACAGGCACTTGAATTTGATGGCCCAAATCTTGAACTGTCATACCTCGAGCAAGACCTTGTGTAGGGCCCATAGCCAGCGTTTGAACTGTTCTTTCATCAATAAAACTTTGAACTTCTAAAATTAAATCTTGAACCTGTAAAGCACCGTACAACGCAGGTAATTTTTGGTCAAATGTAACCTGTACAACATTTCCAGAAATAGCCGATATTTTGCCCAAGTTATGTGCCATTGTTCCCCCTTAATTCATCCCATCAGGAACAGACTAGCACTTTTTAAGGTAGGGGTCAAGTAAAAAGCATTATTTTCTTTCCAAAATTTCTTTTACTTTATTAAGCAGGTCGGCCAATGTGAACGGTTTGGAAATAAAATCAAAATCCTTAACAGCGTCCGAGGTATGTTTTTCAAAAGCGTCTGAGTAGCCGGACATAAGCAAACAAGGCAAATGTGGTTGTAGTTCTTTTATTTTATGAATTAAGGTTTCTCCATCCATGCCGGGCATGACCATATCTGTTAATAATAATTGAATTTGAGGATGCTTTTTTAAGTGAGTAATGGCTTGTTCTGCATTGGCACATTCCATGACCTCAAACCCTTTTGTTTTTAAGGCTCGGGCTGTGATTGTGCGGATGCCATCTTCATCATCAACCAATAAAATCGGGTTAGTAGCTGGTGGTAAAAACACATTTTGAATTTCTTGTGGGGCGGAAATTGTTTCGGTTGTGACTTCATCAAAGCGCGGTAGGTAAATCGTGAAAGTTGTGCCTACGTTTGGGACACTATCGGCTTTAATATATCCGCCAACACTGTGAATAATGCCATAAACGGTAGATAAGCCAAGTCCTGTTCCAGATTCAGCCGATTTCTTTTTGGTTGTAAAAAAAGGTTCAAAAATATGAGGTAATACATTTGCATCAATGCCAGATCCTGTATCTGTTGCCGTAATTTTAATATAATCGCCAGCGGGTAAGGTATCCAATCCACATGGTTTTGCTTTTTTAACTTTTTCTTTTGTTAATGTGACAGTAAAAAGCCCCCCTTGCTTCATAGCATCTTTAGCATTTACCGCTAAATTTAAAAAAATTTGTGTTAATTGGTTGGCATCCATTTGAATGCATCCTAAGTGGCGTGCAAAATCCATTTTAAGGGTACAATGTGGTGCCAAAGCCCGTTCCAATAACGCACTTAAATCTACAAAGGCATCATGGACAGAAATATAACGATTTTGCACAGGGGTTTTGCGTGAAAAAGTAAGGAGTTGTCCAACCAAGCCCCCAGCACGTGTCGCATTCCCTTTGATTTGCATTAAATCACCAAAAGAATCGTCACCAACAGGATGTTTTTGTAACAGCAGATCTGTAAAGCCAATAATCGCAGTTAACAGGTTATTAAAATCATGGGCAATACCCCCAGCTAGTTGTCCGATAGCTTGCATCTTATGAGATTGTAGGGTTTGTGTTTCCAGCGCTTTGTTGGTGGTGATTTCAATGAAAAATAAGGTGGCTTCATCATGACCCGTTGTATGCCATATCGGATACAAGAAAAAGGTTCGGTTATCCAAAGTATTGACTTCAACGGGTTTTGACGAATCCAGATTGCGGTGAGATTTTGTTAGTTTGTTAATGATGTCGGTGCAGGATTGTTCTGTTAAAATGTCCGTTAAGCTTTTTGTGGATGCTGGGAACAATTCAGTAAAGAATGTGTTTTTATGCACAATACTTAAATCATTTACGGTTATTGTGATTTGTGCAAAAGGAATCGAATCAATGGGTGTGTTTAAATTCAGTGCAGGGATTTGAGTGGGAACCAAGTTGCCGCAATAAATCGTTTTTTCTTGCGCTTTAATTTGATATTGTGATACATAAAATGATTGAGATCCCATGGGGGTTGATAATTGAATGTCTGTTTCATAAAAAGGTAAAAATTGTACTTCTTCTAAAGGCAAAACCTTGCCAATAAATTGCCCCAATAAATCTTGAAATTTATAATCAATTTGTTCACAAAAGGCCGGATTCACATACAAGATTTCACCTTGCATATCTGTCATATAAACAGGGGTTTTAAGTGCATGCAAAGCCTCGCTTAATATAGTCAGCTGGATGTTTTCGGTGACTTTTGCGTCTGCTTGCTTTGGTGTGACGGCAGCTTGTATCAACATAGCTTTTGTTATTGGCGTCAAAGAAATGTCAACGATATTGTCTTTTTTATAAAAGCGCATTTGATAGGGCGTATGTTGTATATACGCTGAGGATAATTGCTCAAGCATCCCCTTGGGCGTTGCTTCTTTTAAAAATAAAAAGGGATTTTCGCCTGTGCCAAACAAGCTGTTTCCTTGAGCATTATCTATGATCACACGATTATTGAATGATCGCACTTGAATGGCAGAATCATCCGATTCCAAAAGGCTTTGTAATAATTTTTTGTATGAACGATTGAACATGGACCTCATCATAACAAAAGTTTTGAAAAAAAGCTAGTAAAAAAAATTGTAATAATTTGTCATAAAAGTTGTATAGCCAGAATCCAAAAACGGGTGTAAAATATTCCCATATTCAACAAAAGGATTGAAATGGATAACACCATAAAAGATACAATTAAAGAGTTGTCAGAGCTGTTAAAAGAAACAGGTTTGGCAGAGATTGATTACGAAAAAGACGGTATAAGATTGCATGTGGTTGGCCCGGCAACTGAGGTTGCCCCAGCCCCCGCACAGACGCCTGTTGTCATTTCTAATACAGCAAAAGAAGAAGTAGTGGAAAAGCCCAAAAATCAAGTTTTATCACCGATTGTTGGTGTTGTGTATTTGTCACCCAGCCCTAATGCTCCGACTTTTGTTAAAGAAGGAGACAGCGTTAAACAAGGACAGACTTTATGTATGGTAGAAGCCATGAAAACGTTTAATCCTGTTGTAGCTCAACAAGCCGGTACAATTAAAAAAGTATTAGTTGAATCCGGGGCGCCTGTAGAATACAACCAACCATTGTTTGAAATGGAATAAAATGTTTGAAAAAGTTTTAATTGCTAATCGCGGAGAAGTTGCTTTACGAATCCATCGGGCTTGTCATGAGATGGGAATTAAGACTGTTGCTGTTCACTCTGTAGCAGATGCTAATGCTATGCACGTGAAGTTGGCGGACGAGGCTGTGTGTATCGGGCCGGCGGGCGCCAAAGAATCTTATTTAAATAAAGCAAATATTATTTCCGCCGCCTTGATGACAGGGGCGGATGCTATTCACCCGGGTTATGGTTTTTTGTCGGAAAATGCAGATTTTGCTGAGATGGTGGAAGCGCATAACATGGTTTGGATTGGGCCAAGACCCGAAATGATCCGCAAAATGGGGGATAAGGTTGCGGCGCGTCAGTTGGCTAAAGAAGCAGGATTGCCATTGATTCCAGGTTCTGATGGAGAAATCAAAAACGTGTTGGATGCTATTCAATGGGGCGAAGTGTTGGGATATCCTGTGATTATCAAAGCGTCTGCCGGTGGTGGCGGAAAAGGAATGCGTGTTGTGAATTCGGCCGATGAAATGGAAATGGCCTTTACTTTAGCACAAAACGAAGCACGCTCTTCTTTTGAAAATGATGGCGTATATATGGAAAAGTATTTAAGCCATCCGCGTCATATAGAAGTGCAGATTTTAGCGGATAACTTTGGTCATGTCATTCATTTGGGCGAGCGTGATTGTTCCTTGCAACGGAATCATCAAAAGATTTTAGAAGAAACACCTTCGCCGGCTTTGAATCCTGAGCAACGCAAAAAACTGGGGGAAATGGTTGTGGCGGCCATCAAAAAAATTGGCTATTCCAATGTCGGAACAGTTGAGTTTTTGTATGAAAATGGCCAGTTTTACTTTATGGAAATGAATACGCGTTTACAGGTGGAACATCCAATTACCGAAGCTGTGACAAGTTTGGATATTGTGCGAGAACAAATTCGTTTGTCGGCCGGTCAGACTTTGGATATCAAACAAGAAGACATTCAATTCCATGGTGTTGCTATTGAATGTCGTATCAATGCAGAAGATCCGAATACATTCGTTCCTTGCCCCGGTAAAATAGGGCAGTGGCATGTGCCAGGTGGATTGGCTGTGCGTGTGGATTCCGGTATGTATGCAGGATGTGATGTGCCGCCTAATTATGATAGTTTGGTGGCAAAATTGATTGTATCCGGACGGACCAGAAATGGTGCCTTAATGCGGCTGAAACGTGCCTTAGGTGAGTTTGTGATAGAAGGAATTTCTACCACAATCCCTTTGCATCAAGAAATTATTCAAAACGCGGACTTTATTGATGGTGCCTATGATATTCATTGGTTGGCGGATTTTTTAAAGAATCGTGCAGGTTAATAAAGATTAAAAAATAACCCCCGTTTTCAAGCGGGGGATTTGTTATGCCAAATAGCCAAGGGTTACCTGATATCGATGGTCTCACTCATTGTTCGGCCGCCAGTAACAGATACGCCTTGTGGGGTTTCTGCATCATAAACTTTATAGCAATCTCCTGGATTATTCGGATTGCAATCGACATTTTCTGAACCAAGCATCTTTTGAATTCCAGCCAATTCATTATGTAATGCGGCCAGTTCTTTTCGTCTTTGTTCATCGGCATCTCTTTGAATTTCATCCCATAGCTTTTGAAGTATATCTGCATGACGTTCTTTACGCCTTTTGAGTTGTTCATTGGCAACGTAATCTGCAAATTGTTTTTGTTGGACCGGTGTTAAATCCTTTATGAGTTCATGCATTTCCTGTGCTTTTTTTATTGTTGTGTCATCTACACCCATGGCCTTTAATTGTTCTTCTGATTTGTTAGAATATTCAACAAGTTGACGGGTATAGGCATCATTTGCTCTGATTGCAGATGTTTGCTCAGGGCTGATATCGTCTTTCCTAGAAGCATCGTGTGAAGCATTATGGACTGCTTCTGAAGTGGGAAATACCATTGAGAGAGGGGCCTCAGTGAGTGGATTCCCTCTATTATTGAACACAATGGCAGGTGCTCCAGGTTCTCCCCCTTGACCTAATTTTACATTTATGTCTTTTCTTGCTTCATAAGCACGGGCTTGTAAGAGGTCTTGTCTGTCATCTTCGGACATGTTTTCTACTTTTTGAAGTTCCCCTAACAATGCTTGATTACATTTTGCGTGTTCAGGATGACCTTCCGCACAAACTTGTTCCATGCGTTGTTTGCGTTCAGCTAAAGTTTTCTTGTCATAGGTGCAAGTACCATCTTCCTGTATAGTAACACAGCAACCTTTTTCTGTTTTATAACATTCGGAATAATATACAGCCCAATCCTGTGCAGTTTGCTCTTGGTGTATGTCCTCTCCTTTGTTCTCGCGGCTTTGCGCATTCTCCTTCGGTTGTTGTGTAATCCAACGTTCCAAAACATTATAGGATTGATTGACAGAGTGTTGATCCGTAATGGCTAAAACAGCTGAAGATTTTGCAAGAGCTTCAATCTCTTCGGACGTTTTTTCTTCATTGGCAGATGCTAAATTCCCCCATAATATACCACTACCTACAATTACGCCACAAGCGGCAAGTGCTAAAACGATTTTTTTCATAGTTCCTCCTTTTCAACTTATCTGATATCAATTTTACTGCTTAAAGTTTGTCCGCCTGTGACGGAAACGCCTTCTTCATGACCTGCATCATACACCATATAGCAATCCGATGGGTTGGTGCAATTTGAATTTTGACTGATATTTTGTGCCACAGTAGCCAATTCTGCTTTCTTCTTTTCCATTCTTTCTTGGCGGGCTTTTTCATTTGTCGCCGCCAGGCCTGATAGAAACGTTGTTTGCTGATCATAATGGCTTTTCATTTGTTCAGCCACCTGTTGTGACATTTGATATAGTGCAACTGCGCATTTTTGGTCATAGCTAAGATCGGAAAATCCAGGGATGTTTGCGATTTCATCAGGGACGTGTGGTTCTAGTGATACTTGTTCATCACATGGATAAATCCCTGTCAACAGACGTGTGCGCATTTCATATTGAAAACGTGCAGCAGATGATTCTTCAGCGTTAATATCTGTGTTGTATTTTAACTTATCTAAATGGTCCTTAACCTCATCAAATCCTACACTTTCTCTATCATCGCCGCATACTCCTCGTTCAGGCCGAGGATTTTTCCATGCTTCATAGGCCCGGGCATAATATAATGTCTTGCGTTTATCTGGATCCATATCACGGACTTGTTTCATTGATTGTAAAAGAATTTTGTTACAGTCTTGACTGGTGGGCTTTTTTTGACATTCTGCTTCCATATTTTGGATGCGTTGATCAAGTGTTAATTCATCTTTTTCTCCACAAAGTGTACTGCCCGAAGTCTTTTTGACACAACAACCTGCTGCATCATTGTTACATTCTGAATAATAAAGTGCCCATTCTGTTGCCCCAAATTCATTTCTTTTTGTGGAAAGACGATATTGTGAAGCATTATTATCATCAGGAGCTATCAATTGATCATAAAAGTACGATTGAGCTTGTGCTCGGACAAAATTATCTTCGTATTTATTCAGCTCTTCATTTGTGGCAAAAGCCAATACATTTGGGCTGTCTGTTACCATGCGCATCTGGGTTTCAATATAATCTTTGGCGTAAACTGTATATGCTAAAAATATAGTACTTCCGCTTATTAAAGCCCCAATACAAATACCAAATAAAAATTTTTTCATGAATTTTTTACCTCATATCAATTTCTTGGCTTAGGCCTGCGGGGGCAATAGAGGTTGCTGTATCAGACGTTGGATTGTCATAAACATTGTAACAGTTAGCACCCGAACAATTCATTTTCGCAGGTATGTCATCAATAGCTTGATGTATTTCAGCTACCAATTTTTTTTGTTGTTCTAACCGAGCCTTTCTTTCTGCGTCACGGGACACCATCAACGGTTGCGAAAAAATATCTGTGTCAGTCAGATCTGTTGGCTTTTGTGACACAGGATCAAATATCCCTGGGGCCTTTCCTTCCCTTCTTTGTTTGGCAGCGGCACCCCTTATATGTCCCTGTGAACCGTTATTGGTATCATTTGAATCAAGCACTTTGGGATTCCCAGCTGTAACACCAACTTTTTCCCGATGTGCGCGAGTCATATCCGCTCTAGCCTTATCTGCCCAAGCAGAATGGGAAGTGCATAACATAACACTCATCAAAATAATAAAAAACTTGTTCACGGTCTGCCTTTCCATGTCAATAAAACTGCCTACCAGCTTAAACGTGATATTGGGTCTTGTCAAGCATTTTGTGAAATTTTTTGCTTGATTGGTTTAATGAAATAAGTTACAGTAATACCTGTGTATTTTTAAAGGAGGCTGAATGCTGTTCCAATTATTACGTTCCAGACGATTTTTACCATTATTATTGACGCAATTTTTTGGCGCTTTTAATGATAATTTATTCAAAAATGCCTTGATGATTTTGATTGCTTTTCGTTTAACGGATCAAGCCGAAGTTTTATCCCAAGTGGTGGCAGGCTTGTTTATTTTACCATTTGTACTTTTTTCGGGTGTTGCAGGGCAGGTGGCTGATAAGTATAACCGCGCCTCAATCGCACGCGTGCTAAAGGTAACAGAATTTGCTTTGATGATTTTAACAGGTATTACTTTTATATTCCACAGTGTCTATTTATTGATTGTTTTATTATTTTTAATGGGAACTCAATCCGCATTCTTTGGGCCGATTAAATATGCTTTGTTGCCTCAATTATTGAAAAAAGATGAATTGATTGCAGGTAATGGTGCGGTGGAAGGTTCTACCTATTTATCTATTTTATTAGGATCTGTCCTTGGGACATTATTGCCTATCCCGGCAGTTGTCGGTGTGTTATTGGTGTGTGCGCTGATTGGGGTTTTTGCTAGTCGTTTGATTCCATCTGCACCGGCGCCCCGAGCTGAAGTAAAAATCAGTAAAAATTTATTTGTTGAAATTTTTGGAGCGATGAAGGTTGCTTATCAATACCCAACCGTATGGCGTTGTATTTTAGGGGCAACTTGGTTTTGGATGCTGGGCGTATTTATTTTAACTCAAATTTTCCCATTATGCAGTCAAACCCTACAAACAACACAAGGAGTTGTCAGCTTTTTCCTGGTGTTATTTTCTGTGGGTGTTGCCGTGGGATCTTCTAGTTGTCACAAATTATTGGGCGGCATGGTACACGTGACCTTTGTCCCGCTTAGTGCGTTGATGATGGCCGTCACTTTGGCGTTGTTGTGGGTATTGACAACCAGAGCGGGAAATGTTGCAGATCCCATGACCTTATTGCAATTTATTTCAAGTACACGAGGTATTTTAATTTCATTAGACCTGTTTATTTTTGCTTTTTTTGGAGGGCTTTATATTGTGCCTTTAAATGCGATGATGCAGGTGAAGGCACCTAAAAAATATTTAGCCACAGTTATTGCGGCCAATAATATTGTGAACTCTGTCGGTATGGTTTTAATCGCGGGAGTGAGTTTGGCTTTGTTAGCTTTAGGATTGACAATACCCCAACTATTTTTAGCTATGGCGCTATTTAGTTTGGGTGTTATATGGTATTTAAGCCGTATGTTGCCGGATACATTAGTAAGGTCTGTTTTCCAAACAATTCTTATTTGTTTGTTCCGTGTGCGCGTCAAGAATTTAGAACATTTTGAAAAGGCCGGCAAGCGCGTTGTGATTATTGCCAATCACACATCGTTATTAGACGGATTGTTGATGGCTTCGTTTATGCCTGAACGAATTACTTTTGCTATCAATACTGTGTGGGCAAAAAAATGGTGGGTACGTCCTTTTTCATCACTTGTCAATTTATATGCGTTGGATCCTTTAAATCCTATGGCATTAAGGTCTTTAATTGCTTTAGTAAAATCCGGTGAAAAAGTTATGGTATTTCCAGAAGGGCGTATCACTGTGACAGGTTCGTTGATGAAAATGTATGATGGGGCTGCGGTCATAGCAGATAAAGCCGGAGCAACGTTATTGCCCGTACGAATTATTGGCGCCGATACGTCGTATTTTTCGTATCAAAAAGGTTTGTTGATTCAACATGTTTTTCCCAAGATTACATTGAATATACAATCTCCTGTGCAATTAAATGTAGATAGTGCATTAGTGGGTAAAGCGCGTCGGAAAGTATTAGAGGTTCAACTGTATGATGTGATGACTAAGATGATCTATGATACCTCAGATATTCATCAAAATGTGTTTAACGATTTATTGTATGCTGCAAATCGGTATGGTTGGCACAGAGTTGTTGCAGAAGATACTGCACGCAAACCACAAACCTTTAAACAATTTATTTTTAAAAGTTATGTTTTGGCTCAAGCCTATCAAAAATATATTGATGCGGATAAAGTGGGATTATTTTTGCCAAATGCATTGGCAACGGTTATCAGCTTTTATGCGCTTCAAAAAGCTGGAAAAGTTCCTGCTATGTTGAATTTTTCTTTGGGCCTAGCTCAATTAGAATCTTGTATCAAAACAGTCGGATTAAAAGTAGTTGTTACCTCGCATCAATTTATCGAAAAAGGACATTTTGAAGCTCAAGTTGAAATGATGATTCAAATGGGTGTCCAAGTTATTTATTTAGAAGATTTCGCTCATAAGATCACAGGACATATCAAATTGATGGGATTGGCGGATTATTTAAAAAGGAAAAAATCAATTGTGCCTGCCTCTGATACAGCAGTTATTTTATTTACTTCTGGTTCTGAAGGTATGCCAAAAGCCATTTTCTTAAGCCATGAAAATTTACAAGCCAATCGTTATCAGCTGGTGTCTGTTTTGCCTTTTAATACACAGGATATTTGTTTTAATGCGTTGCCGATTTTCCATTCTTTTGGATTGACTGTTGGTATGATTATAACGTTGTTGTCGGGTATTAAAACAATTTATTACCCCAGCCCTTTACATTATCGGGTTATTCCAGAGTTGTTTTACGATACTAATGCGACTGTTATTTGTGGAACGGACAGCTTTATGTTTGGTTATGGGCGTGTCGCGCATCCGTACGATTTTCGGTCTTTAAAATATGCAATTGTGGGGGGCGAACGTTTAAAAGAAGCCACAGCAGATTTATGGATGCAAAAGTTTGGTGTGCGTATTTTACAAGGTTATGGCGCAACTGAAACTTCTCCGGTCATTGCACTTAATACACCTATGTATTATAAACAGAATTGCGTTGGCCGTATTTTGCCTGGGATTCAATATAAATTAAGGAAGATACCGGGCGTGACTCAAGGGGGCGAATTGATTGTGACAGGAGATAATGTCATGCAAGGTATGATGCGTTCTGATAAGCCTTTGAAATTAGAAAAGATCAATGATAAAACTTATGCAACGGGGGATATTGTTCAAATAGATGAGGATGGGTTTATAAGTATATGTGGCCGTTTAAAACGTTTTGCTAAAGTAGCTGGTGAGATGGTGTCTTTAACGGCGGTTGAACAGATTTTAGACAAGTTATACCCTAATGAAACTCAAGGTATTGTCACGATTCCACATGACAGAAAAGGAGAAGAATTGATTTTTATCACTTCTCATCAAGGGTGTAATTTACCAGAGGTTCGGGAATTTATGCGTTCTTGTGGCGTTTCGGAATTATGGATTCCAAAACAGGTGAAGTACATGAAAAATCCGCCTAAGTTAGGGACAGGAAAGTTTGACTATCAAGCAGCTGGCCAATTGTTGAATATGTAATCATTTTAAGCTGTTGGGTACGCCTAAGTGATGCACTTTATAAAAACGATGAATGCGTCTTTTCATGCGGATTTTTGCTAGGGTAGGAATAATGTATTCCAATTTAAAAAAAGACCAAGAATTATTGCGGTTTAAGCTTTTTGTATCTACAAAAACAAGACGGAGTTTGTCGCCCTGTTTTTGGACTAAAAAGTTTTCATTGTTAAAATCATAAAACCACAGTTTATATTTAAGCAGTCTTTTAAAAAAATCTTGAAATTGTTCCTGTAACTCAGGCGATATAGACTTGTGAATTTTTAACCAATCACGCAAACGAAGAGATAATGTGTTGGTGGGAGTATCTGTGATTAAATCAGAAATAAGCCCTAAACCATAATTCGTTGGAACCAATTCATAATAGCGCGTTACATAAGAAGATAATGTCTTTTGAAATAATTCATTATTGTCAATTTCTTTTTGTAACAGCTTGTTATGTTTTTTTTGTAAAGCTACTTTGACACATAATTGCGGATTATCTGGATGATAGTAGCATGCACGCACACGGCCATGATGAATCATATTTTTCAAAATTAAAGTCATGGTTTGCGTTTCCTTTCTGGTTTTTGTTGTTTATTTTCATAAGGATTTTCTCTTTTACGTAAATGAATCCGAATAGGAACACCTTCCATTCCAAAAGTTTTACGTAACCCATTGGAAATATAGCGCATATAAGAATCTGGCAGAGAATCTGGATTGCTGGTAAAAATAACAAAAGTTGGAGGACGAGTATTAACCTGAGTCATGTATTTCATTGGTACACGTTTGCCGTTGCGCGCCAATGGAGTAGGGTGTGCTTGTTTAATTTCATCCAGAAAAGTATTGAGTTTATGTGTCGGAATGCGTTTGTTCCATAGTTCATACACATTGAAGATGTTTTTCAGTAATAAATCTAAATTTAAACCACTTTTGCCTGAGATAGGGACAACAGGAATGCCTTTTACCTGTTGCAAGGAAGTTTGCATTTTTTCTTTAATTTCCTTTAAGGTTTCTGTTCGATTTTTAATAATATCCCATTTATTACACGCAATGACCAAAGCGCGACCTTCTTGTAACACAGTGCTGGCAATGGCTAAATCTTGGCGTTCCATGGGTTGTGTCGCATCCAAAACCAACACAACAACCTCGGCAAAATCAATGGCGTTTTTTGTACCGTATCCGCAAATGCGTTCCAGCTCATCATCGATTTTGCCATATTTTCTTAACCCAGCTGTGTCTGTTAACAAAATAGGTTTGCCCTGCCAGGTCCAAGGAATGGTAATCGCATCACGTGTGACGCCGGCTTCCGGTCCCGTGAGTAAGCGTTCTTGTTGCAAAAAGTGATTTATAAGTGTTGATTTGCCAACATTGGGACGGCCTACAATTGCCAGTTTTAGCGGGCGTGTTGCTGAGGTCTTTTCTTCATTGGAATCTTTTTGTTTGCACAATGGTTCCACTGTGGCAAGCAGTTCTTTAATCCCCAGGTTATGTTCGGCTGAAATAGGAAAGGGTTCTCCCAAACCCAATTGATAAAAATCATTGACAGTTTGATTTTGTGTTTCACATTTATTCACAATTAAAAAAACTGGCTTGCCCGTTTTATGTAAATCCTTGGCAAGTTGACGATCCAGTGCAGAAATTTCACTACGACCATCCACAACAGCAAAGATGAAATCAGCTTCAGCAATCGCTAATTGCGTTTGTTGCCACATAGCCTTTGCTAAACTTGTTAAGTTTTCTAAACCAGCCGTATCAATCAAACGCACAGGCGTTTTGCCAATGATTGCTTCTGCTTCCTTTCTATCACGTGTGACGCCAGGCCTATCATGCACAATAGCCAATTTTTTGTGGCATAATTTATTGAATAAAGTTGATTTGCCTACATTTGTACGACCAACAATCGCAATTGTTTTCATTTTGTTACCTGTTGATAAGATTGTAGCTTTGCTCGGTTCGTCAGATAAAAAATTGTATTTTCTGTGCTAATCGGACCGGCAATGATATTCTTTTTATCCAGTTCTTGTTGAATTTCACCTGATTTTGAATCAATGTAGAGCTCTTTATCATCACTGTACAGCACCAAGTGATTGTCTGTTAACCCTAACTCTTGCCAGTTTGTTTTTTTATTATGGGGTATTTCTTTATCCCAAAAGATACGACCGGTGGTTGCTTCTAAAGCCAGTAAGTGGTTATTCTTGCTTAGTACGAATAGCACATTTCCAGATAAAACAGGCGTCACAACAGAGCCAATATTATGTGTCCATTTTGTTTGCCCTGTTTGTAAATTATAAGCACCTAATAAATTTGCATTTCCTGCCAAATAAACAGTATTGCCGCTAATGACTGGTGCGGCCAGAATATGTGGTAGCTCATATAAATCTTCCAGTTGATTTCCAATCATTGTTTGCGACCATATCAACATGCCAGATGCAGCGTCAAATGCAATAACTTCACCCGTTGTGAATGGAACAATTAAAATGTTTTGAGACAGGGCAGGATGTGCCATGCCTTGCAGAAAAGTATCAGAAGGCGTTGTTTGATAACGCCACACTTCTTTGCCAGTTTTTTTATCCAAAGCTAAAATCACATTTTTGGCAGATAGCACAAACAATAATCGATTATTGAAAGTTGGTGTTGTTCGTATCGGCATAGCTAACTCTTTTTGCCAAGCAATTTCTCCATCCGATTTTAAAGCTACTAACGTTCCTTGATCAAAAATGACAAAAATTTGATTGCCATCAGTTGTTAATCCAATTCCTTTTCCTGAACTGACAGGTAATTTCTTATGCCAAACGGATTGTCCTGTTTTTTTATCAATTTTACTGACGCCAAAGGCTCCGTCTAAGGTATATACTGCATCATTTGATACAACGATAGGGCTTTGTGGCACAGGCTCAGAATAATTGGCTCCTATATCAACAGTCCAAAGTTTTGTTTTGTTTGTTATCCCTTGGATATGGGGGTGTTTATTTTGTGCATTTTGATATAAATGACCCCATTCAGACGGATTTTTTGCTGTATCTAGTTGGATGTTCTTTTTAGTTGATACCAACTCTGCTTGAGGAGACAAGGATATCCGCCCTTCCTTTGGTGCAATACGTTTGTCGCTGGAACAGGCGGTTAAAAAAGTACAACACAACAAAATACACAATAAATTTTTCATGTTTTACTGTCCGATCATAGTTTGTAATGTTTCCAATTTATTCTTTGCTTCGGCGGTTAAGTCCGGCAGTTTTAAAGCTTGGTCCAATAACGCTTTCGCTTGATCTTTTTGATCTGATTTCATGTAAACAGCCACAGCTAGTTGGCTGGCAGGCACCACAAAGGAAGTTTCAGCCAAGAGAGGTTTTAGCAAGGATAATGCTTGCGCCGAATCCATCGTATCCATTTGATTGCCGACATAGGACAGCGTTGCCACGGACCGTAAAGCCTTTGGTGCAGAAGAATCCATCACGGCTTTTAATAATGATAAAGCTTGTTCTTTGTCATTATGTTGTAAAGCCAAACCTGCTAGCTCTATTTGTGCCAGGTAGCGATATCCAGTTTTTCCATCTTTGGCCAGCTGTTGAAAATAGGGACGAGATTTCTCATAATCTCCGCTGTAGGCGGCCACGACTCCTTGTTCAAAAGTATC
Organism: Alphaproteobacteria bacterium; assembly: GCA_017960645.1. Lineage (GTDB taxonomy): Bacteria > Pseudomonadota > Alphaproteobacteria > CAAHEQ01 > UBA3637 > UBA3637. The sequence continues at coordinate 7,013 of JAGCYU010000022.1, read as the reverse complement.
AGATTCACTCAAACGAACCTTTGCCCACCATGTTTGATAAATCTCTGTGGCGGCTGTGATGGCAAGGACTAAAAAAATAGCCCCGCAAATGATGTAACGATATTTTTTCCAAAATTCGTTCAGTTTGTCTTGGCGTAATTCTTCATCAACTTCCAATTCCAAAGCTTTTTCTTGATACCTTTGACAAGAAGAACAGCCTTTGTCACAGGATTTGCAATTTTTGTCTTTACTCTTAAACATATTCTTCTCCTTTTTGTCCTATTCTAGCTAAAAACAGAGCAAATGTCTATAAGTTATTTTTCTTTTTTGGGAAAAAGCGCAAATAAGGGCAGGGCAATACAGCTGGGCAAACATGATCCAATCCACGCACCAAAGCGCATCATCCACGGGAAAGCAATAATGGCGGGCGCATGCATTAAACGTTTGCGGATGATATACGCTGCCTGAGGAGCCTGCATCAAAAATGGCATATAGAATTTGTTTTTGTCCGTTAAAGGTGTTTCAATAAAACCGGGACAGATAGTTGTGACACGGATACCGCGGGATTTTTGTTGCCCGTATAAAGCTTCTCCAAACGCCTTGGCACAGGCTTTGCTGGCAGAATAGGCCGGACAGCTGGCCATGCCGCGATAGCCCGCTAATGAAGCAACAATAGCGATTTGCCCTTTACGGCGTTTTCTCATCAAAGACAGTGCAGGCAAAACAGTATTTAGCATGCCAAAAATATTCGTTTGCATAATGCGGCGTGTTGCATCTGCAGTTTCTTTATCACCCAATACGCCACCTGATACGCCAGCGTTGGCAATGACCAGATCCAAAGGTGTGCGCTGATAGGCTTTTTCTAATGCCTTTTGTGCCTCGTCGGCTTTTTGAACGTCAAACAGATAGGTGTAAACTTTCGCCCCACGGCTTTTGCATAAAGCCGCTGTTTTGTCCAAGCGTTCTTTGTTGCGTCCACATAGATGTAAGGTTGTTGATTCGGTGGCGTATTCTTTGGCCAACGCCGCGCCAAGCCCGCTGGAAGCGCCTGTGATAAAAATTGTTTTAGGTGTGTAAGTTTTAAACAACATGAAAAAATCTCCTTGACAAGTAAATTATAATGCGCTATAATGGCCTTTGTCAACAAAAAAGCCTCTGTGGCGAAATTGGTAGACGCGACAGACTCAAAATCTGTTTCTAGCAATAGAGTGTTGGTTCAAGTCCGACCAGAGGTACCAATAAATTCACCGTCCAATTTTGGACGGTTTTTCTTTTTTGTTTTCAAACGCTTGTGCTGGTTTGGTGGCAAGGCGTGCAATGTAACGCCGCAGACACGACGCCGTAGGCGGTCCCGAACAAAGTGAGGGATAAATTGTGCGTTAGCCAATTTACATACAAGGGGGTATAAAAAGGGCCTAAAATCGTAAATTATCGAACTAAAAAAAGCTTGTCATTCTGAAAATCTGTGGTATAATGTTCATATAACAACAAGGAGATTACGATGAAAGTAACAGATATTAATCCAGAAATTTTTAAACTTTTTCCCGAAATTATTCAAACATCTTATCTCAAACGTGGTGAGGTGGACAGTTCTGTTTTAATGCGATTATTTGATCCCGCATCTGTGGATTATGATCCTGCTTTGTTAAAGCCATCTCAAAAAAAAGCAATTATCAATGCCATAATAGAGGGTTTCCCTGATTTGACAGGCAAAACACAAAAAGAACAAGGTCAAGAGTTTGGTTATTGGCGCCATTCATGTCATATCAGCGATGGTTTTGAATATGATATCAATCAACACAATGCGAGGAATTATCTTTTAAACAAACAAAATATTGAATATGCACTTCAATTAGCTGATTTTTTGGCAAAGAAGACAGCTGAGGTTGGTGATGCATACGCAATTAATTCCATGGAACGTGTGATTGCTGGTTTTATGGTGTATAACTGGGATCAATTAAAAGAAAATGGCCTTGATGCTCCACTGGTTATGCCCAAAAGTTTTCGTTCTCCACAGTTTGCTAATTTGCCGTTTGTTGATTCTTCATATGGCGAGAATTCATTCATTACTTCAAAAGAAATACAAACCTTTCTCAATGCAACAACACTACGAGATTGGATTGAAAGATATGCTGAAGTTGACACTGAAAAACAAGGCATACCAACACCAATCAGTACATCAGAATGGAAAGATATATTGAAAAAATACCCTGATGCAAAGATACAAAACTGTGTTATGCCAAGTAACTCTCATAACTCCCTTGCGCAAGTTGAAAAGTTTCAAAAAGTGCTAAGGGAACACCCAAAAGGTGAAGTCAGCGGTATTTGGGTTGATATCGATGGTACTTTATTTGATGATGAAGGGAATTTTAGAGAAGGCCTGTATGAAACATTGGTTGCAATTTCTAAATATGAAAAAGTGACAATCTTTACCGGTGGCGATATCAAAAAACAAACTGAACGATTGAAAAAGGCGGGAGTAGACACAGAAAAATTCCCTGTTGTTCCCAAAGAAGATTATCGCGGGTATTTATTTACAGGCTTTATCATTGATGATGACTCCCCAGAAAATCAAGGTTTTATACTGAGAAATCCTAAGACACGACATTTTAATTTACCAGATGCAGAAGACATTTGTCTAGATGAAGAATATCTTGATAAAATAGTTTTTCAAAAGGAAGATTTGACCGATATATTAGAGGAAGAACGGTTAAGAATTCACTACGTAAAATTGCGGACGCTTGCTCTTAATACCATGAATAAAAATGACCTTGTGAATGCATTAATGGCCACTATGAGCCTAGAGACACACACAGTAGAAATGATGACTAAACTACGTTCTCGCCTGCGGGAGGAGCTTAAAAGAAATCACCCCAATCAATCTTCCCAAAAATCCTCACAGTCTGGAGATATTAAGGGGTTGTTTAGCCATATTCTAGGATTGGGTGGTAATGGTGGCAATGATGGCCCCGGCGGACGGTAGTCCTTGCTTTTTCCTCGATGGAAAAAACTTAAAAGTTTAACGACTCAGCTGCAGAGCCAATTTTTTGAAATCCTCTAAATTGTTGGCCCGATGTTCTTTAAGCGAGCTGTACCAAAAAATTCACCGTCCGATTTGGGACGGTTTTTCTTTTTGTTTCCAAGTGCTTGTATTGGTTCGATAAATCCACTTCCGAAAGTGCCAAAATTCGTAATTTATCGAACTCTTGGAATGTGATTTGTGTTTTTAATGACGAACAAATAATCTAATCCCAAAAAATATAATTAAAAGACCAACAGCAATATTTAATACATCAGAAATCATAGCCGGGATAAATGTTGAAAGAGTCCTGCCGAGTATAGCTACGCCGGACAAAAACAATAATGTTGCGGAAACCAATCCAAATGAAAAAATAATTAATTGTTTGTTTTTTAATTTATCTTCTATAATTTTATCTACAAGAACACTTGTCCAAAAAACTATGGTAAGTGGATTAGATAGTGTTAGTATCAAACCTTGGACAAAAATGCTTGTTGCAGTTGGGGTTAAATTTAATCCCGGAACGACATTGATGCCGACCACATTTAAAATAATGCTAAGTCCAAAAAATACTAAAACAAAAGCACCAATCATTTTTAAAATTTTTGTACGCTTTTGTCCCTTTAATAATTTACTTACACCTAAGCCAGCTAAAGTGATGTAAAGCGCATCCACGAGTGTAATTGCTAAGATTAAAGATAAAGCAGTTAAGAACCCTGTATTTTTCGCTGTATTGAACACCATTAAGCACATAGGGCCCACAGCAATTTGTAGCAACATTCCAAATTTCAAACCACTTAAAAATAATTTCATGATTTTTTCCTTTAAGGTAGATGCTAAGGTAAACTGAAAAATTTTGCAACTAAAATTAAAACTTCAATAGATCAATTTGCTGTGCCAATTTTTTGAAATCCTCTGGATGATTGGTTCGATATTCGTTAAGCGAGTTGTACCAATAAAAACACCGTCCGTTTTGGGACGGTTTTTCTTTTTTGTTTTCAAACGCTTGTGCTGGTTTGGTGGCAAGGCGTGCAATGTAACGCCGCAGACACGACGCCGTAGGCGGTCCCGAACAAAGGGAGGGATAAATTGTGCGTTAGCCAATTTACATACAAGGGGGTATAAAAAAGGCCTAAAATCCGTAAATTATCGAACTCTTAAAATTTATTTCTTTATAAATCAATTAATTGAATGGGTTGCCTTCAACCCAAGAGGTAATTATGATTCATTTTTATCAATAATCTTTTTTACAATAGGGTGTTGTGTACCATTTAAGATTAAAGACATCTTAGCACGTAACGCTATTTCACTTTTATTATGGTAGGCAAAATTCGCAATTGCTTTTATGGGGGTTTCATTTCCTGTTGCAAAAAATAGTCCCCAATAAGTATTTAGAGTTTTTACAAAAAAAGATTTATTATTGGCTATTTTTTCCCAATCTATAATTTTTGAACTTGCATGAGAAAATTCAATGAGTTTTCGCATTTTTTCTGAATAATTTTGTTTATGGATTTGATCATACAGTGCTGGCTGTTCAATGAATAATCCAGTAATAAAGCCAGTAATGCCAGCAGCAGAGCAATTATCTTTTTCTAAAATTTGCTGATTGGATAAATTGGTGAGAATTTTTATTACTTCATCGGTAGACTTTTTTTGATAATATGTAAATATAGGTAAATATATTTCATTATATTGACAGCCAATGCCATAAACAGTAGCGTTATCGGAGTTAGAAGTTATTGTAGAAGAAGTGGAATCAGACAGATGACGAACCATAGCAGATTTTAAAATTTCTTCTTCGAAACAGTTATGGGCTAAACTCTGATCTGTAATTGTTTCTCCACATTTATAGAAAATGGAATCAAAAGCATCACGTGATATTAAATTTTTTACATCTTGGACTAATTTATCCTTAGCATATGGATGTGTTACAGATCTTTTCATCCTGTTAATATACCCATTGATAAAGCCAGAGTACATAACGTCAGCCACCACCTTGCAGGCTTTGCTTGATGAATCAAGACCTTTACACAAGGAATTTTCTTTGGCAAAAGCTATTGTACTTACTGATAGTAGTAATGTCAGACAACAAAATAGTTTTTTCATTCTATCTCCTTGACTATAATATATACCCTAACATAATCATTTTGAAAAAGCAAGTTTTTTGTGGTGAAAAAACTTAAAAGTTTAACGATTCCACTCGTAATGCCAACTTTTTAAAATCCGCTAAATTGTTGGCTCGGTATTCGTTAAGCGAGTTGTACCAATAAAAACACCGTCCGTTTTGGGACGGTTTAATTTTTGCCCCTAGCGGGGTATTAATCGTTTGTTATTGAGTGCGAGATGGCAAGAATCCCCGCTGTTATAATAGAGCCGAGCACAAAACCGCTTCCGATTCCATCGCCTGTTTCATGCACCATGAAGGCAGAGCCTACAGCGCCGCCAGTTACGACTATTGCGCCCAAAATAGCAAGAAATTTGATCGCTTCTCTAGTGCCTTTTTGCATTTGTTTATCTTCTTTTGTCATCATATTTTTATTTTGCATGCGGTTAACTCCCTTTGCACAGCAAATTATACTATAAGATATTGGTTTTGTCAAGTTTTTTGAAATGTGAGTGGGGATATTATTTTTCTGAGTGATTTTCTTTGTTTGATATTTTACCGGTCGAATAAACAGGTGATAAAATTAAAAATTGATTTTTGTACCAATATAGAGTATTTTAAAAGCAAGGTTATTCCAGTACACAGGAGCAATAGATCATGACAGATACTATTTTCAGGTATTCCATTAAAGCCATTATCATCAAAGATGGTAAGTTTTTAATAGAGCAGGTGAATCAAGGCCGCGGTGAGTTTTATAAACTGCCCGGTGGCGGACATCATTTTGGTGAGACTATACACGGCGCTTTACATCGGGAATTAAAAGAAGAGCTGGGGCTTGAGGCTGACATAGGCACATTGCTGTTTATCCGCGATTATTTGGCTAAAAACCACGATATGGAGTTTGATGATCCGAATTTTCAACAAACAGAATTGATGTTTTTGTGCCACGTGAAGGACTTTTCAACCCTGGCGCAAGGAACCGAGCCGGATAAAAACCAAGTCATTTGTTGGAAAACGGCATCCGAATTGGAACAGATTAAATTTTTCCCGCGCAAACTGGTTCCTTATTTGCAAGATCCAGATAAGTTGCAAACCCAAACAGAGACGATCTATTTGGGCGACATCAATTGACGGCATAGACAGGTCAGCCTTTATTTTTCTTCACATGTGGCGAATACCGACCCCTTTGAATCATACGACTCGTTTGCAAAATAGTTTCGTGTAATCCCTGTTTGAGGCGATACATTCAATATCATCCCGTTGGGAAGTTTTACTGAATTCCACAAATAAGTTTTGGTTATGTTATAAACTGCTGTTAGATTGGGGCAAGCGTTTCCATTAAGAGCTTGAGTACCTGGGCACATATGCTCAAAAGACGCCAACTGTCCCCCTATACTTTCACACCAAGTAAAAGCGCTCCACCAATTCATTCTGTTACCGCTTACACAAAACTTCTTGCCATTACAGTTGTTCGTTAGATTGGGATCGTTTGGATCGTTGCACAGGCCGCCTTTATCCAAGTTGTTGCCGTTGGCATCGGTGCCATATTTATTTGCGGTGATGATTGTGCCGCCATAGGTCGTACAGTTCGACCAGAAATCTGCTTGAGCCGTTGTTGTCAAAAACAATGCTGTTAATAATAAATACTTTTTCATTTTCTTTCCCCTTTCTTTTTTTTAATGACAATGTTTTTTCAACCCCCGGAACGAGGTTCCCGTGCCCCAAGCTCTGGCCGGCAAGGAATTTCTCCCCTCTCCGAGCCCCGGAACGAGGCAAAACTTTGCGAGCTAAAACAAGCATTAGTTTTACCAGTTCCGTATGTTCCTAAACCCTATGTTACATAAAGGTACCTTTTTGTAACGCTTTTGGACAAGGAAATGGGGAAAATGGAAAAACTTGACGAACATATTG
>JAGCYU010000021.1 GCA_017960645.1 Alphaproteobacteria bacterium | reverse complement strand
TTTGTTATAGAAATCTCCCGTAAATATGGGCCTTTCAGCTGGCCAAAAACGATCGTTTTTGTCAAGCCCTTTTTGAGCCTTTTTTCAAAATTTTTAAAAACAGGCTGAAATCCCCGTTTCATAAGGGTTTTATGCGAATTTCTTTTCACACATCAAATACCCCGATTTTGAGTGACACAAAACGATCGTTTTTGATTTAATGGGGGTAGGAATAACAAAATTATCAACAAAAACGGGGGAAAGATGAAGAAAAATATATTTGTATTGGCTTTTAGTTTGACATTTGCAACTGCTGCACATGCAGAAACCACGATTGATTGGACTCAAGCCGGCTGTGAATCTGTTGGTGGTACTTGGATCACAGCCCACAGCGCCACGGATGAAGGTTGTGATGCCGCGCATTGTAACGGCATGCATTTTTGCAGAAGCCCTAATTATATGAATTGGTTTAGTGCGTTGACTTGGTGTAAAGGTATTGGCAGAAATTTGGTAGATTTTTATCATATATGTCCAGGAGTTTCTCCTGAAACACACACAAATGCGGGAGCATGTGCAAATGCATATGGAATAGATACTCAACAGGTGTGGACAACCCTTCCTTCCTCTGGTACAGAAGTTTTTCATGTACAGTTACAGGCAGGAACATTGAATGGTAATGCAGTACGGACAAGTAGCGCCTCTGGCAAAGGATCTCGTACTTTTGCACTATGTGAATAGTACAGGATTAAGGATTTTCTGCCTTTTCATAAAAAACACTTGCATTTTATTTAAAACCGTGTATAATATAAAACGTTACGCGCCCGTAGCTTAATTGGATAGAGCATCTGACTACGGATCAGAAGGTTGTGAGTTCGAGTCCCGCCGGGCGCGCCATTTTAAGTTTAACGCCTTGTTTTATAAGGCGTTTTTTATTGCCCATTTTGCTGATTTTTGGTGTAACACAGGGGTGTAGCACAAAGGTGTAACACAAAGACAAAAAAACAGGGGGTGAAAACACCCCCAGTTTTGATACAATTTTTGGGTAATGAAGAACCAATTTATACATCACTTTTTTTAACATTTAGCGACAGGTGGTCTTTGAAGACATCTGCCCTTTTGGACGAGAGGTTTTTGAAGACACTATATATAATAATGTCATAAACCCATCTATGAGACACAACCCATTTATGACATTTAGTTTTTTGTCCTCAATTGACGGATGACAAATGAATCCATGAATAACTTCTTTAACTCTGCCAACTCACGGTTGATTGGGTAGCTAATTTTGCTCAATTCTTCCCGCATTATCTTAATGTCTTTCTTATGAGCATACACCCTCTGGCCTATTCCCTGGTCTGTCCAACCACAAATAGCATTTTGGTATTGTGGGGGTATTCTCTTTTCTGTAGCCATTGTTTCAAATGTATGCCTGAACGAGTGAAATACCTTAGATGGTTCTGTAATCCCTATCTTGTCTAAATATCTTGCGAACCAATGTTGAACTGGGCATCCATACATTCCATTCCTGATTTGAGTTAAATTAAATAGCTTCCGATTTTGTGCTCTGCGCTGATATTCAACAAAATACAAAAAGCCCATTTCTAAAAGTTTTGGATGAATTGGAATTACTCGTTGTGACCCTTTGTTCTTAACTGATTTGTCTGGGGCATTTTCGTTGATACTGATACACGGAATACCTTTTTCCCGCACAATATCTGTAACATCCAACTGACATATTTCGTTTAGACGGCAACCGTGATACAGAGCAATAATTGGAACCCAAAACTTCCCTTGATTCTTTAATAAATGTGGGTCTATGTAGGTTTTAGGATTAAACATTTTATGTAAATCATCAGTTGTAAATGGCTCTCTTGCCAGAGGATTTGTCCTAACAGGAACATCTACTGCTGTGTTCAAATTATTGCTAATAATCTCTTCTTTTTCAGCGTAACGCATAAACTCCTTAAACACTATTAAATAACCTTGAATGGTTGTCTTTGATAAAGACTTGTCGGGATTGTTTGTAAGAATCTGGAATATGCCATCCCCTTTTATCTTTTCCTGCCATCTTTTGGGAACTCTATGAATCAACTCGCAAAGGTGCCGACAATCCTGTTTTGTTACATCCTCCACATATTCTCGCTTCATTAAAGCAAAAGCCAACCAAATACACTTCTGTAATTTATGGAGTCTCTTATCAGAGGTCCCTTTAATGTTCTTTTTGAGTATCACATACCTTTTGAAGAACTTTTTCCAATGAGTTGCCGCCATAGAGGTATGGATACGCTCATCTGTTTTCATAGCATCATAAGTTCGCAAAAGAGTTACTACCTTGGCGCTCTTTGGCGTATAGGTCTTTTCATCTCTCTCGGTCTCCACTGCTTTCTTGGCATAATGGTCTAATTGACTAATATGTGTTGAAAATGCTTTCAGCCAGTCATATTTGTCACCCTCTTTAACTAATCCTAACTCAATTTCCTTGTTTTTTAACTGATGATACACTGTCCTCAAAGTAATATTGGCCTTATTCTTATCCATAAGTCCTTTCAAGTAATCTATCAGCATTGTTGTCATCAGTTTCCTGATGTCGGCTTCCTTCTTCCCATTGGGGAATAAGATAATATCTGCCTCTGTTTTGCGTTTGGCTTTAATATCTTCTGTATTATTTTCTAAGAATGCTTGGATTTGTTCCAATCTATGAAGCAACAGTTTATCCACATCTGCTTCATTTAGTTCTAATTGTTTATTCTCATTTACTCTCATTATAATATCCTTTAATATTGTTAAAAATGCTTGTAAATGAGCAAACTCTACACGATACTTTTCAATGGCTTCTTGGTAGATTGAAGTCCCCAATGAGAAGGTCAATTCCTCTGTCCTAGCGATCAGGTTTAAACAAGCAGGTATTCTAACCCTCATGTAAAACAATCGCCCACGGGCATATAGCCCAGGATAGTGATATGACATTGCCCCTCCAATAAGGCGATCAGATATATTCGAAATATACCTCCAATGTTAAGATCGTTTTTGTAGAGTTTGCTCATTTGTTACAGGTCATTATACTCCTTCCTTTTCTAATGTGTTGAGTATAAGTTCTTTAAGTTGATAGTTTGTTTGCCATTCTTCTATCTTCAGCCAGCATGGTAAAGCAAGGTCCCTGTCCTTATAGTTGAATGTCTCTAATGCCCATTCTACTACTTCCCTTCTGGGATTAAACAATAAGAACCAAAGACTGGCACAACTCCAAGGCTTAATTCTTTGATTTGAAAAAGGTTCATTCATGACTTTACCATCAACTAACACCACATCCTGTATTCTGTCCAAATCGGAGGTCGCAAATACAAGCGCTTGGTTTATGTTAGTATTTTCAGTGATTAGATTAGGTAATTCCTCACATCTAGTCTCTTCATCCTGACAAAACCAATATAGGGAATTAGCAATCAAAGTTGGAAGAACCTTTGTTACTTCTTTCAGATTTGAATCAAAGGGCATAAAAATTGTTTGAGTCCAAACAATATCAGCACGCACGTCTATAAATCCTTCCCTACAATCATTCCAAAGATAAGCTGCTTTTTCTGGGCTATCATTTGTAGCCACCTTACAAACTTCATTAACAATTTTCTCAAATTCTTCTTGTGTCATAATGTTCTCCTTATGCAGGCATATAGCCTTTTTCGTTGATAGTTGTTAGGATATGTTCTACATATCTTTGTTGTTCTTCATCCATAAGTTGAAGTTCATGATAAGCACTTCTCGGTTGCCCCACTTGTTGAAACAAATAGATGATCTTGTTTTTTCGTTGATTTTCTTGTTTTGTCATTGTATAATTCCTTTCGTTTGGTTTTGAGAGCGGAAGAAGTTCCAGTTCTCCCACTCTCGGTTAATAATTAAACAGCACTTTGAGGTTGGTGTGCTAATGCATCGGCCTCTTTTTGTTTTAATGCTTCACGCTCTGCTTTTCTTTGGGCTTTGCGTTTTTCTCGTTGGATTTTCTTGCGATCCTCTGCTAAAGCAACTTGCTGCTCACAGAAGTCCGAGATATTCTTATCCAACAGGCCTCTTGAAGTTCCCTCATAGAACTTTGTAAGGAACTCAATCTTTTGTGGGGTCGTTAAGGTGTCACAATTACATCTATAAACCCTTTTGCCGCCCAATCGAACTGTAAAAATGGATTTGTTTTTCTTCTCGTCCAAATCTACCAACATCTTCAACATGCGGTTGTTCTCATTCCAAGCATTCGTTTTGAAGTTTTGGATATTTAACTTGATCATATCCAAGATTCTCTTCTTACAGTTTTCAAAGGAGAGTAAGCCCTCGTCCTTAAAAGTTGTCATTGGAACAATTCCAAAAGAACCCATAAATGATTCTATCGTTTGTGTATTTTCTAACATTTTATTATCCTTTCTGTTAATTTGTTAGACCGCCTCTTTTTGAGGCAGGCACAATTCTATGGATTTGAAAAATGAAGTCAATCCCCCGAAAATTTCAAAAAGGGCAAAAATGGTCATTTTCGATTTATTTGGATTTATTTGGATTTATTTCGATTGACTTTTTTTTAACATCTAGTGTCATTTTTTGCCCAAATTTTGTTAAATTTGGCGTTTTGATGATTCAAAAATCAAGCGAATCGAACAAAAATTGATTTGTTTTTTGTAAATGATTACATTTTTTAATCATTTTTAATAAATACCTCTGTTAAAAATGTGGAGGATTTTATGTTTATTAAAAAATTATTAGAGTCACTATCAGACAAAAGCCAACTTCTCAATGCTATTAGGCTTTGCGAACAGCAACTACCGGATGAAAGATTTAGAGCCGCTGTCAAAAGCATATTTGCCATATATGACAAAGATTATAAAGCGTATGAGAGTTGCCTAAACGAGTTAAAACACATTTCAAACCATAAGGAGAAGAACAATGGCACAAGAAGATAAAGAAGAAAAAGATACTATTTTTGTTGATACGCTTGAAGATATAAAGTATGTTCTTACGCTTCTAAAAGACATCAACCAACCAATCAATACACAACTCTCATCATTACTTCAAATATGCTGTTTGCTTTCAGGGGATTTGTCTGTAATAAAATATTTGCTAGAACATGGAGCAAATCCAAATTACTTGGATTATAGAGGCTGGAGTGCCAGGGATTATGCTTCCTTCAATAAAAGCCCCCTTGTTTCTCTTTTGATATATGGCATGCTTGAACCTTATGAAGAGAAGTTCCCGAAAGAAAATGCTTTTGAACGCAGGGTGGAGATTATGGATTGGGCATTTAGCAAAGATAAAAAACCCTCAAATTAACGAGGGTTATATTTTATTTCAGCATCTGTTCTAACTGCTCCTTGGTTACGCCATTACTATAAAAGATGTTCTCCAAAGCACTGACCCTATGTTTAAGTGTGGCAAGTTCTGCCTCTAATTTTTGAACACGCACGGTTAGTTCCTGATTAGATAGAACTAAATCAGTCCGCTCATTGACTAATTGCTCATTACGGGCAGTTTCCTGTGATAATTGGTCATTCAGGTATTTGTTATCCCTCATAAAGTTATCCCTGTCTTCTTTTAGTATCTTCTTATCCACGTCCCTCATGTCTTCAAAGAGTGGTTTGTATTCCTTGCCTGTTAGTGACAAAATACGTTTTCCTTTCTTATCTATTTCTTTATAAAGGTATCCATCCCTTATCAAATCATTTACAAATGTTTTTGCTGTACTCACGGTTAAGTCTAGTCCTAGGGCAATATATTCATTACTAGCAAAGAACGGATGCCCATTTTGCGTTTTATATTTTACATAGTCCAATAACACCCTCTTGGTGATGGACAAATCTGATTTGCTTTTACTCATAAAACCTCCTTAAATCGTTTTACAGAGGTATTTATTCGCTCGATGATGGATTTCACCATTTTTCAAAAAAAATCTTCACGGTGACCGTTATGTTCGGTTTTTGAGGGGGCGAAGCTCATATTGCCACTTTTGGCGTTTTTGAAGACTGATATGTTCGGTTGCGATACCCATATTGTCAGTAGCGATGCTCATATATTCGGTAGTGATGACCGTTATGTTCGGTGCTTTTCCATGAAACTCAATACTGACGGGGTTACAGAGGTGTTTTTTAGTCCTATAATATAATTATAATAGAAATAAAATAGAATCTATTATAGACCAGTAATTTATAATAGATTCCTTTTTTCTGTGATTAAAATAGAGCCCTTTTAACTAATTGGGAATATCAGTCAAGGAAAATAATAGAGGCAACTGCCTGAGGCCATCATACAGGAAGAAAACAAAGTTGGTAGCCGCCTTTTGGCGAGCGAGCTGGGATTTTGGGCGAGTGATTTGCTATTTTATCAATTTTGATGTATAAAATAACTATGATAAAACAACAAAAAGATAATCACAAAACAATATTGCCTCGTTTCAGAATTTCATGGAAGGATAATTCGTTCCCAGACTACCAAATATGGCAACAATTTGACAGGTATTGTCGAAAACAAGGCAAACAAACACATTTCTTAAAACTGATTAATTCAATACTCTTTATTAACCTAGATATTCGTGGCAAATGCAAAGAAGAATGGATTGCTGCTTTGACACCAGTAGATTCTGAAAAATTATTTAATAGAATCGAACAATTAACCAAAAATCCTTTTGTTCTAGCTAAAATTTTTAATATTTTATGGCTTAGAAAATTACTTAATAAGAACAACTATATTGCAGCCCAAAAATCTTGCTCTTATTATTTAAGATGTGTTAATTTATGTATAAAATATAATTCCTATGTGTCAGCCGCACATTATTTTGAAATATATTTTAATCTTGCAGCTTCTTTAGGGGGCGATTCTTTAGCAGCACAACAAGCATAAAAAGAAATACTAAGCAGAATACAAGGGCACTTATCGCTTGAAACAGATCCATACATAAGAACTTTATATAATCTATATCTTCAGCATTTTAATACTGAAGATAAAGTACATTATAATGAGATTTTTAAAAGTATCATCTCTTTTTTAAAAAAAATAGACTTTATACAAGAAAACATCTTAACATTTGATTCATATTTCCCAATTCTTATAAATTGCTCTAGAGTGCTTGAGAATGCAAATATGGAAGGAGAAATTTGTATTTTTTACAAGGACATATATTTAAAAATCGCTAATAATAAAGCAGATGCTCAGTATAAGATATATTATTATGAAAAAGCGCTTGAAGCACTACAAAAGATTAAAGGAAATAATCATCATGAAGAAATACAAAAACTTAAATATGATATTCAAGAATTAAAACCCTTAATCATAAGAGGTATGAAAAAATATAGATTGCCTCTTATGAATATCACCAAAGAAGTACAAGAGTCTGCTGCAAAAATTTCAAATATTAGTCTTGGCGAAGCATTGATTGTACTGGCTACAAATATGCCTTGGTTATCGGAAAAACATGCTACACGCAATATGGGACAGGATTTATTAGATATACTTCCCGTTATTTGTTATACAGAAGAAGGTCTCAAAAGAAATACCTCTTTGTTGCCAATAAAGAATCAACAATATATAAAACTATATTATCAATTTGGATTTTTTTACCCTTATATTTTTCCTGTACTAACTGAAATCAGGAAAAAATACTTTCTATTGGAGGAGATGTTTCTTCCAATGATGATAAATCATCCATTTGTTCCTGCAGGATATGAAAAACTATATGCAAAAGGAATTTGTTATTACCTAAAAGGAGATTATATTGAATCTGCATCTATACTTATACCATTGTTTGAAAATTCCCTGCGACATCTTGTACATATTTGTTTTCCAACATTTTATAGCAAAAAGGAAAATATTGAAGAATATACGATAAGCATTGATGATTTAATAGATAAATGTGTCAAATTAAAACTAATAGATAACGACTTGGCCTTTAATATACGATATTTTTTTTGCAAAAACGATGTGAATTTTCGAAATGATTATGCACATGGGTTGTTCAAATTTCAAAACTTTAGCAACCCACTTTTGCTTGTTGCTCTCTCTTTAATTTACTATGTTCTTATGATACCTTTTATACGACATGACAAAGATAATTTTCATAATGATTCTCTATTATCAGAATAATTCAGAATTGTTTGAAAAACAGTGTTTTTTCTCTGGAATTTTGTTGCAATTGGTATATTTTTTATGTAAAATGCTTCTATTCTATGAATAGAAAGGGAGTTTTTATGGCAAAATTTAATTGGAAAAGCATTGTTGGATGGGGCGTAGCAATCGCTGTTATCTTTGGTATTATTGGATATAATGCATATCAAGAGCATTTGAAATCCCAAACGGATAAAAAACGGGTGTATGCCATTTTGCCGATTACTGGGGGATTTGCTTTCCAAGGTAAGGAAGAACAAAAGACAATGCAAGTTTGGATGCAAAATCATCCAAATGCTCCATTTGAATTGGAAATCTTGGATAATGAATCCAATCCAACTAAAAGTTTAACACTTGCTCAACGTGCGGCTATGAATGATGATTCCCCCTTGTTTATCGTTCCAACTGGGGCAATGGGGTATCCAATTCTGCCCAAATTAAAAGAAATGAACGGTTTTATGATTCTCTCTCCTAGTACTAAAGAGGAAGACGGAACATACAAAGAGTTTCAACGCATTAGTTTTGGTTCAGCAGATATGAATAAGCCATTAATTGATTACGTATCATCAGGAAAAACCGTTGTAATTATGCATTCTAACGATATGGCCGGACATACAGGTGCAACGAAAACAGAAGAAACACTGACGAAAAATGGTGCAAAAGTTGTAGAAAAATTGGCTTTTGATACAAAAGAATTGGATATGAGAATTATTACACTCAAAGCAATGTCTTATAAATCCGATATTATTTTTGTCATTAGTCCACCAACAATTGGTTTTATCAATGTAATAAAAGAATTGAAAACACAAGAATACCCAGGAGTTGTTTTATCTGACCCCGCATTGAGAACACCTTCTGTTGTATCGCAACTAGGAAAGAATGCTGACGGTGTTTATACCTCTGTTATGCCGACAGAACGGATTTACAAAGAATATCCAGAAGTTGCAAAGGCACTGACAGAAAATGGGTTAGAATTATATAACTTCCCCATTAACATTTGGGATATTATGGATGTTGTAAACCATTTTGTGTCAAATGATATTCCCTTTACCCAAGATGAATTTTTGAAGATGAAAAAATGGCATGGTATTTCTGGAGATATTGAATTCACGGAAAATGGAAACAGTTCTTACCCCTTTGTTTTGTCAATTGTTAAGGATGGGAAGTTTATTCCAGTAGAAAGTGAGGATAAATGAAAAAGATTAAGTGGAAAAATATAATAGGTTGGACAATCGCGGCATTGGTGGCTGGATTCATTGTCTATTCCAACATGCAAGAACAAAAGGCATTACAAGAATCAGGTAAAAGAAATGTGTATGCCGTATTACCTTTGAGTGGCCCGCAAGCCGTTTGGGGAAAACAAGCTCAAGAAACAATAGATTACTATCTAAAACAAAATCCTGATACCCCTATAAATTTAATTTATATAGATTCCGAAGGAAACCCCAGCAAAGCATTAACTGGTTTACAATCCAAAGTTTTAGATGATAATAATCCGATTGTAATTTCAGGTATTTCCAGTGTCGGTGCAGCGATTTTGCCATTTTTAAGTCAACACGGTGGTTTTAATGTTTCTATGTATACAAAGGTATCTCCGGCGACAGCAGCATACAAAAATCAACAACGCATTTCTTTTTCCATTTATACGGAAATGGGAAAGAAACTGGTAGAGTATGCTAACAAGAACTATAAAACCATGGTAGTTTTTTACAGTGAAGACGAATTAGGTCGTCTTGGATTAAATGCGATGAAAGAGGTTTTCAAGGGGAAAATTAAAGATTCTTTTTCATTTTCTGTTGCAGACCTTGATGTCCGTAATACTGTTGCAAAAGCCGTCGCAGAAAACCCAGAAGCTGTGTTTGTTATTGCACCACCTTCAATAGGTTATAGAAACATCATAAAGGAGTTGGGAACATCTAATTATAAAGGCATAATTTTAACCAGTCAAAGTTATCAAGTTGATTGGATATATCAAAATTTGGAAGGAATAGATAATATCATGTTCCCTTGTTATGATATTTTATTGGAGGATTCGACTTCTGTAAAACGAAAAGAAATCATGGCAAAGTTAGAAAACGAAGGATTGCATTTGAACAGTTTGACAATAGAACCATACAATGCTGTGGCATTTGTGGATTATATGCTGAAAAATAACATCCCATTTGAACGGTCAGAGATTTTGAAAATGAAAACATTTGAAGGAATTGCGGGTCCGTTGACTTTTACAGAAAATGGGGATTCGGCATTTGAATTGGGTTTCTGCACAGTAAAGAATGGCAAGATTGTTCCGGTAGAGGAATAAGAAAGGAGTAATAAAGTGAAGAAACTGAATTGGAAAAGTATTATTGGCTGGGGAGTTGCAGCATTGGTTGTCGTCGGTATTGTCGGAACAAACATGTATCAGGAACATTTAAAATCTCTGACTGATAAAAGACGGGTGTATGCCGCTTTACCTTTAACTGGAGTTTTGGCGGTTGCTGGACAGGATTATAAAAAGGCTATGGATGCGGCTTTATCAAAGATTAAAAATCCGCAAATTGAATTAGTTTATGTTGATACTGAATTCAAAGGAGATAAATCGGTTAGTGCCGTGCAACAGGCAACATTTAGTGATGATAACCCACTTATTCTATCCTTTGCCACTTTAACATCTAATGTTTTAATCCCTTATATGGCAAATCAGCATCGTGGCTTTGTTATGGCCGGTGAAACAATAGATATGCCTATGTTGAAAGATTATACCAACTACCAAAGATTTTCGGTTTTATCCAATGAAAGCACACAATTAGTCGTGGATTATATCAAAAAGAAGTATAAAGATAAAGTTGGGGTCATTTATTCAAATGATCCGTATGGCTCATCTTTGGCAACTTACTTTATGGATGAAATGGAACAAAATAACATTCCAGCCTTTAAAGTATCTTTTGAAAACAATAGCACTGATATTCGAAATGAAGTTTTAAAGTTATTACTTAAACATCCAGATTTAGAAGCCATATTTGTTGCAGGAACAGCAACACCGGCATACATGAATATCTTTCGCCAATTAAAACAGCAAGATTTTAAAGGCGAGATTTTAACTTCCCTATGCTTTGCACAAAAATATGTTTTTGAGAATTTGGAAGATTATGCAAATGATGTTATTTTTATGACTATGGAGCCGCATTTGGATGCCCCAAGAACAGCAAAGGCAAAAGAATTTCGTGAATTCTGTTTGAAGAATGAAATGTATCCGTCTTTCAGTTCCATTGAAGGATACGATATGGTGAATTTAATAAATTACATGGTTTCAAATGGTTTGGATTTTAACCAAGACAATTTCCTAAAACTAAAAGAATTCGATAGTGTTGCAGGCAAAGTGAATTTTAAAAATTTGGGAAATGCAACATATTCTTTCATTTTAGCAAAGGTAAAAGATGGCAAATTTATCCCTGTTAAGGAAGAATAATGCAAATATTATTGAACGGAATTTGTAATGGAATGGTGATAGCGCTTTTGGCGATAGCGTACACTGTTGTCTATTTGCCGACACGGGTATTCTTCATTGCTTTGGCGGGGATTTATGTCGGGTGCGCTTACCTCACGTGGCATCTAACCCAAAAAGGCGTACCGGCCGGCTATGCTATCTTGCTCAGCGTGGCCTTGGGTGCAGCCCTTTCAGTGCTGTGCGAACTTTTGAACCATCGGCGGCTTCAAAAGAACAAAGCCTCGGACGGTGCGCACATGATTTCCAGTTTGGGCATCTATATGATTATGATTCAAGCCATTGCCATCATCTGGGGGAATGAGCCAAAGATATTAAAAACAGGCGTAGAGACAACCTATCATGTACTGGGCTTTACAATGGCAAGTTCGCAAATCATTGACTTGATTGGGGCGAGTATTGCTGTGGGTGGGTTCTTTTACTGGCTGAAACACAGCAGTTTGGGACTCCTCTTTCGGGGACTGGCGGATAATCCTTTACAAATGGCCTTGCTGGGATACGATACCAATCGGTTGAGATTGGTGGCCTTTGGATTATCGGGTGCTTTGGCCGGATTTGCGGGCATTTTGTCGGCCTATGATTTGGGCTTTGACCCGTATGTCGGCATGAACGCGGTGCTGTTGGCCGTGATAGCAACCATTATCGGTGGCAAGACAGACTTTATAGGGCCTTTGGTTGGCGGATTGATTTTGGGGATATTGCGTGCAGAAGTGGTATGGTTTTATTCGGCCCGTTGGCAAGATGCCATCACTTTTGTGATATTGGCGGTGTTTTTGTTCTTAAAGCCGGACGGATTATTGGGCAAAGCCGGCCGTTTGGAATCTCGGGAATAAAAAGGAGAAGAGATTATGACAAAGAAGTTGAATTGGAAGAATATTATCGGTTGGATTGTTGCTATTGCCGTTATATTTGGGATTATAGGTTATAATGCATACCAAGATAACAAGAAAACAGTTGATGGCAAAAGAAAGGTTTATGCCATCGTCCAACTGACTGGTCCAATTGCCGAGGCCGGTAAACATGTGAAAGCAGCTATGGACAGTTGGATGGAAATGCATCCGGATGCCGCCTTTGATGTCGTCTATGTGGATAATGAAAGCCGTCCAGACAAAGCGGTAACAGGTATCCAACAAAAGACCGTTAATGATGACCATCCTATCACTTTAACCGTTGGTAGTATCTTTGCGAATGTGATTTTCCCCGTGATGAAAGACCGCCAAGGATTTAACTTTTCAATTATTACATTTAATTCCATTGTAGGAGATTATAAAAATGTTCAAAATTTAAGTTATTCGTTGGAACAAGTGGTGCAACCCATCGTGGATAAGATAAACAAAAACTATAAATCTGTGGGTATTATTTCCAGTTTTGATGAATTTGGCGAGCAACAAAAGAATTACCTGTTACAACATTTGAATCCGGATATTCGTTCTTTTTCCGTTGCTTTTCCAGCCAACCAACAAGACATCCGTTTGGAAACACAGAAGATGTTATTAAACAAACCGGAAGTTGTTGTGATTTTAATGACACCAAGCATTATGTATCAAAATGTTTTAAGAGAATTGAAGAACAATTTCTCTGGCAAGATTTTGGCAGACATTATCTTTGAAAACAAGTTCTTGAATGAAGTGACATTGAACACAGATATGGATGTGGAAGGAATTACAAGCAAAAATGATCCAACCAATAAGGATTTAGCTGAATTGAAGAACAAATTAGCACAACGGAATTCTTATCTGTTCTATACAACTAAACAGGCCTATGATTCATTGGATATTATCAACTATGTGATGAAGAACAATCTGCCTTTGAATCAAGACACATTCAAACAACTTGGGCACTGGGACGACATGAATAGCATAACCTTTTCTGGGAACGGTAAATCATCCATTGACTATGTTTTACTGCCCTTCAAAAATGGTCAGTTTGTAGAGGAATAGAGGAGAAGAAATGAGCAAGTTGAATTGGAAAAGTATTGTTGGATGGGGAATTGCAGCATTAGTGGCTGGATTCATCGTATATACCAACATGCAAGAACAAAAGGCATTACAAGAATCAGGTAAAAGAAATGTGTATGCTGTGTTACCCCTAACGGGAACAATGGCTGCAACAGGGAAAGAAATCAAAAAGACTATGGAAATTTATATGCAGGCTAATCCATCTATGCCTTTTGAAGTTAAATTTTATGACAATGAATCTGATCCAAACAAAACCATAAGTATTGCCAGACAAATTGCAATAAACGATGAAAATCCACTTTTTACATGTAGTGTTTCTGGTTTATGCCGTCCGTTAATTCCAATTCTATCATCACTTAATGGTTTTTTGTTGTTGTCTCCAAGTCCTCGTGCAGAAACAGAAGATTGGAAAGAATTTCAACGTATTAGTTTTAGTCATTTGGACACAAATCAACCATTTATTGACTTTGTCAGACCTGACCAAACTGTTGTTATAATTCATTCTAATGATGAAACTGGACATTCTGGGGCAAATTTGATTGCAGAGAATTTGCAAAAAAAAGGAATAACAGTATTAAAGAAGGTGGCTTTTGATCACAAAGAATTAGATAATCGTATTACTGTATTAAAGGCAATGTCCTATAATCCTGATGTTATCATTGTAACCGCAGGCCCGAGCATGGGATTTGTAAAAGTTATTAAAACTTTAAAAGAACAAGAATATCCAGGTTTAATTTTATCTGATCCATCGTTAAGAACACCATCACTGATAGCCCTTTTCTCTGAAAAGGAAAGTGAAGGTGTTTATGTCCCGGTGATGCCTATTGCAAGAATTCAACAAGAATACCCAGAGGTAGAGAAAACTCTAACTGCGGCAGGTTTGGAATTATATAATTTTACAATTAACACATGGGATACAATGAATATAATAAAGCACTTTGTATCAAATAATATTCCTTTTAATCAAGATGAATTCAGGAAACTTGGGAAATGGCATGGTATTTCTGGAGATATAATCTTTTCAGACAAAGGAAATAGTAACTATCATTTCATTATGTCGGTTATAAAAAATGGACAATTTATACCAGTAGAAAGCGAGGATAAATGAAGAACCTGAATTGGAAAAGCATCATTGGTTGGGGAATTGCAGCATTAGTGGCAGGATTCATTGTATATAACAATATGCAAGAACAAAAGGCATTACAAGAATCAGGTAAAAGAAATGTTTACGCCTTATTACCATTAACCGGAGAATTTGCGCAGTATGGTAAGGACATACAATATGCAATGGAAATTTATATGCAACAAAAAGATTTACCGTTTTCTATACAATATATAGATTCTGAAGGTAATCCTATGAAAGCAGTAACTGCTTTACAACAAGCAACCCTTAATGATTCTTCCCCCGTTGTTTTTTCTGTTTTTACGCATGTCGCTGCAGCATTAGCACCAGTTATTGAACAAAAAAATGGCTTTTTATTTGCAACGGCTTGTGTTGCGGTAACAACAAAATCACAAAATTATCAAAGAATGAGCCAATCCGCAGAAGCGATTATGGATGTGATTTCACCGTTCATTATTAAAAATTATAAGAAAGTTAATATCGTATATACCCAAGATGACCATGGGGTAGAAGAATTAGAATCCTTGAAAAAAGCATTCAAAAATACTTCCGTAGAAATAATAAAAGCAATTCCCGTTGCCGCAACAACGCGAGATGTTCGTATAGAAGCGTTAAAACTAACTGAAAATAATCCAGAGGCTATTATTGTTGTTGGTAGAACGACCTTGGGTTATATTAATATTATTAAAGAGATAAAAAACTTGAACTATAAAGGAAAAATTATTGCGGATAGCGGACTTTCTAACCCACCGATATTAAATGCTCTTGGCGAATATGCTAATGATTTAATATTATCCACAATGGTGGCAGAAGTAGATATGAAACAATCGCAAAAGGTAGAATCTTTCAAAGAAAAACTTTCTAAAGATGGGAAAAAGATTTATTTTGTTTTGATTGAAACCATGGACACATTAGATTTAATCCGTTATACATTAGACAACCATTTACCCTTTGCTCAATCTACATATGAAAACTTGAAAACATGGGATGGTATGTCAGGTGTCATACAATTTGTAGGAAAAGGTGACTATTTGTCATCAGCCTATACAATGGCAACCATTAAAGATGGCAAGATTGTTCCGGTAGAGGAATAGAGGAGAAGAAATGAGCAAGTTGAATTGGAAAAGTATTGTTGGGTGGGGAATTGCAGCATTGGTGGCTGGATTCATTGTATACACCAATATGCAAGAACGAAAAAATAAAGAAGATGTCTTTTATATCAAGGCACTTGTTCCTTTAACAGGTCAAGCGGCTTCTGTTGCAGATTCTGTTCGTGAGGGTGTAGAATTAGCAAAAGAGGAAATTGCATCCAGATACGGAAATAAATTCAAAGTTATCCTTTTGGATTCTGGTTCTGAACCTTCAACTGCTATCAGCATTTATCGTCAACAAATTGAAGGGGCTGGTGATAATCAAGCACTTTTATATACTTTATCGCCTGTTGGAAAAGCAATTACTCCATTACTTGATGGGAAAACTTTAACATTTGCATTGGCTGCTGTTGAAGGACTTTCTAACCCAGAGAAGAACATCTTTCAACTTTCACCAAAATCTGTGGATGTTAAACCTGCTTTGATTAAGTTTATCAAAGAACATAATATCAAAACAGTTTCAGTAGCGTATCCCGGAAATGATTATGGATTAGAAAATTTGAATATTGTTCGTTCTGCGGTTTCTGAAAACAATGGTAATGTGGTTCAAGAAATCCCTTACAGTAATACGGATTTTGACTTTCGTATCCAAGCATTAAAATTAGCCAAACAAAATCCTGATATGATTTTTGTTATTGGCGTTGGGAACACATATCTAAATGTTTTAAGAGATATAAACGCCCAAGAATATAAAGGGATTTTAATGTCAGATTGGTCTTTTGCAATTCCTCATTTTTATACGGCATATCCAGAACTTACAGAACGGGTATATATGATATCCCCAATTCCACCGAAGTTCTTTGAAGATGCTTATGATTTGAAGTATCATAAACCTGCATGGATGCTTGAAGCCGGTGTCTTTTATGATTCTATTGTTTTAACAGCAGAAGCATGTATGAAAACGGATTGTAGTGCAAATGCTATGGGAAAATATGTGGCTTCTATTAAGAATTATGATGGTGCGGTTGGAAAGTATTCTTTTAACCCTTCCGGAGACATTACAGTAGAAGCAAAGGTATCAAAGATTAAAGATGGCAAGATTGTTCCGGTAGAGGAATAAGAAAGGAGAAAAAATGAGCAAGTTGAATTGGAAAAGTATTATTGGATGGGGAGTTGCGGCATTGGTTGTCGCCGGTATCATCGGAACAAATATGTATCAAGATAAAAAAACGGTAGAAGGTAAATTTGTTGTTGCACTCAATTTGCCTTTAAGTGGTTTAATGTCTGCCTACGGTGTGCCTTATGCAAATGGATTAAAAATGGGCATACAAGATGAATTTTCCGAGACTAATATTCCATTGGATTCTTTTGTAGTTGATATGGGCGACAATCAAAGCAAGGCATCTGATGCCGTAACTCTTTTACAAAGGCAACAACTGAATGGATTTGATGTGTATGTTTCTGGACTTTCTGATGCTTCCAGAGCAGTTGCTAATATTTTAGATAAAACACAGATACCTCATTTTATTGTCGCTTTTGATAGAGATGCTATTGTTAATGAAACAGGTAGAATGCGTATTTTACCCAATTCAAATTTAGAAATACCTGCATTTATTCAATTTTTGAAGAATAAAAATCCTAAAAAGGTATTCATCATTTCGTATAATAATAAATCTGTTCAAACTTTGGTATATCAGGGAATAAAACCGTATTTGGATGAAAAAGGTATTGATTATCAAATTGAAAAATTAGATACAAATTTTAATGATTTTAGGATTTTAGCCCTAAAAGTAAAGGAATACAATCCAGATGTCATTTTAATACAACATTATGATTTTGGCTTGATAAAAACTATTCCAACATTAAAAGAACAAGATTTAATACAGAATGGAAATACTTATATCGGTTTAGATATGGTAGAACTTGTTAATACGAATACAGATTATAGCATTACAAAAGACATTATATTCAATACAACTTATTTTAATATCAACCCGAATCAAGATTTTATTCAAAGATATAAAAAACAATTTGGAAAAGCCCCAACTTACTTTTCTGCTTATGGATATGATACTGGCAGATTGATTGCAAAAACATGGATAAAAGATGGAAAAGTGTCAAAAGAATCAATCATTGGTCAAACGCCATACAATGGAGTGTCAGGAATAGTAAAATTGAACGAAATTGGAGATTTGGAATCTGATTTATTCTCTGGCATAGTAGACAAAGAAAATCGTATTCATGAATGGAAGGTTAAGACCGAATAACGAAAGGCAGAAAAAATGAACTATATGTGGCATTTGATGATTTACTTCGGGGTGTATGGGATACTGGCGTTATCCTTAAACATTTTGGTGGGCGCGTGCGGATTGTTGACTTTGGCGCACGCTGGGTACTTTGCACTGGGGGCTTATACCTACGCCGTTGCCACAGTTGCTTTTGGCGTGGATACCATATCCGCCATAGGCCTTTCGGTCGGTATGGCTGCCATATTTAGTTTGATGATTTCTCTGCCCACTTGGCGATTAAAGGGGGATTACTTCGTGATTGCCTCAATCGCTATACAGGTGTTGATTTACAGTGCCATTTATAACTGGGTGGAAAGCAATGCCCCATTGGGCACAATGGACAACATGACAAACGGGCCTTTCGGGATTTCTTCAATCCCTCGGCCGGAAATGTTCGGACATCAATTGACGACGATGCAGGAAGTGACCGCCGTGTCTTTGTTGATATTGTTGCTGGTCGCGTGGATGTGTAAAAAGTTGCTCTTTTCGCCATGGGGACGTGTGCTGAATGCCATGCGAGATGATGAACTGGCGGCGCGCAGTATCGGGAAAAATGTGCAATTTTATAAAGTGGAAGCCATTTTTATTGCTTGTGTCTTGGCCGGATTTGCTGGGGCGCTGTATTCAGGCTATGTCAGTTATATTGACCCGTCTTTGGCCACAATGGACCAATCCATTTTGTTGCTGTCCATGGTGTTAGTGGGCGGCACAGGCAACATGCGAGGTCCTTTGACCGGCGCGATATTGTTGTTGCTTATCCCCGAAGGCTTGCGGATGGTGCATATTCCTGATAACATTGCCGCAGAAGCACGGATAATGCTGTATGGGTTGTTGCTGATTGTGATGGTGCATGTCAGACCCAAAGGCTTGCTGGGAAACTATAAACTGGATTAAAGGAGATGGAATGAAGAAGATTCTTGGTATTATAATTGGTATTTTAGTGGTGGTTGGTCTGTTTTATTTTAACCAACCAAGGGAAGTAAAACACAACAATAAAGAAACAATTAAAATTGGTATTATTCTTCCACTGACGGGGGCATCAGCCTATACCGGAAACATATATAAAGAATTATATGACATGAGATTGGCGGAAATTCCCCAAAATAGCAAATTCAATTACAAGGTGATTTTTTCTGATGATGAATTAAATTCGCAGAAATCCTTAACGGCTGCTAACAAACTGCTTTATTTAGATAATGTTGATGTGATGTTCTTATCCTTTTCAGGGGCGGAACCAGCCATTTCTGATTTGGCAAAGAAACAAAATAAATTAGCCTTTTCACTTTTATGGGATACTGATACTCCTTACCAAAATGACCATGCCTTTAATGCGCTACCGTTACCAGACCAATTTGTATCCCCTCTATTACAAGAATTACAAAAGAGAGGATATAAACGAGTCTCTGTCCTATTAGGGAATCATAGAACAGGCTTAAACAGTTTGAAAATTTTGAAAAATGAAGCCCCAAAATACGGTTTGGAAATTGTGGATGAACAATTTGTTGACCTAAATGAACGAGATTTTCGTATTTTAGTCAATAAAATGGAACTCAAAAAACCAGATATTATTATTTCCTTACTATTCCCAAGCAATATGTTAATGTGGGTGCGCACATTAAAGGAACAAGGTATCACAACGCCTATAACATCCATTGACGGATTTGATTTATTAGAAGATAAATCACTTTTGGAAGGTGTTTGGTATGTATCCGATAGCATTAGCAATCCTGAATTTGAACGTAGATATAAAGAGAAATATGGAAAAGACCTATCCTTTACACAGGCACTTTGGGCGTATGAGGCCTTAAATAATTTGATTAACATCTATGAAACATTTGATACAAAGCCAACAGATGAACAACTGATACAAGCATTGTATAAAAAACGCCACAACACAGTTGTTGGGGATGTATATTATGATGGCAATGGTATTTTGAATGGTTATGGCGTTATGAAAATCATTCATAATGGCAAAAGCGAAATCATGAAAGGACAATAATTATGACAAAAAAACTGAATTGGAAAAGTATTGTTGGATGGGGAATTGCAGCATTGGTGGCTGGATTCATTGTCTATTCTAACATGCAAGAACAAAAGGCCTTACAGGAAACGGGCAAGAGAAATGTGTATGCCGTATTACCTTTGAGTGGTGTTTTGACGGAAATAGGTAAACCAATGAAAGATATTATGACTGAATGGCAAAAAGTCCATCCAGATGCTTTGTTCAACATTCAATACATTGATAGTCAATCTCGTCCAGATGTTGCATTATCTGCATTAAACCAAGCAACCATGTATGATGAACATCCAGTTGTCCTAACAGCGTTGAGCACTATTGGCAATGTTTTATCACCTATCATAAAACAAAAAAATGGTTTTGGCTTTGGTGTATTTACATTACCACTAAAAGAAAATTTAGGAAATTATCAACGAGTATCAAACAGTATAGAAGATTATATGCCCAGTTTAGTTAGACATTTAAAAACTCTTTCTACACTGGCGGTTATTTATATTGAAGATGATTATGGTGTTTTAGCTTCTACGGAGTTGATTAAAAGATATACAGCCAACGGCGGAAAAATTACCAACAAAATTGCTTTGGATTTAAAACAAAAAGATGTGCGTATAGAAGTAGAAAAAGTTCTGCAAAACAATCCCGAAGGCGTGGTTGTAATTGGTATGACTACATTGGCGTATATCAACACTTTCCGCGAATTAGGAATTAGAGGATACAAAGGTGAAATTCTCTCCGATTATGCATTGGCACTACCTTACATTCAGAAAGCGATTGGGCCTTATATGGAAAACACCTTTCTTTCTGTATTAGAACTTAAAAAAGATAGGGAAAATGAGGTAACAATCGCTGTTAATAATGCTAATACAACATTCCACCATATGCCCGCAGAGGTTTGGGATACTTTGGATTTAATTCAATACACACTTGAAAACAACTTACCATTTAATCAGGAAACATATACAAAAATGGGTAAGTGGAAAGGCGTTGCCGGTGATGTGATTTT
>JAGCYU010000020.1 GCA_017960645.1 Alphaproteobacteria bacterium | reverse complement strand
CCTCGTTCCGGGGCTCGGAGAAAACTTAAAAAAAGGGGGAAAGAAAATGAAAAAGTATTTATTATTAACAGCATTGGTTTTGGCAACAACGGCTCAAGCCGATTTTTGGTCGAACTGTACGACCTATGGTGGCACAATCATTACCGCAAATAAATACGGTGCGGACAAAGGCGGTTATTGCAACGACCCCAACGACACAAACCTGACCAACAACTGCAATGGTAAAAGGTTTTGTATGGGAGGCAAGAAGATGAACTGGTGGTCCGCCTTCACTTGGTGTGAAGCTATCGGGGGACAGTTGGCATCTTTTGAGCATATGTGTCCGGGAACACAAGCAATTAGCTCCAACCAGGCTGATGGAGAATGTCCAAATTTAACAAAAGTTGCTGGCAATATTTGGGCTATGAGTAGCATGGGATGGGATGATAGCCATAATTTACATATAAATCTTTCAAATGGCCGTCTAAGTAAGGGCGCTGGGAGTGCTGCCACAACCAGAGCCTATTCGGGGAATACACTTGCTATTTTGCCTTTTTGTGAAGAAAAATAATCTCAGGCAAAAAACTGTTCGTTTCTTATTCAATGAGCTAGACAGTTTTATTTGCCCCATCCATATTCTTAACAAAAAAACCGCCCAAACGGACGGCATCTTTATAAATGGTCGGGGCGATTGGATTCGAACCAACGGCACCTTGCTCCCAAAGCAAGTACTCTACCAGGCTGAGCTACGCCCCGAATGGAAGTTATTATAACAAAGTGTTCAAAAAAATGCAAGTCTTTTTTTCATAAAAAAGTAATTCTTTTTATTGAAAACAAAAAATTTTCATTGACAAGGGTAGATAAAATTGCTACAAGTTTGAACAAAGGGGGATTCTATGGATTATCCGCAAAGAACAGAATTAGGTCGTACTGTCACGGAAATGTTAACAGTTTTGTTAGTTATTTCCGTCATCGTTGTTTTGGGTGTTGGAGGCTTTCGTGCCATACATGAACGGGTTGTTGCCAGTGCTTTACAAAAAGCCATTGCTACCCATCAAACGCAGCGCATACACGAAATACAAGGATCTGGGGATTCAACAAAATCTTTAACCTATATGGGCCCATATAAATATCCTTTTCACGTAGAAAATGGAACAACTACGGCGGGAGCAAAATCTGACTTTTATTGGATTACCATCGGTTCGTTTGAAGGCAATAAAGCTAAAACCTTATCCACTGCTTTATGCCAAAGACTTTTAAATGAATTAAATTTACCAGTTATGCCAACAGCCATTGCGGTTAATGACATCCCAACTTCAGTCTCCGGGGAAGC
Source organism: Alphaproteobacteria bacterium (assembly GCA_017960645.1). Lineage (GTDB taxonomy): Bacteria > Pseudomonadota > Alphaproteobacteria > CAAHEQ01 > UBA3637 > UBA3637. The sequence continues at coordinate 21,126 of JAGCYU010000020.1, read as the reverse complement.
ATGCAAATATAATTTAAATGGCATTGTATTAACACTTTATTTCCCTAAAAAGGCCATTTTAGATCCAAATGCCGGGACGAGCTTAATCAATGCAACTTATCCCCGCGCTTGCACAGCAACATCTCAATGCGGGGGTTGTCAAGTATGTGAAAATGGTCATTGTGTTAATGATCAATCAAAATGTCCCGCCGGATCAACCTGCATCGAAGGTTTTTGCCAATGTTCAGATGAACGTGAGGCTTGCAAAAACACATGTTGTTCCAACAATCAAGTTTGTGGATCTGTATCCTCAAATCAACTAGAATGTGTTGATACTAGTGGACTTTCTTGTTCTGTCAATGAGGATTGCGACGAATCGGGCAAATGTAGCGAAGGTGCGGGACAATGCTATTGCAATATTGCGTATACAAAGGGTTATCCAGTTACACTAAATAACACAACAAAATGCCAAAAACTCACTGACTTTACCTATCAGTTTCAATTTAATGGTAAAAATTTTTACATTGGACCTAAAACGTCATATTGGAGCGCCGAAAATTTTTGTTTGGCACATGGCAAACAATTAGCAACTTATGAATCATTGGGAATTTCAAATACCGTAAGTTGCGATGCAATGCAAGATACCTGTCCTCTATATCATATTTTGAAAGATATTGATGCACCAAGTAACATTTATTGGACACATTCAAAACATTCTTCGGCTCTGCTAAACAGACTTTACTTTATTAAGACAGAAAATCAAGATCGCCCACCAGGAATTTATTCAAATGCAGGAACTTTAGGTGGTAGCGCTGCAAGTTATACTTTATGTGAAGACAAAATTGTGAATAATTCTTCTGAAAAACACTTGCACTACGAATGATAATTGTACATCTGCTCAAATGTGCAGCGAAGGATATTGTGTTTCCAAAAGGTGCGGAGAAAATCAATTCCTGGATATCATCTATCAATGTGTTCCATGCTCGGATTTAGCACGCCATCAATCAACACAATCAAACTGCACTAGCTCTTGTTCTGAAACTCGAGAATTCGTGGACAATCAATATTGTGACCTAATCTGCCTGAGCGATTACTTTAAAGATGATGATGGAAATTGTGTGTCATGTAATACACCGGAAGCTGTTAATGCTACCAGCTGTGGTTCCTGTACCAATCGTGTTATGGACAATAATCAATGTACCATGTCAACATGCCCTGTGGGAACATCCTTCCTTGTCACAGGGGTGACTCAGTACTCTTCCGTTGCAGTTGGTCAATGTGCCCTCTGCAATACTGTATATGCAGAAATAACAACAGAAGACATGTGCACAACTTGTGGAAATCAAAGAACTTGGATGCCAAATGCATTATCTGATGGAAAAAATAGATGCGTTTGGAATGGCGCTCTTGGATACTTCCAAAATATAAATTATAACTGGACATTATTAATAGCCAAAGTGGTGGGAAGGAAATAGCTGATACTCAGGATGCAGAAGATATTTGTCTCAGCTGTAATCAAACATCAAACAAACGCCATATAGAAACAAGAAATGGAAAGGAATATTGCGTTAAAGGCGCACCATCGTAAGTCTATAATCTATTAACGTTTAATTTATAATACTTCATATCGTTATAAAGCAAGGACTTTCTAATGAGGTAATATGTTGCCATATAAAAAAGTGCTTGACAAATGGGATTTTTAGCGTTATAATTTATGCGTTCAAACAAAAAAGGAAAAATAAATGATTACAAAAACAACCAAAACCGTTAAACCTGCAGATGCTGATATCAAATGGTATTTGATTGATGCTGATGGGGTTATATTAGGACGTTTAGCAAGCCAGATTGCCACTATTTTACGTGGTAAAAACAAACCTTGCTTTTCTCCAAACCAAGATTGTGGCGATCACGTGATTGTCATTAATGCTGAAAAAATTGCTGTTACTGGTCGTAAAATGGCTCAGAAAGAATACTATCGCCATACTGGATATATTGGCGGCTTAAAGACCGTTACTTTACCAGAGCAATTAAGAAATCATCCTGATCGTGTTTTAATTCAAGCCGTTAAAACCATGTTGACCAGAAACTCTCTGGGTGCAAAACAGATGAAAAAATTACACGTTTTTGCTGGGGCTGAACATCCACATGCAGCGCAACAGCCTATTACATTAGATATTGCTGGCAAAAACCCAAAAAATAAGAGAGGTGCATAATGGTCGCGAAAAAAGAAACAACAAAGAAAACAATAACAAAAAAGACAACAAAAAAAGCCACAACCAAGGCTCCTGTGGTTGAAAAAAAAGTTACAAAAAAGGCAAAGTCCTTGGATGAATTAAAAGCTGTTGTCGTTGAAGAAGCAGGGCTAGAAGCGCCTGTTGCTCCAGCAAAAACTACAGAAGCGCCAAAGGCAAATGAACCTCGTCAACCTAAAAAAGACAAGTTTGGTCGCAGCCAAGCCGTTGGAAAGAAAAAAGACGCTATTGCTCGTGTTTATTTAAAACTCGGCAAAGGGAAAATCACAGTCAATGATCGCGATCTGAAAGATTACTTCCCTCGCCCTGTGTTACAAATGATTATCAATCAGCCCTTTGCAATCACAAACCGTGAAGGTCAATTTGATGTCATGTGTACAGCAACCGGAGGTGGGTTATCTGGTCAAGCTTATGCTTTGCGCCATGGAATCAGCCGAGCATTAGACTTGTTTGAACCAGAGTTACACTCTGCTTTAAAGAAAGCTGGATTCTTAACACGTGACAGCCGTGTGGTTGAACGTAAAAAACCAGGTTTATCCAAAGCTCGTAAGCGCTTTCAATTTAGCAAGCGGTAAGATTTGGACATATTTCAGCGAAAACAGGTTGGTTTTCCAGCCTGTTTTTATTTTATACTGAAATTACTTATAAAACTTGACTTTTATTCATTTATCTGTTAACATACTTTCATTATTAAAAGGCTATCATATGAGTACGTTATTAGAAATAAGTCAAAAATTTCCATCTTGTTCTGTTTTGTGTATTGGCGACATTATGTTGGACAGATTCCGCTATGGAGAAGTCACACGCATATCCCCGGAAGCACCTGTTCCTGTATTAAAAATTACACATGAAAGAACCATGCTTGGCGGTGTTGGTAACGTAGCTGCTAACGCAAGTGCGCTGGGTTGTAAAACAGCTGTATTAAGTGTTATGGGAAATGATAATGAAGCGTGCGAAATCCGTGGTCTTTTAGTTATGAAAAATATCCAAACTTTTTGCCATCAAACAAATATTCACACAACAACTAAAACACGCCACTTAACTGGAAACACCCATCTGTTACGGGAAGACAGAGAAGATAAAGTAGAGTTAAAACCTTTGGAACTAGCAAAACTAAATCATCAATTAGACACCTTAATTCCTCAATATGATGTCGTGTTAATTTCAGACTATAATAAAGGTTTATTGACTCCAGATTTTACACAATATATCATCCAAACAGCTATTCAGCATAAAAAACCTGTTCTAGTTGACCCTAAAGGTGTAAACTATCATAAATATACAGGGGCAACTTTAATTAAGCCTAATTTAAAAGAACTATCTGAAGTCTCTCATGTTTCTTTATCTGCTGAAACAGATGAAGGATTAAAAGAAATTTATTTAACTGCCAGTGCATTACGTCAAAAACATCATGCACAAAATATTGTTGTTACTTTAGGACATAAAGGCATGTTAACCGTTACAGAACAGGGGCTTTTATACATTCCCACAGCCGCTCATGAGGTATTTGATGTTTCTGGAGCTGGAGACACTTCACTAGCGACACTTGGAGCTGCCCTAGCGACAAATACCCCATTAAAACAAGCCATTCAATTAGCAAACATTGCCTCAGGAATGGTTGTTGCAAAATCTGGAACAGCTACAGTATGTTTGGAAGAACTTCAAGAGCACTTACAAAACACCCTTACTCTTCCCTCGCCACAAAACGAAAATGATGACAGATAAAAAACTAAATTCGTATTAAATGAATGTCCATCAAGGGTTTTTTGCCATACTTTTCGCTTAAAAATTGACGAATAGTATGACGCATTGTTTCATTGATAAACAAATCATCTGATAATTTTTCTGGAGGAATAGATGCCATCGCCTGGGTAATTCGCGCCAAAATTTCATCATTATCTGCACTATCAGAAGCTAACAGTCCAAAAGTAGATAATTGAGGCTGTCCCAACACCTGCCCCTCTTTATTTAGGACCAGAGTTAAAACAGCGCTCCCCTCATCCATCATCTTACGGCGTTTTTTGATTACTTCTGCATTTAATGGAATAATTTGTTTTCCGTCTACAGCCAAAATGCCAGCAGGAACTTCTCCTAAAACTTCCGGCTCTTCGCCATTCAAAGCTAAAACTTCACCATCCTCTAAACAAAAGACAAAAGGAACACCACATTTACGAGCCACCTTACTGTGATAGGTTAACTCCAACGTTTCACCATGGACAGGCAAAGCAATCTTTGGTCGCACTAGCTGGTACATTTTTTCCAAATCATCACCGGCATAATGCCCAGAAACATGAACCAAATCATCTTTATCTGTGATAATTTTAATGCCTTTGCTGGATAAACGCTTTTGCAACAAGCTGATTGCTTTTTCATTACCGGGAATAACACGTGAAGAAAAAATCACAACATCATCAGCACCAAAATAAACGCTCCCTTTGTTAGGCGTTGTAGCGGCTAAATTATTTAAGGCAGAATAAGGCTCCCCCTGGGACCCTGTACAAATAAATAAAACACTTCCTCTAGGTTTATCCAATGCTTCATCTTCAGATAAAAACTCTGGCATATCATTAAAATAACCCGTAGCACGCGCCGCGGCATCAATACGCCATAAACTGCGACCCAACAAGCACACCTCACGTCCGACTTCTTGGGCAGCATAAACAATACTTTCCATACGTGCCACATTTGAAGCAAAACATCCTATTGCAATATGCACATCCGGAAATTGTTTGACCAAACGCACCAATGTATCACGTACATCGGCTTCTGTCGCCTTAGATTTTTCTCCAGATGCATTTGTTGAATCACAAACAAGAGCCAATACGCCCTTATCCCCTAAAGCCTTTAAAGCCTCAGTATCTGGAGCTTGTCCTAAAATAGGATCTAAGTCTAAACGCCAATCTCCTGTGTGAATAACAACACCTTCTGCTGTTCTAATAGCCAATGCATTTGGCTCTGGCAAAGAATGGTTCATTGAAATAAATTCAATTTCAAAAGGACCTAAATTAATAACATCACCTTTTTTAACCAAGCACGTATCGGCACGACCTAACAAACCCATTTCATTCAATTTTGATTCCACAAGCTCATTAGCAAAAGGCGTGCAATAAATAGAACATTGTAAATCGTGCCATAAATAACCAATCGCGCCAATATGATCTTCATGAGCATGCGTAATCACCAAACCAACAATATCTTTCTTGCGTTCTGCCAAAAAACTTGGATCTGGCAACAAACATTCTACACCAGGCAAATTTTCCCCGGGAAAACCCAAACCACAATCAATAATCAACCATTTTCCTTTATAACCATAGGCAAAAAAGTTCATACCGATTCCTGTGGCTCCCCCCAACGGGATAAACACAAACTGATCATCGGATATTACTATTTTATTCTTATTTTCATCAATCATTTCAAATCCTTATTTTATACAATTAAATTAAAAATACATCTCCTGCCATCACATTTAAAACGCCGTTTGTGGTTTTCAAAATTAAAGCTCCTTGGTCATTGATACCTTTAAAAACACCCTCAATTTCTTGGTTTGGCAAATGAACAGAAATTGTTTCTCCTAAATTTTCAGCTAAATCCAACCACCGTTGTTTAATTTTATTAAAACCCTTTGTGTCTAAGACCTTTAAAACAGCCTCATATTGAATCATCAAGCGTTTAACCAATGCAATAGGACTTAATTTGCCTCCCAAATTTATCGTAGGATACAGCATATTTTTGTTTGGGGAAGACACCAAATTAACCCCTATTCCGACTATAATTTTATTCTCAGTTGCTTCCAGTAAAATGCCTGCCAATTTTTTACCATCCAAAAGCACATCATTTGGCCATTTCAAGCGGACATCAAACTCTGGCAAGCTCTCCGCCAAAGCCAAACCGGTTACAAAAGATAAGTACTTTTTTAAATTCTCACTATTGGGAAAAACAAACGAAGCATACAAATTTCCCTTAGGGCTTTGCCATACGCGGCCATAGCGCCCCCTGCCCGCCGTTTGTGTTTCAGCCATAACAATCGTCCCGACGTTCATATCACGTGCTAACGTATTTGTGCTAGAAACTTCATTAAATTGCTTGATTTCCCATTTCATTTGATTTATTATATCATAAAGAAAGATAAAATACTAGTATTTTTTATGGAAGGAGCCCAAAATGACACCACAAGAGTTAATGGACAGTTTTTCTTATTTAATCAATTGGGAAGATAAATATCGTTATTTGATTGAACTAGGAGAGAAACTACGTGACTTTCCAGAAGCAGATAAAACTGATGCCAACCAAGTTTTAGGTTGTCAAGCCCAAGTATGGATTACCCATCGCATAGAAGGGGACAAACACTATTTTAATGCCACCAGTGATTCTCACATCGTGCGAGGATTGGAAGCCATTTTACTTACTTTTGTTAATGGCAAAACAAGCAAAGAAATTCAATCTTTAGATATGATGGCAGTTTTTAAAAAACTAGGATTGGAAGACCACCTATCTCCGTCCCGTCGTAATGGTTTTTTGGCTATGTCCAACAAGATTTTTTCGCTAACTTACTAAGCCCGATAAACGCAAGATCTTTGTTAACTATTAAATACACGGGCACATTTTTCAATAAAGTGTGCATAGTTGGGTGATTTATAAACTTCGCGGCAAAGTCACTTTTCTTTAAATCCTGTATAGATAACATCCCTCCTGCCAGATAAAGCCCACCCATAGGCTGAACCGACAAAGCCATATTTTGCGCTGTTTGAGCTAAAAGTCCATAAAAATGTTCATATGCCTTAACAGCATGTTCTTGTCCCTGTCTTAAATGTCGTTCAATGGTACTTGCAGATAAAGCTTTACCAGCATGTTTTTCATATACCGATTTTAAACCATAAGCAGACAACGATTTTTCTAAAACTGAACCATCACTTAACATTGTTTGCCCATATTCTGTTGGATAAACAGCATCTGGCCCAATAATACATGCCCCCAAACCTGTTCCTAAACTCATCAAAACCTTTAATGATTTTTTTTGAGGTTTAGCTTTATTTAAAGCAACAATATCCGATGCTTTTAAACAAGCAATCCCTACTCCTTGAGGAATTAAATCATTAACTAACATTACAGAGTAAAAACCAAATTCTTCTTTCAACCTCTTTTCACTTAGGGACCACGGCAAATTCGTCCATTTACCCTGCCCATTCATAACCACTCCTGCCATTGCAATCACGGCATATTTTGGTTTAACAGTTTGCATCAACAGAAACGATCGGATAGCCATATAAGCCGATTTCAAATCAGAACAACGATATCTGTAAATATCTGACAACCTGCCAGACTTTAAAATAGCAAAGCGCGCATGTGTACCGCCTATATCCGCCAACAAAACACTCACAAAAATAATCCTCCTAAAACACAAATGATATTACGCCACGCGCATTGTAACAAGTACCACAATCTTTGTGGCAAAGGAAAATCATAAGCCCAATCCAAACACCCAAAAAGATTATCAGAACATGTGTGCGTAAAAGAAGGCGTCAGAAACAATGCCGCAATAAAGACTAATAAAGCAAGCAAAGTAAGAAATAAAAACCATAAGAACAAACGTTTTTTCATATGATTTTAGCCCCATGATCTTGCAAATACGAAAACAGTCTACCACGCAAAGATGGCTGAGCACTTTCTAATTGTGCTTTTACATATGCGCTAAATGTTTTATAGGTTAAAGAACGAATAGCAGACTTAACCACACCTATTGCTTCAGGACTCATAGATAATGAAGTAAAACCTAAGCCAACCAAAGTTAATGCTTCTAATGGTTTAGACGCCATCTCACCACAAATACTGCACGGCACATGATGCTCATCACATTTTTGTTTAATCTGCAATAATAGTTTTAAAAATGCGGGAGATAACGAATCGTACCTATTCCAAATCAAAGCATTTGAGCGATCTGCCGCAAAAATAAATTGAGCTAAGTCATTTGTTCCGATAGAAATAAAATCAACAACTTGCAACAGATTATCCAACTCAAAGAATAGTGCCGGCACCTCCAACATCGTTCCAACACGCACTTCTGTTGGCAACTTTTCCCTTCTGCGCTTGGCATTTGCCAATTCAATCTGCAAAGTTTTTTTAGCTTCTAAAAATTCGGCAACATCCGTCACCATAGGAAACATGACATTTAATTTTTGCCCGGCAGTCCCACGAATCAAAGCCTTTAATTGTGTCCGTAATAAAGCGCGCCTGTCTAAAGTCATGCGAATAGAACGCCATCCCAACGCAGGATTTTCTTCCCCAGTTTTTTGTAAATAGGGCAACACCTTATCCGACCCAATATCTAGTGTTCTAAACACAACCGGCTTTCCCTTAGCCATTACCAATGCGCGACGATAAGCCTCTGTTTGCACCTTTGCATTCGGCAACTCCTTTGCCGTCATAAATAAGAGTTCTGTACGATATAAACCAACCCCATCGAAATAAGGGCGATCTGTTAAAACTCCCTCCTTCATCATACCCAGGTTAAGATTTAAACTGACAGTAACGCCATCTTTTGTGACAGCAGGTTTATCTTTTTCTTTAGCATGAATCAATTGCTGACGACGCAAAAGACGTTGCCTGTTTTTTAAATTTTCCAAAATCTCATCGGATGGTTTAATATAAACAGTCCCGGTTGTTGCATCCATCGCCAGCAAAGACCTTTCATCCAACAACCTTGTTGCATTTTTAATACCACAAATAAAAGGAATCCGATAGGCCCTGGCAACAATAACAACATGCATTGTTTGAGAACCTTCCTCTAAAATCAAGCCTTTGACATATTTTAAGTCATAGTCCATCAACTCTGCGGCACCCAAACTATCTGCAACCAAAATTGTGTTTTCCGTCAAACGATGGGCTTTTTTGCCACGCATCAAAGTCCGCATCAATCTGGCCGTTAAATCACGAAAATCATGCACACGTTCACGCAAATAGGGGTCATTCACACTAGACATACGATCAACGGTTTCATCCCCAATTTTTTGCACAGCGGCTTCGGCCGTTAAGCCGGTTGCCACCGCTGCGGTCACTTTTTCTTGCCATCCTTTGTCTTTTAAAAATAACGCATATGTTTCAAAAATATCTTTTTGTTCTTGCGTATTTGAAGCTTTCTTTAAATGTCGCGCGATCATTTGCTGTACACGATTCAAAGCAACTTGCAACCGTTTTTGTTCTCGTTCAGGATTGGAAGACAAAATGTGCTCCACCTGCTCTGTCCTATGGTGCAACAAAGGATACCCCAAAGCAACCCCGGCCACCAAACCGGTACCTTCCAAAACCCTGGGACCTGCAACAATATCTAAAGTTTTACTGTTTTTATCCAAAGTAACATCTGTTAAAAATTCGGATAACACCATGGCAACATTTTCCACAGCATCAACAGTCAAATCTGCAAACGGGACAGCCTTTTTCCGCATCAAAGCCAACACACCCACTTGACGATTTCCTTTAATCAAAGGAACATAGGATTCTGCTTTTACTTTGCCTGTTTTATGTGCCACAAGCACAGATTCCTGCGTCAACATAGCCGTGCCAATATTCCCTTCACCTAAACGCACAAAAGGGGGCAACGCGACTTCTTGTCCGACTGTCAGATATAATTCCAACACATCTCCGGGTCGCATCATGTAAAAAGCGCAGGTATCCACATGCAATTTTTCGCACACAAGCGTCAAGATTTTTTCTAATCGCTTTGGGGCAACCATTTCTTTGGCCATGACATCACGCAAAGCGCTCATCAAAGCACGTACTGTGACAGATAAATCTAGATCGTTTTGATCCATGTCCTTCCCCCTATAGATTAGTGTACTTTGTTTTGTACACAATAGTCAAGCATATTTTCAAAAAATCGTACCACACATAAAAAAATACTTGCAAAAAATTATTTTTCATGTATAATAAATCGTATCTTGAAACGATGACCCCATCGTCTAGAGGCCTAGGACATCGCCCTTTCACGGCGGTAACGGGGGTCCGAATCCCCCTGGGGTCGCCATTAAATGTTAAACGCCAGCCATTGGCGTTTTTTTTGTAGCTCTATTGCAAACCTTCAAGTTCAATTTCAAAAAAAGAATTGACTGCATTTTCTTTTTTATATAGAATAGTTTTAGTATTTCTGATGAGAGGAATTCATGATGAAAAAAGTAAATTGGGCAAATATTGTCGGTTGGGTGGTAGCAATTGCTTGCATCTTTGGGATTATTGGATACAATGCACACCAATCCGAAAAACAAGCTACAACTGGTAAACAGAAAGTTTATGCCGTATTACCATTAAGTGGTATTAGCACAGCAGTGGGAGAGCAAGCCAAAAAGACGATGGATATCTATATGGAAACAAACCATCCTGATTTTGATATTGTTTTTGTGGATAACCAGTCCCAACCAAGTGTAGCTCTAACAGCCCTATTAGCCAAAACCGTGAATGAACAAAAACCCATTGTGATTTCTTTAGCAACAGCAATGACTTCTGCTATTTTGTCTGGAATTTCAAAAGATGCTTTTGTTTTTGGTAATTATGTAACAGAAATTGAAGGAAAAAATCATAATTATCAGTTGCTGACAGGAGAATTGGAAGAAGTAATGCAACCCATCAAAAAATATTTGGTTACTTCAGCTTTTCAGAAAATTGCCATTGTCTATATTGAAAATGAATTTGGTTTATTAGAGGTTAAATACTTGCAACGCAACATCCGTCCAAACCAAGAAATTAGTGCTATCATTCCCCTACCTCAAAAAGCCATGGATACTCGCATAGAGGCATTAAAATTAGTAGAAAACAATCCAGATGTTATTTGTGTCCTTGGAATACCCACAGTTGGATACACCAACATTATAAAATCGTTAAGAGAACAAGGATATAAGGGAACAATTATTGCCGATTATGCGTTCTCAAATCCTCATGTGCCGAAAATTTTAGGTGATGCAGCAAATGATGTTATCACAGTTACAACGATAACAGATACCAATGCTACGTTAGCCCCCAAACAACAACAAATTAAAAGTAACCTTGAAAACAAAGGATTGAGGCCATATATTTTGCCCATTCAGATTTGGGATACTTTGGATTTAATTCAATACACATTGAAAAACGACTTACCATTTAGTCAAGAAACATATACCAAGATGGGAAAATGGAACGGAATTTCCGGAGAAGTTATCTTCCCAGGAGAGGGTCATAGCCTGTATCCGTTTGTCTTAGTTCAGTATAAAGATGGTGAGTTTGTCTTACTAAAAGAATAAAAATTCATATATCATACCAAGCCTGAGCCATACTTGGGAAATTTTCTCTGGCGTTTTTTCTTTTCAAACTCTTTTCATAAAAAAACTCTTGTCTAACCTCTCATTTTTTTGTATAACCTAAAGTACATTGTGAATGAAAGGGGAAAATATGCGTAATCGGACTTGTTATTTTTATTTTGCACTTCTTGCCTTAGCGGCTACAGCTTGCTCTATTGTCAGATCCAAGGAAGAAACATTTTATTGTGATGCCGGGGATGTTAAATCCATTTTTGGCGTTCAAAATTGTTGCCGAGGATACAGAGCTGACAGCAACAACTGGTCTGGTTTTAATGGGTATCAATGTTGCCCAGCAGGAACTTCCGTTAATGGTTTTGGGGAATGCATTGCCTGCGGTGCCGGACAACATTACAACATGGGTTATGCAGATTTACAACACAAGCAAGATGGCAAAGCGGCCTGTGGTCAACGGTGTACAAAAAATGAAGACTGCCCCGAGGATCGTTTTTGCTATATGGATGCCCACGTAACCGGCGCAGACAGCCAAATTTCACCCATTGTTGGCACATGCGTGACACCACAAGATGTTGGTGGCATCGTGGGTAACGAAGTTATGGTGGACGGTCAATCTGCGGGGTATTGGATGGGCCCCAAAAATTATATGGATTGGTGGAGTGCCCGCAACTTTTGCATGCGCTATGGCAAAGTAGATTTACCAACACGCAAACAAATCTGTGGCGACCAAGTTGAACAATGGCAAGCGTGTCCCTCTCCTTTAAGGATTGCACTGGAAGAAACAATAGGATCCAAACAACAGGCGCCTCATTTTTGGTTAGAAACTACAGATTCCGGCAAAGCCTATTACGTTGATCCGAAAGCATGGGCATACGTGGTCAAGGTACCACCGGAAGTCACCGCCAGAACACGCTCTGCAGGGGTTGTGTGCGGACCAATTAATGTAGATAACGTGCCTGAAAATTTAAAATAATAGAATAACTAATTTTCACTTACCTGCAATGGTTGATCTAATCCCATATTGGCAATCATTTGTTCTTGCATTTCAAAAGTAGCAAGGATTGTCCAACAAATAATAGCGGTTAGCGTTAATGCAGCCAGCACATTCACGGCTTTAGCTAGTTTCATAGCCGTGACCTGCCCTATTCTGTTTTTATATTGAACCAACAACAAGCCACAACAAACAACGATAAATGGAAAAATTAATGGCCATACAGGGTATTGCATCACAAGCGATGAAAAATCAACCAGCAACTTCGCACGCCCTGTCCATTGACAATTCGGGACAGCATCAATCATAGGTGGCACCATAGAATACGCAACACTCCAAATCAACATGCTGATGCCGAATGAGGCTTCAAGCCCATATTTAATCACACAAAACATTTAAGTTTCTCCTTTTGTTGCTTGCAAGCATAAACAAAGCACAAAATGATGTCAACATAAAATCATAAAACCTCTAATTTAGGATATAATACAAAAAAATATTTTAATTTCATATAGTTACAAATAAATCAAAATTTATTTTATTTATATGTTTTTTTTGCTTGCATTTTATATTTTTTTCTCATACAATGCGATTGTATAGCTATTGAATAACCGTTTTATTGCAAGGAGGAAACAATGAAATATAAAAATGAATCTGGGCGTAGCATACTTGAAATGACCGCAGTCTTGGCTATTATGGGGATTTTATCCATTGGATCGTTTGCTGCATACCGGATGGCGATGGTTTCAATACGCACGAATACTCTCCTCAGCGAAGCCGAAAAAAGAGCTGTAGCCATTGCCTCTCAGTTAAATCAGGGACATGAAGTCTCCGCCGACTCCTTGAGTGAATTTGGCAATAATGTGATTTCTGGTGGTATGAAATTTGTAGGCATCGAGACAGATGCTTATATTGGGCAGTTTGGTTTAGTAGTAACTGGCATTCCATATAAAGTTTGTCAAAATTTACTGGCATCAACCCAACAAAACAACTCCCTTCTGCGTGCGATAGCAGAATATAGCGAAGGCGTTAGGGTTGATGTAGCCATCACGGACTGTGTTGAACCAACAGACGAAAATGATACTTGGGACTATGTCTTGATTTACAACGAAGACTTGGCAAAAGGAGCATATGAACAAGCTTGTACGGCCGGTGTCAAAACTGTAACGATGTGCAATGGTTCCACACGAAAATGCTGTTCGGATGATCCCAACTGTAGAAATCAAAGCGAAATGCCTGGTGTTGTCTGCTGTAAAGCAAATGAAGCAGAAGGTGCCAGCTGTAACGGCGGACAGGGTACTTGTCAAAACAGAATATGCATGTTGACTTTCCAGGGTGTGGATAACAAGTCTTACAATTGTGATGAGAGCGCAGACATAACAGCTACTCGCGATGAGTGTAACAAATGCTTTCATCGTGCGTGGATACAAGAGGACAACACGTGTAAATTATGTGGTCAAAATGAATATGTGAAGACAACCTCAACAACAGATGCCTGTAAAGATTGTGACTCCCATGTAGCGGAATCATCGACTACTACTAAGCAATGCAATAGCTGTAACACATTAACACTGACACGACGCCACAAAGAAGGAAGCTACTGTGTTCCAGAAAAGTGCGATGCTCAACGTTTCAGAAATTATGTAGGCAGTTGTATTGACTGCAACAACACTACCAAAAATACAGCTAAGGCGTCCTATAGGGTACTGGACGCAAACGGTGGTAACCCAGTTGACACAACAACATGTACGAGTAAGTGCGGGGACACACACCAAGTTGGATTAGACACTACCACCGGGTACCATTTTTGTCGTAAAAAATAGCTAAAAACTCCCCCTCAAGTTTTGAGGGGATTTTTATTGGGAATGAATTTGCCCCCTGTGGTCACGAACCTTTTCCCCCAGATGGGATGTGATAAATTTTTCTTGCCTTTTGGGTGGATTTTTGCTATAATGGATTTTGCTTTGATCCTGCCGACACAGGGGAGCATAAAGGAAGAACAGCCCTTCGGCTTATTAGAACCTTTCGGGCGCGCCCGTTACAGCGTGTTTAAGGGGGTTCATTTGGACCCTAAAGTAAGGTGGCACAGCGGACGAAATCCGCCCTTACACTTAACAAACATTAAAGGAAAAAATTATGCAAACTTACAGAACTAAATTATGCGGCGAACTGCGTTCATCTGATGCAGGCAGTGAAGTCACTTTATCCGGTTGGGTACAAACAAAGCGTGACCATGGAAACTTGGTTTTCATTGACTTGCGTGACAATGATGGGATTACTCAATGCGTCGCCGATACAGGAAATCCTTGCTTTGAGGCTTTGGAAAAAGTCCGTTTAGAAACAGTCATTCGCGTGGAAGGGAAGGTCGTTTTGCGCGATACAGCAACTATCAATCCTAAAATGCCAACAGGTGAAGTAGAAGTAGCTGTAACAAAATTAGATATCTTGGGAGAATCACAAGTATTGCCTTTCTCTATCACAGCCAATACAGAAGATCTATCCGAAGAACAACGCTTAACCTATCGTTTTTTGGATTTACGCCGCGAAAAATTACATGCAAATATTTTGTTGCGTAACCATTTAAATAAATTCGTACGTGATCAAATGTGGGATATGGGATTTACAGAATTCCAAACACCAATTTTGACTTCTTCTAGTCCAGAAGGAGCCCGCGACTATTTGGTACCAAGTCGTATTCACAAAGGTGAATTTTATGCCCTGCCCCAATCTCCACAACAATTTAAACAATTGCTGATGGTAGCAGGATTTGATCGTTATTTTCAATTAGCACCTTGTTTCCGAGATGAAGATTCTCGCGCCGATCGTTCTCCTGGTGAATTTTATCAGATTGACTGGGAAATGTCTTTCGTCACACAAGATGAAATTTTAGAAGTTGGAGAAAAACTGATTACTTCCATCTTTAAAAAGTTTGCTCCAAATGCAACTTGCTCTGAGGCACCATTTGCTCGTATTCCATTTGATGAGGCAATGTTAACGTATGGAACGGACAAACCGGATTTGCGCAACCCGTTAAAGATTGTTGATGTCTCTGAGGTTTTTGTCGGTTCAGACTTTGGCATTTTTGCCAACACTGTGGCAGAAGGTGGTTTTGTACGGGCTATTCGCGCTCCAAAATCAGCCGACAAACCACGCAGTTGGTTTGATAAACTGAATGCTTTTGCAGTTGAAAATAATATGGGAGGATTAGGCTATATTGTCCGTACTGCCGAAGGAAATAAAGGTCCTATTGCAAAAAAATTGGACGAGGCCAGATTAACAAAATTATTTGAACTGACAGGAACAGAAATTGACGACAGCGTTTTCTTTGTGTGTGGCAAAGGAAGCGAAACAGCCTTATTTGCCGGAAAAGTACGCAACCTTTTAGGTCGCGAATTAGACCTGTTTGAAAAGAATGCTTATCGATTCTGTTGGGTCATGGATTTTCCATTCTATGAAATGGATCCGGACACAGGCAAACCTATGTTCAGCCATAACCCATTTACAATGCCTCAGGGAGAATTAGACGCTTTAAACAACCAAAATCCACTTGAAATTAAGGCCTATCAATTTGATATGGTCGGAAATGGATTGGAAATGTTATCCGGCGCCATCCGTAATCACAGACCGGATGTTATGTACAAAGCATTTGAAATTGCAGGATACGGTCCCGAGGTTGTAGAAAACAAATTCGGCGGTATGCTCAATGCTTTCAAATATGGAGCGCCTCCACACGGTGGTGCAGCCTTTGGTTTTGACCGCATCGTCATGATGTTAGAAAATGAAGACTATATCCGTGAAGTGATTGCATTCCCATTCAATCAACAGGCCCGAGACCTTTTGATGAACGCACCATCACCGGTAACGGAACAACAATTGCGTGATGTTCATATTAAATTGCGCTAAAGGAAAGCGGGGCCTGCTAAAGGCTCCGTTTTTTTTAAAATCCATATAAGATTACACCTATACTGTACGTAATAATATTAGATAACAATACGCACCAAAATAATTTTTTATTATACCCAGTCATCAGACCTAATAAGGAGACCTCAAACACATATACTCCCAATTCTAATAAAGGAACTAAGATGATTTTAGGAAACATATAATAGGTATAGCGATATGTAAAATTTATCAAAAAATTAGAAATTAAATTTAATACAAAAAAATAGGCTAACACTTTCCAATTACGATACTTGCACACCCATAATACTATGGTTTCTGTGACAGCCGTTATAAGCATGGCAGTAAGATAGGCCAACATCTTATCTTCGTTTCAGGAGTTCTTTAAAACACATACACGACCATGTCTATATGTTGATTTTCGGTTCGGACAAATTTCTGAGCACCGACCATAGCGACCTAACCAAATCATTTCTGGCTCACCACAAGCATGACATTTTTCTCCATCAAATAAAGGCTTATCCAATGGGCAATTTTTTTGCCCCTGCTCCATATGTTGTTTTGCAGCAACCTCTTCCTCTGGTGATAACAAAATATCCGCCCACACTGGCGTTGCGCACATCAATAACAATACACCTATCATCATTTTTTTCATTTGAGCTCCTTTTCTGCCAACAAGATTAAAGATGAATTTAGCATAAACAAGAACAAAAGGCAACTGGGGGATAAACCAAGGCCTTTAACTGGTAAAGTCAATAACAATCCAATCACTAAACATGCCGCTGCTAAACCAAAAGAAAACGCTGGATACTTTGGCATACTGCGATACATCAGGTACAAAGTAATAGGCATAGATAAATTCACAATCATTTGAACTATGGACCACAAATAGGGATTGTTGAAGCTAAATAAAAATAGCAACATAACTATTCCAGTAGAAAAGATAACTGTTTTTTTAATACCCAACCAATCGCAAAAAATACCACCTAAACTTTTTCCTAAAAATACTCCCATTGTTATCATTACAATAATCCATGGAGTTTTAATAAAATGTGTCAATGGTATAAACCCCATAAAAGAACGTATTGTAACGCATACACATAACAATCCTGCAATCTGCCAACGAATTTTCGGAACTGAGTGTAATACTTTTTTTGTGGGCAAATGTGAATTTGCTCCAAGCAAACAAATAAGTACAATAACTAATAATAAATGGACAATCCATTCATATGCAAACATAGTTCCCAGCATTAAACCTACTGCACCACTGGATACAAAAATACCCAATGGGGCAAGTTTTTTGCCAGATTCCGTCAAGATAACTGTACCAGCCCCCACATGGAACAAACAATTGCCAACCCCCACCAAAAGCACTCTCATCCATAAATTTAATTCTGGAATAAAACCAATCAATAACAACAAAAATGAAATTAAAATATATTGCTTTGGGGTTGTGTGACTTCTTTTATCTAAAATAACACCGGCCAAAGGTTGCAAACAAAAAGCCAAAAAATTATATAAGATGAAAAAGGCTAAAGCATCACCAAGACGTGCCGTTCCGCTTATAACAATCGCAGCGCATGCGGCATCAACACAAAAATGGCCTAATGTTTGTTTAGATAATAGTTTTAAGTCCATGGTGCCCCCTGAGGCTGATTATATACAATTTTACACAAACAAGCAAGTTCAAAATCTGCTTGACAAAAGGAATTTTTTTGATTAGAATACACAGCCTATACGAAAGGAAAACAGATGACTTTTTACATTGATTTTATTGCAGATTATGGTGCTACAACCGGAATTGATGATTTAGCTTTCTCTGAGGTAAATCGTAAACTAGCCGAAGAATTTTCTAAACAATCTTTGGATTTTCCAATGATGAAAAATTTATCTGTCAGACCTTTTAATACAGTAGAAACAGGCTTTGCTGTTGCACAATTAGCCTACAATTCTACTTTAGGAAAACAACATATTGTTTATCACAATACGGCACCACGCAAAGATAAATTAGATGCCAGGTTAAACAATGCTGGTGAATTTTTGGCTGTAACCGAACTGCCCAATGGTGTCCGAATTATCGGCGTCTTTGGCGGATATACTTTCGCTTTTATCAATGCCCCAATTTATCGCGTAAAATGCGCTGATGCTGGTTCTCAATTCAGATCGCGAGATGTCTTTCCGCCTTGTGTAGCAAGCTTGGCCAAACATGCCAACGAACCTTTATCCACATGGGAATTGCTTGGTGACCAAATCACAGATGTTCCTGCTGTCCCTAAAAATACGATTTGCAGTATTGATGGCTATGGCAATTTAAAAACAACTATTGCGATGGATGCCAACATTCGCTCTATTGTTATTAAAAACATCACCTTCCCAGTTGTTCAAGGCCAAGGCATTTTTGCAGTACCAGATGGACAATTGATATTGGCGCCTGGTTCTTCAGGATGGAATGGCAAACGCTTTACAGAAGTTTGTTTGCGTGGTGGTTCTGCGGCAAAATTGTTTGAGCAACCCGTTCCAGGGGATGTTATTACATTACTGGGTTAATTAGTAATTTCTGTGGATTTTTGTTGATAGTGATTCAATAGTATTTGTTTGAATGATACAAGCTCTGGCCGATTTTTTATAATCGCGTCTGTTATTAGCAAATGTCCTTGGATATTTGGATGTATCCCATCGTCACAAAAATAGGATTCACAATCCCCTTTTTTCAAAAATGGGGTTGTTATGTCTATAATGGGCACATGGTGCTTATGGGCTAACTTAAAAACGGACAAGTTATACATTTCATGCCAATTCGCCAGCATCTCAGGTTGATTGTGAACAAACTGTTGCCACTTACATTTACCCATTGGTGTATGGATAGATTGTCTTACATTTCCGAGAAATTTACGCAAAGCGAAAGGAGGTAGAGATAACAAAATAACGTTGGCCCCTAAATTCTGAACTTGCTGAATTAATTCAGTATATTTTTGTTGAAATTCTTGTAACGTTACCGTTGGTTGATATGATACGGGTTCAGGCAAAGTATCTATATTTGTCAGATTCATATTAGAATCATTTCCGCCAAATAACAACCAAACTTCATCTGCTTCTGTAATCTTGGAGGTAAAGCGTTGTGCCGCAACCAGCCCATGCACAACGGTGCTACCCATTCGCGCCTGATTGTCCATTTGAACATTCATTAATCTTTCACAATTCTTGGCAAAACTGGCGCATGAAACGCAATACTTTGCCGATCGATTATCCCGCACTACTCCCCGAGCAATAGAATCCCCCAGCAAAACAATTTTACGCATCTTTCTTTTCAATAACTTGATCAATCAAACCAAACTTCAAAGCCTCGTCTGCCGTCATGAAATTGTCACGCTCCATGGCTTCTTCTATCGTTTTTAAAGTTTGACCTGTTTGTTTCACATAAATTTCATTTAAACGTTTTTTGATAGCCAAAATTTCCTTGACATGAATTTCCATATCTGTTGCCTGACCTTGGAATCCTCCGGAAGGTTGATGAATCATCACACGAGCATTTGGCAAAGCGAAACGGCGTCCTTTTTCACCACATGTTAACAACAAAGACCCCATACTGCAAGCTTGCCCCATGCACACAGTTGACACAGGACATTTAATATAATTCATGGTATCTAAAATAGCTAACCCAGCTGTCACAACACCACCAGGGGAATTGATATAAAAAGAAATTTCCTTTTCGGGATTTTCTGCTTCCAAGAATAACAATTGGGCACAAATCAAACTTGCCACTTCATCATTTACTTCCCCAGTTAAAAAAACAATACGTTCTTTTAATAAACGAGAATAAATATCAAAAGCACGCTCACCCCGCCCCGTGGTTTCAATAACAGTTGGTACCAAAGCATTATCTTGAAACATGATGCCCCCTGTGGTTTGCTATGCCGGCATTACGAACTTGTCCAGTTTTCAGAACCCGTCTGCTCCGTTTAGGATCGCGACGCAAAGGCGTTGATATAAAAACAAGTCTAGGATTAGGATTTCTACTAATCGTATAAGCTCTATTCAATTTTTGACAGAATTCTCCAGCAGCCCGCATATCTCTTACAAACTGCTCGTCTGCTAAATTTGTACATTCATCTTCTGTTACAGGAAAAGTAACTTGTTGTTGTGCAGATTTTTCCTTGCGATCTTTCATCCAAGCCGGACACTCAGTCCCCATTCTTGTTTTCTCTTCTTGATAGACCGGTTCTAAGAATTTCCGAACATTTGAATCATAAGGATATATTTCTTGAGCAAACAGAACATATACCAATTCCTTTGCATCCTTACATCTTTGTGCATACAGTGCAGATTCTTCCTTTGTTTCTCCGGGATAAGGACGCCCCCAACGTCTGTAAAATGTTAATTCATCTTTTAAAATCTCAAACGTTACCTGCCCTGCCGGTCCTACAAATCCTTCAGTTTTGGCTACCTCTAATGCTCCATGATACTTTTGATGCCGCATAAAAGAGTCAAAGACAGAAGGTTGATCATGATAAGGATGTTTAGGTGTATAATTCGGATCTGCTCCGGCCGCCAAAGTTAATTGAATGACACGTCTTTCTTCTTCTAAACTATCCATATACGGACGTTCAACAGTATTTGGTATTTTTCTTTCTGTTAAGTTATACAATACCGCATTTAAATTACGAGGCCGATCTTCGGGAGAATTTTCTGCCGATCTTATGGGATCTAAACAGCGAGCAAACATGCCACCCGG